>NZ_JANPAB010000081.1:0-30568 GCF_031429695.1 Sphaerotilus sp.
TGCATAACTCGAATGAAAATTTATCATGAAATCAACGACTTACGAAGACTTCGAAGTGATTTTTCCGGAAATTGGCCTAAAAACTGCTCTAGAGTGATTGCAAGCTATTGATTTCAAAGACTTTATTTATGCAACAAAGCCTCTTGTATCCCTCAGGGGTGACCAAGTAGTACGATACCAAGCACGCCCTTGATCGCAGCCGCCGCGACCAGCATTGCGAGCGTGGCGACCACCTTGCATGAAACAGACACTACAACGCGCCAGCCGCGAGCATCTACAGCCCGATAAGCAGTACGGCATCCGAAGTACACGACCACCAGTGGCGCCACACCGACCACCGCACCGAGCACCATTGCACCTTGCATCGGTACATCTGCCGTCGCAGCTTGTGCGGAGGTCAGCATGGTCGCCACCACCGCAGCGGTAACTCGGGTTAAGTGGGTCAGGGTCGAGGTGGTGTGCTGTGCAATCTTGTCGAGGTTGTACATGGTTTGTTCTTGGTACTCAAAGGGTTGGAACATCCGGGGAACAGCCCGATTCTCCACCCTCTCGAAGCGCAGCAACAAACCGCCCACACCACCAAACAGGGGGGTCAGTTGAGAATGCAGCGCCATATTGGATGCAAGTATTCTCTCTACCGGATGCTCTGACATGCAGTGCTTTCAAGAGGACAGAAAAATCCCAATGAAATCAACAGCTTAGAAGTGGTTCATTTTTATCAACTTGTGTCAAGTTCGGCTTTGCGGACGCGGTCGCAAAGCGCCCACTGAGCAAAATCAAGCACTTAGATGGGCTGTATGTTTATCCACCTTGAAAGCACTGGACTAGACACCACCGACCAATGCAGTCCAGGTTAACCGTCCGCGTTGAACCGACAGCCAGACTTCACGTTGCAAATGAAGCTGATTTATTTGGTGCAATGACATAGGAGAAGTTAATCTCATCGACAGAACTTCTGTGCCCGCGGCGCTGAATTCTCTCCACTTTTGTGGCCAAAAAATAACCGGCCGTATTTTGCCAGATTACCACTTCGCCAACACGTGGTGAGCGTGTGCGCGAAGATGTGTCGTATTTTGAGGCATCCGATATTTCGGTGACATCGTTGGCATCGAGTGCTAGTGCAATGGAGCGGATGCTGGGTGGATCTGTGTATGCATGAATTGACGTGTTACTTCCCCCACTCCAGGCGGTCTCAAACGCCATGTCACCGGCTCCAAGAACGTATCTCCCGTTGTTGTTGGAGTAATCAAACGTGACTGAGCCAGCGAGCGCAGGAGATACATAGCGCTCTGGGCCAAACGACACGACTGGTGCCGTTAGCGTGGGGAATTTTGCAAAAGGATTTGTCCCAAGTGGAGGGCGAGGTTTTACTTGCTGGCCATGGAGATCGCGCAGTAATTCTGCGTATTTGGCCTCGTATTGCAGATCGTCTCGAAAGTCGATGAAGACCCGAGACGATAGAAAAGTTGGCATGGGCTGTGCCAGTGTGTTGTTCCGAATAATCGGAACGAAACGATCTGCGACGATATCTTGCATCATTTGCGCGGTGAGGATCATTTTCTCGTAGCCAACACCTCCGCGCAAAGAATTGGACTTTGCTACGTAGGTTTCTGTGCAAACTGCTAGAACTCTGTGCGCAGTGGTTATGCCTGCTTCCATGAATAGCGGGAGGTCGCTACCCAGCGTCAAATCCCATTGATCGAAAACTATATTGACTCCATTTTCTAATAATCGGGTCGCAAGAGTAAGTACCCAATCTTTGTGTGGTTCGTTGTCATGTGAGTAGGAGATGAAGACTTTGGGGGCAGTGGTAGTCATGTTGTTATCGTTTGTTATTGAGGTCTAACGAACGAAAAGGACAACTCAAGCGGCTTCGCCAGCCACCCGAGGTTTCCCCTCATGCGCTCGCACCGAGGAGATCGCGAAATCGCTCTTCAAGAAGCTTGCGAGCCTTGGGGGCTTCGTTCTTGATCGCATCCCACCCTGCATTCCAAGCTTTCTCTTTGTTCTCGCGTATGTGGTCATTGAGACCTTCTTCTCTATATCTTGCATACACGCCAAAGCTGATGATGTGAGAGTGGACTTTCATTGCAAGATTTTCTAAAGATTCGCAAAGTTCTTCAGGCAAGTAAATGCGGTTTTTATCGAAGAAGCGAAAGAACTCGACCAGCTTACTCATTGCCACGCGATGCTTCTCAGCTTTGTTGGACTCACCTTCCCACTCCACGAGCGAGAAAAAGCTTTCTGCCTCCGAGAGCATTTCTACTAGGCAGCCATACAACTCAGCAATGACTGTTGCTCGCTTCTCGTGAAGGCGCGAGAACCTTTCTTTGTGTTCGACTGCCTTGAGTTGCAATTCACCCTTGAGGTGTTCAATCGCTGCGTCGGACTTGGCTTTTAGGTCAGACTCAAATCGCTTCGTGTCACGAGCAACTAGCTTTTCGAGAAGAGATTTCCCCAAGAAACCGAGTACCGCAAGGACTGCTGTATTGCCGCCAATGGCGAGGAGGATGGTTTGCCAAGTTTCCATAAGTGCTTAACGCGATATCTGCATCACACTTTACTGGCGTAACGAACCAGACGCCGCGTATCAGCTTGTCCGCTACAACAAGCGAGTCCACGCTGGAATTGATATTTTTGTGTGGCATGCATGGTTCTACTCCCGTAACAACAGGCCAAAAGCCCGCACAGCAGGCGTAACCCACTACGCCATCAAAGTTTCGGGAGCATAGTTTTTTACGTCACTTTCGCGCGTGAAGACTTCACGCACAGGCCCATCCGACCCCGATTCGCTTGGCGATTGGTCCCAGTGCGACCCAGCGCGCCAGCACCTCGAACCAGCCAGCCAGTCTCACCCTCGAAACCGATACGGCCCCACCCCCCGCCGCCCCACCCGCAACCGAAACACCCCCCCCGCCGCCGGCTCCCCCCCAAGTTCCTCCGCCGTCACCCCCGCCCGCGCCGAGGTCACGAACAACTCGTCCATCCCCGCCCCGCCAAACACCGGACAGGTGATCTGACTCGCCGGCAGCGCCAGCCGATCCGTCTCGCGCCCCTCCGCGTCATAGCGCACGACGCAGTTCCCCCGCCACTGCGCATTCCACAAACCCCCTTGCGCATCGACCGTCGAGCCGTCCGGATACCCCTCGTGCGCCCCGAGCTTCACAAATGGCCTCGGCTCGCCCAGCCGCCCGTCGGCGTGGTAATCGACGCACCAGATCTGCCGCGTCGGCGAGTCGGTGAAATACATCCGCGTGCCGTCCGGGCTGAAGGCGAGGCTGTTGGCCACACCGATCTTCGGCAGCGGCAGGCGCTCGACGTTCAGCGCCCCATCCGTGCAGCCGATGCGGTAGAAATGGCCGATCGGCGCCTCGTCGGGCGTCTGGTTGTAGATGCCGACGACGAAGCGCCCCTGCGGATCACAGCGCCCGTCGTTCAGCCGCGTCGTCGGGTTCTCCGGCTCGACCGGCATGATCGGCGTCAGCAACTCGCCGCGCGCCAGATCGAACAGCGCCACCCCCGATGCCAGCGCGAGCAGCAAGCGCCCCGGCGCCTCGCAGAACGCGAAACTGCCCAGCCGCTCCGGCATCGGCCAGACCCGCACCGCGCCATCCGCCGCCCGCCAGCGGCTGAGCGTCGAGGACTGGATGTCGGTCCAATACAGCGCCTGCTCGACCGGGCACCACAGCGGCCCTTCGCCGAGCTTGGCCCGCGCATCCACCAGCAATTCCGCAGTGACTTCCGCATTGACTTCAGGCTTGTCCATCAAACGATCCCCGCATCCACTTGAAAGTCATGCGCCGTACACAGCGCGCTGTCGTCCGCCGCCAGGAACAGCGCCATGCGGGCGATGTCGGCGGGCATCAGCGGCCGGTCGATGCACTGCAGCCGCGAGATGTCCGCCTTCGCCGCGTCATCGACCCACAGCCGCACCTGCTTCTCCGTCATCACCCAGCCCGGCACCAGCGTGTTGACGCGGATGTTGAACCGCCCGAGATCCCGTGCCAGCCCGCGGGTCAGCCCCTGCACCGCCGCCTTCGACGCGGTGTAGGCCGGCATCCCGCCTTGCTTGAGCATCCAGCTGATCGACCCGAAGTTGACGATCGAGCCGCCGCCCGCCGCCCGCATGTCGGGCGCCACCGCCTGTGCGGCGAAGAACTGGTGCTTCAGGTTGACCGCCACGCCCCGGTCCCACGACTCCGAGGTGGTCGAGTCGATGCTGTGGCGCTGGTCGTTGGCGGCGTTGTTCATCAGCGCGGCGATCGGGCCGCAGCGTTGGCGGATGGACGCGATGGCGGCTTGCAGCGCCGGGATGTCGGTCACGTCGGCACGCACGAACACCGGCGCGTGGCGGGTGCGCGCCTTGCTGGCGAGCGTGGCGGCCAGGGCCTCGCCCGCCGTCTCGTCGATGTCGATGAAGCCGACCCGCGCACCTTGCGCGACGAACTCGCGGACCAGCGTGGCGCCGATGCCGGTGGCGCCGCCGGTGATGAGCACGGTGCGGTCGGTCAGGCTGGGGTAGCGGGCAAAGCGGGCAGGGCGGGGCTTGGGCGGGGACATGGTGGTGGCGACTGGGTTGGCGATCGGGGTAGCGATGTAGTCATACTAAATTTTGGCGATTTGCATGGATTCAGGGTTTGTACCGTGAACATCGCAAATAAAGTAATACTTTAATGGCGACGTTGCCACTCCAGCGTCCCCGCGTTGCACCCGCCATGTCGTCGCCTCCCCGCAAGCTCAGGTCCGCCGAATGGTTCGGCACGGTGGACAAGAACGGCTTCATGTACCGCAGCTGGATGAAGAACCAGGGCATCCCGGACCACGAATTCCAGGGCAAGCCGATCATCGGCATCTGCAACACCTGGTCCGAGCTGACGCCGTGCAATGCCCACTTCCGCGAGCTGGCCGAGCGCGTGCGGCGCGGGGTGTTCGAGGCGGGTGGCTACCCGGTCGAGTTCCCGGTGTTCAGCAATGGCGAGTCAAATCTGCGCCCCACGGCGATGTTCACGCGCAACCTGGCGAGCATGGACGTGGAGGAAGCCATTCGCGGCAACCCGATCGACGCGGTGGTGCTGATGGTCGGCTGCGACAAGACCACGCCGGCGCTGCTGATGGGCGCGGCGAGCTGCGACGTGCCGGCGATCGCGGTGTCGGGCGGGCCGATGCTCAACGGCAAGCATCAAGGCCGCCACATCGGCTCGGGTACCGCCGTGTGGCAGCTCTCCGAGCAGGTCAAGGCCGGCACGATCTCGATCCACGAATTCATGTCGGCCGAGGCGGGCATGTCGCGCTCGGCGGGCACCTGCAACACGATGGGCACCGCCTCCACGATGGCGTGCATGGCGGAGGCGCTCGGCGTCACGCTGCCGCACAACGCGGCGATCCCGGCGGTCGATGCGCGGCGCTACGTGCTGGCGCACCTGTCGGGCATGCGCATCGTCGAGATGGCCAAGGAGGATCTGCGCCTGTCGAAGCTGCTGACCCGCGAGGCGTTCGAGAACGCGATCCGCACCAATGCGGCGATCGGCGGTTCGACCAACGCGGTGATCCACCTGAAGGCGATCGCCGGGCGCATCGGCGTCGAGCTGGCGCTGGAGGACTGGACCCGCGTGGGCCGTGGCACGCCGACGATCGTCGATCTGCAGCCGTCCGGGCGCTTCCTGATGGAGGAGTTCCACGACGCGGGGGGCCTGCCGGCGGTGCTGCGGCGGCTGGGCGATGCGGGTCTGCTGCCCCATCCGGACGCGCTCACCGCCAACGGCCGCACGCTGTGGCAGAACGTGCAGGACGCGCCGCTCTGGAACGACGAAGTGATCCGCCCGCTGGACAAGCCGCTGGTGGCCGATGGCGGGATCTGCATCCTGCGCGGCAATCTGGCGCCGCGTGGGGCGGTGCTCAAGCCGTCGGCGGCGACACCCGCGCTGTTGCAGCACCGGGGCAGGGCGGTGGTGTTCGAGAGCCTCGAAGACTACAAGGCGCGCATCGCCGATCCCGAGCTGGTGGTGGATGCGCAGTCGGTGCTGGTGCTGAAGAACTGCGGGCCGCGGGGTTATCCCGGCATGGCGGAGGTGGGCAACATGGGCCTGCCGCCGAAGCTGCTGGCGCAGGGCGTGACGGACATGGTGCGGCTGTCGGATGCGCGCATGAGCGGCACGGCCTACGGCACCGTGGTGCTGCACGTCGCGCCGGAAGCGCGGGCGGGCGGGCCGCTGGCGGTGGTGCAGGACGGCGACTGGATCGAGCTGGACTGCGCGGGCGGACGGCTGCACCTGGAGGTGTCGGACGAGGAGTTGCAAGCGCGTCTGGCGGTCTGGGCCGACACGCGCCAGCCCATCCCGGCCGATGGCAGCGGCTACCGCAAGCTCTACGTCGAGCATGTGCTGCAGGCGGACGAGGGTTGTGATTTCGATTTCCTGGTCGGGTGCCGCGGGGCCGAGGTGCCGCGCCATTCGCATTGAGGTGACCCCATGCTGAAACCCCGCCATGCCGGCGTCTATCCCGTGGTTCCGACGACGTTCACCGCGTCCGGCGACCTCGACCTGCCCAGCCAGTTGCGCTGCGTCGATTTCATGATCGACGCGGGTTCCAACGGCCTGTGCATCCTGGCGAACTTCTCCGAGCAGTTCGTGCTGTCCGACGACGAGCGCGAGACGCTGACCCGGGCGATCCTCGAACACGTCGCCGGCCGCGTGCCGGTGATCGTGACGACGACGCACTTCAGCTCCCGGATCTGCGCCGAACGCAGCCGCCGTGCGCAGGAACAGGGCGCGGCGATGGTGATGGTCATGCCGCCGTACCACGGCGCGACGCTGCGCGTGTCGGAAGGGCAGATCCACGCCTTCTACCGCACCGTGTCCGACGCGATCGACATCCCGATCATGGTGCAGGACGCGCCGATCAGCGGCACGCCGATGTCCGCCGACTTCCTCGCCCGCATGGCCCGCGAGATCGCGCAGGTGGCGTATTTCAAGATCGAGACGGCCGGCGCGGCGTCGAAGCTGCGTGAGCTGATCCGGCTCGGTGGCGACGCGGTCGAAGGGCCGTGGGACGGCGAAGAGGCCATCACGCTGCTGCCCGACCTGGACGCGGGCGCGACCGGCGCGATGACCGGCGGCGCGTACCCGGACGGCATCCGGTTGATCGTCGATGCCTACCGCGCAGGGCGGCGCGAAGAGGCGGTGGCGCTCTACACGCAGTGGCTGCCGCTCATCAACTACGAGAACCGCCAGTGCGGCCTGCTCGCGTGCAAGGCGCTGATGCAGGAGGGCGGCGTGATCGCCTGCGAGGCGCCGCGCCATCCGCTGCCCGCGATGCACCCCGACACCCGCGCCGGCCTGATCGAGACGGCGCGCCGGCTTGATCCGCTGGTGCTGCGCTGGGGCCGCTGAATTCCAACCCGCTGAGCCCGGCTGGCTCAAGTTCAATTCCCCACAGGAGACAACGATGAACCGCAAACTGATGCTCAAGACCACGCTGGCCACCACCCTGGTCGCCGCGTTCGCGCTGACCGGCACCGCCCACGCCCAGGACAAGGGCACCGTTGGCGTGTCGATGCCGACCAAGTCCTCGGCGCGCTGGATCTCCGACGGTGACAGCATGGTCAAGGTGCTCAAGGACAAGGGCTACAAGGTCGACCTGCAGTACGCCGATGACGACATCCCGAACCAGCTCGCCCAGATCGAGAACATGGTCACCAAGGGCGCCAAGGTGCTGGTGATTGCCGCGATCGACGGCACCACGCTGTCCAACGCGCTGCAGAAAGCGGCCGACAAGGGCGTCAAGGTCATCGCCTACGACCGCCTGATCAAGGGCAGCAAGAACGTCGATTACTACGCCACCTTCGACAACTTCCAGGTCGGCGTGATCCAGGCCAACTCGCTGGTCAAGGGCTTGAATCTGGCCGGTGGCAAGGGCCCGTTCAACATCGAGCTGTTCGGCGGCTCGCCGGACGACAACAACGCCTTCTTCTTCTACGACGGCGCGATGTCGGTGCTCAAGCCCTACATCGACAGCGGCAAGCTGGTGGTGCGCTCCAAGCAGATGGGCATGGACAAGGTCGGCACGCTGCGCTGGGATGGTGCCGTCGCCCAGGCGCGCATGGACAACCTGCTCAGCGCCTACTACGGCAAGGACCGCGTGCATGCCGTGCTGTCGCCGTATGACGGCCTGAGCATCGGCATCCTGTCGTCGCTGAAGGGTGTCGGCTATGGCACGCCGAAGCAGCCGTACCCGTTCGTCTCGGGTCAGGACGCGGAAGTCGCCTCGGTCAAGTCCATGCTGCGCGGCGAGCAGTATTCGACCGTGTTCAAGGACACCCGCGAACTCGCCAAGGTGACGGGCGGCATGATCGACGCGATGCTCAGCGGCAAGAAGGTCGAGATCAACGACACCAAGACCTACAACAACGGGGTCAAGGTGGTGCCGTCCTACCTGCTCAAGCCGGTCAGCGTGGACGTGTCGAACTGGAAGCCGATCCTGATCGACAGCGGCTACTACAAGGAAAGCCAGATCAAGTAAGCGGGGAACCCCCCTCCCGGCCTCCCCCCGCTGGGGGGAGGAGGCATACATGACGAGGCCCACCCCGTGACAACCATCCTAGAGATGCGCGGCATCACCAAGCAGTTCCCCGGTGTCAAGGCGCTCGACAACGTGAACCTGCGCGTGCAGGCCGGCGAGATCCACGCCGTGGTGGGCGAGAACGGCGCCGGCAAGTCCACGCTGATGAAGGTGCTCAGCGGCGTGTACCCGCACGGCAGCTACAGCGGCGAGATCGTCTTCGACGGCCAGCCGCGCGCCTTCAGCGGCATCGCCGACAGCGAACACGTCGGCGTCATCATCATTCACCAGGAGCTGGCGCTGGTGCCGCTGCTGTCGATCGCCGAGAACATCTTCCTCGGCAACGAGCCGTCGCGCTACGGCGTGATCGACTGGCAGGCGTGCCACGTCCGCACCCGCGCCCTGCTCGACAAGGTGGGGCTGGCCGAGTCGCCCACCACGCTGATCGACGACCTCGGCGTGGGCAAGCAGCAGCTCGTGGAGATCGCCAAGGCGCTGTCCAAGGAGGTGAAGCTGCTCATCCTCGACGAGCCGACCGCCAGCCTGAACGAGACCGACAGCGACGCACTGCTGCGGCTGCTGGTGGAGCTGCGGCGCCAGGGCATCGCCTGCATCCTCATCTCGCACAAGCTCAACGAGATCGCCAAGGTGGCGGACGCGGTGACGGTGCTGCGCGACGGCGCGACGGTCCACCACATCGACTGCCGCGACGCCCCGCCGAGCGAGGACGAGATCATCCGCCACATGGTCGGCCGCGAGATGGCCGACCGCTACCCGCGCCGCACGCCCGACCTCGGCGAGACGGTGTTCGAGGTGCGCGACTGGACGGTGCACCACCCGCTGCACGCCGACCGCATGGTGGTCAAGGGGGTCAGCCTGACGGCGCGGCGCGGCGAGATCGTCGGCATCGCCGGGCTGATGGGCGCCGGGCGCACCGAGCTGGCGATGAGCGTGTTCGGCCGCGCCTACGGGCAACGGATTCGCGGCGAGGTGCGGGTGAAGGGGCAGGTGGTCGATGTCTCCACCATCCAGCGTGCCATCGACCACGGCATCGCCTACGTCACCGAGGACCGCAAGGGCTACGGCCTGGTGCTCGACCACGGCATCGACCACAACATCACGCTGGCGCACCTGTCCGGCGTCTCCAGACGCGGCGTGATCGACGAGGGCCGCGAGTTCACGGTCGCCAACGAGTACCGCCGGGCGCTGGGCATCCGCTGCGCCGACGTGTACCAGACGGTCGGCAACCTCTCCGGCGGCAACCAGCAGAAGGTGGTGCTGAGCAAGTGGCTGTTCTCGCAGCCGCAGGTGCTCATCCTCGACGAGCCGACCCGCGGCATCGACGTGGGCGCCAAGTTCGAGATCTACAGCCTCATGGCCGGGCTGGCCGCCGAGGGGCGCTGCATCGTGATGATCTCGTCGGAGATGCCGGAGCTGCTCGGCATGTGCGACCGGATCTACGTGATGAACGAAGGCCGCTTCGTCGCCGAATTCACCGCCGCCGAGGCGAGTCAGGAAAAGATCATGCGATCGATCGTGTCAGCAGGAGCGCACTGAATGGATGCCTTGAAGAACAACCTCCGCGAGTACGGGATGCTGATGTCCCTGATCGCCATCATGGCCTTCTTCCAGGTCATGACCGACGGCACGCTGATGCAGCCGCTCAACCTCACCAACCTGATCCTGCAGAACAGCTACATCGTCATCATGGCGCTGGGCATGCTGCTGGTGATCGTGGCGGGGCACATCGACCTGTCCGTGGGGTCCGTGGTGGGCTTCATCGGGGCGCTGGCCGCCGTGCTGATGGTGCAGTACGACTGGCATTACCTGCCGGCCACGCTGGTGTGCCTCGTCTGCGGCGGGTTGATCGGCGCGGCACAGGGCTGGTTCGTCGCCTTCATGAAGATCCCGTCCTTCATCGTCACGCTGGCGGGGATGCTGGTGTTCAAGGGCCTGAGCCTGGCGCTGCTGCAGGGGCAGTCGGTCGGGCCGTTTCCGGACACCTTCCAGCTCCTCAGTTCGGGCTTCATCCCCGACGTGTTCGAGGGCGAGACGTTGCGCGTGACCTCGCTGGTGATCGGGCTGGCGCTGGCGGCGGGGCTGTTCTGGCTGAAGCTGCGCGAGCGCACGCAGCAGGCGGCGCACGGCATGGCGGGCGAGCCGCTGGCGTTCTTCGTCGGCAAGCAAGGGGTGTTCGTCGCGCTGATCGCGCTGTTCGCCTACCTGCTGTCGTCCTACAAGGGCCTGCCGAACGTGCTGATCATCATGGCGCTGCTGATGGCGCTGTTCGACTTCGTGACGCAGCGCACCGTCGTCGGCCGGCGGCTCTACGCGCTCGGCGGCAACGAGAAGGCGGCACGGCTGTCGGGGATCAAGACCGATCGGCTGTCGTTCTGGACCTTCGTCAACATGGGCGTGCTGGCGGCGCTGGCCGGGCTGGTGTTCGCGGCGCGGCTCAACACGGCCACGCCCAAGGCGGGTCTCGGCTTCGAGCTGGACGTGATCGCGGCCTGTTTCATCGGCGGCGCGTCGGCTTCGGGCGGGGTGGGCAAGGTGCTGGGGGCGGTGATCGGCGCCTTCATCATGGGCGTGATGAACAACGGCATGTCCATCCTCGGCATCGGCATCGACTACCAGCAGGTCATCAAGGGGCTGGTGCTGCTCGCCGCCGTGTTCGTGGACGTGTACAACAAGAAGAAGGGTTGATGCCCAAGTGAAAGCCCCGTTCACGGACCCGCACTACCGCGAGCCGCCTGACCGAAAAAGCATGCACGGGCGCATCGTGCGCGACCTGGGGATGCGCATCGTCTCGGGCGAGCTGAAGCCCGGCGACCGGCTGCCGAGCGAGGCGTCGCTGTGTGCCGACTACGACGTGAGCCGGCCGGTGCTGCGCGAGGCGACGCGGGTGCTGGTGGCCAAGGGACTGGTGCTGTCGCGCCAGCGGGCCGGCGCCACGGTGCGCGCCCAGAGCGACTGGCACCTGCTGGACCCGGACGTGCTGTACTGGCTGATCCAGTCGAAACCGCAGGGCGAGTTCGTCGAGACGCTGCTGACCGTGCGGCGCATCTTCGAGCCAGCCGCCGCCGCGCTGGCCGCCCAGGTCGCCAGCGACGCCGCGATCGACGGCATCGCCAGCGCCTATGCCGCGATGGAAGCCGCCCCCACGCCCGAGGCGCTGCTGGAGCCGGACCTGGCCTTCCACCGCCGCATCGCCGAGGCCACCGGCAACGCGCTGCTGGCCTACATCGGCAACATGCTGTCGCTGGCGCTGCGCGAGTCGATCAAGCTCAGCAGCCAGCACCCGGACACGCATGCGCTCTCGCTGCCGCGCCACAAGGCCATCCTCACCGCGCTGCAGCACCGCGACCCGCTCGGTGCCCGGCAGGCCACGCTGGTGCAACTGGAAGAAACCAAGGGGGATCTTTCGGTGGTGCTGGACACGCCAAATGGCCAGAATGTCGCGGCAACCACCGACCGTTCCTTTTTCAGACCCTTTTCCTAGCCCCTGCACAGGGAGTCTGCTGATGTCCGCCACCTTTCCGCTGAACGCCTGGTACGTCGCCGCCTGGGACCACGAGGTCAAGCGCGTGCTGCTGCCCCGCACCATCGCCAGCCGCGACATGGTTCTTTACCGCACCACGGCGGGCGAGGCCGTGGCGCTGGAAAACGCCTGCTGGCACCGGCTGCTGCCGCTGTCGCTGGGGCGGCTGGTGGGCGACGAGGTGGAGTGCGGCTACCACGGACTGGTGTACGACGCGCAGGGTCGCTGCACCCACATGCCGTCGCAGGAAACGGTCAACCCTTCGGCCTGTGTGCCGTCGTATCCGGTGGTCGAGCGGCACCGCTTCGTCTGGGTCTGGCCCGGTGATCCAGCACTCGCCGATCCCGCGCTGGTGCCCGATCTGCACTGGAACCACGACCCCGCCTGGGCGGGCGATGGCAAGCTGATCGAGGTGGCCTGCGACTACCGGCTGGTGATCGACAACCTGATGGACCTGACGCACGAGACCTTTGTCCACGGCACGTCCATCGGAAACCGCGAAGTGGCCGAGGCGCCCTTCGTCACGACACACGGCGACCGCACTGCCACCGTTACGCGCTGGATGTCCGGCATCGAAGCGCCGCCGTTCTGGGCCTCGCAGATCCGGCAGGCGCATGGCTACACCGGTCCGGTCGATCGCTGGCAGATCATCCACTTCGAGGCGCCGTGTACCGTGGCGATCGACGTGGGGGTGGCGAAGGCGGGCACGGGCGCGATCCCGTCCGAGGGCCACGAGAGCGACCGGCGGCAGGGCGTCAACGGCTACGTGCTCAACACGATCACGCCGTCCACGGAGAAGACCTGCCTGTACTTCTGGGCCTTTTCGCGCAACTACCTGCTGACCGAGCAGAAGATCACCACCGAGCTGCGCGAAGGCGTGACCCGCGTGTTCGGCGAGGACGAGGTGATCCTCGAAGCGCAGCAGCGCGCCATCGACGCCCACCCTGGCTACCGCTTCAGCAACCTGAACATCGATGCGGGTTCGATGTGGGCGCGCCGCCTGATCGACCGCCAGATCGCGGCCGAGCAGCGGCCCGGCGCCGCGGTGATCCCCATTCGTGCGGCCTGACCCCGCGGGAGCTTGTTGCCATGAAAGCCAGCCAGCAGACCCACCTCGTCACGGTGGACCACATCACCGACCTCAGCCCCACCGTGCGCGAGTTCACTTTGCGGCCCGACGATGGCGCCGCTGCCGCCTACGCACCGGGCAGCCACCTGCCGGTCGAGGTGCCAGTCGGCGAGCGCCGCACGGTGCCGCGCCACTATTCACTGATCGGCCTGCCGGGAGATGGCGTCTGGCGCATCGCGGTCAAGCACCTGCCGCAAGGCCGGGGCGGCTCGCGGGCGATGTGGCGGCTGGAGGAGGGTGCCCAGCTGCGGGTTGGGGCGCCAGCCAGCCATTTCGAGCTGGACCACCGCGCCCGCGACGTGCTCTTGCTGGCCGGTGGCATCGGCGTGACGCCGCTGGTCGGCATGGCGCAGGCGCTGGCGGAACGGGCGGCGTTGCGCGGCGATGTGCGGGTACGGATGCTCCAGGTGGCGCGCACGGCAGACGAACTGGTGTTCTCCGACACGCTGACCGAGGCGCTGGGCGAGCGGCTGCGCACCGTCATCACCGGGGCGGGGCAGGCGCTGGACCTCGCCGCCGAGATCGCCGCGCTGTCGCCGCAGGCGCAGCTCTACGTCTGCGGCCCGGCCGGGCTGATGCAGCACACGCGCCGCGTCTGGGCCGAGGCGGGCCGGCCAGCGGTACACCTGCGCTTCGAGACCTTCGGCACCAGCGGCGAACACCCGGCGCAGGTGTTCACGGTGAAGCTGCCCCGGCACGGCCTGACGCTCGATGTGCCGCCCGACAGCACGCTGCTGGAGGCGCTGGAGCGGGCCGGGGTCGAGGTGCTGGCGGACTGCCGGCGCGGCGAGTGCGGGCTGTGCACGGTGGACGTGCTGGCGGTGGAGTCCGGCGTGCTCGACCACCGCGATGTCTTTCTCAGCGCCGGGCAGCGCGCCGAGAACCGGCAGCTCTGCGCCTGCGTGTCGCGGGTGGCGGGCGGGGCATCGGGAACTCCCGCTTGTGTCGTGCTGGACAGCAGCTATCGTGCCGACTGAGTTTGCGTTTGCGTTTGAATCAGGAGACAACGACATGAAGACCCCGTTCCGGCTGGCTGCCACGGCCGCCGCGCTGACCCTGGCCGGCGCTGCCCAAGCCCAGGAAGTCACCCTCAAGTTCCACCACATCTGGAACACCCAGGCGATGGCTTCGGTCAACGTCATCACGCCGTGGTGCGACAAGATCGCCGCCGAATCGGCCGGCAAGATGAAGTGCCAGGTGCTGCCGGCCATGTCCGGTGGCGGCACGCCGCCGCAGCTCGTGGACCGCGTGAAGGATGGCGTGGACGATGTGGTCATCACGCTGCCCGGCTACACGGCCGGCCGCTTCCCGGCGATGGAGGTGTTCGAGCTGCCCTTCATGACCAACTCGGCCGAGGTGGGCGCCCGCGCCGCCTGGGACTACCTGCAGAAGAACGCGCTCAAGGAATTCCCGGGAACGAAGATCCTGGCCACCTGGGTCCACGACGAAGGCTATGTTCACACCCGCGAGAAGTCGGTGAAGACGCTGGCGGATTTCAAGGGTCTGAAGATGCGCGCCCCGACCCGGCAGACCAACAAGCTGCTGGCAGCGCTCGGTGCGTCCCCGGTCGGCATGCCGCTGCCGGCGCTGCCCGATGCGGTGAGCAAGGGCACCATCGATGGCTTCCTGCTGCCGTGGGAGGTGATGCCCTCGCTGAAGCTGCACGAGATGGTCAAGTACCACACCGAGACCGACCCGTCGCGCCCGGCCCTGTACAGCGCGGTGTTCGTCTTCGCGATGAACCATGCCAAGTACGACAGCCTGAGCCCTGAGCTGAAGAAGGTGATCGATGCCAACAGCGGCCCGGCGTATTCGCAGTCCATCGGCAAGATCTGGGACAACAGCCAGGCGGTCGGCCGCAAGGCGGCGGTGGACCACGGCAATGTGTTCTACCGGCTGCCGCTGTCCGAGATGGACAACTGGGTCAAGGCTTCGGCCGGGCTGTATGACGACTGGACCGCTGACATGGACAAGCGTGGCCTGAACGGCAAGCAACTGCTGCAGGACGCCCGTGATCTGCTGGTGAAGTACAAGAAATGAGCGCGGCACTGTCCCGGCTGGCCGGGTGGTTCGCGGTGCTGGGCGGGCTGTGCGCCGGGGCGGTGGCGCTGATGGTGGTGGTCAGCATCGCCGGGCGGGCGCTGTGGGCGACACCGATTCCCGGTGATGTCGAACTCACGCAGTTTGGCGTGGCGTTGTGCATTTCGCTGTGCCTGCCCTGGGCGCAGGTTCACCGCGCCAACATCATCGTGGACTTCTTCACCCAGAAAGCCGGGCCGGCCACCCTGCGCGGGCTGGATGGGCTGGGCGCCTTGCTGCTGGCGGCCATGACGGCGCTGCTGGCGTGGCGCACGGCGGCTGGCGCACAGGCCATGCTGGAGGCGCACGAGGCGACGATGATCCTCGACCTGCCGATGTGGTGGGTCTATGCGCTGCTGGCGCCGGGCTTGGCGCTGACGGCGCTGGTCGCACTGGTGCAGGCGGTCGTCGGCCCCGATGCCACGGAGGCCACCGCATGACGCCCACCGTGATCGGCCTGATGATGTTCGCGGGCATGCTGGCGATGATGGCGCTGCGCGTGCCGATCGCCGCCGCCATGTTCATCCCCGGCGCGCTCGGCTACTGGGCGCTGACCAACGACATGGCACTGCTCAACCAGATCAAGGGTGCCCCGGTCGCCCGGCTCACGGTCTACGACCTGTCGGTGATCCCGCTGTTCCTGCTGATGGGCCAGTTCGCCACCCAAGGTGGTCTGAGCCGCGACCTGTTCAAGGCAGCGGCGGCCTTTGTCGGCCACATCCGCGGCGGGCTGGCGATGGCGGCGATCCTGGCGGCAGCGGCGTTCGGCGCGGTGTGCGGTTCGTCCGTCGCCACGTCGGCCACGATCACCCAGGTGGCCTACCCGGAGATGAAGGCCAATGGGTACCACGGTCGGCTGTCCACCGCGGCGCTGGCCTGCGGCGGCACGCTGGGCATCCTGATCCCGCCGTCGGTGCCACTGGTGGTCTACGCGATCCTGACCGAGCAGAACGTCGCCAAGCTCTTCGCGGCGGCCTTCATTCCCGGGCTCATCGCGATGACCGGCTACCTGATCGTCATCGCCATCGTCTGCCGCTTGCGGCCGGAGCTTGCCAAGCCGAGTGCGCCGCTGGCGTGGTCGGCGCGCTGGGCCGCGCTGCTGAACATCTGGCCGATCGTGCTGATCTTCCTGGTGGTGTTCGGCGGCATCTACGGCGGGCTGTTTTCACCGACCGAGGGCGCTGCAGTCGGCACGGTCGGCACCTTCCTCGCGGGCGTGATGCGGCGCGAACTGGACCGCGCTGGCATCGTGCGCAGCTTCATGGGCACGGCCGAAACCTCGGCGATGGTGTTCATGATCTTCCTCGGCGCCGACATGATGAACGCCGCACTCGCGCTGACGCAGATGCCTGCAGCGCTGGCGCAGTGGGTCAGCCACCTGCCGGTATCACCGCTGCTGATCGTCGCCGGGGTGCTGGCGATGTATGTCGTGCTGGGCTGCGTGATGGACGAGCTGTCGATGCTGCTGCTGACGATTCCGGTCATCTTCCCCGCGGTGATGGGCTTGCCGCTGATGGGGCTGGAGGCCGAGCCGAAAGCGATCTGGTTCGGCATCCTGGTGCTGATGACGGTGGGCATCGGGCTGGTGGCGCCGCCGGTAGGGCTGAACGTCTACGTGGTCAACGGCATCGCACGCGACGTGTCGATGAACGAAACCTACAAGGGCGTGTTCCCCTTCCTCGCCAGCGACGTGCTGCGGCTGGTGGCGCTGCTGGTGTTTCCGTCGATCAGCCTGGGGCTGGTGACATTGCTGTTCAAGCCGTGAGGCCCGGGAGTGAGGGCAAGTCTTGGCGCATCCTGAAACTCGGGTTCGCCCGAGCGGCAGCGCCAGATTCCTCGTCTATTCTTTAGCCGCGCCGCTCTCAGACAGGCGCGTGCAGGCACCAGAACAGTGTCCAAAAACTAACGCAGGAGTCACCACCATGGCAGGTACGTTCGAACTCAAGGCCTCAGGCCAGGACCAGTTCCGCTTTTCGCTCAAGGCGGGCAATCACCAGATCATCCTCACCAGCCAGTCCTACGCCAGCAAGGCGTCGGCGCTGAACGGCATCGAATCGGTGCGCACCAACAGCCAGCTCGATGCACGCTTCGACCGCCGCACCTCCAAGGCCGGCGAGCCGTACTTCGTGCTGACGGCCGGCAATGGCCAGATCATCGGCCAGAGCGAGATGTACTCGTCGGCCGCGGCGATGGAAAACGGCGTCCAGTCCGTCACCCGCAACGGCGCGGACGCGGCACTGAAGGATCTGACCGCCGAGGTCTGACCGCCTGGGTTCCTAAAATGCGCGGATGGAACCCTTTCTCATTTCAACTGGTGTCGTCGCCCTCGGCGAAATCGGCGACAAGACCCAGCTGCTTGCCCTGCTGCTGGCTGCGCGCTTTCGCCGGCCAGTGCCGATCATCCTCGGCATCTTTGTCGCTACCGTGCTCAACCATGCGCTGGCCGGTTGGGTCGGCGGGACAGTGGCGCGCTTTCTCGGCCCGGACTTGCTGCGCTGGGTGATCGGCATATCCTTTCTGGCAATGGCCGCGTGGATGCTGGTGCCCGACGAGATCGACGACGCGGAAGGTGGCACGCAGCGTTTTGGCGTCTTCGGTACCACCGTGATCGCGTTTTTCCTGGCCGAGATGGGCGACAAGACGCAGATCGCCACCGTGGCCCTCGCGGCGCGTTACACCGAGCTGTTCCAGGTCGTCGCCGGCACGACCTTCGGGATGATGCTGGCGAACGTGCCGGCCGTGCTGCTCGGCGACCGCGCCGCCCGCGCGATTCCGATGCAACTGGTCCACGCCATCGCGGCGGGCGTCTTCGCGGTGCTGGGTGTGCTGACGCTGTTCAATGTCGGGCGCCTGTTCTGAGTGCCTGCTCTGGTCTGACGGAAATCCGACCCCCAGTGTGGTGCGCTGACGGATAGCCGGTCCCGCACCGGGCCGCGTCCGCAGCGCAACGTTTCAAATCAAGCACTTGGCGCTGGCTGGCCGCTGGAGTGGTACCGGCGAAAGCTGGCACGCCCCGTGCAATCTGACCGGGCATGGCTGCCGTCCTTGACCTGATTCGCCCGCTCCAGGGCCACCTTGTGCGCTCTGCGCGGGTGGCGCTTCTGGCGGGTGCTGGTCTGGCAAGCGGCGCTGCGCTCGCGCAGGAAGCCGACACCCTGCGCAAGATCGCCGAGACCGGCACGATCAACCTCGGGCACCGCGAGTCGTCGGTGCCGTTTTCCTACTACGACCAGCGCAAGCAGGTGGTGGGCTATTCGCACGAGCTGATGCTGCGCCTGCTGGACAACATCAAGGCCGAGCTGAAGCTGCCCGCGCTGACCATCAAGCTGATCCCCGTGACGGCGCAGAACCGCATCCCGCTGGTGCGCAACGGCACGGTTGATCTGGAGTGCGGCTCCACCACCCACAACGCCGAGCGGGCGCGGCAGGTCGGTTTTTCCACCAGTTTCTTCCTCGCCGGCACGCGGCTGATGACACGCCGCGGCTCCGGCATCCAGGACTTTCCGGATCTGGCCGGCAAGACCGTCGTGGTCACCGCTGGCACCACCTCCGAGCGGCTGCTGCGCACCTACACCGAACGCAACAGCCTGCGCATCACGACGCTGCCGGCCCGTGACCACGGGGACGCCTTCCTGGCGCTGGAGTCCAGCCGGGCCGAGGCATTCATGATGGACGACGCGCTGCTCTACGGCGAACGGGCCAAGGCGGTGCGCCCGGACGACTGGGTGGTGGTGGGAACCCCGATGTCCACCGAGGCCTATGCCTGCATGATGCGGCGCGGCGATCCGGCCTTCAAGGCGGTGATCGACCGCGGACTGACCGAGCTGATGCGTTCGGGCGAAGCGTTGAAGATCTACACCCGGTGGTTCCAGGGGCCCATTCCGCCCAAGGGGCTGAACCTGAACTGGCCGCCGTCCCCGGCGCTGCTGGAGTTGTACAAGAAACCCAATGATCGGCCCCTGGGCTGAACACGTCGGCCCCAAGGGCTTATCTGCTGTCTATCCACCCACTGCATTCGTTGCTTGAAAAGGAAGTCTCATGAAGAAGTCTCTGCTGGTCGTCGCTGCGCTGCTGGCCTTCGGTACGGCACACGCTGACACGCTCAAGAAGATCAAGGACAGCGGCTCCATCACGATGGGTGTGCGCGAGTCCTCCGGCGCACTGTCGTACACGCTGGGCGACAACAAGTTCGTCGGCTACCACATCGAACTGTGCGAGCGCGTGATCGCCGACCTGGAAAAGTCGCTGGGCACCAAGCTCGCCGTCAAGTACCAGCCGGTCACGTCGCAGAACCGCATCCCTCTGATGGAAAACGGCACCGTGGACATCGAGTGCGGCTCCACCACCAACAACGCCGCCCGCCAGAAGCAGGTGGCTTTCGCCGTCACCACCTTCGTCGAGGAAGTGCGCATCGCCGTCAAGGCGAACTCGGGCATCACCGCGATCGGCCAGCTCAACGGCAAGAACGTGGCCACCACCACCGGCACCACCTCGGTGCAACTGCTGCGCAAGCACGAGAAGGCCACCGGCGTCGATTTCAAGGAAGTCTTCGGCAAGGACCACGCCGACAGCTTCCTGCTGCTCGACTCCGGCCGCGCCGACGCCTTCGTGATGGACGGTGCCATCCTGGCCGGCAACATCGCCAAGTCCAAGGCCCCGGCCGACTTCAAGATCGTCGGCGAGGTGCTCTCGACCGAGCCGATCGCCATCATGCTGCCCAAGGACGAACCGGCCTTCAAGACCGCCGTGGACAACAGCCTGAAGGCGATGATGAAGTCCGGTGAGATCGCCAAGGTGTGGGACAAGTGGTTCATGCAGCCGATCCCGCCGACCAATTCCAAGGTGGGCATGACCGTCAACGACAACACCAAGGCGGCCTGGGCCAATCCCAACGACAAGCCCGCTGAAGACTACGCCAAGAAGTAAGGAGCCGACCTGTGACTAGCTGGGACTGGCAGGTTTTCTGCAAGAACACGGTCGATGGCGAGCTGGTGCCGCGCTGCTTCGGCGAGGGCGGCGACATCACCTACCTCGACTGGCTGCTGTCGGCCTGGGGCTGGACGGCGTCGGTGTCGGCGCTGGCGCTGATCGTGGCGCTGGGGTTCGGGGTGCTCATGGGCATCTTGCGCACCACGCCGAGCCGCGCGCTGGTCTTCATCGGCGACGCGTGGACGGAGCTGTTCCGCAACATCCCGGTGCTGGTCCAGGTCTTCCTCTGGTACTTCGTGATCCCTGAGCTGGTGCCGCCGCTCAAGCAGGTGCCGAGCTTCCTGCTGGTGGTGGTCGCGCTGGGTTTCTTCACCTCGGCGCGGATCTCCGAGCAGATCAAGGCTGGCATCCAGAGCCTGCCGAAAGGCCAGCGCTACGCCGGTCTCGCGATGGGCCTGACCTTGCCGCAGACCTACCGTTACGTGCTGCTGCCGATGGCGTTCCGCATCGTCGTGCCGCCGCTGACCAGCGAAAGCATGGGCATCGTCAAGAACTCATCGGTGGCGTTTTCGGTCTCGGTGGCCGAACTCACCATGTTCGCCCGCCAGGCGCAGGAAGAAACCTCCCGCGGCATCGAGGTCTACCTCGCCGTGACGGGCCTGTACTTCCTCACCTCGATCCTCGTCTACCAGGTCGCGCGGGTCATCGAACACCGTGTGCGCATTCCCGGCACCGTCGGCGGAGGCAAGTGAATCCCATGGCCTCCTCCGGACTCCAACTCGATTTTTCCTTCCTCACGGTCGATGTGCTGGCGAGCTACGTCAGCAAGGGCCTGTGGTTCTCGGTGCAGCTCACGCTGGTGGCGATGATCGGCGGCATCGTGCTGGGCACCTTGCTGGCGCTGATGCGTCTCTCGGGCCGCAAGTCGCTGGAGATGCCCGCCGCTGCCTACGTCAACGTGATGCGCAGCATCCCGCTGGTGATGGTGATCCTGTGGTTCTTTCTGCTGATTCCGCTGTTGATCGGGCGGCCGATGGGCGCGGAGCTGTCGGCGGTGATCACCTTCACGCTGTTCGAGGCCGCGTATTACGCCGAGATCATGCGCGCCGGGATCCAGTCGATTTCGCGTGGCCAGGTCCACGCCGGCTACGCGGTGGGCATGACCTACCGCCAGACCATGCAGCTGATCGTGCTGCCGCAGGCCTTCCGCAACATGCTGCCGGTGCTGCTGACGCAGACGGTGATCCTGTTCCAGGACACCTCGCTGGTCTACGCGATCGGCGCCTATGACCTGCTCAAGGGCTTCGAGATCGCCGGCAAGAACTTCAACCGCCCGGTGGAAACCTATCTGGTCGCGACCGTCGTGTACTTCGTGATCTGCTTCTCGCTGTCGATGCTGGTCAAGCGTCTGCAGAAGAAGATCGCCATCATTCGCTGAGTTTCACGAGATTCACTGAGGAACATTGCTGTGATCGACATCCAGAACATCTCCAAGTGGTACGGCAGCTTCCAGGTGCTCACCGACTGCACCACCACGATCAAGAAGGGCGAAGTCGTCGTCGTCTGCGGCCCGTCCGGCTCGGGCAAGTCCACGCTGATCAAGACGGTCAACGCGCTGGAGCCGTTCCAGAAGGGCGACATCGTCGTGGACGGCATCTCCATCGCCGATCCGAAGACCGACCTGCCCAAGCTGCGCAGCCGCGTCGGCATGGTGTTCCAGCACTTCGAGCTGTTCCCGCACCTCTCCGTCACCGAAAACCTGACGCTGGCGCAGATCAAGGTGCTCGGCCGCTCGCAGGACGAGGCGAAGACACGCGGCCTGAAGATGCTCGACCGCGTCGGCCTGATGGCGCACAAGGACAAGTTCCCCGGCCAGCTCTCCGGCGGCCAGCAGCAGCGGGTGGCGATTGCGCGCGCGCTGTCGATGGACCCGATCGTGATGCTGTTCGACGAGCCAACCTCGGCGCTGGACCCCGAGATGGTGGGCGAGGTGCTGGACGTGATGGTCAAGCTGGCGAACGAGGGCATGACGATGATGGTCGTCACGCACGAGATGGGGTTTGCCAAGAAGGTGAGCCACCGCGTCATCTTCATGGACCAGGGCAAGATCATCGAAGACTGCAAGAAGGACGCCTTCTTCGGCGACCCGGACGCCCGCTCGCCGCGCGCCAAGGAATTCCTGTCGAAGATCCTGGGGCACTGACACGGAACCGTCCCGGATCTTCGGGCCGCAGCGCCCGATCTGGCCGCCGCTGCGCAAGCTGCTCGGTGTCGTGCTGGCGGCGCTGGCCGTCGGGTTGGCGGGCTGGAGCGGTTTCCGCATCAGCGAGCGCCACGGCACGCTGGCGCTGCGCGAGGAATCGAACCACCGGCTGGACCTGTTCGCCTCCGCCGTCGAGGGCATGGTCAAGCGGCTCGAACAGGTGCCCGCGACCATCCAGCTCAACCAGGACGTGCAGGCGCTGCTGCTGGAGCCCAGCCACGCGCTGCGCGTCAGCCGCGTCAACGACTACCTGCGCCGCCTGAACGCCCACCTGGGCAGTCTGGCGGTGTTCGTCATGGACGAACGCGGCGTCGTGGTTGCCTCCAGCAACAGCGAACTCGGCGACGACAGCCAGCTCGGCGAGGACTTGTCCTACCGCCCGTACTTCCTCGAAGCCTTGTCCGGCCAGGTCGGCCGCCACTTTGCCATTGGCGCCAAGAGCAAGCAGCCGGGGTATTTCGTTTCGCACCCGATCCGGGACGGCGCCCGCGTGCTCGGCGTGGCCACCATCAAGATCAGCCTCGACCCGGTGGAAGAGGTCTGGGACATGCTCGGCGCGCCCGCGTTGCTGGCCGACACCAACCAGGTCGTGATCCTGTCGTCGCGTCCCGAGTGGCGTTACACCGCGCTGAGCGAGCTGTCGCTGGAGCGGCGGGTCGATCTGCAGATCACCCGGCTCTACAACAACATGGTGATCCCGCGCTTCCCGCTGCCGGTGAAACTCTCGATCGACGAGGACAGCCAGGTGCTCGAAGGCGTGTTGCCCGGCGGCCTGCCGCCCGAAACCGATGCCGCCCGCCCGGTGCGCAGCAGCACGCTGGTGCTGGGCCGCACGCTCGACGGCATGGACTGGCGGCTGCTGATCTTTTCGGACCTGCGCAATGTGCGCAACCAGGCTGTGCTCAACAGCATCCTCTCGGCGGTGGCGGCGGGCTTCGTGCTGCTGCTCGGGCTGTTCCTGAACCAGCGCCGGCGCATTGCCCGCCAGAAGATCGAGTCGCGGCAGATGCTGGAGCGCGCCAACACCGAACTCGAACACAAGGTCGCCCGCCGCACCCGCGCCCTGACCGACTCCAACACCCGCCTGCGCCGAGAGATCGCCGAGCGCGAGCAGGCCGAGCAGACCCTGCGCGCCGCCCAGGACGAGCTGATCCACGCCGCCAAGATGGCCGTGCTCGGCCAGCTCGCCACCGGCATCACCCACGAGCTGACCCAGCCGCTCGGCGCGATCCGCACGCTCTCGGGCAACGCGCTCGAATTCATGCGCCGGGGCGATCTGAAGGCGGTGTCGGGCAACCTGCAGTTCGTCACCCGGCTGGCCGACCAGATGGGCAACATCATCCAGCCGCTCAAGGGCTTCGCCCGCAAGTCGCTGGCCCAGCCGGCGCCGACCGACGTGGCGCACGCGGTCAGCAACGCGCTCTTCCTCTATGACCAGCGCCTGCGCAAGGAGGGCGTCACCGTCCACAACCGCTGCGAGCCCGGCCGTGTCATCGCCTGGTGCGACCCGAACCGGCTGGAGCAGGTGCTCATCAACCTGATCGGCAACGCGATGGACGCGATGCGCGACACCGAGGTCAAGGTGCTGACGCTGGACGCGGTGTCGGACGTGGCCTGCACCCCGCCGCTGCGCATCGACGTCACCGACAGCGGCCCGGGCGTGCCCGAGGACGTGCGCCAGCGCCTGTTCGAACCCTTCTTCACCACCAAGGAAGCCGGCGTCGGCCTCGGCCTGGGGCTGGCGATCTCGCGCGACATCGTGCGCGAGTTCCACGGCGACCTGGAGGCCGACAATCGGCCCGAGGGCGGCGCCTGTTTCACCGTGCGACTGCCGGCCGTGCCCACCTTGGAAGAACCTACCGCACCATGAATCCCGCCTCTGCGTCCGCCTCCGCACTCACCGTTCTCATCGTCGAGGACGATTTCCACATGCAGCTCGGCTGCGTCCAGGCGCTGCAGCTCGCCGGCCTGTCGGTCGAGGCGGTCGATTCCGCCGAAGCCGCGATCCCGCTCATCACGCCCGGCTACGCCGGCATCGTCGTCACCGACATGCGCCTGCCGAAGGCGGACGGCCTTTCGCTCGTGCGCCACTGCCATGCGATCGACCCGGACCTGCCGGTCATCATGATCACCGGCCACGGCGACGTGACGCTGGCGGTCGAGGCCATGCGCAGCGGCGCCTACGACTTCATTCCCAAGCCGTTTTCGCCTGAGATCCTGGTCGAGATCGTGCACCGGGCGATGGAAAAGCGCAGCCTCACGCTCGAAGTCGCCACGCTGCGCCGCGTGCTGGCCCGGCGCGACGGCATCGAGGGCAAGCTCATCGGCCGCTCGCCGCAGATCCAGCGCGTGCGCCGGCTGGTGATGGAGGTGGCGGACAGCCCCGTGGACGTGCTGATCCAGGGCGAGACCGGCACCGGCAAGGAGGTGGTGGCCCGCGCGCTGCACGACTTCTCCGGTCGGCGCGACGGCACCTACGTGGCGCTGAACTGCGGCGGTGTGCCCGACACGCTGCTCGACAGCGAGCTGTTCGGCCACGAGGCCGGCGCCTTCACCGGGGCGCAGAAAAAGCGCATCGGCAAGATCGAATACGCCAACGGTGGCACGCTCTTCCTCGACGAGCTGGAGACCATGCCGATGGGCATGCAGATCAAGCTGCTGCGGGTGCTGCAGGAGCGCGAGATCGAGCGGCTGGGGTCGAACCATCCGCTGCCGGTGGATGTGCGGGTGGTGGCCGCGACCAAGGACGATCTGCTGCAGCGGTCTCAGCAGGGCGGCTTTCGCGCCGACCTGTACTACCGGCTCAATGTCGTCACCATCGAGCTGCCGCCGCTGCGCGAGCGCCGCGAGGACATTCCGGTGCTGCTGGAGCATTTCATGCTGCTCGCCACCAGCCGCTTCAACCGCCCGCCGCCGCAGGTCACCACCGAGCAGATGCACCGCCTGATGGCCCACCACTGGCCCGGCAACGTGCGCGAGCTGCGCAACGCGGCGGATTGCCTGGTGCTGGGGGTGCGCAAGGACATCCTCGGGCCGGGACCGGCGCCGGAGCCCAGCAGCGAAGCGGAAGAGGGCCTGTCGCTGGCCGACTCGGTGGACAGCTTCGAGCGCAGCCTGATCGCCGCGGAACTGCGTCGGCAGGAGGGCAACATTGCCCGCACGGCCAAGGAACTGCGGGTGCCCAAGACCACGCTGAACGACAAGATCCGCAAGTACCGGCTGCAAGGAGAGTGACCATGCGCCACCAGGACCGCCTCGATCCCGACGCCCTGCGCCTCGCGCTGGCCGATCTCCCGCTGTGGACCTTCGATGCCACCCGCAGCGCGCTCACCCGGCGGTTCCGGTTCGCCAGTTTTGCCGAGGCTTTCGGGTTCATGGCCGAGATTGCGCTGCAGGCCGAGCGGCACGACCACCACCCCGAGTGGTCCAACGTGTACAACCGCGTCGAGGTGGCGTGGACCAGCCACGACGTGCAGGGCGTGTCGGCGCGGGATGTGGCGATGGCGCGGGCGTGTGACCAGGCGGCGGCACACCGCTTGCAAGCGTCCGCCCCATGACCACCGATCTCGGCGACACCATCGCTCGCCACTCGCTGCTGGAAGACGCCATCGCGCTGTTCAGCGGCACGGTCCTTGTCGCGCTCGGCGTGGCGATGTTCCGGCAGGCGTCGATGGTCGCGGGCGGCACCACCGGCATCGCCTTCCTGATCCACTACGCCAGCCACGTCAACTTCGGGCTGGCGCTGTTCCTCATCAACCTGCCGTTCTACTGGCTGGCGTGGCGCCACATGGGCCATGAGTTCACGCTGAAGACTTTTGCCGCGGTGGCGCTGATGGCGGCGGAGGTGGAACTGCTGCCGCAGGTGCTCACGTTTTCGACGCTGAACCCGCTGTTCGCCGCGGTGGCCGGCGGGCTGCTGGTCGGCACGGGGATGCTGATCCTGTTCCGCCACCGGGCGAGCATTGGTGGCATCGGCGTGGTGGCCGTGTTGCTGCAGGAGCGCCGTGGCTGGCGCGCCGGCCAGGTGCAGATGACGATCGACTGCGGCATCCTCGCCGCGGCGCTGTTGGTCGTGCCGCTGCCGCAGGTGCTGCTGTCGGTGCTCGGGGCGTTGACGCTGAATCTGGTGCTGGCGATGAACCACCGGCCGGGGCGCTACGTGGCGCGGTGAGCGCGCGCTAGGCGGCACTGGCGCGCTTGCTGCTCGCCAGCAAGCCTGCGGCCACGAGAAATACGACGCCGGTTGCCCGGTTGAACTGCTTGGCTCTGCGTGGCTGCTGGAGCCACTGCTTGGCTCTGGATGCCGAGAGCGCGTAGAGGGTCAGCCACGACAGCTCGAAGAAAATGAACGTGACGCCCAGCACCAGGAATTGAGGCGCCTGCGGAGCGCTCGGGACGATGAATTGCGGAAACAGCGCACCGAAGAAGAGCAGGGCCTTGGGGTTGCTCGCGCCGACCAGGAAGCCTTGCGCAAACAGGCGCCCGTTCGTGGACGACTCGACACTGCCGGAGACGGCGATCTCCGAAGCGGACGAACAGAGTGACGTGATGCCGAGGTAGGCGAGATAACCCGCGCCCAGCCACTTGAGCACGGAGAAGAGCGTTTCAGACGCGGCCAGCGCCGTGCCCAATCCCAGCGCAGAGAGGGCCATGATGCCCACGATCGCCGTCGTGCTGCCCAGCGATGCGATCAGTGCCTTGCGGGTGCCGAGGTTGACGGCGGTGGACACGCACATCAGGACGCTGGGGCCGGGCGTGACGGTGAGGACCAGAACGGCTGCGACGTACAGGAGCCAGGTGGTGAGGGTCATGGCAGAGGTTTCTCCAGCTTTACGGGGCCACGACAACCAGGCGTGGAAAGTAGCTTCTGTACGGTGCGGGGTCGCGGGTGAGTACGCTCAGATTCGCGACTGCGGCGTGAGCGCCGATGTAGAAGTCGGGTATTGGCTTCTGCTTCGACCCCCCTCTGCTGCGGTACAGCGCGAATGCAGCGGCTGTCAATGCTGCGCATGCCCATGGAAGAGGGGTTCGCCGCGTGTCATAGACATCCAGCAGCGCGTCCAGGGCATCGACATCGGGACCGGGAACCAGCAGCTCGGTATAGACAATCAGGTTGACATGCAGAGGCGAGCGTTCGCTGAGCGTCTGAAGCTGCTCGATGGCCCACTCGTGCTGCGGACTGTTCGCGTCGATGCAGTCGATCCAGATGTTGGTATCGACGAGCGTTCCGGCACTGCCGTCGTAGCGCGCGAGATCAGCGCCGGTCACGGTGGGCAGGCGCTGGAGCGACCTCTTCGCCGCGGAGGAAGGCCATGATCTCATCGGCTCCGAGCTGCTGGAACTCTGGCGTCAGGCTGCCTTGAACGCGGGCCGCCGCTGCACGCAGCTTCGCGCGGCGGTCTTCCTTGATCCCGGTGCCCACCGGCGTGATCACGATCCTGCTGCCCTCCAGACTGAACGACACCTCGCTTCCGGGGGCGACACCCGCCGCCACGCGGATGTGCTTCGGGATGGTGACTTGTCCCTTGTCGGTGACGTGCATGCTGGCTCCAGTAGGAATTCTGAGTGGGAATCCTACCAGCTACGGCGCGGGCGGGAGTGGCATCGGGGGAGCCGGTGCCCAGGTGCCCGGACAGCAGCACGCGCAGCTCCCGCACGGCGAAGGCGAGGATTTCGGCTTGGGTGATGCTGGGGGTCATGTTTGAGCACTTCAGAGGGCGTCGAGATCGACTTCGATGGCGTTGACCTTGTCCGCCATCCGGGCCTGCACCTTCTGGTACAGATCCTGATCTGCGATCTCTTCCATCATCGCCTCGAACAGCTCTGGCTCGATCATGTAGAACGCCGCCTTGTTGTGGTTCAGAACGGCGACGGGGCGGTTATTGGCTTCGCGCAGGACAGCGGCCGGATTCTTCTTGAATTCGGACATGCTGACGGCGAGATCGGCGAGGATGGTTTGCATGGTAGGCCCTTGAATTGGCTACGAATTTAGAGCTAATTTTGTGGCTTGTCAATGCGGCACGCCTGCGAATGTGGGCATCCATGCGCAGTGACTGCCGGAAGGGCTGCCTATTCGTGGTGGGACCACATGCGCAGCACCCGAACGGTTTTTTCGTTCGGGAAGACTTCATAGACGAGGTGGCGCTGGATGTTGATGCGCCGCGAATAGGCGCCGGCCAAGTCGCCGACCAGCTTTTCATAGCAGGGCGGGTTCTGGAACGGATCGACCGCCAAGATGGCGAGAAGCGCCTGTGCTTTTGCCTTGAGTCCAGCCGCTGCCAGCTTCTGCGCATCCTTCTGCGCGTGCCTGGAAAAGACAAGCTGCCAGCTCACCAGTCAAGCTCCGTGGCGCTGGCGTCCAAGGGTTCGGTCATGGCTTCCTTGATGGACTCGCGCATGTCGGGAACGGACAGCAGGTGGAGCGTTTCCTGGATGGCTTGCCAGTCTTCGGCGGCGAGCAGCACGGCGATGCATGCCGCATCAAAAAAATCCATTTAAAATCAACAACTTAGACGGTCCTGAATTTCTTAAACGGAAATGTAGTTTCAATGAAACTGCTTAGATCGTATTGGACAAGAACTTCGCTGAATCAGCTCATCCGATTAAACCACCGATTGTCGTCAAAACTCCTGGCCATGCGACCTTGACAAAATCTTTCAGTGCTGGATACGCCCACGAGAAATTTTTCTGTACAACTTCAAGAGCAGATGAAACCTTTGATTTATCCTGTGTCTTTATGGCTTGAACTAATTCTTTCGCATGTGACTGGGCTGCTGCATGGGCTTCAAATCCAACTTCTGAACGCCGTGCGAGAACTTCTAGCAGCTTATAGAGTTCTTGGCTGCCCGTTTCGCTCGACGCATGCATTGTCGAGGTTCCACTTATTGAGGACTGGTCCCCTTGTGCCGCCGAACCGAGGGATACGTTTCCACCGGAAACGTTGATGTTGAATGACTTGTTCATGCGTTCACCGCTTTGGCTGTTCCGGTAACTTTGTTCATTGCTCCTTGGACAATTGACCCAAAAGAGGCTTGCCCGCCACTTACATTTACATTTAGAACACTAGCGCGCTGTTGCCTGAGGTCACTTGTATCAATACCAAACGAATCAAGCACTTCAATCAGATTTTCAAAGGCAACGAACTGGAGTTCACGAGTCCGGGTCATGACGTCAATTCCATTAAAAAAACCAGGATAGACCGTCAGCAGCCCAGGAAGGGGATCGTGCTCTCTTCGAGCATAGGGTAGAAGCATGAACGGAATAGTAAATGGTGCGAATGCGTAACGCCACAGAACCTTGTTTGGATCGCGGGCGCCTCCAACCAGAATCCACCATTGAAGACTTTGAATGGCGCCTTCCCTAGTAAAGCTTGCAAGAACGTGAAACTTGGTTCCCCGTGCTGACTCCTTGCCATTAACCAGCATGAAGGTGCGAGTTTCAGGTGACGGAAGATCCCGATCGATATCCTTCAAGGCAATGAACTTCAGTTCGGAACACCCAAGGCAGCCACGCAATGCGTTGCCGAAAGACGATTTCAGACTTTCAAGGACGGGTTCTTTGGACTGGAACGTATGAAAGAACGTGCCGTATTGGACTCCAAGCGCGTTAGCTGCTCCGGACCTCGAGAATTCGAGGGAATTCGCATCTCGTCTGCGCTCAGCCGAGGCGATCATTGCCCGACATACGACTATCGTCACCGCCACATATAAAGCACCAGCGATAACTGCACCCAAGCCAAACGCGAAGAGCATGGCTGCGAGGTAGCCATATAGAACGAGAACGATCAGCACATTGCGCAACTTGAACCGCATACCGCCTCCTTTGTGTGAAAAATTCATCGACATCAAAGGATAGATCACCACTCCAACACCGTCCACGATGCCTGAATGGCAATCGCGTGAATTTTTCACTTACTTCAAAAATTCGCAAAAAATTCACGTATTAGGCTGCTGCAACCCCCGCACAAACACCTCAATGGCGGCGCGGGGGGGGGCCCGGGGGGGCCGCGGGGGGCGCGGGCGCGGGCGGCCGGGGCGGGGCGCGCGCCCCCCGGCCGGCGGGGCCGCGCGCG
>NZ_JANPAB010000082.1:0-33797 GCF_031429695.1 Sphaerotilus sp.
GTCGTTCACCGACAGCGGCCCGAACGAGCCGATCGACGCCAGGCAGCGCGCCTCGCCGATCGGCAAACCGGTCTCGCGTTCGTAGAGGTCGTGGCTGCTGCGGTCGGTCAGCTTGTTGAGCAGGTGCAGCCGGTAGGTCAGCGCACGGTCCAGGGAATCGGTCATGCCCGGGATTGCACCACATCCATCCCCGCCATCACATCGCCCGCACCAGCCACAGCGAGAGCGCCGGGAACGCCACCAGGAAGCCGATGCGCAGGAAGTCCGACGCCAGGAAGGGCATCACCCCCTTGGCGGTCTCGATGTAGGGCACGTCCTTGGCCAGCTTCTGGATGATGAACAGGTTCATGCCCACGGGCGGATGCACCAGCCCGATCTCGACCACCATCAGCGACAGGATGCCGAACCAGACCGACTTGTCCGGCACGCTCATGCCCCAGAACTCCAGCCCCATCACCATCGGATAGAAGATCGGGATCGTCAGCAGGATCATCGCCAGCGAGTCCATCACGCAGCCCAGCAGCACGTAGCACAGCAGCACCGCGACCAGCACTGCCAGCGGCGGCAGCCCGCTGTGCTTGACCCACTCGGCCAGCTCGGTCGGCAACTGCGTGATCGCCAGCGCCGAGTTCAGCAGGTCGGCGCCCAGCAGCACGAGGAAGATCATCGCCGTGGCGTGCGCCGTGCCGATCAGGCTCTGGCGGATGCCCGGCCAGCGCAGGCCGCCCTTGACGACGGCCAGCACGCCGCACGCCGCCGCACCGATCGACGCCGCCTCGGTCGGGTTGGCCCAGCCGCCGTAGATGCCGACGATCACGACCACGAACACCAGCAGCACCGGCACCACGCCGATCAGCGCCGACACACGCTCGGGCCACGGCACCCGTGCCGCCGCGGGGCCGGCCTTCGGGTCGAGCGTGACGACGAGGCGGATCACCAGCATGTAGCCGACCATCGCGATCAGGCCGGGGATCACCGCGGCGACGAAGAGTTTGCCGATCGACTCCTGCGTCAGCACGGCGTAGATCACCAGCGGCACCGAGGGCGGGATCATGATGCCCAGCGTGCCGGCGGCGGCCAGCGTGCCCGTGGCGAGCCGGCCGGAGTAGCCGTGCGCCCGCAGCTCGGGCAAGGCCACCTGCGCCATCGTCGCGGCGGTCGCCAGCGACGAGCCGCAGATCGCGCCGAAGCCGGCACACGCGCCAGTGGCCGCCATTGCCAGCCCGCCGCGCCAGTGCCCGAGGAAGGCCGCCGCACAGCGGAACAGCGACTTCGACAGCCCGCCGTGCGTGGCGAACTGCCCCATCAGCATGAACAGCGGGATCACCGCCAGGTCGTAGTTCGACAGCCGCGCATACGCCAGGTGGTTCAGCGTGAACAGCAGCGCGTTCGGGTCACCCCCGTTCATCGCCAGGAAGCCGGCCGCGCCGCCGATGAACATGCCCACGCCGACGTGGATGCGCAGCGCCAGCAGCACCAGCAGGCCAGCGAAGATCCACAACCCGATTGCCATGCCGCTCATGCTGCACCTCCCAATGCCACGCGAAGCGAGACCACGCACCGGTGCAGCGCCGCCAGCGCCAGCAGCACGAAGCTCGGCACCAGCAGCAGCACCGGCCACCACAGCGGCACCAGCAGCAGCGTCGAGACTTCCATGTTCTCCTTCGCCTCGGCGGTGTAGAGCCCCGTGCGCCAGGTCAGCAGCACCGCGACCACCAGCAGCAGCGCGTGCGCCAGCGTGTCCAGCGCCGCCCGGCCGCGTGCGCTCATCCACGTTGTCAGCGCATCGACCTTGATGTGGTGGTCGTCCATCTCGCACAGCGGCAGGAAGGTCGCCGACGCCACCGCCGCGCCCATCTGCAGCAGCTCCATGTCGCCCTGGATCGGCGTGGCGAACAGCTTGCGGCCGACGATCGAGACGATGGACATGCCCACGATGGCGCAGAACAGCATCCCGCCCGCCAGACCCCACCAGGTCACGACCCGGTGCAGCACACCAGCCAACCCGCTGGCAGGGGATGCGTCAGGCCGCGCATCGTCGGGCATCAGTTCAGCCATGGTGTGTCCCGGTGCTCACTTGCCGAGGTACTTGGCGCCGATGGCGTGAACGTCGGCGGCGAGCTTCTTGCCGTCGAGGCCCCGCGCATCGGCCTGCTTGATCCAGTCGGCCTCGACGCTGGCGGCAGCCTTCTTCATCGCGTTGTAGTCCTCCGGCTTGATGACGAGCACCTTGTTGCCCTGGGCGGTCATCTTCTTGCGGGCGTCGTTGTTGCCGTCGTCCCAGGTCTTGCCCGTCAGCTCAACCAGCGCCATGCCGCTGTTCTTGTCGATCACCGCCTTCAGGTCGGGGCTCAGGCCGTCGTACCTGGCCTTGTTCATCAGGATGGCCATCGGCGTCTGCGTGAAGCCGGGCTGGTTGGCCGCGCCTTCCATGTGGTACTTGGTGACCTCGTCGATCTTGGTCGCCGGCAGCACTTCCCACGGCGCCATCGCCCCGTCGATCACGCCCTTGGAGATGCCCTCGGTGACCTGCGCGACCGGCATGTTCACGGGGGTGCCGCCGAGCGCGGTCAGGAACAGCGCGGCGAAGCGCGACGGGCTGCGCATCTTCACGCCCTTGAAGCCGTCCACCGTCAGGATCGGCTTGGAGGCGGTGCTCATCACGACGTTGCTGGCGCTGAAGATGGCCAGCACGTGGAAGTCCTTGAAGTCGGCCTGGCCGTTCTTCTGGTAGTACTCCCACATCGCCTTCGAGCCGGTCATGCCCCCCGGCGGCAGCGAGAACGGCAGCTCCAGCGCCTCGGTGATCGGGAAACGGCCGGTCGAGTAGCTCGGCGAGGTCCAGACCACGTCGGCCACGCCGTTCTTCACCTGATCGACCAGTTGCGGCGGCGTGCCCCCGAGCTGCAGCGCGGGGTAGAGCTGGCACTTGAGCTTGCCGCCCGAGTCCTTGGCAATGGCCGCGCACCACGGCTCGGCCACGTTCTTGTGGAAGTTCGAGTTCGGCGCGAGGAAGTGCGAGAACTTGATGGTGACTTCCTGCGCGTGCAGCGCGGTGGCGCCCAGCACCAGGGGCAGTGCGGCCAGCAGCGGGCGGAGAACGGAGCGGGTGGACATGGCGCTTATCCTTGTTTGGTTGCTCACGCAACGATATGGATCAAAGGTTGTGTTCGCAACTATCGCTAACCCTAGCGACAGCGCGATGGCAGGTCACTGCCGGTAGGTCGGATCGATCCGGTCGATCAACCGCTGCAGCGCGGCAAAGGCGTCCTGCCCGGCGCCGAAGCGCGGATCGAAGTTCAGCGAATCGCGCACGCAGCCCTCCAGCACCGGCACCGGGATCGGCCGCAGCGCGCCGAGCCCCTGCGACGCAATCTGCACCTCGCAAGCCCGCTGCACCAGCCACAGCAGCGAAAACGCCTGCGCCAGCGTGTGTCCGATCACCACCGGGCCGTGGTTGCGCAGCAGCAGCACCGGCTTGTCCCCGGCGCTGGCGAGGATGCGGGCGCCCTCCTCCTGGTGAACCGTGATGCCCTCGAAGTCGTGGTACGCGACCTTGCCCCAGAGCTGGGCGGCGTAGAAGTTGGTGAACGACAGCCCCTCGTCGAGGCAGCACACCGCCAGCGTCGGCGTCGTGTGGACGTGCATGACGCAGTGCGCCTCGGGCCGCGTGGCATGTATGGCGCCGTGGAAGGTGAAGCCGGCCGGGTTGATCGGCCAGTCGCTGTGGCCGACGATGTGGCCGTCGCGATCGACCTTGACCAGGTTCGACGCGGTGACTTCGCGGTAGTGCAGCCCGAAGGGGTTGAGCAGCAGGTGCCCCTCCTCGCCCGGCACGCGCAGCGAGAGGTGGTTGTAGATCAGCTCCGACCAGCCAAGGTGGTCGAAGATCCGGTACGCGGCGGCGAGCTGCACCCGCGCGTCCCACTCTTCGGGCGAAAAACGGGCGGGTCGGACAAAGGCAGCGGAGGCAGCGGTCATGCAGAAACCTCTACATTGCTAACATGTGAGCAATGTAGAGGCCGACCGCCATCCGGTCAATCGGGGACTATCCCGGACGTGTGGCGCCGAGGTCGGCCGCTGCGTCGTCGATCATCTGCAGCACGGCCGGCGCATCGGCCAGCCGCGCCATCGCCAGCAGCGCGAAGCGCGCCAGGAAGAGCGGCGCCACCGGTTCGCCCAGCCGCGTCATGGTGTGGCACAGGCGGGTGTAGGCCTCGTCGAGTTCGGTGTCGGTCATGGTCAGTGGCTTGCTTCAGGGGCAGCGGTGCGAGCGGCAGGCTGCGGATGGAGGGTGTGCGCGATGGCGGCGGCGATCTCGTCCACCACGCCCATGCGCCAGCGGCCGAGCACGTGGCCGTCCGGCCGCACCAGGTAGACCGTGTCCGGACCGGCGCCGTACATCGGGAACAGCCGGCCGGTGACATCGCGGGCCGGCGTGATCGTCTCGACCACCAGCGGCACACCGCGCGCCGCCAGCGTCTCGGCCAGAGTCGCCAGCGCGGCGCCGATCGGGCTCGGCCCATCCGCACTGAAATGCAGCGCCGTGAACCCCGGGCCGAGCAGGTCCGTGACATGAGCGTTCACCACCGCACCGTCAACCCGCCGCACCACCGGGCATTCCGGCAGCACGGCGCCCGGCACCGGCCCGGCCGTGAACTCGGCCGAGCGGGCCGCGGCGGCGTTCAGCGGCGAGTCGGTGTAGGTGATGGCCGAGGTCTGGCGCGGGTTGATCAGCGAGCGCACCACCGGATGGCGCTCCGCGAGGCCCAGCACCGCCGTGCGCATCAGCTCGAACGCGAACGACGGCGGCGCCATGAACTCGGTGCTCCTGGTGCCGTAGCGCAGGTTCTCGTGCGTCGCGGCCACGCGCTCGTCGCTGTAGCTGTCGAGCAGCGCGGCGTCTGCCCGGCCCTGCACCACCCAGGCCAGCTTCCACGCCAGGTTGTCCGCGTCGTCGATGCCCGAGTTCGCGCCGCGTACCCCGAAGATCGGCACCAGATGCGCCGCATCGCCCGCGAACAGGACACGGCCGTGGCGGTAACGCTCCAGCGTCAGCGCGTTGGCCTTGTAGACGGTGGTCCAGATCGGCTGCCACGCCCCCGTCTCGCCCATCATCGCCAGCAGACTCTCGACCCGCGGCAACACGTTCTCGGGCCGGATCGCCGCCTCCGGGTCTTCGCCGTCGCGCAACTGGTAGTCGATGCGCCAGACCTTGTCAGGCTGCTTGTGGACCAGCACGGTCGAGCCGGGGTTGCACGGCGGGTCGAAATAGGCGAGCCGCTCGGTCGGCCGCGCGCTGTCGAGCAGGATGTCCACGATGACGTAGCGGCCCTCGTAGGACGTGCCCTTCAGCGGCAGCCCGAGCGCCTCGCGCAGCGTGCTGCGTCCGCCATCGGCGGCGACCACCCAGTCGGCCTCCAGCGTGTCCGGGCCATCGGGCGTGTCCAGCGTCAGCGTCACGCCATCGGCGCGCGTCTCGACCGCGGTGACGCGGGTCTGCCAGCGGATCTCGATCCGGTCCGCCAGCGCCTCGGCGCGGTCCAGCAGGATCTGCTCGATGTGGTACTGCGCCAGGTTCACCATCGGCGGCAGCTTCTGGTGGTCGTCCTGCGGCATCGTGAAATGCAGCACTTCGGTATCGCGGTAGAAGCTGCGCCCGCCGGTCCACGGCAGGCCGATTTTCAGGAAGCCGTCCAGCGCCCCCAGCCGCTGCAGGATCTCCAGACTGCGCCGCGAGATGCAGATCGCGCGGCTGCCGAAGCACACGCCATCATCGGCCTCGATCAGCACCACCGGCACACCCCGCTGCGCCAGCCCGATCGCGGTGCAGTAACCGACCGGCCCGCCGCCAGCCACCACCACCGGACGGCGGGCCGGGGTGTCGGCGGTGCGCACCGGGCGGCGGCCGATGTGGCGCCGGGCCGTGAAAGGATAGTCGGCAAACACGCGGGACATCGGGACTCCTTGAATTGGTTGCGCGTACAACAGTATCACCACAAGCCGACACACCGGACACCGTGGAATCCCTTGGTTGCATGTACAACCAAAGTGCCCGCGCAATCGACCCATCACCGCCGCCGCGCGCTCCTAGAATGGCCGCCCATGCACATCCACATCCTCGGCATCTGCGGCACGTTCATGGGAGGCGTCGCCGCGCTGGCCCGCGAAGCCGGCCACCGCGTCACCGGCTGCGACGCCAACGTCTACCCGCCGATGAGCGACCAGCTCCGCGCCCTCGGCATCGACCTCATCGAAGGCTTCTCGCCCGACCAACTGGCGCTGAAACCCGACCTCCACGTCGTCGGCAACGTCGTCAGCCGCGGCAATCCGCTGATGGAGGCCATCCTGGACGCCGGTCTGCCCTACACGAGCGGGCCGCAGTGGCTGGCGGAGAACGTGCTGCAGGGCCGGCACGTGCTGGCCGTCGCCGGCACGCACGGCAAGACCACGACGACCTCGATGCTGGCGTGGATCCTCGACCACGCGGGGCTGGAGCCGGGGTTCCTGGTCGGCGGAGTTCCGCAGAATTTCGGCGTCTCGGCCCGGCTTGGCCGCGTGGCACCAGGCGCGCCGTTTGTCATCGAAGCGGATGAATATGACACCGCCTTCTTCGACAAGCGCAGCAAGTTCGTCCACTACCGCCCGCGCACCGCCATCCTGAACAACCTCGAATACGACCACGCCGACATCTTCCCGGACCTGGCCGCGATAGAGACGCAGTTCCACCACCTCGTGCGCACCGTGCCGTCGCAGGGCCGGCTGGTCGTCAACATCCGCGAGGACGCGCTGAAGACCGTGCTCGCACGCGGCTGCTGGAGCACGGTGCAGCACTTCGGCGCGCGCAAGGAAGAGCCCGGTGCGCTGCGCAGCCGCGGCGAGCCGCACGCCTTCGACGTGCTGCGCGGCAGCATGAAGGTGGGTCGCGTCGAGTGGTCCCTGCTGGGCGAGCACAACCAGCTCAATGCGCTGGCCGCCATCGGTGCGGCCGAACATGTCGGCATCAGCCCGGCGCGGGCGGGCGAGGCGCTGGGCCGCTTCGAGAACGTGCGCCGGCGCATGGAGTTGCGCGGCGAGGCCGGCGGCGTGAAGGTCTACGACGATTTTGCCCACCACCCGACGGCGATCCGCACCACCGTCGACGGCCTGCGCCGCCGCATCGGCGACACGGCGCGCATCCTGGCGGTGTTCGAGCCGCGCTCCAACACGATGAAGCTGGGCGCGATGAAGTCGCAACTGCCGTGGGCGCTCGAAGAGGCGGACCTGTCGTTCTGCCACAGCGCCGGCCTGACCTGGGACGCCCGCGAGGCGCTGTCGCCGATGGGCAAGCAGGCGCGGGTCTGCGATTCGATCCCCGAGCTGGTGGACGCCGTGGTGCGGCTCTCAAGGCCGGGCGATCAGGTGCTGTGCATGAGCAACGGCGGATTCGGTGGGGTGCATGGAAAGCTGCTGGAGGCGCTGGCGAAGAAAGCGTGACCCCGGCATGACGTCTCCCGCTCCGCCCCGCACGACGCACCTGCTCTACCTGCACGGTTTCCGCTCCTCGCCGCAGTCGATGAAGGCGCAGAAGATGGCCGCCTGGGTCGCCGCGCACCGGCCGGACCTGACGTGGTGGTGCCCGCAACTGCCGCCCTCGCCCGCCGAGGCCCTGGCGCTGATCGAAGCCGGCACGCGCGACTGGCCCGCCGACACCCGCGCGGTGATGGGCAGCTCGCTCGGCGGCTTCTACGCCACCGTGGTTGCCGAGGCACACGGCTGCCGCGCCGTGCTGATCAACCCCGCGGTCGAACCTGCCCGCGATCTGGCCAAGTACATCGGTGAACTGACCGCGTGGCACGACCCGACGGACCGCTTCTTCTTCCGTGCCGAATTCGTGGACGAATTGCGCGCGATGGCACCGGGTCCGCTGCGTGCGCCGTCCCGCTATCAAGTCTGGATCGCCAAGGGCGACGAAGTGCTGGACTGGCACGAGATGTCGGCCCGCTACGCCGCGACCGACTTGCACCTGCTCGACGGCGGCGACCACGCGCTGAGCGATTTCGATGCCCACTTGCCGGCCATGCGCCGGTTCCTGCCACTGGACTGAGGTTTGTTTCCCATGCGATTGAAGGACAAGGTTTCGATCATCACCGGCGCCGCACAGGGCATCGGCCTGGCCACCGCGCTGAAGTTCGCCCGCGAAGGCGCCGTCGTCATCGTCTGCGACATGAAGCCCGAGGCGGTGGACGCCGCGGTCGCGCAGTGCCGCGAGGCGGGTGCGCAGGCGGCGGGCTTCGCCGTCAACGTCACCGACCGGGCCGCGGTCGATGCGATGGTGGCCGCCGTGAAAGCGCAGTTCGGCCGCATCGACGTGCTGGTCAACAACGCCGGCATCACCCGCGACGCCCGACTGCAGAAGATGACCATCGAGCAGTTCGACGCGGTGATCGACGTGAACCTGCGCGCCGTCTTCCACTGCGCGCAGGCGGTGACGGACACGATGGTGGCGCAAGGGTCGGGCGTGATCCTCAACGCCAGCTCGGTGGTCGGCATCTACGGCAACTTCGGCCAGACCAACTACGCTGCAGCCAAGTTCGGCGTCATCGGCTTCACCAAGACCTGGAGCCGCGAACTCGGGCCGAAAGGCATCCGCGTCAACGCGGTGGCGCCGGGCTTCATCGATACGCCGATCCTCGCGACGATTCCCGACAAGGTGCTCGACGGGATGCGTGCCGAAGTGCCGCTGCGCCGGCTGGGCACGCCGGAGGAGATCGCCAATGTCTACGCCTTCCTAGCGAGCGACGAGGCGAGTTATGTGAATGGGGCGGTGCTGGAAGTGGCGGGGGGGCTGACGGTCTAGCGGCGTGGCGGTCTAGAATTCATACAGAATTTCTGTACAGAAAGCTGCCCATGACCGCCGCATCAGTGAATGTCACCGAACTGCGCCAACACTTGCCGGACTACCTGCGGCAGGTGCAGCTTGGCGAGGAATTCACCATCACCTGGCACGGCCGCACGATTGCGCGCTTGATTCCAGATCAGACGACCGACGTGCGCGAAGCCGCCCGGCAACGCCTTCAGGCGCTGCGCGGCACGATGATCGTGGGCGATGTGGTCAACACGGCAGACGATGCGTCCACCCGTGACGCGTGGACCGGCAGGGCATGGCCGCCGGTCAGCTCGCCTGCTGTGACATCTCTCTCTGGGAAATTGCCATGCTGCAGGCGCGTGGCCGCATTCACCGGCCACCGGATCTGAGCATTGCGGCCTACCTCGACGACATCGTTCTGGCGATGGGCTTGACGGTATTGCCCATCACCTCTGCCATTGCCGAGCAGGCGCAACATCCCGATTTTCTGCACGGCGACCCGGCCGATCGCCTGATCGCCGCAACGGCCCTGGTCCACAAGGCCCCGATCATCACAGCGGACGGGACGCTGCGACAGGTGCCGGGACTGCGCTGCATCTGGTGAAGCTCAATACCCCGTCGGATACAGCGCCGTCGTGCCCATCACGATAGGCGCCCCGACCTTCGCCGGCACCTGGCTGACCTGGCTCATCGGGAACAGCAGCTTGCCCGACGGCGCGAAGTTGTAGGCCGCCACCTGCGCGCCCGCTGCGGCCGTGACCTTCACGCCCCACAGGTCGAACATCGGGCGCATGTCGCGGCCGATGATGAAGGAGCTGGCGATCAGCAGGAAGTCATTGCCGCTCATCGTCGAGGGGTAGGTCGCCGCGTAGGTGCCGAAGCCGAACTTCGCCGCCGACGCCGCCCAGGTCGCCTGGCTGGCGTCCACGTTGCGATCCAGCAGATAGGCCAGACTCATCAGCGCCCAGCCGTCGCCGAGGTTGCTGTTGTAGTAACGCGCGTGCTCGACCAGTTGCCGGTAGAACATCACCCGCTCCGAGTTGTTGGCGGCGTAGGCGGTGTTGCCCCAGAGGCTGGTGTTGGCGGTGTCGATCGGTGTCGCGGTGCCGAGGGCGGTCTTGAGCAGGTTGAACACCACCAGGCCGGTGCCTGCACGATCGACCAGCGGCGCGGCCACCCCGGCCGGCGACAGGTTGTACTGCGTGCGCTTGTGGACCGGGAAGATGTTGTTGGACACCTCGCCCGACTGGCCGGCGTAGATGTTGAGCCGGCTGCGCTGCAGGTTATGACCGATCTCGTGCGTCTCGCCCCAGCCCAGTGGCGCGAAGGCCCAGTCCTGGTCATACGGATTGCCGCTGCAGCCGTTGCCGCAGGCCGCGTGGACATCGCTGACGACGTGCTGCATGACATCGCGGCGGTGCTGCGTGCCCGTGCAGTCCCAGCCCTTGAGGGCGCAGAAGCTGGTCACGGCCGGCGAGAGCACGTACTGGCCGGCGGTGGCGGAGTTGAAGCCGGCGAGTTCGTAGGTGTCCTTGATCGTGTAGGTCCAGGTGTCCCCGACCAGCTTGGCCAGGTTGCCGCCGTAGCTGGCCATGCTGGACTTGAAGTTCGCCAGCGTCGAGTGCAGCGTCAGGGTATCGGTGGTGATGCCGACCCAGTTGGTGGAGGTTGCGGCCAGTTCGGCGTTGAAGGCCGTGACCTGGGCGGCGTCGTTGGCGTTGCGCAGCACGGGGTGGGTCGTCACGCCGGTCACTTGCACAGCCACCGCGGGCACCGTGCCGGTCGCCGCATCGACGTGCAGGAACAGCGGGCCGCCGTAGGGGCTGGTGATCGTCACCGTCTGGCCGGCTTTCAGCGGCGAGCGGGGAGCGGTCAACTGCGTCGGGCGGTCCAGGCCGGTCGGCTGGTTGAAGACCCAGGTGGTGTCGCGCAGCATGTTGATGCCGAACTGCACCACGCCGGAGCCGGTGTCGGTGCGGGTCAGCGTGACGGTGCGGCCCGGCATGACGTACAGGCCCGTCATGTGGTCGCGGGTGCCGGTCAGCGGCGGGGTGACCGTGACCGTGCGAGTCAGCGCGGCGGTCGTGGCCGGAATCAGGTTCGAGAAATTGCCCAGGTTCTTCGCGACAGCGGCATACGGCCGGTGGACATAGGCCGCCATGTCGGAGAAGTAGGCGCGGTAGAAGCCCGCCCCGCTGGTGGCCTTGTTCAGCGGGTAGACCACCGTCTCGCGGTACTTGTCGCCCAGCAGCACCAGCATCTTCTCCAGGGTGTAGCCAGTGCGTGAGAAGAGGGCCGTGCCATTGGCGTCCAGCGTGCGCAATGCGGTGCGGATGGTCTCGGCGGGGACGCCGAACTGCGCCATGTAGGTCGCGTCGCCCGAGCAGCTGATGCGGCCGGAGGTGGTGCAGCCGCTCCAGGTGGAGGTGAAGGTGCCCGTGTCGAGCCGGTTCACCAGCGCCTGCACGTCGGCCAGGTTGTTCGGCATGGCCGGCAGCGTCGCCGGATTGAAGCCCTTGAGGCCGTTCTGCGACCAGTAGTTGTTGACCTGTCCCAGCCCGAAGTAGTCGAGCATCCGGCCGGCCAGGTCGTTGGTGTCGCGGTAGTGGTGCAGGTAGAGCACCGGGATGCCACGGCTCTGGGCGTTGAGCACCGCTTGCATGACGGTGGCACCGTTGTAGGCGTTCGGGCCTTGCTCGCGGCCGATGACGAGCAGATCGACCCCTTGCAGGCAGGCGTCGAGCTTGTCGCCGTCACAGCGGTTGTCGGCCTGGGTGGCGGCGCCGGTGGTCACGCCGTTGATGGCGACGCCGGGGTACTTGGCGACGAACCAGGCACGGGTCTTGGTCTCGTGCGGGAACCAGTAGGTCTCGGTGCCGGGCAGTTGCGCGGTGACGATCTTCAGGTTGGTGAAGGTGGTGCGCTTGGTCAGCCACGCCACCGTGTTCATCATCAGCTTGTCCATCGACGCATTGCCGGGCACGCCGAAGGGGTTGCCGCCAAAGGCCGCGTAGCGGGCATTGCCGGCCGCGTTGGTGCCGGCGACTGCCAGCGTGGTGCTGGTCCCCGCACCACCGCTCGCGTAGCTCCAGTTGGTGGCCAGGATGGCCTGGTTCTGGATGCTGTCGAGCAGCGTGAACCAGGACGAATCGTGCGAGGGATCCCAGTCGAGGCTGGTCAGGCTGGTGGCGTTGGCGGTGCCGTCGGCGTTCAGGCCGAACAGGGACTGCTTGAGGCTGGCGTAGCTGGTCTGCTGGCCGCTCAGCAGCGTCTTGGTCGCCGCCATGACGGTGGACAGCGTGACGCCGGAGGCGTTGCCGGTCCTCAGTGCGGTTGCCATCGGATCCGCGGCCACCACCAGAGCCCGCACGCCCGGGGTGCTTTCGACAGCGGAATCGGCTTGGGCGACGGGGGTGTCCGTGCCGCCGCCGCAGGCGGCCAGCAACGCGGTGGCACTGGCGGTGGCCAGCCTGCCGATCCGACCAAGAGCGGACGGATGGGCTGACTTTTTCTTCTGCATCTGCATGGTTGTCCTTGTTCGAGACCTGGATTTATGTTCCCGATTATCGAAAAAGTACTAAATCGTTCCACGCAATAATTCTCACAACTTCTTCACATCACACAGTAAAAATCGATATTTGGTAACAAATGAAACTCAACTCCCCGGGCCATTGACCAAGGAGCACCAAACCAAGCTGGTGCCTGGTTTCGCATGAAAGCCACCGCGACACCATTGCGGCTCCTGATCCGCACCAGGGTGCCGACATTCGCCCGCAGGCGCCATCGGCGACAATCCCCCGCCTATGAATGCCCTCTTCGAAGACGCCGGAAAATTCCTCGCCGGGCGCGTGATGTCGGAAGCCGAAAGCTCGATGCAGATCGAGCTGGACTCTGGCAAGCGTGTCAAGGTCAAGGCCGCCAATGTGCTGCTCAAGTTCGACAAGCCCTCGCCCGCCGAGCTGATCGCCGAGGGCCAGCGGCTGGCCGAGGAGATCGAGCTGGAGCTGGCCTGGGAGTTCGCGCCGGAGGACGAGTTCGCGTTCGCCGATCTGGCGCGCGACTATTTCGACGCCAAGGCCGGCGCCACCCACCAGGCCGCCGCGCTGTTCAAGCTGTTCCACGCGCCGCACTACTTCCGCCGCATGGGCAAGGGCATGTTCCGCAAGGCGCCCGAGGACATCGTCAAGGCGGCCCTGCTCGCCATCGAGAAGAAGGCACAGGTCGCCGCACAGATCGAGACCTGGACCACCGAGCTGATCGCCGGACAGTGCCCGCAGCCGGTGCGCGACGAGCTGTACAAGATCCTGTTCAAGCCGGACAAGAACGGGCCGGAATACAAGGCCGTGGTCGAAGCCGCCAAGCGGGCGCAGCGCGCACCGCTCGACCTGCTGCTCGCCTGCAAGGCGATCGACAGCCCTTACCAGTTCCACTGGCGGCGTTTCCTGTTCGAGATCTTCCCCAAGGGCACGGGCTTCCCGGCCTCGCTCGTGGCGCCGCAGATCAAGGACGAACTGCCGCTGGCGCCCGTGCGCGCCTTCTCGGTGGACGACTCGGCCACGACCGAGATCGACGACGCGCTGTCGGTGCAGGGCCTGGGCACGGGCACCATCGTCTTCGGTGTCCACATCGCCGCCCCCGCGCTGGCGATCGCCCCCGATTCGCCCATCGACAAGGTCGCGCGCGACCGCCTGTCCACCGTCTACATGCCCGGCTGGAAGCTGACCATGCTGCCCGACGACGTGGTGCAGACCTACACGCTGCTGGAAGGCCGCGACTGCCCCGCCGTGTCGCTGTACGTGACGATGGACGAGGCGACGCTGACCGTGCAGTCCAGCGAGACGAAGCTGGAGCGGGTGCCGATCGCCGCCAACCTGCGCCACGACAAGCTCGACGCGGTGGTGACCGAGGCGGCGCTGACGGGCGCGGCGCCGGCCGACTTCCCCTTCGCCGCCGAGCTGGCCTTCGGTTTCCGGCTGGCGAAGCACCTCAAGGCGCAGCGCGAGGTCGTGCGCGGCAAGCCGGAAAACTTCAACCGGCCGGACTACAACTTCAAGCTCATCGATGCGGCGGGCCAGTCGCCGGTGGAGCCACCGAACGGGCACGAGACGGTCCAGATCAGCGAACGCCGCCGCGGCGCCCCGCTGGACACCATCGTCGCCGAGGCGATGATCCTGGCCAACAACACCTGGGGCGGCTGGCTGGCCGAGCTGGGCGTGCCGGGCATCTACCGCAGTCAGGCGAGCATGGCGCCGGGCGTCAAGGTGCGCATGTCCACCCGCGCCCAGCCGCACGCCGGCATGGGGGTGGCGCACTACACCTGGGCCACGTCGCCGCTGCGGCGCTACGTCGATCTGGTCAACCAGTGGCAGATCATTGCCTGTGCCCGCCACGGCCGCACCGCCGCACTGGTCGCACCGTTCAAGCCCAAGGACATGACGCTGATGGCAATCATCTCCGGCTTCGACACGGCGTACTCGGCCTACAACGGCTTCCAGAACGCCGTCGAACGCTTCTGGACCCTGCGCTGGCTGACGCAGAACGGCGTGACCGAACTCGACTGCGCGGTGATGAAGGACGGACTGGTGCGTGCGGACACGCTGCCGCTGGTGCTGCGCGCGGCCGGCGCGGATGCGATGCCACGCGGCGCGCGGGTGCGGGTGCGGCTGGGCGAGCCGGACCTGTTGACGCTCGAAGTCGGCGGCAGCGTCATCACCCGACTGGATGACCCGACCCGCAGCGATGACGATGCGGTCCTCGAAGACGACGCCGAGGAAGGCGCCGAAGCCGCAGCGACGGGGCTGGCGCTGGCCATCGACCTGGACGATGCCGAAGGCACCCCCGCCGCGACGACGGACACTGCCACCCCGGTACCATCGGCAACCTGACCTTCCGCCTCCTCGTTCGTCTCCGCCGATCCACGATGCAGCGCCTCAAGCAACTCTCGACCCTCCAGACCGCCCTGCTCCTGTCGGTCGGCCTGCACGCGGCGGTGCTGATGGTGCGGGTCGTGGATCCGCAGGCCTTCGACCGGATCCTGCAGGACACCCCGCTGGAGGTGGTGCTCGTCAACGCCAGCACCGCCGAGAAGCCGACCAAGGCACAGGTCATCGCCCAGCGCAACCTGGCCGGTGGTGGCGACGCAGACAAGGGCGTGGCCACCTCCCCGCTGCCGCCCTCGCCTGCCGACCAGGCCGGCAACGCCATCGACGACGCCACGCGACAGATCGAGCAGATGCAGGCCCTGCAGACGCAGCTGCTCACCCAGATCAAGCGCGAACTGGCCCGGCTCAACACGCCCGAACCGGTGCGGGCAGCCGACAAGACACCCTCCCAGGTCTACGCCGAGGAAGAGCGCCGCCGCCAGCTCATCGACCAGCTCGCGCAGATCGAGAAGCGCATCAACGACGAAAACGCCCGCCCGCGTCGGCGCTACGTCAGCCCGTCGGCCCGCGAAGGCGTCCACGCGGTCTACTACGACGCGCTGCGCCGCCGCATCGAGGACATCGGCACCCGCAACTTCCCCGAGGCCGAAGGCGCCAAGCTCTACGGCGAACTCAGCATGCTGATGGAGGTCGACAGCCTGGGCCGCGTCGTCGAGGCCGAGGTGATCAAGACCTCGGGCAACCGGGCGCTCGACCGCAAGGCGCAGTCCATCGTGCGCGGTGCCGCCCCCTACGGCCACTTCACGCCAGCGATGCGCGGCCAGTTCGACCGGCTGGTGTTCGTGTCGCGCTTCCGCTTCACGCGGGATCAGGGTGTGCAAGCCTCGGTCGAAGACGCCACGCCCAAGGATGCGCCCGCGCGTTGAGCGATCCGTCCCCCTTTCCCCACCGCTTCACTTTGCCCACCCCTGCCATGGACCGTTACGCCGTGATCGGCCACCCGGTGGAGCACAGCCGCTCCCCCGACATCCACGCCCGTTTCGCCGCCGAGACGGGGCAGTCGCTCGACTACCGCCACCTGCTCAGTCCGCTCGATGGCTTCACGGCCACGGCGCGCGCCTTCGCCGACGGCGGCGCGCGCGGCTGCAACGTCACTGTGCCCTTCAAGTTCGAGGCGTGGCAACTCGCCACGCGCCGCACGCCACGTGCCCAGCGCGCCGAAGCCGCCAACACGCTGCGCTTCGACGCCGAGGGCTGGTGGTGCGACAACACCGACGGCATCGGACTGGTGCGCGACATCACGGTCAACGCGGGCGTCGCGCTGGCGGGACGGCGCGTGCTGCTGATCGGCGCGGGTGGCGCGGCAGCGGGTGTGCTCGGGCCGCTGATCGAGGCAGGGCCAGCGGCGCTGGTCGTGGCCAACCGCACGGCGGACAAGGCGCAGGCCCTCGTCGCCCGCCACGCCGATCTGGCGCACGACCACGGCGTGGCGCTGGGTATCGCGCCGCTGGAGGCCCCGGGTGAGGCCTTCGACATCGTCATCAATGGCACCGCCAGCAGCCTCGCTGGTGCGGGCGTGCCGGTACCGGGCGAGGTGCTGCGGCCCGGCGCGCTGGCCGTGGACATGATGTACGGCGCAGGCGCCCGGCCCTTCCTCGATTGGGCGGCCCGGCACGGCGCCATCGGCCGCGACGGGCTGGGCATGCTGGTCGAGCAGGCGGCGGAGTCGTTTTTCGCCTGGCGCGGTGCGCGGCCGGACACCGCTCCGGTGCTGTCCGCCCTGCGCGCGCAGGTGGACGGCCTTCGCTGACGCAGACCGCAGACCGCAAACCGAGACACGATGGCTTCCACTACCCTGAACTGGCGCGGCCACGCCTGGCGGCTGCTGGCGTTGCTGCTGCTGAGCGCGCTGGCGCTGCAGCTCTACTTCGTGCTGCGCATCGCGCTGATGGTGGTGGTCGATCCACAGTCGACACCGTTCCAGCGCAGCGAGATCTGGCGGCTGGCGACCGAGCAAGGCCGTGTACTCTGGAGCCAGGAGTGGCGCAACCGCGACCGCATCAGTCCCCACCTGCAGCGCGCCGTGATCGCCAGCGAGGACGCCGGTTTCAACGAGCACAGCGGTGTCGAGTGGGACGCGCTGGAAAAGGCCTGGGCACGCAACCAGCGTGCAGAAACCGTGGCTGCTCGCCGCAAGGTCGAACCGAAGGTGGTCGGCGGCTCCACCATCAGCCAGCAGCTCGCCAAGAACCTGTTCCTCTCCGGCGAGCGCACCGCGGCACGCAAGGGCCAGGAATTCCTGATCACCTTCATGCTCGAAGGCCTGCTGAGCAAGCCGCGCATCCTGGAGATCTACCTGAACAACGTCGAGTGGGGCGAAGGCGTGTTCGGCGCGCAGGCTGCCGCGCAGCACTACTTCCACGTCGAAGCCCACCAGCTCGCCCCGGCACAGGCGGCGCGGCTGGCGGTGATGCTGCCGGCGCCCAAGCGTTTCGAGCAGCGGCCCGGCTCGCCCTACCTGGTCCACCGTGCCGCCTCGGTCCACGCACGCATGGGCGCGGTGCCCCTGCCATGAGTGAACTGACCGAAGAAATCGCTGCGATGGCCGCCCGGCTGGTGGTCGAGGAGGGCCTGGAATACGGCCCCGCCAAGCGCCGCGCCGCGCGTGACCTGGGCCGCGGGGCGTCGCGCAGCGTCAACATGCCCGACAACGACCTGGTGGAAGACGCCGTGCGCGAATACCTGTCGGTGTTCTGCGCCGACACGCAGCCGCTGGAGCTGGTTGCGCTGCGCGGCGTGGCGGCACTGTGGATGGAGCGGCTGGCCGAATTCCGCCCCCACCTGACCGGCGCGGTCTGGCGCGGCACGGCGACGCGGCTGTCCGCCGTCCACCTGCAGCTCTACTGCGACGACTGCAAGTCGGCCGAACTGGCACTGATCAACCAGGGTGTGGACTACGACGTGGGCAGCGTGAACGGGCCGCGCCACCAGCCCGTCGATGTGCTGAGCCTGTCGCAGCGCTGCGACGCGCTGGGCGGGCCGGTGACGGTGTTCCTCACCATCCTGGACCATGACGACCTGCGCGGCGCCCTCAAGCCCGACACCCGAGGTCGCACGCCGCGTGGCAACCTCGCGGGCCTGCACCGCCTGATCCTGACCAACGAGGAGAACACGCCATGAACCGCAGAAGCTGGATCGGGTTGAGCGCCGGAGTGGCGGTGGCCGCCGGTGGCGCTGGCTGGCTCGCACGCCAGCGCACCCCGATGGCACAGCCCGGCACGGGGTCTGTCGCTGGTCCTGCGGTTTCAGACAACAGTCGGCAGGATCCGTGGTCCCTGCGCTTCGACCGACCGGAGGGCGGCACACTGGCACTGGCGGACTTGCGCGGACGACCGCTGCTGATCAATTTCTGGGCGACCTGGTGCCCGCCCTGCGTCAAGGAAATGCCACTGCTCGACACATTCGCCCGTGCGCAGGCGGCCCGCGGCGCAGCCGGCTGGCAGGTGATCGGACTGGCGGTGGACAGCTCCACGCCGGTGCGCGACTTCCTGAAGAAGACACCGGTGGGTTTTCCCATTGGCCTGGCGGGCTTCAGCGGCACCGAGCTGGCGCGTCAGATGGGCAATGCAACCGGGGGGCTTCCCTACACCGTCGTGCTCGGCGCAGATGGCAATGTTCTCCACCGCAAGCTGGGTGAGACCAATTTGCAAGAACTGCAAGAGTGGACCGGTACCGCAGGCTCCAGCACCACAGGATGAACGGATTGGTTCATGCATGAACCCCAGCCCGTGGCATCATCGCAGACCTCATCGGCGGGGTTTCAATTTGTGAAGGCCCTCATCGAATGGGACCGAAAAGCGCGTAAAGTCCGGGTTCTGGCTGACAAACCCGCGGCAACACGACCCATCTGACGCGAGTCCTGCACGCGAATCGACAGGACCGCCGCCGGCAAGCGGGGCGCGCATCCGACTGCCCCGCCCACTGCAACCCGAGAATCACGGAGCCCCCATGGACCTTCGCAAGCTGAAGACCCTGATCGATCTGGTGTCGGAATCCAATGTCTCCGAGCTGGAGATCACCGAAGCCGACGGCAAGGTGCGCATCGTCAAGCAAAGTGCAGCCCCCGCCATGGTGATGGCCGCGCACTACCCCGGTCAGCCCATGCACCCGATGGCGCACGCCGCCCCAGTGGCCGCTGCCGCCCCGGTTGCCCCGGTGGCCGAAGTCATCACCGGCCATGTCGTCAAGTCGCCGATGGTCGGCACCTTCTACCGCGCGTCCAACCCCGGTGCCAAGGCGCTGGCCGATGTGGGCACGGTCGTCAAGAAGGGCCAGTCGGTGTGCATCATCGAGGCCATGAAGATCATGAACGAGATCGAGTCGGACGTGGACGGCACGGTCACCAAGGTGTACGTCGAGAACGGGCAAGCCGTCGAGTACGGACAGCCGCTGTACATCATCGAATAAGGCCGGCGCCATCATGTTCAAGAAGATCCTGATCGCCAACCGCGGCGAGATCGCCCTGCGCATCCAGCGGGCGTGCCGCGAGATGGGCATCCAGGCGGTGGTGGTGTATTCCGAGGCCGACCGCGACGCCAAGTACGTCAAGCTCGCCGACGAAGCCGTCTGCATCGGCCCCGCCGCGTCGCAGAAGAGCTATCTGCACATGCCCGCGATCATCTCGGCCGCCGAGGTGACGGACGCCGAGGCGATCCACCCCGGCTACGGCTTCCTGTCGGAGAACGCCGACTTCGCCGAGCGTGTGGAGAAGAGCGGCTTCGCCTTCATCGGCCCGCGCCCGGAGTCCATCCGGCTGATGGGCGACAAGGTCTCGGCCAAGGAAGCGATGGTCAAGGCGGGTGTGCCGACCGTGCCGGGCTCGGTAGGCGCACTGCCCGACGATCCGAAGGAAATCATCCGCATGGGTCGCGAAACCGGCTATCCGGTGATCATCAAGGCGGCGGGTGGTGGCGGTGGCCGGGGCATGCGGGTGGTGCATTCCGAGGCGACGCTGCTGCACTCGGTGGAAACGACCAAGGCGGAAGCTGGCGCGGCCTTCAACAATCCAGCCGTCTACATGGAGAAGTTTCTCCAGAACCCGCGCCACATCGAGATCCAGATCCTCGCCGACCAGCATGGCCACGCCGTGTGGCTGGGCGAGCGCGACTGCTCGATGCAGCGCCGCCACCAGAAGATCATCGAGGAAGCGCCGGCCCCCGGCATCCCGCGCAAGGTGATCGAGAAGATCGGTGAGCGCTGCGCCGCCGCCTGCCGCAAGATCAACTACCGTGGCGCCGGCACCTTCGAGTTCCTGTACGAAAACGGCGAGTTCTTCTTCATCGAGATGAACACCCGCGTGCAGGTCGAACACCCGGTGACGGAACTCGTGACCGGCATCGACATCGTGCAACAGCAGATCCGCATCGCCGCCGGGGAAGAACTGCCCTTCACCCAGAAGCAGATCACCCAGCGCGGCCACGCCATCGAATGCCGCATCAACGCGGAAGACCCCTACAAGTTCACCCCGTCGCCCGGCCGCATCACGGTCTGGCACCCGCCGGGCGGACCGGGCGTGCGCGTCGATTCGCATGCGTACAGCAACTACGTCGTGCCGTCGAACTACGACTCGATGATCGGCAAGATCATCGTCCACGCTGACACACGCGACCAGGCGCTGGCCCGCATGCGCAGCGCGCTGAGCGAGATGCTGGTCGAGGGCATCCAGACCAACATCCCGCTGCACCGGCAACTGATGGCCGACGCCGCGTTCATGGAAGGCGGTACCAGCATCCATTACCTGGAAGGCTGGCTGGCTGCACGGAAGACGCTGGGATGATCGAGCTGACCCTGCTGTGCCCGGCCGATCAGGTCGATGCGGTGTCCGATGTCCTGATGGAAGAGCTGGACGCGCTGGCCGTCACCGTCGAGGACGCGGATGCCGACACGCCCGACGAGGCACCCATCTTCGGCGAGCCGGGGATGCCGGCAACCCTGTCGGCCAGCATCAGCGGCTGGCAGCGGTCGGTCGTCAAGGCCCTGTTCAACGACGAGGACGCGGCCACCGACGCCTGCACCCTGCTGCTGGCCCAGGACGGCGAGGACGGCGACAGCGCGTTCACCGATCTGCACGTCCAGGGCCTGTATCCGGTGGCGGACCAGGACTGGGTGCGGCTGACGCAGTCGCAGTTCGAGCCCGTGCTGATCACGTCCGAGTTCTGGATCGTGCCGTCGTGGCACAAGCCGCCCGCTGGCGCCACGCGCGTGATGCGGCTGGATCCTGGCCTCGCCTTCGGCACCGGCACGCACCCGACCACCCGGATGTGCCTGCGCTGGATCGCCCGCCATGCAGATCTGTCGAACCCGTGGCCGCGTGTGCTCGACTACGGCTGCGGCTCGGGCATCCTGGCCATCGGCGCCGGGCTGCACGGTGCGCGGGACATCGATGCGGTGGACATCGACTTAGCCGCCGTGGAATCGAGCAAGACCAATGCTGCGGCCAACGGCGTGGCGCTGCGCCGGGTCGGCCTGCCCGACTTGGCCGAAGGCCAATACCCCGTGGTGCTCGCCAACATCCTCGCGGCACCGCTGAAGCTGCTGGCACCGCTGCTGAGCGGCCATGTCGCCCCCGGCGGCTCGCTGGTGATGGCCGGCCTGCTGGAGCGCCAGATCGAGGAACTGCAGACGGCCTATGCGCCATGGCTCGCGCTGGAAGTGGCAGACCGTGAAGATGGCTGGGTCCTGCTGACGGCGCGCCGCCCCTGAGTCCGGATGGCAATGGCATGATTCCGGCATGAGTCTGGCCACTTCCTGTCCTTCCTGCGGCACCGTGTTTCGGGTGGTTCAGGACCAACTGAAGGTCTCCGAAGGTTGGGTCCGCTGCGGGCATTGCCAGGAGGTGTTCAACGCACTGGAGGGTTTGTTCGACCTCACCCGGCGCGACACCACCACGCCGGAACCCTCACCCGATCTGGCCGTCCCAGCCACCAGCAATCCGAACGACCCGGCCTGGATGGAGACCCGCCCGGCCATGTTCTCCGACGGCAAGGTGCTGCGCGAGCGTCAGGAAGCACGACAGAACCGGTCGTCGACACCGGCCTCCCCGACACGGGTGGAGATCAGCACCCGCCGGGCCGCCACCTGGGATCCCTCGGTCCAGGAGCCGGAACGCGGCATGGCACCGACCCAGCCCGATCCGGGCGCCTGGCGCACCACGAGCGCGGACACCAGCCTGCCCCTTTCTCCGCCCGCTTCCGACGAGTTTCTGCGCGGCTCCAGCTTTGAAGCTCCGGTGCCGGACAGTCTGCTCGCCGAGCCGAATTTCGACGCCGCAGCGCCGAGTGCCGAAACCGCTTATCCCGCCACCACGCTCGAATTCCGCTCCGAGGCCTTCAGTGCGTTTGCCGCGGCCCATCTGCGCCGCGACGGGCGCCCGGAGGTTGATCTGCCACTGGAGTGGCCCACGGCACCAGTCCCGCTGGCGCCACAGGCAGCGGAAGAACCCCCACCGATACCGGAACCCGTTCCAGTGGATGCGCTCGCGTCGACCACCGAACCACCGGCAAGCCCATTCGAGGCGGTCGTCTCCACACCGATCGCCGAACCAGCCGCACCAGAACCCGGCCAGCCCACGTTCGACGATCTGGAAAAGACGCTGGACCTGAGTGCCGGGCTCCTGCCTGTCCGGTCAGTGCCGGATGAGGCCGTTGTGACACCGCGGTCTCTGCCGAACAAGATGGCAGACACGGTGACCGACGCCGCACCGCTGCCCGAGTTCGTGCGCCGTGCCGACAGCCAGGCCCGCTGGCACCGACCCATCGTCCGGGCGGCCCTGTGCGCCATCGTCATGCTGCTGACCGGGTTGCTCGTGTGGCAGACCGGTCAGCATTGGCATGACCTGATCGCTGCCCGCTGGCCGATCACCCGGCCACTGCTGGCGCGTGCCTGCGTGCAGTGGCAGTGCCAGTTGCAGGCCCCGCAGCAGCTCGACGCGCTGGTCGTCGACAGCACCACGCTCAGCCGCCCGCCCAACGCCGACGGCTACGTGCTGGGCGTGACGCTGCACAACCGGGCCAGCCACGCCATCGCCGCGCCGCACATTGAACTCAGCCTGACGGACCTGGCCGGCGCTGTGGTGCTGCGCCGGGTGCTGACGCCGGCGGAATTCCGGCAGACCGGCACGCTGGCGGCGCAAAGCGATGCCAGCTGGAGCCTGGAATTCACCAGCGCCAACCAGCGCATCGCTGGCTACACGCTGGCCGCGTTTTATCCCTGAGCCTGGGCCAGCAGCGTGGCTGCGTCGCTGACCTCGAACTTGCCGGGGCTTTCGACGTTGAGCGTCTCCACGACGCCGTTGTCCACCAGCATCGAATAGCGCTGCGAACGCACACCGAAGCCCTTGGCGGTCAGATCGAGCACCAGGCCGGTGGCCTGCGTGAACAGCGCGCCACCATCGCCCATCATGCGCACCTTGCCAGCCGCGCCGTTCTCGCGGCCCCAGGCGCCCATCACGAAGGCGTCGTTGACCGACAGGCACCAGATTTCGTCCACGCCCGCCGCCTTGAATGCGTCCACCTGGGCGATGTAGCCCGGCAGGTGCTGTGCGGAGCAGGTCGGGGTGTAGGCACCCGGCAGCGCGAAGAGAGCAATCTTCTTGCCGGCGGTTTCCTTGGCCACATCGAAGGCATTCGGGCCGATCGAGCAGCCATTGCCCTCGACTTCGACGTATTCGAACAGGGTGCCCGCGGGCAGTTGGTCGCCAATTTTCAGCATGGGAAAGTTCTCCGTTCAGAATGAAAAAAACCGGCAGCCAGTATCCCAGCGTGCCGGTTCTTGCGTGCTTCCGGGTCAGCAAGACCCCGGAAACTGTCGCGCATCAGGTCGTTTTCAGACCAGACGGGCCTTTTCGATCAGGCGCGTCACAACCCAGTTCTTGGTCTTGGAGAGCGGGCGGCTTTCCGAGATCTCGACCAGATCACCCAGCTTGAACTGGTTGGTCTCGTCATGGGCGTGGTACTTGCGTGAACGCGCCACGATCTTGCCGTACAGCTCGTGCTTGGCGCGACGCTCGACCAGGACGGTGACCGTCTTGGAACGCTTGTCGCTGACCACGCGGCCGACCAGGGTGCGGGTGTTCTTCTGCGCCGGGGCAGCAGCAGCTTGGTCTTGAACCTGCACTTGGGCTTGGGCTTCGCTCATTGGGCGGCTCCCTTCTTCTTCTCGGTCAGGATGGTCCTGGCGCGAGCGATGTCACGGCGCGTCTTGCGCAGCGTCGTGTGGTTGGTCAGTTGCTGCGTTGCCTTTTGCATGCGCAGACCGAAATGGGCTTTCAGCAGGTCGCTGATTTCCTTTTCGAGCGCGGCAACGTCCTTGGCGCGGAGTTCAGAAGCTTTCATTCACGTTCTCCTTGCTCAGGTACCGAACTGGCGCAACACGAAGGTCGTGCGCAGCGGCAGCTTGGCGGCAGCCAGCGTGAAGGCTTCACGGGCCAGCGCTTCAGGCACACCATTGAGTTCATAGAGCACCTTGCCCGGCTGGATTTCAGCCACGTAGTACTCCGGATTGCCCTTGCCGTTACCCATGCGCACTTCGGCAGGCTTCTGCGAGATCGGCTTGTCCGGGAAGATGCGGATGAAGACACGGCCACCGCGCTTGATGTGGCGCGAGATGGCACGACGGGCGGCTTCGATCTGGCGAGCGGTGATGCGGCCACGTTCGATGGCTTTCAGACCGAACTCACCGAACGACACCAGGGCGCCACGGGTGGCGACGCCGGTGTTGCGGCCCTTTTGTTCCTTACGGAACTTGCGACGCGACGGTTGCAACATTCCTTATTCTCCTTTGGGGGCGGCGGCCGGTGCGGCGGCCGGTGCGACTGCACGGACCACGCGCTTGACGGCACCGCCGTCAGCACCCGGCACACCAGCGTTGGCACCCGTGCCGCCACGGCGGTCGGTGTTGGCACGCGGGGGACCACGGCGCGGTTCGCCCGGACGGTCATTGCGCGGACCACGGCGACGGCGGTCGTCTTCCGGACGCTCTTCGCGTGCGGCAGCCGGTGCTTCGCCATTGGCCAGACGGTCGCCCTTGTAGACCCAGACCTTGACACCGATGATGCCGTAGGTGGTCTTGGCTTCCGAGAAACCGTAGTCGATGTCGGCGCGCAGCGTGTGAAGCGGCACCCGGCCTTCGCGGTACCACTCGGTGCGTGCGATTTCGATGCCGTTCAGACGACCGGCCGACATGATCTTGATGCCCAGGGCGCCCAGGCGCATCGCGTTCTGCATCGCGCGTTTCATCGCGCGGCGGAACATGATGCGCTTTTCGAGCTGCTGGGTGATCGATTCGGAGATCAGCTGCGCATCGACTTCCGGCTTGCGCACTTCCTCGATGTTCACGGCGACAGGCACCTTGAGCATCTTGGCGAGTTGCAGCTTGAGGTTCTCGATGTCCTCGCCCTTCTTGCCGATCACCACGCCCGGACGTGCCGAGAAAATGGTGATGCGGGCGTTCTTGGCGGGGCGCTCGATCAGGACGCGCGACACGGCGGCGCTCTTGAGCTTCTTCTTCAGATACTCGCGAACTTCGATGTCTTCAGCCAGCATGGCCGCGAACTGTCGGTTGCCGGCGTACCAGCGCGACGACCAGTTGCGCGTGACCGGCAGGCGGAAACCGATCGGATGGATTTTCTGTCCCATGGATTTCTTCCTGCCTTAGTTGCCAACGGTCACGTAGATGTGCGCGGTGGGCTTGCTGATGCGGTTGCCGCGGCCTTTGGCCCGTGCGGAAAAACGCTTCAGCGTGGCACCTTGCTCCACGTAGATCGAGGTGACGCGGAGTTCGTCGATGTCAGCGCCGTCATTGTGCTCGGCGTTGGCGATCGCGCTCTCCAGCGCCTTCTTGATGATGCCGGCGGCCTTCTTTTGCGTGAAGGCCAGGATGTCGAGGGCCTGACCGACCTTCTTGCCGCGGATCAGGTCAGCCACCAGACGACCCTTGTCGCAGGACAGGCGGACGCCGCGGACGATTGCTTGAGTTTCCATCGTCGCCGCTCCTTAGCGCTTGGCTTTCTTGTCCGCCGGGTGACCCTTGAACGTACGGGTCAGCGCGAACTCGCCCAGCTTGTGGCCGACCATCTGGTCGGTCACGTACACGGGCACATGCTGCTTGCCGTTGTGCACGGCGATCGTGACACCGATGAACTCGGGCAGGATCGTCGAACGGCGTGACCAGGTCTTGATGGGCTTCTTGTCCTTGATAGCGACAGCCTTCTCGACCTTGTTCAGCAGGTGGTGGTCAACAAACGGACCTTTTTTCAGTGAACGAGACATGAGCTACTACCCCTTATTTCTTGCGACGCGACACGATCATGTTCTGCGTGCGCTTGTTGTTGCGGGTGCGGTAGCCCTTTGTCAGGGTGTTCCACGGCGAAACAGGCGCTTGGCCCTCGCCGGTGCGGCCTTCGCCACCACCGTGCGGGTGGTCCACCGGGTTCATGGCGGTGCCGCGAACCGTCGGACGGATGCCCCTCCAACGCATCGCACCGGCCTTGCCGTACTGGCGCAGGTTGTGCTCTTCGTTGGAGACTGCGCCGATCGTCGCGCGGCAGTCGATGTGGATCTTGCGCACTTCACCCGAGCGCAGACGCACCTGGGCGTAGACGCCTTCACGCGCCATCAGCGTCACCGAGGTGCCGGCCGAACGGGCGATCTGGGCGCCCTTGCCGGGCATCATCTCGACGCAGTGGATCGTGGAGCCCACGGGGATGTTGCGGATCGGCAGCGTGTTGCCGGCCTTGATCGGCGACTCGGCGCCGCTCAGGACCGTCTGACCGGCTTCCAGACCACGGGGAGCGATGATGTACGAACGCTCGCCGTCGGCGTAGCACAGCAGGGCGATGTGCGCCGTGCGGTTGGGGTCGTACTCGATGCGCTCGACCTTGGCGGGGATGCCGTCCTTGTTGCGCACGAAATCGACCACGCGGTAGTGGTGCTTGTGACCACCGCCCTTGTGGCGAACCGTGATGTGACCGTTGTTGTTACGGCCGGAGTTCTGCTTCTGGGGTTCCAGCAGCGAAGCTTCCGGAGCGCCCTTGTGCAGGTGCTTGTGAACAACCTTGACGACGCCACGGCGGCCAGGCGAAGTCGGTTTGACCTTGACGACAGCCATTACGCGGCCTCCCCGAAGTTGAGTTCCTGACCGGCCTTCAGCGACACATACGCCTTGCGCACGTGGTCACGGCGACCGATGCGTCCACCGAAGCGCTTGGTCTTGCCCTTCTGGTTGACGACCTGCACCGAGTCCACTTCGACCTTGAACATCAGTTCGACGGCGGCCTTGATCTCGGGCTTGGTGGCGTCCTGCAGCACCTTGAACAGCACTTGGTTGTGCTTCTCGGCGATGCTGGTGGCCTTCTCGGAGATGATCGGCGCGACGAGCACCTGGGCCAGACGGCCTTCCGAGAAATTGCGTTTGATGGGAGCGCGGCTCATGCGAACATCTCCTGGAGCTTGTCGATCGCACCCTTGGTGACGACGATCTTCTTGTAGAAGACCAGCGACAGGGGATCGGCGAAACGCGGCTCGACAACCAGCACGTTCGGCAGGTTGCGCGAAGCCAGGAACAGGTTCTCGTCGATCTGGTCAGCGATGACCATGACGTGATCCAGGTTCATGGCCTTGAGCTTGGCGGCCAGCAGCTTGGTCTTGGGGGCTTCGACGGACAGCGAGTCCACCACCACCAGACGGCCTTCACGGGCAAGCTGCGAGAAGATGGCGGCCATGCCGGCGCGGTACATCTTCTTGTTGATCTTGTGCGAGAAGTTTTCTTCCGGCAGGTTCGGGAAAATCCGACCGCCCCCGCGCCACAACGGCGACGAGGTCATGCCGGCGCGTGCGCGGCCGGTGCCTTTCTGGCGGAAAGGCTTCTTGGTCGAGTGGTGAACCTGCTCACGGTCCTTCTGGGCGCGGGTGCCTTGGCGGCCATTGGCCTGGTAGGCAACGACGACCTGATGGATCAGGGATTCGTTGTAATCACGGGCGAACACGGCGTCCGAAGCATCGACCTTGGCGGACGCTTGGCCTTGTTCATTCAGGAGCTCGAGCTGCATCAGTTGGCCCCTTTCTTGAGCTTGACCTTCACGGCGGGACGCACGGTGACAAAGCCACCCTTCGAACCCGGGACGGCACCCTTCACCAGCAGCAGCTGGCGGGCTTCGTCAACGCGCACGATGTCCAGATTCTGGGTCGTGACGGTTTCGTCGCCCATGTGGCCGGTCATCTTCTTGCCCGGGAACACGCGACCCGGATCCTGCGCCATGGAGATCGAGCCCGGCACGTTGTGCGAACGGCTGTTGCCGTGCGACGCGCGCTGCGAGCTGAAGTTGTGGCGCTTGATGGTGCCAGCGAAGCCCTTGCCGATCGAGGTGCCTTGCACGTCGACGGTCTGGCCTGCGGCGAACATCGTGACCGGCAGGGTGGCGCCAGCCTTGAATTCAGCGGCCACTTCAGCAGTGACGCGGAACTCTTGCAGCAGCTCACCGGCTTCGACACCGGCCTTGGCCAGGTGTCCGGCCGACGGCTTGTTCACGCGGGAGGCCTTGCGGGCGCCGAACGTGATCTGCAGTGCGGTATAGCCGTCCGTTTCCACGGTTTTGACTTGGGCAACGCGGTTGTTGGACACATCCAGCACAGTCACGGGCACGGTATCACCGTCGTCCGTGAAGATGCGCATCATGCCCACCTTGCGGCCCAGCAATCCGAGACGATTGCTAAGACTCATGGTTCTTCTCCAATAACCCGACAACGATTGGCCGGGCTGACTAAGTTGTTGCCGCCTCTGTCAGACCCGTGAAGGACTGAAGGAGCCGGAACGACGAAAATGGGCGCAATTTTACTTGCTGCCCGAAAAGCTCGCGATTATCACACAGACATCAAGTCCAGCGCAACATGGACTCGTCACGCCAGTAGCTGACATCGCCGTAGTAGCCCTCCCAGACACAACCGATGCAGCCGCTGTCGCAGCAATTGGTCGGCTCAGGCGGCGGGTCCGACAGTGTCACGCCAAGGGAACGGGCGCGGTCGCACACCGACCGCACCAGCGCCTGTGCTTCGCGCCGCTCGGTCGGAAGCCACTGCTGAAGTGCTGCATCTGGAATCATCCCGCGATTGTCCGACACCTCGGCGCGCCCCGCCCGGATGTGGTGCTGCGCCCCTGCGTCAGCGGGATGGCCGCCCGCCGATGCCCGGTCCACACTGCCCCCTCCACGGGAGCACACATGCGGCAACGAACGAACGGCGGGCGGATTGGCGGCTTCGCACTGATCGAGCAGATCGCCGCCATCCTCGCGATCGGCACCGCCTCGGCGGTGGCACTGCCGCAACTGGCCGCACTCCAGACACAGGCGGAAGGCGTTGCCCTGCAGCACCTGGCAGGCACCGCCAACACCGCGATGCTGATGAACCAGGGCGGCTGCCTCGTCAGCGACCGGCACACCGCGCCGGGCCGCTGCCGCCCGGTGCAGGACTGTGCCGATGTGGACTCGCTGCTGCACGGCGGCCTGCCCGACGCCTACCGTGCCGAGCCGCAACCGATCGGGCGCGGCGCGGAGGCGGTGTGCCGCCTGTCGCATCTCGGCAGCGGCGACTCGGCCACCTTCACTGGCGTGGGGACCGGGGACTGACCGACTGGCGTCAGACCGCCTCGGTCTGCGCCCGCCGACGCCGCTCGCGGCTGTTCGCCAGATGCGTGCGCATCGCCGCGCGAGCGCCGTCGGGATCCTGACTGGCGATGGCGTCGAAGATGCTCTCGTGCTCGGCGTTGACGCGGCGCAAGTAGCGCAGCCGCTCCGGGTCGAGCGCTTCTCCCGGCTCCAGCCGCGCCCGCGGAATGATCATGCTGCCGAGCGCCGTCATCAGGTCGGCGAAGTGGTCGTTGCGGGTGGCACGCGCAATCTCCAGATGGAACTGGAAATCCGCCCCCACCGCGTCCTGCCCGGATTCGATCGCCTGCACCACCAGGTCGAGCGCCGCGCGCATGGCCTGCAGATCGGCATCGGTGCGGCGCTGGGCCGCGAGCGCGGCGGCCTCGGTCTCCACGCCGATGCGCAGCTCCAGCACCGCGATCACGTCACGCAGCGTGGCCATCTGCTCCGGCGCGATGCGGAAGCCCGGCCCCTCCCCCAGCCCGAGCACGAAGGTGCCGATGCCGTGGCGCGTCTCGACCAGCCCCGCCGCCTGCAGGCGCGAGATCGCCTCGCGCACCACGGTGCGGCTGACCTCGAACTCGACCATGATCGCCGACTCGGTGGGCAGCTTGTCGCCCTGGGTGAACTGGCCGTTGCGGATGCGGTCGCCGAGCGATTCGACCAGTTCGAGGGCCAGCGTGCGGGGGCGGCGTCGGGCGGTGGTCGGGGCAGGCGTCATGGGCAAAAGGCTCGGAAAAGGTCGCTGGACTGTAGCAAGTCCCAAGGTCCGGAGGTCCGAATGGGCTCAGGTCCGCTCGGCACGGCGGCCGGTGGAACGCCGAGCGACGACACGGGCGGCCAGGGTGTCATGCCCGTCGGTGAGGGCCTCGGCGTCGGCGTCACCGCGGATGCGCTCGATGAGGCGCTGCATGGCCGTTTCGCCGGTCAGCTCGCTGGCAGTGTCCACGGTGGTCAGCGCAGGGTTGGCATAGCGGCCGTAGACGATGTTGTCGAAGCCGGCGATGGACACATCCTCGGGCACCCGCAAGCCGAGCGCCTGCGCCTGCGCCAGCAAACCCAGCGCGATCAGGTCGTTGTACGCCACCACCGCGTCCAGCGGCTCGGCGCACAGCAGCACCGACGACGCCACCCGCTCACCTTCTTCGGCCACCGCCGCCTCGACATCGAACAGCCGCAGCACGCTGTCGCAGCCAGCAAAGGCATCCTGCAGCCCCTGCCACCGCTCGACGCTCCAGCGCGCCCCGCTGAAGCCGACGTAGCCGATGCGCCGGTGGCCCAGGTCGCGCAGGTGGCGACCCAGCATCAGCGCCGCAGCCCGGTTGTCCGCACCGACGCTGTGGCAGCCGGCACCGGGCTGGTGGCCACCGTAGTAGACCGCGGGCAGGCCGGTGTGCTGCAACCAGCCGATCGCCGCTTCGGACAGGCGCGCACTGACGATCACCCCATCCACCCGCCGGCTGAGCGACTGCAGCAAGGTCAGCTCCGGCGTACGCCCCTCCGCCGCGTCGGCGAACAGCAGGTTCAGCCCGGCACGGGTGGCGATGCGCGAGGCGCCCTTCACGAGGCTGGTGAAGTGCGGGTTGCAGATGTCGAGGATGACGATGCCGACGTTGCCGGTCTGGCCGGTGATCATGCCGCGCGCCATCGGGTTGGAGCTGTAGCCCAGCGTGCGGACCGCTTGCGTGACCCGCTCCTCGACCTCGCGGGTGAAGCGCTGGCCGCCGTTGATGAACTTGGACACGGTCGCGGTGGACACGCCGGCCGCCTGGGCGACATCGCGGATGGTGGCGGCCTTGCGGCGGCGGGCGGGAGTTTCATCGGTCATGGCACCGGGATTGTAGTGGGCAATCGAAGTTAAACGTTTACTTCCCACTCGATAAAACGTAACCCGAATCGGGCTAATACCTAGAAGCATCGCCTTGACCCTGCAGGCAAGTTAAACGTTTAATCTCCTCTGCCGACGCCCTTCATCCCTGAGGAGACACCCCATGAACCAGACCACGCCCCGCCTGCTGACGGCCCTGCTGTCCGCCGCCGCGCTGTCCAGCGCCCAAGCCGCCGAATTCCGCTCCGCCGACATCCACAATTCGGACGAGTACCCGACGGTCGCGGCCGTCAAGTACATGAGCCAGCTCCTCGAACAGAAGAGCGGCGGCAAGCACAAGATCAAGGTCTTCAACAAGGGCGCGCTCGGCACCGAGAAGGAAACCATCGACCAGGTCAAGATCGGCGCGCTGGAGATGACCCGCGTCAACATCAGCCCGATGAACGCGGTCTGCGCCAAGACGCTGGTGCCGACGATGCCCTTCCTGTTCCATTCGGTGGAACACATGCGTGCCTCGCTCGACGGCCCGGCCGGCGAGGAGATCCTGAAGTCCTGCGAGGACCAGGGCTTCATCGGCCTGGCGTTCTACGACTCGGGCGCCCGCTCGCTGTACGCCAAGCGTCCGATCAAGACGGTCGCCGACGTGAAGGGCATGAAGGTGCGGGTGCAGCAGTCGGACCTGTGGGTCGCCCTCGTCGGCGCCATGGGCGGCAACGCCACGCCGATGCCCTTCGGCGAGGTCTACACCGGCCTGAAGACCGGCCTGATCGACGCCGCCGAGAACAACATACCCTCCTACGATAGCGTCAAGCACTACGAGTCGGCCAAGTACTACTCGCGCACCGAGCATTCGATGGCGCCCGAGATGCTGCTGATGTCCAAGATCACCTGGGACAAGCTGCCCAAGGCCGAGCAGGACATGGTGCGCGCGGCGGCCAAGGAGTCGGTGGCCTTCCAGCGCAAGAAGTGGGACGAGCAGGAAACCAAGTCGCTGGCCGCCGTCAAGGCTGGCGGCGCCGAGATCGCCGAAGTGGACAAGAAGTCCTTCCAGGCCGTGATGGGCCCGGTCTACGACAAGTTCATGACCACGCCGGACCTCAAGCGCCTGGTCAAGACGATCCAGGACACCAAGTAACCGACCAGGCGGAGCGGCCATGTTCACCAAATTCTGTGCCGGAGTCTCCAAGCTCAGCCTCGTGCTGGCGGTGATCGGGCTGATTGCGGTCATCCTGTGCGTGCAGTACCAGGTGATCGGCCGCTACGTCTTCAACGACACGCCCACCTGGGCCGAGGCGCTGGCGATGCTGCTGGTGCTGTTCGTCACCGCGTTCGGGCTGGCGGTGGGCGTGCGCGACGCCGGCCACATCGGGCTGGAGTCGATGGTGGCGCTGCTGCCGGACCGCTGGCGCCACCGGGTCGAGCTGCTGATCCACGCGCTGGTCGGCCTGTTCGGCTTCCTGATGGCGCAGGGCGGCTGGCTCTGGGCCTCGGCCAAGTGGGGCGAGAAAAAACCGATGCTGCCGGTCCCGGACGGCATCGACTATGTGCCGGTGGTCATCGCCGGCGTGCTGATCGTGCTGTTCTCGATCGAACACATCGTCGCGCTGCTGCGCGGCGAGGAAGTGGTGCCAGCATGGAACTGACTGTCCTGGCGGTGAGCTTCACCGCCCTCCTGCTGCTGGGTGTCCCGGTGGCGTTCGCGATCGGCTTGTCCTCGGTCGCCACCATCGTCGCCGCCGGGCTGCCCATCGCCATCGTCTTCCAGAAGATGGTCGGCGGCATGCAGGTCTTCAGCTTCCTGGCCATCCCCTTCTTCGTCTTCGCCGGCGAACTGATGCTCTACGGCGGCATCGCCGACCGCATCGTCAAGTTCGCCAACAGCCTGGTCGGCCATGTGCGCGGCGGGCTGGGCATGAGCAACGTGCTCGGCTGCACCATCTTCGGCGGCGTGGCCGGCTCGCCGCTGGCGGACGTGTCGGCGATCGGCTCGGTGATGATCCCGCTGATGAAGAAGGAAGGCTACGACGCCGACTACGCCGTCAACGTGACCACGCACGCCGCGCTGGTCGGCGCGATCATGCCGACCTCGCACAACATGATCATCTTCACGCTGGCCACCTCGGGCATCGCCTCGGTCAGCGTGCTCAGCCTGATGCTGGCGGGGATGGTTCCGGCGCTGATCCTGACGCTGTGCAACCTCGCCGCCGCCTACTGGGTGGCGGTCAAGCGCGGCTACCCGGTGCGGCCGGGCGGTTTCGGCGGCTGGCCGGCGGTGCTGGCGGCGTTCCTGGCCTCGCTGCCGGGACTGATGGTGGTGGTGATCATCCTCGGCGGCATCCTGTCGGGCGCGTTCACGGCGACCGAATCGGCCTCGATCGCCGTGGCCTGGGCGCTGCTGATCACCGTGTTCGTCTACCGCTCGCTGACGTGGAAGAACTTCCTCAAAGCCTGCGCCAAGGCCTGCAAGACCACCGGCGTCGTGCTGCTGCTGATCGGCATCTCCAACGCCTTCGGCTACTTCATGGCGCTCTACGAGGTGCC
>NZ_JANPAB010000083.1:0-24805 GCF_031429695.1 Sphaerotilus sp.
TACGTCGTCGGTCTCCCAGGCTTGCCGCTGACTGGCGCTGCCTGCCACGCCATGTCCCGATCCAGCCACATCGTCAGCGACCCCCTGGCTCTCAGCGCCTTCGTGTAGGGCGACCAGTTCTTCGTCGTGTACTTCTTCTTCTCCGGCTTGATCATCCCGTCAGCCTACCTCACCGCTCGACCACCGGCCGGCTGGGTGGGTTGTGCAACAAAGCCCTTCGCCGTCACCAACCGCGAAGCCGCGATGAGCACCCGGCTCAAGGGCCTGGACACCGTCTTCCTGCCCTTCAACCAGGGCCACGACGGCGGCGCCGGCAACCCGGTCAACCCGAACGGCTACGCCACCGCCTACCTCTGGGACGAAGTCTGGGCGCGCGATTCGTGGCTCGACATCCTCGGCCGCTACCTCGTGCCGGTGAAGAACGACCGCAAGCAGCTCGTCGGCTGGATCTTCCCGCGCTACCACCAGCTCGACGCCACCCGCAAGGTGCTCGCCGCGGTGCGCACCGACGGCCCCGGCCGCAAGTACCTGGTCCAGCACTCGGCCGGCTCGGGCAAGACCAACTCCATCGCCTGGACCGCGCACTTCCTGGCCGACCTGCACGACGCCGAACACCGCAAGGTCTTCCACAGCGTCATCGTCATCTCCGACCGCACGGTGCTCGACAGCCAGTTGCGCGAGGCACTGACCGCCTTCGAGCGCACCCAGGGCGTGGTCGCCATCGTCAGCGGCGACGGTGCGAGCAAGAGCCGGGAACTGGCCGAGGCGCTGGCCGCGGGCAAGAAGATCGTCGTCTGCACGCTGCAGACCTTCCCGTTCGCCATTGAAGAGGTCCGCCAGCTCGCCGCGACCGAGGGCAAGCGCTTCGCCGTCATCGCCGACGAGGCGCATTCGTCCCAGAGCAACGAGACCGCCGCCAAGCTCAAGCTGCTCCTCAACGCCGCGGATCCGGCCGACCTCGCCGACTGGGCAGACGGCGGCGAGATCGACACCGAAGACCTGCTGGCCGCGCAGATGAGCGCCAAGGCCGGCGGAGACCAGGCCGCAGGCATCACCTGGGTCGCCTTCACCGCCACGCCCAAGGACAAGACGCTGCAGCTTTTCGGCGTCCGGCCCGACCCGACGCGCCCGCCCGCGGCCGACAACCTGCCCGCCGCCTTCCACGTCTACTCGATGCGCCAGGCCATCGAGGAAGGCTTCATCCTCGACGTGCTGGCCAACTACACCAGCTACAAGACCGCGTTCACGCTCGCGCACCGCGACACGGGCGAGGTCATCGCCTCGCCCGAGGTCGATCAGTCCGCCGCCATGAAGGGCATCATGGGCTGGGTGCGGCTGCACGAGTACAACATCGCCCAGCGCGTGCAGGTGGTGGTCGAGCACTACCGCCGCCACGTCCAGCACCTGCTCGGCGGCAAGGCCAAGGCGATGGTCGTCACCGGCAGCCGCAAGGAGGCCGTGCGCTGGCAACTGGCGATGCGCCGCTACATCACCGCCCACGGCTACCAGCTCGACGCCCTGGTGGCCTTCTCCGGCGAGGTGGACGATCCCGACAGCGGCCCTGACCCGTTCACCGAAGCCAGCCAGGCCCTCAACCCGCGCCTGCACGGCCAGGACATCCGCACGGCCTTCAAGGGCGGCGGCTACCACCTGCTGCTGGTGGCCAACAAGTTCCAGACCGGTTTTGATGAGCCGCTGCTCTCGGCGATGTACGTGGACAAGCGCCTGGGCGGCATCCAGGCGGTGCAGACCCTCTCGCGGCTCAACCGCTGCCACCCGGGCAAGGACACCACCTACGTGGTCGATTTCGTGAACGACCCGCCGGAGATCCTGGCCGCGTTCAAGAAGTACCACCAGACCGCCGAGCTGGCCGACGTGACCGACCCGAACCTGGTGTTCGAACTGCGCGCCAAGCTCGACGGACAGGCGCTCTACGACACCTTCGAGGTCGAGCGGGTGGTGCAGGTCGTGCTCAAGGGTGCCAAGGCCCGGCAATCGGAGCTGGACGGCGCGCTGACGCCGGTGGCGCAGCGCCTGCTGGTCAGCTACACCCAGGCCCGCCACGCCTTCGACGCCGCCGACGAGGGCAGCCCCGCCCGCCAGCAGGCCAAGGACCGGCTCGATGCGCTGAGCCTGTTCAAGCGCGACCTCGGCGCCTACACCCGGCTCTACGGCTTCCTGTCGCAGATCTTCGACTACGGCAACACCGACGTTGAAAAGCGGGCGATCTTCTTCAAGGGCCTGCTGCCGCTGCTGACCTTCGGGCGCGAACGCGAGGGGGTCGATCTGTCGGCGCTGCGGTTGACCGCATACACGCTCAAGGACATGGGACAGGCGGTGCTGGACCTGCGCCAGGGCGAGCCGGAGAAGATCCAGCCGACCAGCGAATCCGGCAGCGGCAGCGTGCAGGACAAGCAGAAGGTGCTGCTCGACGAGCTGATCGCGCGGGTCAACAGTCTGTTCGAGGGCGACCTGTCACCGGGGGACAAGCTGGTCTACGTGAACGAGGCCATCCGCGGCAAGCTGCTGGAGCACCCGGACCTCGTGCTGCAGGCGCGCAACAACACCGAGGCGCAGTTCGCCAGTTCGCCCGACCTGCACGACCGCCTGATCGACGCGGTGATCGAGGTGCGCTCGCGCTACAGCGCGATGAGCGACCAGGCGCTGGCCAGCGAGGAGACGCAGCGGGCGATGCTGGCCTTTCTGCTCGGGCCGGGGCGCTTGTGGGAGACCTTGCGGGCGCAGGCGGGGTGAGCGGTTGCACGGGTGGCCGCCGTGCCGGGGTGCTTACTCCGCCGCGTCGGCGAGGAAGCCGCGCTCCGCGGCAATCGTCGCCTCGTGGTCCACCAGCTCGGCGAACAGCGCGGGCGGAATCGTGATGGCGCCAACGCCGAGCGCCAGCAGATCGAGGTAGGCCTGCCGGCTGCGGATGCTTGCCACCAGCAGCCGCATCGGCGAGCCGCTGGCGGTCACCAATGCCTGCATCCGGCCGATCAGCGCAAGGCCATCCACGCCGGAATCGTTCAGCCGGCCCAGGTAGGGCGCTGCGTAGGCGGCGCCGAGTTCGGCGGCAAAGTGCGCCTGCTCCAGCGCATAGACCGCCGTGTAGGTCACCGGCACGCCGCGGGCGGTGAGGGTGGCGCCTGCGGTCAGCCCGGCGCGGGTGGCCGGGATCTTCACGACGAGCTGGCCAGGATCGAACGGCCGCAGCAGCGTGTCCGCGTCCGCCAGCATGCCGTCCACGTCCGGCGAGCGGACCTGCGCCTGCACCTGCTGCGCGCCCAGCCGCAGCAGCGTGTCCAGCAGCCCCGGCAGCGCCTCCCAGGTGACGCCGGCCCGCTTGAGCAGCGTCGGATTGGTGGTCACGCCATGCACCACCGGGTGCGGCAGGCAGGTGCGCAGCGCGCCGAGGTCGGCGCTGTCGAGGTAGAGATGGAACGGCTGGGGCATGGCCTTATTTTCGCAGCAGCCGCTTGCGCCGGATCACGTCGATCCACACCGCGATGATCACCACCGCGCCGATGGCCATCATCTGCTTGAACTGCGAGACCTCCAGCAGGTTCATGCCGTTGCGGATCATGCCGATCAGGATGGCGCCCAGCAGGCTGCCCCACAGGCTGCCGCGCCCGCCGAACAGCGAGGTGCCGCCCAGGATCACGGCGGCGATCGCGTCCAGCTCGAACATCTGCGCCATCTTGCCGCTCGACGAGTCCATGCGGCCCATCAGCACGATCGCCGCCAGCGCGCACGACAGCCCCGACACCAGATAGACGCCGAGCTTGTACCAGCGGATGTTGATGCCGACCTGGCGCGCGCCCATCTCGTTGGAACCGATGGCGTAGACGTAGCGGCCGAGCTTGGTGCTCGACAGGATGAAGCCCATCACGCCGTAGAACACCGCCATCACGACGATCGGCATGGGGATGCCGAGCAGCTCGCCGTTGCCGATGAAGGGGAAGGGCTCGGGCAGGCCGGCCATGTCGAAACCGCCCGTGGACTCGAACGCCAGGCCGCGCCACAGCGTCAGGCCACCCAGCGTGACGATGAACGCCGGAATGCCGACGAAGGCGACGAGATAACCGTTGAAGAGACCCACTGCGGCGCCGATGCCGAAGGCGGCCAGAATCGCCAGGTAGGGATTGATGCCCAGCTTGACCATCATGTAGCCGGCCACCGCACCGGCCAGCGCGGTCAGCGCGCCCACGGCCAGATCGACGCCGCCGGTCAGGATCACGAAGGTCTGCCCGCCGGCGAGCAGCGCGATCACCGACGCCTGCACCAGGATGTTGCTCAGGTTACGGCCGCTCAGGAAAAACGGCGAGGCCACCGAGAGGAACACCCCCAGCACCAGCACGGCCACCAAGGCCCCGTACCACTCTTGTCGCGTGATGTAGCGCATGGCTCTTTGTCCGAGTTGCAAAGCGAGTTTCAAACAGGTTTCAAGGCTTGGAAACGGCAACGGCCGGACCTCAGCGGCCCGGCCGTTGCATCACCGGCTCAGCCGATCACTTCTTCTTCATGAACTGGCCGACGCCGGAGTCCTTGGCGAACTGGTCCACGTTGGACGGCAGGACCAGGAAGCTGCCGGTGTCGATGCGGGCATCGACCTTCTTGCCGTTGGCCGCAGCGATGGCGGTTTCAACGCCGACGGCGCCGATCTTGGCCAGCATCTGGGCGGCGTTGGCTTGCTGCCAGCCGTCCTTCATCATGTCCAGGCCGCCGGGCGAGCCGTCGAAGCCGGCGATCTTGACCGAGCCGGGCTTCAGGCCAGCCGACAGCATCGCGGCCTTGGCACCCAGCGCGCCGCCGTCCCAGGCGCAGGCGATGACCTTGGCGCCCGGGTTGGTGCGCAGCGCGGCTTCGACGCCGTTCTGGGCCATCGTCTGGTCCCAGGTGGTCGCCACATCGACGACCTTGACGTTCTTGCGCTTGGCGTTCAGCCCTTGCAGGAAGCCGTCGCGGCGCTCGCGGCCGGTGGACTGGCTCTGGTCGCCGGTCACGTAGATGACGGTGTCGCCGTCGTTGACCTGGTCCGCGGCCCACGAACCCTGGACGTTCGCGGCCTTGATGTTGTCGGTGGCGACGTAGCTGGTGATCTTGGCACCGGTGATGCCGGTGTCCACGGCGACGACGTGGATGCCGGCGGCCATGGCCTTGTTGATCGCGGGGGCGATGCCGGCGCTGTCGACCGGGGCGATGGCGATGGCGTCCACCTTGCGGGTGATCATGTCTTCCACGATCGCCAGTTGCTTGGACAGCTCGCCCTTTTCAGCGGCCAGCTCGATGAACTTGACGCCCGCCTTCTTCGCCGCATCCTTGGCGCCGCCGTTGATCAGCGTCCAGCCTTCGTTGGTGTTGCCGTTGGTGATGTAGGCAATGGTCTGCGCCTGCGCGGCCGACATCAGCAGGCCAGCGGTGAACATGACTGCCGCCAGACGGCCCAGGGTGCGATTGAAGGACATGGTGTGTCTCCAGGAATGGAATCTAGGAATCGAGGGTGGGGTGTCCAGCAGGCTCGGCTCGGCGTCCGCGTCAACCTGTGGTGCACCGCATTGGATCCGCCTTGCACACATAAGTAAACCTAGGTGATTTACTAATGCGCCACCCTGGCCGCTGGGGCATCCTCGGCGCCATCCTCCCTGACTGTCAAGGACGCCCCTGCCATGGCCCTTTCCACGAACACCCCGCGGCCCGTGCTGGAAATCAGCGGCCTGACCAAGCACTACGGCGGCGTCAAGGCGCTGACGGATGCACAGTTCTCGCTCGCTCCCGGTGAACACGCCGCGATCGTTGGCGACAACGGCGCCGGCAAGAGCACCTTCGTGCGCCTGATCACCGGCGTGGAGCAGCCCAACAGCGGCACCATCGCGCTCGATGGTCAGGTGGTGAGCTTCGATTCGCCGCTGGACGCCCGCGAGCAGGGCATCGAGACCGTCTACCAGACGCTCGCGCTGGCCGAGGATCTGGACGTGCCGGCGAACATCTTCCTGGGGCGCGAGATCACCCGGCTGTCGCTGGGGCCGCTGTCCATCCTGAACCACAAGGCGATGCGCGCCCAGTCGGTCGAGATGCTGGCCACCACCGGCGTGAAGATCCAGGACATGAGCGAGAGCCTGCGTGGCATGTCGGGCGGTCAGCGGCAGTGTGTGGCGATTGCGCGGGCGGCCGGTTTTGCCAAGAAACTCATCATCCTCGACGAGCCGACCGCCGCACTCGGCGTGCAGGAAACGGCCCGTGTCGAGCAGATCATCAAGGGCCTGAAATCCCGTGGCGTTCCGCTGATCATCATCAGCCACAACCTGCGGCAGGTCTTCGATCTCGTGGACCGCATCTGGGTTTTCCGCCAAGGGCGCATCATCGCGAATCTGGAGACGCGCCACACCCACCCTGAGCAGATCGTCGGCCTCATCACCGGGGCGATCGATCCGGCCCGGCTGGTGCGGGAGCCTGCCGCCACTGTCTGACCCCTGTTCCGTTCCCGATGCACCTGATGAATCCGACCTTCGAAGCCGATGAACGGGCCGTACGCGGCTCCAACCACACCGGCATGCGCCAGTTCAACGAGCGCATCGTGCTGCAGGCCATCCGCCTGCACGGCGCGATCCCCAAGGCCGACCTCGCCCGCCTGACGCAGCTCTCTTCGCAGACGGTTTCGGTCATCGTCAGCCGGCTGCTCGACGACGGGCTGCTCATCAAGCAGGAGCGCATCCGCGGCAAGATCGGCCAGCCCTCGGTGCCGCTGTCGCTCGATCCGGACGGGGCGATCAGCCTGGGCGTGCAGGTGGGGCGGCGCAGCCTGGAGGTGCTGGCCTGCGACTTTGTCGGTCAGGTGCGCTTTCGCCATGAGTTCCACTACGCCTACCCCGATCCGGCGCAGGTGCTGCCCTGCATCCAGCAGGGACTGGATGCGCTGCAGACCCAGCTCGGACCCCTGTGGGACCGTGTGGTCGGCCTTGGGCTGACCTCGCCGCTGTCGATGGACAAGTGGGCCAGCCTGCTCGGCTCGCAGGCGCACAACGCGCTGGCCGGCTGGCAGCACATGGACCTCAAGCAGGAAGTCGAGGCGATGACCCACCTGCCGGTGAGCTTCGCCAAGGACACGACGGCGGCCTGCGTGGCCGAGCTGCTGCAGGGCCACGGCCAGAACGTGCGCAGCTTCCTCTACGTCTTCGTCGGCACCTTCGTCGGCGGCGGGCTGGTGCTGTCGGGTCACATCGACATCGGCCACCGCGGCAACGCGGGCGCCATCGGCTCGCTGCCCGTCGGCGTGGCGCGCGACGGAGTGGCGCCGCCGCAGTTGCTCGAAGTCGCCTCGGGCTGGCAACTGGAGCAGGCGCTGCAGAAAGCCGGGTTCGACCCCTTGCTGGTGCAGCAGGACACGATCATGGACGCCGCCTACGCGGTCTACACCGAACCGTGGCTGGAGCAGGCCGGCCTGGCGCTGGCGATGACGGTGGCCAGCGGCGCGGCCATGCTCGACCTCGACGCGGTGGTCATCGACGGCTCGCTGGCCCGGCCGTTGATCGACGCGCTGCTGGTGCGCACCCGCGATCGGCTGGCCGCCTACAAGTTCGACGGCATGCACCAGCCGGCGCTGCTCGCCGGGCGGGTCGGGGCGCATGCGCGGGCGCTGGGCGGCTCGCTGCTGCCGCTGCACACGCAGTTCTTCCCGGACAAGGACATCTTTCTCAAGCCGTCGATGGCGTGAGCGTCGGGTCGTCCAGACGCAATGTGCGCGGACTCGCGAAGCGCCGCGGCTCCCCCGTCACCGGATCCGTGAACGCGATCTCCCGCGCCAGCAGCCGCAGCGGCTCGGTGTAATCCGGCTCGGCGCCCGGCGCGAGATCCGGTTGCAGCACCGGGTAGATCCGGTCACCGACGATCGGGATACCGAGTGCGTTCAGGTGAACCCGCAACTGGTGCTTCTGGCCGGTCTGCGGCGTCAGGCGGTAGCGGGCGAGGGGGCCGTGTCGCTCGATCAGGTCGATGCGCGTCACGGCGTTGGGCTCGCCCGGCACCTCGTGCATCTGCATGAAGGCCTCCTCGCGCTCGGCCAGCCGGCTGCGGCGCTCCAGCGGCAGCGTGGCCGCCAGTGCATCGGACCACGGCGCCACGGCTTCGTAGACCTTGTGGATCACCCGGTCCCGGAACATCGACTGGTAGGCGTGCCGCGTCTCCGGCCGGACCGAGAACAGCACGACCCCCGCCGTCTCCCGGTCCAGCCGGTGCATCGGCACCAGCGTCTCGATGCCGGTCAAGCGCTTCAGGCGCACCAGCAGCGTCTCCTGCACATAGCGGCCCTTGGGCGTCATGGGCAGGAAATGCGGTTTATCCACAGCCAGCAGCCACGCGTCCTGGAACAGGATCTCCAGCTCGAACGGGATGCGCGGCTCGGGCGTGTCCAGCGTGCGCCAGTACCAGAGCGTGCTGTGGATAACACAAGCATCGTCGGCGCTGACCGCCCGGCCCTGCGTGTCCAGCACCTCACCGCGCCCGAGTCGCTCGCGCCAGTCTTCAGGCGAAACTGTGGATAACCTGTGGACAAGAAACACCAGCACGGTGGACCACGGCCCCGGCGTGACGGCCACGCGGCTGGCGCTGACACCCTCCCGCATCGGCGGGGACCAGACGGGGCGGGCGCGGCTCATGGGCCGGCGGCCGCGTCGAGCCGACGGGCGCGGTCGAGCCGCCACGCCTCGTCGGGCTGCGCCGGGTCATAGACCTGCTCGGCGGTGGTCGCCGTTTCGTGCAGCCGGGCATCCAGCGCGATGCGGTTGTCGAACACGAAGCATTCGCCGCGCCACGGGTCGTCGGCATCGGGCGGAGCGGCGGTGTGCTGCAGGTAGTGCAGGATGCCGCCGTCGAGCTGGAACACCTCCAGCCCGAGTTCCTCGCGCATCCACACGCCGGTCTTTTCGCAGCGGATGCCGCCGGTGCAGTACATGGCCACACGTTGTCCACAGGATTTCCACAGGGGAGCCCGGGTACGCACCCGATCGGCGAAGTCGCGAAAGTTGTCCACACCCGGATCGGCCGCCCCGCGGAAATGCCCGAGCCGCCACTCGAAGCGGTTGCGGTTGTCGAGCACCACCACGTCGCCGCCCGCGAGCAACTCGCGCCAGGCGGCCGGGCTCAGGTGCGTGGCGGCGCGCTGTTCGCGGGTTGCGTCGAGGCCGCTGATGGCGGGCAGGCCGAGGGCGACGATCTCCGGCTTGACGTGGACCTTCATCCGGGCGAACGGTGCGGTCGTGCAGGTGCTGCGCTTGAAGTGCAGGCCGGCGAAGGCGCCGCCGAAGACCGGGTCGCCCGTCAGCGCGGCCTCGAAGGCCGCCACCGCCACGGCGGGCCCCGCGACCACGCCGCTGAGCCCTTCGGTCGCGACCACGAGGCTGCCGAGCACGTCGCGGCTGCGCGTGCGCAAGGCGTCGGCGACCGCGGCGGGATCGTCCAGCCGGGTGAAACGGTAGAACGCGCTGTGGACCACGTCGCTCATCGGGTGGGGACCACAAGATCGGCCACCACGGGCCGGTGCTCCGAGCCGCCACGCCAGCCGACCCAGGCATTGCGCACGCCGATCTCCGGGCTGACGAGGATGTGGTCGATGCGCAGGAAGCTCACCCCCGGTTTGAGCGAATGCCCGTGGGTGAAGCCCCAGCCGCGGCCACCAGCGGAAAACGCGTCGCGCAAGCCGAGCCCAAGGAAGGTCTGCACCACGACCGAGTGCTCGGGCGCGTTCAGGTCGCCAGCGACGATGGTGGGCTGCTTCAGCGGCGCCAGTGCCCCGACGATGCGGTCGGCCTGGGTCAGGCGGTCAGCGAAGTTGGCACGCCAGTCATCCAGGCCGCTCAGGCGTTCCTCGCGGGTGGCGTTCAGGCCCTCGCGCGGGGTGAGCAGGTGGGCGGTGACGAGGTCGATGCGGGTGCCATCAATGTCCACCGTGCAGCGAACGTACTCGTGTTTCTCGTTCTTCAGCGACATGTCGGCCGGTGCGCAACCGTTGACCGGGAAACGGCTGGCCACGGCGTACTGCCCATAGGCATAGAGCTTGTGCTTGGGCAACACCGCGCGCATGCCGTAGGGCAGATCCCCCTGGCGCGAGACCTCGCGGGCATCCTGCATGACGAGGATGTCAGGCTGCTGCTGCGCGATCTCGTTGTTCAACTGCACGAAGCCGCCCTCGCGGAACACCGCGCGGTAGGACTTGATGTTGTAGGTCATGACGCGCACGGTGCGGGTGCCCGGCGCGTCGGAGGGCAGGTCGGTGCGGCCGAGGCCGAGCGAGAGGTCCATCACCGACACCAGCACCAGCCCGAGTGCCCCCGCCGCAACGAGTCGCCACGCCCAGCCCAGCAGGAACGACAGCCCGAGCGCGAGCACCGCCGGCACGGCATAGGCCAGGAACGGCACGTAGCGCAGCAGCTCGACCCAGCCGGTGCGCGCCGGGCCGTGGTGGAAGAGCCAGGACAGGCCGACCGCGCACAGCAGCGACAGCACGACGGCGCTGCGCGCCAGCCAGCGCAGGGCAGGGAGGGCGGGGAAGATCAAGGGGCTCAAAGTGCAAGGCTCCGCGGCACGGTCAAGGGCGGATTGTCACCTCCGCTCCATGACCCCACGGTGGGTTCAGCGCTGGGCGGTCGCGCGGGCAGCGCTGCGCTCGAACACTGGCCAGTGCGGCGCGGCACCTGCCTCCACCTGTGCCCAGGCGCTGTGGTGGCCGACGGTGTCACGCAGCGCGTCGAGCTGCTGCTGCAGGCAGGCGCGCAGCTTCAGCAGCGGGGCGGCCGCTGCCGCGGAACGCACCTCCCGCACCGCCAGCACGGCTTCGGTGGCGACCGTCGCCACCCCCTGCGCACCCAGTTGGCTGTAGCTGAGCTTGGCCGGACGGTAGACATGGCGCAGCCGCGATGCCCAGGGCTCCGGCACCGAAAGGAGCTTCACGCTGCGGTCCAGCCCCGCCATCCACGCCAGCGGCGCGCCGCCGACCGCCAGCACCGCATCGATGCGGCGGCTGCGCAGTGCCTGCATCGCGTCCTCGGGGCCGTTGAACTCGGTGACGCTGTAGTCGATCTCGGCCTGGAGCTGCACCAGCCGCGCGGTCACCGTCCCGCCGCCCCAGGCACCCACCCGGCGCTTGCCCAGGTCGCCGAGTGTGTTGAACACCACGTTGCGCCCGCCGATGCCCAGCACGCCGCCCTCGACCAGCGGCGCGGCCAGCGCCAGCAGGTGGACCGGCTCCGGGTGCAGGGCGACCAGGGCGCGGATGCGGCCGAGGTCTTCGGTGGTGCGCCGCGCGTGCAGCACGTCGGTCTGCACGAACGCCGCCGCGACCTCGTTGTGCAGCAGCCGGTCGATCGACTCGTTCGAGCCGGACGCGGGTTTCTCGACCAGCGCCAGGCCGGCGGCGGCACCGCAGACCTCGGACAGGTCCTTGAACATCGAGGCGTAGGTGCCTTGTGGCAAGCCGGTGGACACCAGCAGCGTGCTTTGGGCCGTGGTCAGCGGGGTGGTCAGCGCCATGGCTGTGGCCGTGGTCCAGATGCGGAGGGTGGTGCAGGCGGTCATGGGGTGCTCCGGTCGAGGGGATCAGAAGATCTTGAGCGTGCCGAGTGGCCCTGGCCCGCTGCCCTGGTTGACGGCGGGGGCGGGCGCTGCGGCTGTGGCCGGTTCTTCGGGTGGGCTCCACCACAGGTAGAGCGCCACCAGCACGGCCATCAGCAGCAGCGACGTGAGGAGTCGGTAGTTCATGGCCGGGGGGCTCCTTCCTGGCCGTCCTTGGGCAGGGTCTGCAGGTCCAGGACCAGTTCGGTTTCGAGGCTGGCGAAAGCCCGGTTCATCTCCAGTCGCACGCTGTCGAGTGCAGTGCGCTCCAGCAACTGCTCCATCGGGTCGCCGCGGGTAGCGCCGAGCGAGCTGCTCAGCGCACGTTCTGCCTCGACCAGCGCCCACTCGGTGCGGGCACGGTCCACCTCCTGCTCGAAGGCGGCGACCGACTCCGCCGCTGTGCGCAGCGCGCGCTTCTTCTGCTCGCGCAGCTGGGTGGCGCGGCCGGCGCGTTCCAGCCAGCGCGGGGCGGCGTCCGGGTTGCGGCGCGCGAACTCGCCAGCCTGGTCGACAAAGGCATCGATCTGGGCGATCGCGTTCTGGAGCTGGACGCTGGCCTCGGTGAGCGCAGCGCGGCGGTCCAGCAGCAGGTTTTCCAGCGTGGGCAGGGGGCTGCCGCGCGCCTCGCCCTGCATCAGCCGCAGGCGCAGGTTGGCCAGCTTGAGCGCGAGGACTGGCGCGAGCTGCACGCCGGCCATGCCGAGCGCGCCGGCCACCATCAGCCCGACCATGCCCTGGACGATGGTGAAGACCACGGGGGCCACGACCAGCGCACTGCCCAGGCCGAGCGCCCAGGTCAGCGGGCGGGCGAGCTGGGTGGCGCGCAACTGGTGCCGGAGGTCATGGGGTGCGGCGGTGTGCATCGTCGGCTCCTGGTGCGGGACGCGGGGTTCGCGTCGGTGCATGCAGGATGCCCGTGGGTGCGGCTGCCTTCCATATGGGGGCACCCCTGCATCGCTGGCGCCACCGACATCACCGACCTCACAGACATCACCGGAGGTGCTGCCGTTTCCAGCAGGACCATCCTTCTAGAATGTCGAGAAGTTCACGAATTCGCGCGGTGCTGGGAGGCTGGTGTGGTGGGATCTGTGACGGGGTGGGCCGCGGTCAATGGGCCGCTGCTGATCGTGGGCCTGGGGGTGCTGCTGATCGGGCTGCTGCTGCCCTGGCTGACGGCAGGGTTGAGCACCGACCGCTGGTTGCGCGGCTCGGTGGTGGTGGCGGGCGTTCTCGCCTGCGGGGGGGCGCTGTGGCCGATGGTGCGGCAGGATCCCGGCAACGACGCCATTTCCACAGCCAGCGTGGGCACCCCCCGGGGGAGCAGTCTGACACCCGCGGCCTGTGTGGACACGCTGTCCCGTCGCATGGGCGAGCTGACGGCGGCGTCCCGTCTGGTGTCGATCGCCGAGGCGGCCAGCGCGCCGGCGCGGGTCGATCCGATCGGGCTGGTCAGCGGCAGTGCCACGGGCACTTACCACGCGGTGGCCGACGACCTCGTTGCGGTGGCGCGCCAGCAAGGTGTGCCGCTGTTCAACCGCGAGACCTTGGGCAGCCTGGACAATCTGCGCAAGCTCGCTGATCCGAACGAAAACGCTGCGCTGGGCTTCGCGCAGTCGGACATCCTGGCGTGGCTGGCGCGCTCGGACGATCCCGCGAACCGCAAGGCCGCCATGCTGCTGCGGCTGGTGCTGCCGCTGTATGCCGAGGAAGTGCATGTGCTGGCCCGCACTGGCGTGCAGACGCTGGGCGATCTGGCGGGTCGGCGCGTGGTCACTGCGGCCAGCTCGCAGGGCAGTCTGCACACGGCCGAAAACTTGCTGCGCGCTGCCGGTGTGGTGCCCGCCAGCCTGGACAGCCAGCAGACGGCGGCTGCCGCGCTGTGCAGCGTGCTCACGGGCCGCGCCGATGCGATGGTGATCGTGGCTGGCAAGCCCACGCCGAATCTGGTCAGTCTCGACGCCCTGCGCGACCACCCGGCCCGTCCACTGGACAGCGTTCACCTGCTGTCGCTGGAGCTGCCCGCCGGCACCGTGGGCTACGAAACGGCCCGCATCGACAGCGGCGACTACCCCTGGGTGGCACAGCCCGTGTCCACGCTGGCAGTGCGCGCGCTGCTGATGGCCTTCGACTTCTCGCCGCAGCGCACGGCTTACCAGCAGCGCCGCTGCCGGCAACTGCAGCGCCTGGGGCGGCTGATCGAGCGCGAATTGCCTGCGCTTGGGCAAGCGCCGCACCACGCCAAGTGGCGCGAGGTCGATGCGCAGCGCCCGGTGAGTGGCTGGCGCCGCGATACCTGTTCCCGGCTGGGCGGCGGCTGATGGCCACCAGCGGCACATGGCCCGCCGCACCGCGCCAGCGCATCCGCTGGCTGCGGCGCCTGGCGGTGGCCGCCGCCGTCGGCACCGTGACGCTGCTGCTGGCGCTGATCTGGGAGTTGCTGCCGGCGCGGCTGGACCCGAACCGCGCCGCCCAGGCCGTGGCGGTACCCACGGCGGCTGACCGCCCGCGCGACACCGTGGCCGGCGACGCCTGCGCCCGTCAGCTGATCGGCGCCTGGGTCCAGCTGAGTCCGACCCAGCGCCGCAGCGACCTGGACCTCCTGCCGCTGAGCGCGACCGCGTTGCGCTGCAGCGCCGACCAGCCGGGGCTGGTCGAGGCGCACCTGCTGCGGCTCGACGACGGCCAGCCCGAGCGCTATCTGCACGGCGAAACCGAGGACTTCGCCACGCCCGACTACCTCGCACGGGCCCGCACGGCGCTGGCGCGCGGCGGGCCCGTCGAGCTGGAGGCGCCGACCGGCCGCTTCTCCGACCGGCTCCACGCCGTGCCGGGCAGCCAGCCGCCGCTGGTGCTGGTGCAGCGGTACCAGTCCATGGCACCGCCGCTGGCTGTCGTTTTGGGGCCATCGGACGGAGTGCCTGTCGCCGTGCGGCAGGTGCAGGTGTTGCTGTCGGTGCTGGCGGTCGGACTGGTGGGGCTGGTCGGCGGGAGTCTGCGCTGGCTCAGCCGCTCGCAGCGCGACTACCGGCGCGAACTCGAATCCCTGAACGAACAACTGCGCCAGGACGCCTTGAAACTGCGCCAGGATTCCTTGATCCAGTTGATGGGCCATCGCTCGGGCGAGCTGCTGCACAAGCTGTCCAACCACAGCGGGGCCTGTCTGGTGGCACTCGACGGTGTGGCCAAGCACCTGAAGGCCGGCCGCCACGACTTGCTGGACGAGGGGGTGCGCATCGCCGGCCGGGCCGCGCAACACCTGCACGACATCGTCGAACGCTACCGCCCCGTGCTGCGCGACGAGGCGGCCAAGGAGCCCTCGCTGCTGCGCGACACCGTCACCGACGCGATGGCGCAGGTGAGCGGCTATGCCGCCACACACCGCGTGGTCATGCACAACGCGGTTTCGGCCGAGTTGCCTGCGATCACGATGGACCGGCTGATCCTGTGCGAAGTGCTCAGCAACCTGCTGCACAACGCCATCTCGGTGATGGAGACCACGCCCCTCACCAACCGGCTGATCAGCGTCGAGAACTACCTGGACGAGGACGCAGGCCAGGTGCAGATCCATGTGCGTGACCGCGGCCCCGGCGTCCCGGCTGCCTTGTGCGAGAAGGTGTTCGAGCACGGCTATTCCACCCGCCGCGGTGGCAGCGGTTGGGGCCTCTACATCTGCCGGCACTGGGTCGAGAAACTCGGCGGGCGCCTGATCGTCACCGACAACCTGCCGCGTGGCGCCGACTTCATCATCACGCTGCCGCTGACCCCGCCCGCCGTGCCCGAGGAATCGACCCATGCACCCGTCCAGCCTGTCGCCTGATCCGCAGGTCGAAGCACCTCTGGTGCATGTCGTCGATGACTATGACGAGTACCGCGACGGTCTGCTCTACAGCTTGCGCGCGGATGATTTCGCCGCACGCGGCTATGCGAGCGGCGAGGCGTTCCTGGCCGAACCGCTGTGGCTGCGGCGCGGTGTGGTGACGCTGGACATCGACTTCGAGCCGCCAGGGTCGATGAACGGCCTGCAACTCTTCAACCGGCTGCTGGCACAGCGCTGCCCGATGCCGGTGGTCTTTCTGACCGGGCCGCATGGCGGCGACGTGCGGCTGGCGGTGCAGCAGGTCACGCGCCGGGCCGATGTCGACTTTTTCTCCAAGCAGGCGCCGCTGGACGAGCTGAAGGACACGATCCGCCGCTTCCTGGCCCGTGAACCTGCGCTGCGCCAGGCGGCGGAGCACGAGCGCCGCCTGCTGCAGATCGTGCTGGACGGGCTCACGCCGGCCGAGCGCGAGGTGATCAGCCGCGTGCTGCGTGGCCAGACCAACTACGGCATTGCCCGTGCGCTGAACAAGGAAGAGGGCGTGGTCGAACTGCAGCGGGCCAGCGCGCTGAAGAAGCTGCTCGGCGACAGCCGCTCGCCGCAACTGCTGGTTGAAACGCTGCGTCCGCTGCTGGACCACCACGGCGCCGTGTCGCTGACGGCGCTGGCCGAGCACGAACTGTTGCACCGCCTCGGGCTGCTTGATCCGCTGGCGCGCGACGTGCTGATGGCCGCAGTCGATGGCCGCAGCGACACGCAGATTGCCCGCGACCACGGCTGGCTCGGCGAGGCCGACCGCGAGCGCCGCCACCGCGCCGTGGTGCAGGGCCACCTCGATCGCGCACTGGCGCTGATGCAGGCCGATGCCGTGCGCCAGGTGCGCAAGTGGCTGGGATACTTCGCCCCATGCAGGCCATCTTCTCCGTCACCGTCCCCTTCTTCGCCCTGATCCTCATCGGCTATCTGGCGGCGCGGCGCGGGCTGCTGCCGCTGGCGGCGGTGCCGGGGCTGAATGCATTTGTCCTGTACTTCGCGCTGCCGTGCATGCTGTTCCGCTTCGGGGCGAACTTGCCGGTGCGCGAGCTGTTCGACCCGGTGGTGCTGGGCGTGTACCTGCTGTGCGCCCTGGCCGTGGTGGCGCTCACGGTGGTGACGACACGCCGGGCGGCGGGCAACCTGCGCGACACGGCGTTCGGCGCGCTGGTGGCCGCGTTTCCGAATACCGGCTTCATGGGCGTGCCGCTGCTGGTGGCGCTGGTCGGGCCGGCGGCGGCGGGACCGACGATCACGACGGTGCTGGCCGATCTGTTCGTCACCAGCTCCCTGTGCATCGCCCTCGCGCAACTGCACCATGACGACCCGGCCGCCAGCCATGCCGGTGACGCCGCGGCGGCACGGGCGGCGATCGCCCGTTCGCTGCGTGCAGCCTTGGTCAATCCGCTGCCGTGGTCGATCGGGCTGGGTGCGCTGGCCTCGGTGACCGGGTTCGCGCTGCCGGGGCCGCTCGCCAAGGTTGCGGGCATGCTCGCCGACGCGGCCAGCCCGGTCGCACTGTTCACGATCGGTGCGGTGCTGTGGCGCTCGGGACTGGATGCGCAGGGTCGCCCCGGCGCGTCGATGCCGGTCAGGCGCTTCCTGCCGGTGGCGCTGATCAAGCTGGTGGTGCATCCGCTGCTGGTGTGGGCAGCGGCCTCGGCGGCGCAGGCGGCGGGGCTGGCGCTGAGCGATTTCCAGTTGATGGTGCTGGTGCTGGCCGCCGCGCTGCCCAGCGCCAGCAACGTCTCGCTGCTGGCCGAGCGCTATGGCGCCGACAACGGCCGCATCGCCCGGATCATCCTGGCCTCGACCGTGCTGGCCTTCGGCAGCTTCGCGGTGGTGGCGTGGTGGTTCGGGGCTTCGCCGGCCTGAACCGGCTTGAGCTGGTTCGGTTTCAGAGGTTGCGCGCCTGGAAGGTGTCGCACTGCGCGATCTGTCCGCTTTGCAGCCCGCGCTTGAACCACGCCATGCGCTGCTGGCTGCTGCCGTGGGTGAAGCTCTCCGGCCGCACGCGGGCACCGGCGTTGCGCTGCAGCGTGTCGTCGCCGATCTGCGAAGCGGCGTTCATCGCCTCCTCCAGATCGCCGGTTTCGAGGAAGCTCTTCGCCTGCTCGGCGTTGTGGGCCCAGACACCGGCGAAGCAGTCCGCCTGCAGCTCCAGCCGCACCGACAGCGCGTTGGCCTGCGTTTCGCTGACGCGCTCGCGCAGGCTGTCGACCTTGTCGGTGATGCCCATCAGGTGCTGTACGTGGTGGCCGACCTCGTGCGCGACGACATACGCCTGCGCGAAGTCGCCCGGCGCGCCGAGCTGGCGGCGCATCGTGTCGAAGAAGTCGAGGTCGAGGTAGACCTTCGAGTCGCCGGGGCAGTAGAACGGCCCCATCGCCGCCTGACCGGTGCCGCAGGCGGTGCGCGTGGCGCCGCGGTAGAGCACCAGCACCGGTTTCTGGTACTGCGCATTGGCCTGGCGGAACACGCCGTCCCAGGCGTCCTCGGTCGAGGCCAGCACCTTGGAGATGAAGCGGGTGCTCTCGTCCTGCTGCGGCGCGGCGCGGGTGCCGGGCGCAGGTTGCTGCACGACCGCCGGCTCGCTGGCACCGTCCATGCCGCCCAGCACATTGATGATGGTCAGCGGGTTGATGCCGAACACCCAGCCCGCGACGACGGCCAGCGCCACCGTGCCCAGCCCGACGCCGCGGCGTCCGCCGGGCAGTCCACCGCCGCCGCCGAAGCCGCCTGGTCCGCGGCGGTCTTCCACCTTGCTGCTCTCGCGCTGGTCGTCCATCTTCATGGGAGTGCTCCTTGTGTCAGGTCAGGCGTGAATTGTTACCGCCGATGCCGCGATCATGCCAGCCACGACAACCCGTGTGCGGGAGGTGGATCAGTCGGCGCTCCAGTAACCCGGCGCGCTGTAGCTGTGCTTCAGGAAGTCCACCCACAGCCGCACCCGCAGCGGCAGATGCCGCACATGCGGCAGCACGGCGTAGATGCCATTGGGCGGTGCGGCGTGCTCGTCCAGCACGCTGACGAGCCGGCCGGCACGCAGGTCCGCCTCGACCTCCCAGGTGCTGCGCCATGCCAGCCCCAGCCCCTGCAGGCACCAGGCGTGCAGCACCTGGCCGTCCGAGCAATCGAGCCTGCCGGGCGGGCGCAGGTACTGCACTTCGCCATCGACCCGGAACGCCCAGCCGCGCGACTGGCTGGCCTCGGAGCTGAGCGTGAGGCATTCGTGGCGCATCAGGTCGAGCGGCTGCTGCGGCGTGCCGGCCCGCGCCAGGTAGGACGGCGCGGCCACGCAGCGGCGGCGGTTGTCGGCCAGCCGCACGGAGATCAGGCTGGAGTCGGGCATGTCGCCGACGCGCACGGCACAGTCGTAACCCTCGTTGACCATGTCGATGATGCGGTCCGACAGATTCAGCGACAGCGACACCTCGGGGTGCAGGGCGAGGAACCGGGGCAGCAAGGGCGCCACATGCCGGCGCCCGAAGCCGCCCGGTGCGGTGATGCGCACATGGCCGCTCGCCTTCACGCCGCCGGCGCTGACGCTGGCCTCGGCGCTGGCGAGGTCCGCGAGCACGCGGGTGCAGTCTTCAAGGAAGGCGCTGCCCTCGTGCGTCAGCGTGAGCTTGCGGGTGGTGCGCACCAGCAGCTTGACGCCCAGGCGCTCCTCCAGCGCGTCCAGCCGCCGGCCGATCACCGCGGGCGCCACCCCTTCGGCCAGTGCGGCGGCGGTCAGGCTGCCGCGGCTGACGACGGCGGTGAAGGTTTCGAGTTGCTTGAGGCGGTCCATGCCGGATTGTGGATTACCTGCATTCAGGTCACAAATCATTCGATATTCAGACCATCAATGATTCTGCAGGGTTGCAATACAGTCGCATCACCATGCACAAGCTGTCCTCTGCCGCCGCCCCTCAGGCCGTCCTGTTCGACGCCTACGGCACGCTGTTCGATGTCTACAGCGTCGCGCTGACGGCCGAGCAACTCTTTCCCGGCCGGGGCGAGGCGCTCTCGCTGCTGTGGCGCGAGAAGCAGATCGACTACACGCGGCTCATCACCATGAGCGCGCCCGACGGCAGCCGCTACCGCCCGTTCTGGGACATCACCCGCGCTGCGCTGCGCTACGCCGGCGCACGGCTGCAACTGGCCCTGACGCCCGAGTCCGAGGACCGGCTGATGAACCAGTACCGCCACCTGAGTGCTTTTCCCGAAGTGCGCGAGGTGCTGGAGGGCCTGAAGGCCCGCGGCATCCCGACCGGCATCCTCAGCAACGGCGACCCCGACATGCTCGGCATCGCGGTGCGCAGCGCCGGCTTGGGGCCGCTGCTCGACCACGTCATCAGCGTCGAGCCGGCGCGCGCCTTCAAGACCGATCCGCGCGCCTACGCCCTCGGCCCGAAGACGCTCGGCTTGCCCGCGAAACAGATCCTGTTCGTCTCCAGCAACGGCTGGGACGCGCTCGGCGCCACCTGGTTCAGCTACACGACGCTGTGGGTCAACCGGGCCGGCGCGCCGCTCGACACACTCGGCACCGAGCCGACCCGCGTGGGCAGCAGCCTGCGCGATGTCCTGAATTTCTTTCCTTCCTGAGGTTTCACACCATGACCGCACGCACCACGATCCACGGCCTCCAGGTGGCCACCGAACTGTTCCGCTTCATCGAGGATGAAGTGCTGCCGAACACCGGCGTTGCCCCGGCGACGTTCTGGTCCGGCTTCGGCGCCATCGTCAGTGACCTGGCGCCGAAGAACGCCGCGCTGCTGGCCGAGCGCGACCGCATCCAGCTCGACATGGACGCCTGGCACAAGGCGCATCCCGGCCCGATCGCCGACATGGCCGCCTACCGCGCCTTCCTGACGCAGATCGGCTACCTCGTCCCGGTGCCCGAAACCGTGCCGACCACCACGGCCAACGTGGACGCCGAACTCGCGCTGCAGGCCGGCCCGCAATTGGTGGTGCCGATCCTCAACGCCCGCTACGCGCTGAACGCCGCCAACGCGCGCTGGGGTTCGCTGTACGACGCGCTGTACGGCACGGACGCCATCTCCGAGGCCAATGGCGCAGAAAAGGCCGGCGGCTACAACCCGGTGCGCGGCGCCCGCGTGATCGAGTTCGCCCGCAACTTCCTCGACCAGGCCACCCCGCTGGCCGGCGCCACGCACAAGGATGCCACCGGCTACCGCGTCGAAGGCGGCCAGCTGGTCGTGTCGCTGAAGGGCGGCGCCACCGCCGGTCTGGACAACCCGGCCCAGTTTGTTGGCTACCAGGGCGACGCTGCGGCGCCGACCTCGATCCTGCTGGTGAACAACGGGATGCACATCGACATCCTGATCAACCGCACCACCGCCACCGGCAAGACCGACGCCGCTGGCGTGTCCGACGTGGTGATCGAGTCGGCGCTGTCCACCATCCTCGACCTGGAAGACTCGGTCGCCGCCGTGGACGCCGAGGACAAGGTGCTCGCCTACCGCAACTGGCTCGGCATCCAGCGCGGCACGCTGACCGAGGAAGTCACCAAGGGCGGCAAGACCTTCACCCGCCGCCTGAACGCCGACCGGGTCTACACCGGCCCGAACGGCGGCGAAGTCGTGCTGCACGGCCGCTCGCTGATGTTCGTGCGCAATGTCGGCCACCTGATGACCAACCCGGCCATCCTCTGGGGCGCCGAGGGCCAGGAAATCCCCGAGGGCATCCTGGACGCCGTCGTGACGACCACCATCGCGCTGCACGACCTGCAGCGCCACGGCGCCAACGGCCTGAAGAACAGCCGCAGCGGCTCGGTCTACATCGTCAAGCCGAAGATGCACGGCCCGGCCGAAGTGGCGTTTGCGGGCGAGCTGTTCGGCCGCGTCGAGCAACTGCTCGGCCTGCCCGACAGCACCGTCAAGCTCGGCATCATGGACGAGGAGCGCCGCACCAGCACGAACCTGAAGGCGTGCATTGCCGCTGCGTCGTCGCGTGTGGCGTTCATCAACACCGGCTTCCTCGACCGCACCGGCGACGAGATGCATACCGCCATGCACGCCGGCCCGATGCTGCGCAAGGGTGACATCAAGTCCAGCGCCTGGATCGCGGCCTACGAGCGCCGCAACGTGCTGATCGGCCTGTCCTGCGGGCTGCGTGGTCGCGCACAGATCGGCAAGGGCATGTGGGCGATGCCGGACCTGATGGCCGCGATGCTGGAGCAGAAGGTGGCCCACCCGAAGGCCGGTGCGAATACCGCCTGGGTGCCCAGCCCGACCGCCGCCACGCTGCACGCGCTGCACTACCACCAGGTCAACGTGTCGGCGGTGCAGCAGCAGATTGAGGCCAGCGGCGACGCCACCAACCCGGCGCTGACGGACAAGCTGATGAACGACCTGCTGACGGTGCCGGTCGCCGCCGACGTGACGTGGAGCGCCACCGAGCGCCAGCAGGAGATCGACAACAACGTGCAGGGCATCCTCGGCTACGTCGTGCGCTGGATCGACCAGGGCGTGGGCTGCTCGAAGGTGCCGGACATCAACGGCGTGGGGCTGATGGAAGACCGGGCGACGCTGCGGATTTCGAGCCAGCACCTGTGCAACTGGCTGCTGCACGGGGTTGTGAGCGAGGCACAGGTGCGCGAGGCGTTTGCGCGCATGGCGGTGGTGGTGGATGGGCAGAACGCGGGTGATCCGCTCTACAAGTCGCTGGCGGCGAATCAGGACGGTGCAGCTTATCAGGCGGCGCTGGATCTGGTGTTCAAGGGGCAGACGCAGCCGAGTGGGTACACGGAGCCGCTGCTGCACGCTTGGCGGTTGAAGGTGAAGGCTGCCTGATCAGTCTGTGCTTCAGAGGAGGCGGCGCTGTCTGGCGCCGCCTTCATTTGCCTCACGAGATAATGAACTACGCTGCAAGTCGTTGATTTGAATGGTTTTTACTCAACCTGGCGTTTCATTATCAAATGACCAAGATAATGAACCTTGGTCCTGCGTCTCTTTCGAGGGCTTGGTGTACCGGGCTTGCTGGCGAGACGCCGCAGGCAGCGGCTCCAGCAGACCTTGGCTGACCCATTGGCGCAACTGTCGGGATGCGGCCAGCGTGTCCCAGCCGCTGATGGCACGCAGCCTGGCGTTGCCGATCGACCCCTCCCGGTCGATCCAGTCGCTCACCTCGTCCCACACGCTGGGGCGTTCGAGGTTCAGCAGCGTCACCGTCACGCTCTCGACGGCCGCCTCGGTGGACTGCCGGTACTGCGGTGGGTAGAGCTTGGCCGCCGCCATCTCCGAGAACATCATCTTCACGCCCTCGCCTGCATCAATGTTGGGTGGTACAGGAAATTCGCGCAGGTTCTGCGCGATGAGCGGGTTACGCGCCTTACTTCCCGCCCTGGCGATGTTGTCTGGGGTGATGCGACCAGGGAGCAAGCCGGGGCTTTCCACCTCGATGCGGTCGTCGAAGATGCGGATGAAGATGTCGCGGTTCAGCCGATAGTCGCGGTGGATCACGGCGTTCACGATGGCCTCCTTCACCACCCGCTCCGGGTACACATGCCGTGCCCTGAAGCCGCTGCTGGCCAGCGTCAGGCCGGCCGCCAGTTCGTCCAGCACCAGTCGCACCGCTGCATCGATCTGATCGACCAGCGGGCCGCGCACGGTCTTGGCGGGTTTGCGTAGGTTGGGTGTGGCCCCTGGTAGCGGCTGTTTGCCGTCGTACACCATCACGCGGATGTCGGCCCGCGTGTCATGGGCCGCCAGCAGGCTCCCCGGTTCTTCCGCGAACAGCAGGACGGCGGCGCGTGTCGGCCGGACCTCGCCGTCCACCACATCGGCCAAGCCCAGACGCCGCAACTGCTCCGCGATGGTACCGCTGCGCAGGCCGCGTGCGGCCACGAAGGTGCGCCAGGTGCTGGTGTCCAGCAGGTCCAGCCGGATCGGCACCACCTCGGCCACGGCGCTGCGCACACCGCGCCGGTAGGCCAGTTCCGCAATCTCCACCGCGCTCAGCTCGCGGTTGCTGGCGTCCATGCGCGTCCAGGTGCCGTTGCCGACGATGGAGTGGATCTGCTCGCTTTTCTCCACCCGGAGCAGCACCACATGCCCAGGCTGCCCGTGGTGCAGCGTCCAGGGCAGACGCAGCCAATGCAGCCCGGTGATGGCGGGCGTGAAGCGGTGAAGCAGCTCGCGCCGGAAGTCGTCGAAGCCCTCTGGGTTCTCCTCAATGCCGAACAGGCGGCTCGCCGATGGGTCGCCCGGTTTCACGGCCTTGGCGTCCCCGATGCCAATGACCAGCCAGCCGCCTTCGGCATTGGCAAAGGCGCAGACCGTCTCGTACAGCCGGCCTTGCTTGCCGCTGATGCGCTTGAAGTCGAGGGTGCGGCTTTCGGGGGTGGCCAGCAGGGTGGCGATGCGGTCAGCCGTTTGAGGGGAAGAGGCATCGCTCACTTTTTCACTCCCCGCCTCACCGGCTGTGCCACCGCGAACGGATCCCCCGGCGTGTCCTGCATCGGCACCTGCCGGTACTTGAATGTCTTCTCGGTGATCTCGGGCACGAGCCGGCGCACATGCGTGGCGATGTCGGTGACATCGACTTGACCGTTGTTGTCGTAGTCGGCGTTGTCCAGCGCGTCGAGCACCACCCACGAGAACACGCCGTGGTCCTTGTAGCCTTCGAGCGCCATCTTGTCGCTGCTGCTGGCGACGATCACGGCGCGGTTGCTCAGGCGGATCAGGCTGGCGAAGGCGCCTTTTTCCTCGCCCGCCCGCGAGGCCAGTTGCACGACGTTGCCGGCGCGGCAGGTGTCGAGCAGCAGCAGCGAGCGCACCGGCAGCCAGCTCATCCAGGTGCGCAGGCGGCTCTGGCTGACGGCTTGGCGGCTGATGGACTGGTCGTTCTCGTAGACCAGCTCATGGGGCAGGAAGTGGTATTCGCCGCTGTCGGCCAGCACGGTGCCGTGGCCCGCCATGTAGAGCACGAAGGTGTCGTTCGGCCGGGCCTTGGCCGCCATCGCCTTGAGCGTGGCCTCGATGTTGGCGACGGTGGCTCGAGCGTCGGTCAGGGCGGTGGCGTTGACGCGCTGCTTGAACAAGGCGCCGCCGCGCTGGCGGAACCGTTCGGCGATGTCCTCGGCGTCGCGGGCGGCGTATTTCAGGCGCAGGTCGGCGTCGTGGTACTCGGTGACGCCGACGGCCAGGACATGCAGCGTCGCTTCCTCGCGGGCGGCGGCGGCGCGGGCGTTGTCGGCTACCTTGACAGGGCTTTGTTGCATAACCCAGCCGAGGCTGAGTTTCCCCTGACCCCAGACGGAGTTACGCCACAGCCCGCGTCACCGGGGTGCCCAAGTGGGTGAAGCGGTTGAGCACTGCGGCCCGCACCTGCAACTCCACCACCTGC
>NZ_JANPAB010000084.1:0-2837 GCF_031429695.1 Sphaerotilus sp.
CGGCAGCCAGGCCGACCGGCCCGCCGAGAACCGGGATCCGCCCTGGAGCGGCACGCTAGTGTGCGACCGCTACGGCGGCTATGACGTGGTGCTCGACCCCAAGGTCTTCCCGCAGCGCGTCTCGGCCGCCTGCGCGGCGCATGCGCGGCGCAAGTTTGTGGCGCGTCAATCTGGCTGAGAGGCGCGCGACAATCTGGATGAGAACAGTGTCGCGGCGCGACCATCATGCCCGACAGTTGATTGTCGCGGGGCGGCTCTATGCGACAGGCGGGTGCTCACCGGGTTGAGACCCGCCGACATTCTTCGGTGTCGCATAGCTGGCGGGCCGTCCTGCACCGACTTGCTTGCGTTCAATGGCGGTGCGCCGACGGTAGCTCTCCACGTTCATCTCGAAGATGGTGGAGTGGTGGACAAGCCGGTCCACAGCGGCCAGGGTCATGGCGGGATCCTGGAAGACTTTTCCCGATTCACCGAACGGCTGATTGGCCGTGATGATCATCGAGCGCCGCTCGTAGCGCGTGCTGATCAGCTCGAACAGGGCGGACGATTCCGCCTGGTCCTTGCTGACATAGGCCAGGTCGTCCAGGATCAGCACGTCGAAGCGGTCGAGTCTGGTCAGGGCCGCCTCCAATGCCAGCTCCCGGCGGGCCACCTGCAGACGCTGCACGAGATCCGAGGTCCGCGCGAACAGCACACGCCAGCCCTTCTCCAGCAGCGCCAGGCCGATGGCTGAGGACAGGTGCGACTTGCCGCCGCCCGGTGGTCCCAGCAGGAGGATGTTGGAGCCATTGCGCAGCCATTCGTCGCCAGCGCAAAGCGCCATCACCTGGGCCTTGGAGACCATGGGCACGGTGTTGAAGTCGAAGTTGTCCAGCGTCTTGCCCGGCAGCAGCTTGGCCTCGGCCAGGTGCCGCTCGATGCGCCGCCGGTCGCGCTCGGCCAACTCGTTCTCGGCGATCACCGTGAGCAGCCGGGCGGCCGGCCAACCCTCCTTGTCCGACTGTTCGGCGAAGCTGGCCCAGAGCTGCTTGGTGGCCGGCAGGCGCAACTCCGACAGCAGCAGTGTCAGCCGCGCGGCATCGAAGGTCTCGTTCATGCCGACACCTCCATCAGGACGTCGTAGGAACTCAGCGGTGCCAGTTGCACCGAGACGTCCGGCAAGCGGGCCGGATCCGGCGCGAAGCGGGCCAGCAAGGCCAGGATGTCGGGCAGGCGCCGATGCGCCAGATCATCGGTCAGCACGGCCGCCAACTGCGCCTCGCAGGAGCGGTCGTGCGCCAGGCTCAGCAGCGCCACCATCAGCTTGCAGGCCGCTCGCTCGGGCAACTCCTCGCACAGGAACTCGAACGTTCGGCGGTAGGCCTGCCGGGGGAAGAGCTGGTCGCGGTAGACCAGGCTGAGCAGCGCCATTGGTTTGCGCCGCAGCGCATGGATGACGTGGTGGTAGTCGACGACGTGGCCGTGCTTGCCGTTGGCACCACTGCGGCCGCGCTGCAGTGTCATCAGCAAGGTCGCGCCCAGCAGCAACTCCAGCCGGTCGTCATAGAGCCGAACGCGCACCCGATGCCCGATCAGCCGGGAGGGCACGGTGTAGAAGACCTTGCGCAGCGTGAAGCCGCCCGACGAGGTGATGCAGACGAAGGTCTCCTCGTAGTCGCAGGTGCGCGTCGGCGGCAAGGGCTGCAGCAGCGAACGTTCGGCGTCGATGCGAGGGCCGTTGCGGGTGTTCTTGCGGCTGACGATCTCGTCGATGAATCGGCGGTAGGCGGCCAGGTCGGCGAAGTCCACGGCACCGCGCAGCAGCAGTGCGTCGCGCACCGCGTGCTTCAAGTGCCCGTGCGAACTCTCGATGGCGCCGTTCTCGTGGGCCACGCCGCGGTTGTTGCGGGTGGGCTCCATCTGGTAGTGCGCGCACAGGGCGTCGTAACGCGAGGTCAGGTCCTCGCGCGCATCGGCGTCGAGATTGCGGTACGCCGCCGACAGGCTGTCGCTGCGATGCTCGCGCGGCGCCCCACCCAGCGCCCACAGCGCGTTCTGCAGGCCTTCGGCCAGCGCGACGTAGCTCTCGCCGCCCAGGATGACGTGGGCGTGCTCGAAGCCCGAGCACACCAGTCGGAAGTGGTACAGCCGGTGGTCCAGCGGCAAGCCGGCCACGCTGACGGCCAGGTCGCCCATCTCGGTGAAGTCGGACTGCCCCATGCGACCGGCCTCATGCACCTGGCGGAACATCACGTCGCGTTCCTCGCCATGCAAGGCACGCCAGGCGCGGATTCGGCGCTCAAGGGTCCGGCGAACGCCGGCAAGGAGTTCGGGATGGCGCCGCCGCAACTCGTCGAAGATCGCTATCGGCCGGATGCCGGGGGCGGCCTGCAGCAGCGGGACCACTTCGCTCTCGAAGATCGAGACCAGCGGATCGGCGCGCCGTCGCTCGCGCCGGGGCTTCTTGTCGGAAGGCAATCGTGGATCGTGCTCGAAGCGGTAGGCCGTGGCCACGCTGATACCTGCCTGGGCAGCCGCTACCGGTAGCGTCTTGGAGACGCCTGAGTTTCATGAACAACCTCATCTGGTGATCGTGGATGTGACTTCCCGGCACGAAGGTCCTCGCAAGGTCGAGAAACCTCTTCATACCGGACTCACCGCGATCACCGACGAAGCGCCCCACGGGCAGATCCTCGCCAGCGGGGTGGGAGCCTGTCGGGTGTCCTGATCTAATGATTTCGCACACACCGATAGGTGGAAATCACCTGGGCAACGAACGTGACGAACACGAAACGAAGAGTCTTTGACGCGAGCTTCAAGCTGCAGGTCGTGCAGATGATCCGGTCGCAGGGCCTGGG
>NZ_JANPAB010000085.1:0-11037 GCF_031429695.1 Sphaerotilus sp.
AAGCGCTCCATCACCGCGTTGTCCCAGCAGTTGCCCTTGCGGCTCATGCTGCCAACCAGGCCGTGCCTGGCCAGCAGCGCCTGATGCGCCGCGCTGGCGTACTGGCTGCCACGATCCGTGTGGACGATCAGGCCAGGGGCCAGTCAGCGGGTCAGTCGGCGCGTGTCACTCCCGCACCAAGCGCCCTAGCTGCTGATACAGGCGCTCAATCAGCGCCAGGGCATCCTTGCTGTGATGCGCCGCACGGTGGCAGTTCGGACACAACGCCACCGCATTGGCGACGGTGTCCGATCCCTGCCGGGCCAACGGTCGGACGTGGTGGACTTCGAGAAAAGGCTGGTCGTCGGCCCCGTTGAATGGGGCTGGTTTGTCGCAGGCTTCGCACCGTCCACCCGCCAGCGCCAACACGTTCCCGCGTACTGACCCCATGCGGGCATAACGCTGCACCTCCGTCAAAAACGCCTCTGGCTGTTTCACGCCCACAAGCTCAACGCGATACGGCTGCAACGGCACTTCGCGCAGCACTTTTTCGGATTCCAGTTCAGCAAGGATGGCCTGAATGTCGGTGATGACATTCGCGCCCACATTCTTGGCAGGTTTCAGACCCGTCACCCAGTCGCGCCCGAGCAGCGTCATGACATAGGAGATGTTCTGCATTCGATACTCGAAGGCTTTGGCGCTGCGCCCGAACCGAGCGGCCAAGTCTTCGTAACAGTGCTTTTTGACGAACGCCCGGTGGTGGCGCTCCTTGTCCAGCATGTCGAGGTACGCCTCGACTGAGGCACGCAATTCCTCTTTACTCCAGCCATCGCTCATCGATTTCCCCAGGTTTTTCATTCACGTCTACGCCAGCAGCGGCGTCAGCCTCAATTGTCGCCAGTGAGGCCGCCCATAATCACCTCTGCACCCCGATTTGGAGCACCACGATGGGACACCCCGCCCCGCAACCGACCATGACCGCCGCCGATTACCTCGCCTGGGAAGTCACCCAGACCGAGCGCCACGAGTACGTTGACGGCGAGGTGTGGGCGATGGCCGGCGCCACGGACCGGCATGTAACGATCGCGCTCAATGTCGCGATGGCGCTGAAGCAGCACCTGCACGGCACGCCCTGCCGCACCTTCATGAGCGACATGAAGCTGCACGCCGAGACCGCCAACAGCTACTTCTACCCGGACGTGGTCGTCACTTGCAGCGAGGCCGACCGGGGGCGTCCGCTGATCAAGCGCGATCCGACGCTGGTGGTGGAGGTGCTCTCGATCGGCACCGCCGCCTACGACCGGGGCGCCAAGTTCGCCCACTACCGCCAGATCCCGACGCTGCGCGAGATCGCGCTGATCGACCCCGACACGCGCCGGGCGGATGTGTACCGCTGCGGGGCGGATGGGCTGTGGGTGCTGCATCCCTTCGATCCCGGGCAGGGGATCGCGTTCGGGAGCGTGGATCTGCGCATCGAGGAGGCGGTGCTGTACGCGGACCTCGATTGACCATCGACAGGGGACGCGACTCACCCGCCAGTCAGCACCGGAATCCCCTGCACCTCCGAAAAATCCCGGTCATGCGTCACCAGCGCCGCCGCCCCGATGTCGAGCGCCGTCGCCAGTTGCAGCGCATCCGGGAGCTTCAACCGGTAGCGCGCCCGCAGTTGCGCGGCCAGTCCCGCGATCGGCGCAGTGACCGGTACCACCGAATGGCGGCTCGCCAGCGCCGTTTCATACCGCTTGGCCAGGTCCGGCAAACCCGCCTTGTGCGGCCCGGTCAGGATCTCCGCCAGCGTGATCACCGACAGCGCCAGCCGGACCTTGCCCCGCTCCGCCGCCTCGAACAGCCCGAGGAAACGCGGCAGGAACACCGGGTGGTCCTCCAGCAGATAGATGAACGGCGCCGTATCGACCAGCACCGTGGCGCCCTCGGCCAGCCCGCCCCAGCGTGCGGGTGGCGGGGCCGCTGATTTCGGTTTGCGCGGCGCCATTCAGCCCCGCTCCCATTCATCACGCAGGTCCGCCACGGCTCGGGCCGCATCCTCCCCCCACAGGCCGCGCCCGGACCCCCGCAGCGCCAGCAACCCAGGCCCGGCGGACGGCGGTGGTGGCTGCAGCGCCTGCTCCCACTGCGCCACCGGCACGACGACCGCCACCGGCTTGCCGTGGCGCGTGATGACACTGGCGTACCCGGCGTGGGCCTCCGACGCGATGTGCGGCAACTGGGCGCGGGCCTGTTCGAGACCGTAGCGAAGGGGTGAAGGGGGTGTCGTCATCATGGGCTCCAGAAACTGTACAAACAGTACAGAACAGACACCTCGCCGTCAACGTGACGGACCACGGAACCGACCGTTCAACCCCTACACTGAACACCATGACGCCAGCACTTACCCGCCGCCAGTTGCCCATCGGATTCCAGACCCTGCGGGAAATCCGCGAAGGCGACTGCTACTACGTGGACAAGTCCGGCATGGCCATCGACCTCATCGAGGCGGCGGGCAAGGCGTTTTTCCTCAGCCGCCCCCGCCGCTTCGGCAAGAGCCTGCTGGTGGACACCCTCAAGGAACTGTTCGAGGGCAACCGCACGCTGTTCGACGGACTCGCTGCCGACACCCGCTGGGATTGGTCGCAACCCCATCCCGTCATCCGCATCAGCTTCGCCGACAGCCAACTGCGAGACCGCGCCGAACTCGACCAGCGCATCGACGAAATCCTGCACACCGAGCAGCAGCGTTTCGGCCTCTCCCTGGACCCCGTGTTCCGCACCGTCAGTGGCCGATTCGGCGAGTTGCTGCGCCTGCTCCACGCCACGCACGGCCGGCGTGTGGTCGTGCTCGTCGATGAGTACGACAAACCCATCCTCGATCACCTCACCGACCGCGACACCGCCACCGCGATGCGCGACGGGCTGCGCAACCTCTACGGGGTGCTCAAGGCGGCGGATGAACACTTGGCGTTTGTCTTCCTCACCGGCGTCTCCAAGTTCAGCAAGGTCAGCATCTTCTCCGGCCTGAACCACCTGCAGGACATCACGCTCACGCCCCGCTGGAGTGCGCTGTGCGGCTACACCGACGCGGATGTGGACACCGTCTTCGCCCCCGAGCTGCCAGGGCTGGACCGCGACGAGATCCGCCGCTGGTACAACGGCTACAACTGGCTCGGCACCTCGGTCTACAACCCCTTCGACCTGCTGCTGCTGTTCCAGAACCGCGAGTTCCGCCCCTGGTGGTTCGAGACCGGCACGCCCACCTTCCTCGTCAAGCTGCTGGCCGAGCGGCAGTGGTTCACCCCGGACCTGCAGCGCCTGCAGAGCAGCATGGCCCTGCTGTCGAGCTTCGACGTGGACCAGATCGCCCCGGAAGCCCTGCTGTTCCAGACCGGCTACCTCACCATCCACGCAGCCACGCCGGCCACCCCCGAGGACGACCCGATCTACACCCTCGGCTATCCGAACCGCGAGGTCGAGACCAGCCTGAACCGCGCCCTGCTGCCGAGTTATGGCGTGCCGGAGCGGCCGGTGATCCAGGCCCGCCTCCAGTTGCGCGACCTGCTGCGCCACGCCGACCTGGCCGCGCTGGAGCCGCTGTTCCGCGCGCTCTTCGCCAGCATCCCCCACGACTGGTACCGCAACAACCCCCTCGCCGGCTTCGAGGGCCACTACGCCAGCGTCTTCTACAGCTACTTCGCCGCCCTTGGCCTCGACCTCCGCGTCGAAGACACGACCAACCACGGCCGCATCGACATGGCCGTGCTGTTCGCCGCGCAGGTGTTCGTCTTCGAGTTCAAGGTGGTCGAACAGGCGGCCAAGGGCGAGGCGCTCCAGCAGATCAAGGCGCTGGGCTACGCCGACAAGTACCGCGCCCGCGGTGAACCCGTCCACCTGATCGGCGTGGAGTTCAGCCGGGCCGCCCGCAATCTGATCGGCTTCGAAACTGAAACATTGCCGCCGATATAGCCGCACCACCCCTACCCAAGCGGGCATGAAGCCAATTGGCTGAACAACTCGTTACCATGCCCGGTCCATGTCCAGCCTGCCCCCACCCGCACCGCCCGCACCGCCCGCCACGCCCGATCACTACCAGACCCTGGGCCTCGCACGCCACGCCGAGGCCGCCGTCGTCAAGGCCGCGTACCGGGCGATGGCCTCGCTGTACCACCCCGACCGCAACCCGGCCCCGGACGCGATCGACCGCATCCAGCGCATCAACGCCGCGCATGACGTGCTGTCCGACCCCGTGCATCGGCACGCCTACGACGCCACGCTGGCCGGCGAACGCCCTCCCGCGCCGCCCCACCACCACGACGGACCCGACCCACTGGCCGAACGCTGGCAAATCGCTGTCGGCTTCTTCCCCGAGATCAGGCAGCACCACGCCCGGCTGGAGCGCCTGTCCGCCCACATGGGCGACGAATTCCGCCTGCACCTGCTGCAACACCAGCACTACGCCGACGCCACCGACCTCGCTGACCGGCTGCGCACCGAGTTCCTGAGCCGCCATTTCGGCACCGACGAGGCCCTGCTCGCCTACGCGGAGCAGCTCCTGCTGGCCCGCGAGATCGACGCGGCGCGGTTCGTCAGCCAGATCGTGTCGGTCCTCGGCCGCAGCGTCACGGCCGACAGCGTGCGAGAAAAGATCGCGCAACGCTATCCGCGCAGCGTCGCCAGCCTGCACAAGCGGACGCTGTACAGCAGGATCGAGCAGACCTCCCCACCAGACCGGGACGCCATCGCCGAACTGGTGACGCTGTGCGACGGCGTGGTGCAGCGCGCCCTGCTGCGTGGGGGCGGGACGCTGCGGCTGGGCATGCACGACCTGAAGTTCGAGGACGAAGAGGAGCTGCGTCAGCTCGTGGTGCGCCGGCTCGCGGCGGAGTGCGGCTGAGCGGCTGCGCGGCTGCGCGGCAGGTTCAGCCCGCAGGAATCTCCGGCTCGACCAGCATCGCCAGCGTCACCAGCGATTCCTGCCAGCCGAGGTAGCACATCTCGGGCGGGATGATCTCCGGGATGCCCTCCTGCACCACGTTCAGCTCGGTGCCGCACAGCACCGGTTTCAGCTCCACCGTCACCGTGATCACGCCGGGCAGGTTCGGGTCGTCGAACTGGTCCGTGTAGCGGATGCGCGTGTGCGGTGTCAGCTCCAGGTATTCACCGCCGAACGCATGGCTGTGGCCGTTGCCGAAGTTCGTGAACGACATGCGGAAGGTGCCGCCGACGCGGGCGTCCATGTGGTGGACCTTGGCCGTGAAGCCGTTCGGGGGCAGCCACTTGGCCAGAGCGTCGGCGTCGAGGAAGGCGCGGTAGACGCGCTCCGGCGGCGCGCGCAGGACACGGTGGAGTCGGATCGTGTGGGACATGGCAGATCTCCTGATGGGTTGTCATGGGTTGACCAGACTGGACCGACCCGGCCCAGCCCGCTACGCTGTGCGCCTTTAGCCTACCGCAGTGATGTGATGACAGACAAGCTCAACGATTTCGGCCTGATCGGTCTGGCCGTGATGGGTCAGAACCTGGTGCTCAATGTGGAAAGCCGCGGCTTCCATGTCAGCGTCTACAACCGCACCAACGCGGTCGCCGACGCGTTCGTGGCGCAGCATCCGGACAAGCGCCTGACGGCCACGCACAGCCTCGCCGAGTTCGTGCAGAGCCTGGCGCGCCCGCGCAAGGTGATGCTCATGGTGAAGGCCGGCGCGCCGGTGGACGCGGTGATCGAGCAGCTCATTGCGCTGCTGGAGGCCGACGACATCGTGATCGACGGCGGCAACAGCCTTTACACCGACACCGAGCGCCGCGACGCATGGCTCACGCCGCTGGGCCTGCGCTTCATCGGCGCGGGTGTCTCGGGCGGCGAGGAAGGGGCGCGTAAGGGGCCGGCGATCATGCCGGGCGGGCCGGCCTCCACCTGGGCGGTGATGCAGCCGATTTTCGAGAGCATCGCGGCGGTCGCCGAAGGCCAGCCTTGCGTGCGCCACATCGGACCGGGTGGCGCGGGCCACTACGTCAAGATGATCCACAACGGCATCGAGTACGGCGACATGCAGCTCATCTGCGAGGCCTACCACCTGATGCAGGCGGCGGGCATGGCGACGCTGGAGATCGCCGAGGTCTTCAACCGCTGGAACGAAGGCGAGCTGCAGAGCTACCTGATCCAGATCACCGGCAAGGCGCTGGAGCAGATCGACCCGGAAACCGGCCGCCCGATCGTCGAACTCATCCTCGACAAGGCCGGCCAGAAGGGCACGGGCCAGTGGACGATCGTGAACGGCGCCGAGCAGGCGGTGGTGATCAGCACCATCAACGCCGCGGTGGAAGCCCGTGTGCTGTCGTCGCAGAAGGCGCAGCGCGTGGTGGCCAGCCAGATCCTGCACGGGCCGGACAGCGCATGGACCGGCGACCGCGCCGCGCGAGACGCCCTGGTGGCGAAGATCCACGACGCGCTCTACGCCGCCAAGGTCATCAGCTACGCGCAGGGGCTGGACCTCGTCAAGAGCATGAGCGCGCGCAAGGGCTGGGACATCGACCTCGGCGGGCTGGCGTCGATCTGGCGCGGCGGCTGCATCATCCGGGCGCGCTTCCTCAACTTCATCACCGACGCCTACCGCACCCAGCCGGATCTGGCGCACCTGATGCTGGCGCCCTACTTCGCCGAGCTGCTCAACCGGACACAGCAGGCGTGGCGCGAGGTGGTGGCGCATGCGGTGACGCAGGGCATCCCGGTGCCGGCGATGAGCGCTTCACTCGGCTACTACGACAGCCTGCGCACGGCACGGCTGCCGGCGAACCTCCTGCAGGCGCAGCGCGACTTCTTCGGCGCGCACACCTACGAGCGCACCGACAAGCCGGCGGGCGAGAAGTTCCATACCGTGTGGCCGGACGTGGTGGGCTGACCGGCTCGGCGCACAGGGTTGCGGGCCGATTCAAGTCGGCGGGGCAGGCGTCGAAAACCACGCCAACTACCCTGCCGGAGAAGCCCATGGTCCGCCACCCCCACCCGCATCCCCTGAAACTCGTCGCCCTGGTGTCAGCGCTGCTGTTCAGCCCTTGGGCTGCCGCCAGCGACGGTCACGCGGCACCCGCTGCACCGGCCAAGCCAGCCGCAGCCAAACCGGCTCCCGCGGCGGAGCCTGCGGCCCACGGTGCAGCCCCTGCGGCGCACGCTGCTGCCCCGGCGGCCGCAGCCGATCCCGCAGCGCCGGCCGCCTTGCCGTCAGACGAACTGGCGCGCCGACTGCAGGAGCGGATCGCCCGCGTACGCGCCGCGCAAGCGCAGGCCCAGAAGCCGCGCCCAGCCAGCGGCCACGCCGCTGCACGTGCCCCGGCCGCCCACGGAGCCGCCCCGTCGGTGACGATGGGCATCGTTAGCCCCGCTGCAGCCGCACCGGGACACGCGCCCGATGGCCACGGCGCCCCCACGGTGGAGGCCGCTGCCCATGCCGCCCACGTCGCCCACTGGTCCTACGGCGGCGAAGGTGGCCCGGCCGAGTGGGGCAAGCTCAAGTCCGACTTCTCGACCTGCTCCAGCGGCAAGCGCCAGAGCCCGATCGACATCCGTGGCGGCATCAAGGTCGAGCTGGAGCCGATCAAGTTCAACTACCGCGCGACCGGCTTCAACGTGCTGGACAACGGCCACACCGTGCAGGCCAACCTCGGCTACGGCAACAGCATCGAGGTCGCCGGCCGCCGCTACGACCTGGTGCAGTTCCATTTCCACCGTCCGTCGGAAGAGCGCATCAACGGCAAGCAGTTCGACATGGTCGCGCACCTGGTCCACAAGGATCCGGAAGGCCGTCTCGCGGTGGTCGCCGTGCTGATGGACCAGGGCAAGCAGCATCCGATGGTGCAGCTCGTCTGGAACAGCATGCCGCTGGAGAAGAACGAGGAGCTGCAGTCACCGGTGCCGATCGACATGAACCTGTTGCTGCCGGAAGACCGCCGCTACTACACCTACATGGGCTCGCTGACGACGCCGCCTTGCAGCGAGGGTGTGCTGTGGCTGGTGCTGAAACAGCCGGCGCAGCTCTCGGCCGACCAGCTCGCGGTGTTCACCCGGCTCTATCCGATGAACGCCCGCCCGATCCAGCAGGCCAGCGGCCGGATGGTCAAGGAATCGAACTGATCCGGGCGATCTCGGTCGCCAGCGCCACCAGGGCGGCCTCGTCCAGCGAGGCCGCTTCCACCTGACGGGCTTCCTTCAGGCGCAGGTAGTTGCCGTTCTGTGAACGGGCGTAGAGCGGGTCGTAGTGCAGCGCCATCAGCTCGGCGAACAGGGGACTCAGCGCGCCCGCCAGCGCCCAGCCCTGCCAGCGCGCGATCGTCTCGTTGGCCTGCAGGCCATGCAGCAGGCCGAGCGTGTCCGCCAGCCGCGGGCCGTCCTCACCCAGATAGGCATAGTCGCGCAGCAGGTAGGCCAGCCGCGCCTCGGGCGACGCGGCGATCTCGGTGCACGGGCTCGCCCGCAGCCGCTCCAGCAGCGGCGTGGGCAGCGAGATCTGACCGATCTTGCGGCTCTCCGATTCCACGAAGACCGGGCGACTCAGGTCGAGCGCCTGCAGTTGCATCGCCAGCTGCGTCTCGAAGCGCTTCTGCGACGGCTGCGCCACGCCGGGCACCTTGCCGAGCACGGAGCCTTTGTGCACCGCCAGCCCCTCCAGATCGAGCACCTGTGCACCCTGCGCCGCCAGCGCGTGCAGCAGAGCCGTCTTGGCGCTGCCGGTCGGGCCGCAGAGCACGTGCAGCGGCAACTGCGGCGCGATCGCCTCGATCTGCGCGATGACGTGGCCGCGAAAGCGCTTGTAGCCGCCAGCGAGCTGCTGCGCATCCCAGCCGACCAGCCGCAGCCACTGCACCATCGAGCCGCTGCGCAACCCGCCGCGCCAGCAGTAGACCAGCGGGCGCCAGGTGGCTGGCCGATCGGCAAACTGGTCGCGCAGGTGCCGCGCCAGATTGGCCGCCACCATCGCGCCGCCGATACGCCGTGCCTCGAACGCGCCCTGCTGCTTGTAGAGCGTGCCGACGATGCGGCGCTCCTCGTCGTCGAGCACGGGGCAGTTGACGGCGCCAGGCAGGTGGTCGAGCGCGAATTCCGACGGCGAGCGGGCGTCGATGACGGTGTGGAACTCGCCGATCTGGTCGATGGCGACGGGGCGGTTGTGGCTCATCGCGGCGCAGCCTTCACTTCACCAGCACCGACCCGACACCGGCCGGCCGGATCAGGAACTGCGGGCTGCTGGTCGCCGTCAGGGCGAAGGTGCCCGAGCGGGTGGTGGAGGTGCCGGCGAACGCGGTGCGGTGGGCCACCGTCGTGCCCACCGTCTGCACCGTCACCGGCAGCGTGCCCTGTGGCGCCCAGAAGGCGGTGATGCGCTTGGGCTTGCCATCGGCCGGGTCGGTGTAGTCGCACTCGACGGTGTAGAGCTTCGTCGGGCGGTACAGGATCCACTGGTCGGTGAGGCGCTTGGCCCAGTCGGTGACCTTCACGTCGCCGCTGACCAGCTTCCAGTTCGTGCCCCGGATCACCAGCGGCGCCAGCGCCTTCATCGGCGCGAAGGCGGGCTTGTCCACCAGCGACGCCGTGACCGCGCCAAACGTGCCTTCACGCCCGGCGAGCGGCTGGTTGGCGAACTCGTAGAACCACACGCCCTTCACATACGGCAGCGTGCGGTAGAGCAAGGCCATGCGCTGCAGGTAGTCGGCCTGCGACGCTTCGCTGATGGCCTGGCCGCTGGAAGTGATGGTGGGAATGCCGGTCTCGGTGAGGTAGAAATCCTTGGGCGACGCGGCGTAGGCGGGCGACTGCGTCATCAGCCAGTTGCGGCCGGTGACGAGGCCGCTGTAGAGCCGCTCGGGGATGGCCACGGGGTCGTAGTCGGCGTAGGCGTGGACACCCAGGCCGTCGATCAGCGAGAGGCTGCCGCCCAGGCGCTTGGCGTGCGCGAGCTGGTCGATGAGCCAGGGCCAGCACATGCCGTAAGGCAAGGTCGGGCTCGCCGCGCAGTCCGCCAGTCCGCCGGTGAGCAGCCGGGCTTGCGGGGCGCGGGTGCGCAGGTCGGCGGCCACCGAGAGGTAGAGCCGGGCGTAGGTGTCGCCGTCGCGCACCAGCGTGTAGTTCGGCATGGCACGGTTCAGGTGGAAACCGCCGTTCCATTCGTTGCCGATCTGGTACAGCCCCTGCCCGGGCCGGCGCACGACCTGCCGCTGCGCATAGGCACGGAAACCCTGGGCGTAGGTCTGAAACACCGAGCCGGCGGCGGCGGGGTTGACGGTGATGTCCTGCGTGGACTGTTGCCAGTAGAGGGGGTTCTCGAAGCCGAGGATCTGCAGCCCCAGGAGCCCGGCGGGCTTGAGCCGGTCGCGCACCTGCGTGACGGCAGCATCGAGGTCGGCGCCGTAGCGGATGACGCCGGCGGTGCCGTACTCGGCCCAGGCCCACTCCTCGGCGTCGCGGTAGGTGTTGGCGCCGCTGGTGGCGAGCCGGCCAGCCAGCGCGGGCAGCGTGCCGTACGGGTAGGTCGAGGGCAGATGCACGTTCCAGCCGTAGAGGAAGGTGCTGGCAGAGGGCAAGGGCGTGACCGTCTGCGCGGACGCGGCGGCGCCCAGCAGCGAAGTCAGCAGGGCAGCAAGGGCGTACCGGGTCGGACGGTTCATGGCGTGGATGGTGGTGACGGGGTCGGTGATGCGGAATTTCATGCGGTTAGCCTCATTCCATGTGCAAGGTCGGTGGTGCAAGCCTGCGCAGTCCATCGCGCAACTTGCCAAAACTGGGAGATTCGTTGCGTGTCACGTCCATTAGAGGACCGATGCGCTGTGCCCACTCGTGCTTGATCTGCCCGGGCAATGGCCAGCCAGCTTTTCGCACAGCCGCCACACCCCCTGGGTACACGGCATCCGCCAGCAGCTCCCAGGTACCGCATGGAGTGTCGAGCCTATCCGGGATTTTGTGTGCGAGGCATAGCATGAGAAGAAGGAGCATGTATGCCAAGCAGGAAGACGACGAAGGCGGCGCTGGCCGCAGTGGCGGCGATGCCGGCGATACCGAAGGAGCTGATTGATCAGTTCGTG
>NZ_JANPAB010000086.1:0-89093 GCF_031429695.1 Sphaerotilus sp.
CCACCGGCTCGCGCGAAGCGATCGAGCTGCGCGACGGCGACAGCGGTCGCTACCTCGGCAAGGGCGTGCTCAAGGCCGTCGAATACATCAACACCGAAATCTCCGAAGCGGTGCTGGGGCTGGACGCCTCCGAGCAGGCCTTCCTCGACAAGACGCTGATCGACCTGGACGGCACCGACAACAAGGGCCGCCTGGGCGCCAACGCGATGCTGGCCGTCAGTATGGCGGTGGCGCGTGCCGCCGCCGAGGAAGCCGGCCTGCCGCTGTACCGCTACTTCGGCGGCATGGGCGCGATGCAGATGCCGGTGCCGATGATGAACGTCATCAACGGCGGCGCGCACGCGAACAACAACCTCGATCTTCAGGAGCTGATGATCATCCCGGTCGGTGCCCCCACCTTCCGCGAAGCCGTCCGCTGGGGCGCCGAGGTGTTCCACGCGCTGAAGAAGATCCTCCACGACAAGGGCATGAGCACCGCCGTGGGCGACGAGGGTGGTTTCGCCCCGAGCGTGCCGAACCACGAAGCCGCGATCCAGATGATCCTGGACGCGATCGAGGCGGCCGGCTACCGCGCGGGCGACCAGATCGCGCTCGGCCTGGACTGCGCCGCCAGCGAGTTCTACAAGGACGGCCAGTACCACCTCACCGGCGTGGGCTTGGTGCTGACCGCCGAAGCCTGGACCGACATCCTGGCCACCTGGTGCGACAAGTACCCGATCATCTCGATCGAGGACGGCATGGCGGAAAACGACTGGGCCGGCTGGAAGGTGCTGACCGACCGCCTGGGCAAGAACGTGCAGATCGTCGGTGACGACCTGTTCGTCACCAACACCAAGATCCTGAAGGAAGGCATCGACAAGGGCATCGCCAACTCGATCCTGATCAAGATCAACCAGATCGGCACCCTGTCCGAAACCTTCGCCGCCATCGAGATGGCCAAGCGCGCGGGCTACACCGCCGTGATCAGCCACCGCTCGGGCGAAACCGAAGACTCGACGATCGCGGACATCGCCGTCGGCCTGAACGCCGGCCAGATCAAGACCGGCTCGATGAGCCGCTCGGACCGCATCGCCAAGTACAACCAGCTCCTGCGCATCGAAGAGGACCTGGGCGAGATCGCCGTGTACCCGGGCCGCGCCGCCTTCTACAACCTGCGCTGAACGCCTGAAGGCTGGCATGACGACCTCGCGCGTCATCACCGTGCTGCTGCTGGCCCTGCTCGGGCTGGTGCATGCCACCCTCTGGTTCGGCAGCAGCGGCACGCCGCGCGTGCGGGAGCTGTCGGCGCAAGTCGCCGATCAGCAAGCCCGCAACGCCGCGGCCCGCGTGCGCAACGACCAGTTGCAGGCCGAGCTGAAAGACCTGAAGGACGGTCTGGAAATCATCGAGGAGACCGCCCGCCACGAGCTGGGCATGGTCAAGCCCGATGAGATCCTGGTGCAGTACCCGCAAGCGCCGCGGGCAAACTGACTGACCGCCCTGCCGCGGCGCTCACATCCTCCCAAGCGCCGCGTCCACCACCTCCACCCAATGCCGCACCGGCGTCGCGCAGCGCGAACCTGATCCGGTCTGCAGGTGCGTGATGCAGCCGATGTTGGCCGAGACGATCGTGTCCGGCTTCAGCGCGCTCAGATTCGCCAGCTTGCGTTCGCGCAACTGCTGCGACAGCGCCGGCTGCAGCACCGAGTACGTCCCCGCCGAGCCGCAGCACAGGTGGCTCTCGTCCGGCAGCGCCACTGTGAACCCCAGGTCGCGCAGGCCCGCTTCCAGCCCGCCCTTGAGCTGCTGGCCGTGCTGCAGCGTGCAGGGCGGGTGCAGCGCGAGCTGGCCGGCTTGTGCGGCGGCGACCAGCTTCGGTTTGAGGACCGGCACCAGCATCGGCAGCAGCTCGCTCAGGTCGCAGGTCAGCGCACTGATGCGGGTGGCCTTGTCGGCGTAGGCGGGATCGCCCGCGAGGTGGTGGCCGTATTCCTTCACCGTGACGCCGCAGCCGGAGGCGTTCATCACGATCGCCTCGACCTCGCCACGCTCGACCAGCGGCCACCACGCATCGATGTTGCGCCGCATGTCCGCCAGCCCGCCGCCCTGGTCCCCCAGGTGCGCCCGGATCGCGCCGCAGCAGCCGGCGCCGCGGGCGGTCACCACCTCGATGCCCGCCGCGTCGAGCACGCGCGCGGTCGCCGCGTTGATGTTCGGGCTCATCGCCGGCTGCACGCATCCCGCCAGCATCAGCATCCGCCGTGCATGCGACCGCGTCGGCAGGCCCCGCGGATCGGCCGGCACCGACTCGGGCACCTTCGCCTTCAGCACCGCCGGCAACAGCGGGCGCACCACCTGTCCGAGCGCCATCGCGGGCGCGAACAGCGGCGAAGTCAGCCCTTCCTTGAGCAGCCAGCGGGTCGCACGCTCCCGCAGCGGACGCTCGACCCGCGCGTCCACCAGCCGCCGGCCAATGTCCACCAGCTCGCCATACGGCACGCCCGACGGACAGGTCGATTCGCAGTTCCGGCAGGTCAGGCAGCGGTCCAGGTGCAACTGCGTCTCGCGCGTGGCCGGCTCGCCTTCGAGGAATTCCTTCATCAGGTAGATGCGGCCGCGCGGGCCGTCCAGCTCGTCGCCGAGGAGCTGGTAGGTCGGGCAGGTCGCAGTGCAGAAGCCGCAGTGCACGCACTTGCGCAGGATCGCCTGCGCGGCCTCGCCATCGGCGGTGCCGGCGAATTCGGGGGAGAGTTCAGTGTGCATGGGCGTGGCCGAGGAAATCGAACAGTCCGTGGGGATCGAAGGACGCGCGGACCTGCTGGTTCAGCCGCGCCAGCACCGAAGGCAGCGGCACGGTGCGCGGCTCGCCTGGCGCAGCGCCGACGTGGCACTCCGCATGCCCGCCCGCCTGCGCCGCCGCGGTGTGCACGGCGTCCACCGGCTCGTCGCTCAGCAACCAGCGCTGGCCGCCATGCCACTCGATCAGCCACTCGCCGCGCAGCCGCAGCATCGGCGCGTGCGGCGCGACCGACAGGCGCCACAGCCGCTGGCCGTTGGGCAGCCCCTGGGCGGCGAACGCCCACAACGCATGCGTGCGATCCCGCAGGTTGTCCCACAGCGGCCCTGCGACAGCATCCTCCAGCCGCGCGCCACCCAGGCTGTGGCGCGCCGCGTCCACCGCCGCCTGCGCGCCGCTCAGGCGCAGCAGCAGCACTCCTTCGTGCCACACGCTCGCGTTCAGCGGCAGCGGCTGGCGCGACCATGCGGTGAGTTTCGCCAGCGCTTCCGGTGCGCTCAGCGCAAAACGCAGCGTCGCCGTCGCTACCGGCCGCGGCAGCACCTTCAGCGACACGTCGCACAGCACGCCCAGCGTCCCCCACGACCCGGCCAGCAGACGCGACACGTCGTAGCCGGCGACGTTTTTCATCACCTGCCCGCCGAAGCTCAACAGCTCACCCCGGCCGTTCAGCATCGTCACGCCCAGCACGAAGTCGCGCACACTGCCCACCGAGGCCCGCGACGGCCCGGCCAGCCCGGACGCGACCATGCCACCGACCGTGCCGCGCCCGCCCAGCCGCGGTGGCTCGAAGGCGAGGCACTGGCCCTGTTCCACCAGCGCCGCCTCCAGTTCCGCCAGCGACGTGCCGGCGCGCGCGGTCACGACCAGCTCGGTCGGCTCGTAGGCGCTGATGCCGGCCAGCGGCGTCACGTCCAGCACCCGGGCCTCGGCACGAACCGGCACAGGGCGCCACGCGTCCTTGCTGCCGTGGCTGCGGATGTCGAGCGGCGTGTGGCTGGCGGCAGCGTCGAGGATCTGCGTGCGCAGGAATTGCAGTGCGTCGTCCATCAGAAACGCTCCAGTTCGGGAAACGGCAGCAGGCCGCGGCTGACGTGCATCTTTCCGTACTCGGCGCAGCGCTGCAGCGTCGGGATCACCTTGCCGGGGTTGAGCAGACCGGCCGGGTCGAACGCCGCCTTCAGCGCCAGCATCTGCGCGCGCTCCTCGGGCGAAAACTGCACGCACATCGAGTTCAGCTTCTCCACGCCGACGCCGTGCTCGCCGGTGACCGTGCCGCCCAGGCGCACGCTGGTTTCCAGGATGTCGGCGCCGAACTGCTCGCAGCGGCGGAGCTGGTCCGGGTCGTTGGCATCGAACAGGATCAGCGGGTGCAGGTTGCCGTCGCCGGCGTGGAAGACATTGCAGCAGCCCAGGCCGTACTTCTGCTCCATCGCCTCGATGGCGCGCAGGATCTCGGCCAACCGCTTGCGCGGGATGGTCGAGTCCATGCACATGTAGTCCGGGCTGATGCGGCCTGACGCCGGAAACGCGTTCTTGCGGCCGGACCAGAACCGCAGACGCTGCGCCTCGTCCCGGCTCACCGCCAGCCGGCTGGCGCCGCAGCGCTGCAGCACGGCGGTCATGCGACCAATTTCTTCCTCGACCTCCTCGGGCGTGCCGTCGCTCTCGCACAGCAGGATGGCCGCGGCGTCCAGGTCGTAACCGGCGTGGACATAGTCCTCCACCGCCGCCGTCATGCGCTTGTCCATCATCTCCAGCCCGGCGGGGATGATGCCGGCGGCGATCACGGCGGCCACCGCATCGCCCGCGGCTTCCACCGTATCGAAGCTGGCCATGATGCAGCGGGCGAGCTTCGGCTTCGGGACCAGCTTGACCGTGACCTCGGTCGTCACCGCCAGCATGCCCTCGCTGCCGACGACCACGCTCAGCAGGTCCAGCCCCGGTGCGTCGAACGCCTCGCCGCCGAACGTCACCGGCTCACCCTCGGCGGTGTAGCCCTTCACGGCGAGCACGTTGTGCAGCGTCAGACCGTACTTCAGGCAATGCACGCCGCCCGAGTTCTCCGCCACGTTGCCACCGATGGTGCAGGCGATCTGGCTGGACGGGTCGGGGGCGTAGTACAGGCCGAACTTCGCCGCCGCCTCGCTGATCGCCAGGTTGCGCACGCCGCATTGCACGACTGCCAGCCCGGCTTGCGCGTCCAGCCGCAGGATCTTGTTGAACTTCGCCAGCGACAGCGTGACGCCCTCGCGGTGCGGCATCGCGCCGCCGGACAGGCCGGTGCCGGCGCCGCGCGCCACAACCGGCACGCCCATCGCGTGGCAGATGCGCAGGATGTCGGCGACCTGCGCATCCGTCTCGGGCAGCGCCACCAGCAGCGGACGCTCGCGGTAAGCGGTCAGGCCGTCGCACTCGTAGGGCGTGACATCGGCTCGGCGCGACAGCAGCGCGTGCGCCGGCAGCACCGCGCGCAGGCGGGCCAGCACAGCGGCTTGCCGGGCGTCGCGGGCGGCGTCGTCAAGGCGGGATTCGGGGGTCTGGATCGACACGGCGCGCGCTCCTCACCCGAGGCGGGTGAACTGCTGTGGATCCTGCCGCGCCTCCGCTGCGCGGGCGTGAGAGTTGTTGCGCCCGGACGTGAAGGTTTTTCAGGTGGTCAGGCGACCGGGCCGATCGCCTGGCGCAGCCAGTCCGCGAACGCCGCGCATTCCCAGCGCTCCATCGCCCCCGGCCGCCAGCACAGGTGGTGGTGCTGCGGCGACGCTACCGCCCGCGGCGACAGGCGCACCAGCCGTCCGCTGTCCAGCCACGCCCCGCCCAGCCGCCGCCGCAACAGCGTCACCCCGAAGCCGCAGGCCGCCGCGTCCAGCATCAGCCCGACATCGTTGAACTGCGCACCCTCCCGCGGCTCCGGCAGATCGAGCCCGCAGGCGCGAAACCAGGTGCTCCACGGCTCCAGCGGGCTGCGGATCAGGCGCACGCGGGTGATGTCGGCGGCAGTGTCGAACGCGCCGAGCGGGCCGACCTCGTGCAGGTACTGCGGGCTGCAGGCGGGGAAGACCTCGTCGCTCAGCAGACGCACCTGCTCGACATCCGCGTAGGGGCCGGGGCCGTAGCGGATCTCCAGATCGGCCTCTTCCGACGTGACGTTGGTGAAGGGAATCACCACCTGCAGCACCAGTTCGATCTCCGGCCATGCCTGCCGGAACAGTGCCAGCCGCGGCAGCAGGATCTCGCGCGAGAAGGTGGGCGTCACCGCCACGCGCAGGGTGGTGCTGCGCCGTTCGACCGCCGCGCCGGGCACCTGCTGCAGCGCCAGCAGTCCTTCGCGCACGCGGGCAAGGTAGGCTGCGCCGTCCGGTGTCAGGCTGAAATCGCTGCGGGCGAAGAGCTTCGCGTCAAGCTGGGTTTCGAGCTGACGCAGACGGTGGCTGACGGCACTGGGCGTGACGCTGAGTTCGTCGGCGGCGCGCGTGACGCTGCGCAGCCGCGCCAGCGACTCGAAGGCGGCCAGACAATGGATGGGTGGGATTCGGCGGATGGCATCGGGGTGCATGGCGTGCCATGATCGTTCATCTGTCACACGCTGACACCCTCGGGTGCTCCCGAACTGCCTCGAAAGACCCGTCGATGGACGCCATCACCACTGCCCTGCAACCCATCCTCATCCCCGCCTTCACGCTGTGGGAGGCTCCCTTCACCTGGCTGGAGCTGATCGCCTTCGTGCTGTCGATCGCCATGGTGTTTGCCAACATGCGGGTGATGCCGGTGGCCTGGCCGCTGGCGATCGTGGCCTCGTTGCTCTACTTCGGACTGTTCTGGACCGGCAAGCTGTACGGCGACGCTTCGTTGCAGATCTTCTTCGCCGTGGTCGGGGCCTGGGGCTGGTGGCAGTGGCTGCGTGGCAGCGACCATGGTGCACCGCTGGTCGTGCGCCACCTGAGCACCTCCCAACGGCTGCCGCTGCTCGGTGCGGGACTCGCACTGTGGCCGGCAATCGGCTGGTTCCTGGACACCTACACCGACACCGACGTGCCCTATTGGGACGCCTTCCCGACCGCCTTCAGCCTGATCGGGCAATGGCTGCTGGGCCGCAAGTACGTCGAGAACTGGCCGACCTGGATCGTGGTCAACGTCGTCAGCGTGGCGCTGTTCGCCTACAAGGGCTACTACCTGACGGTGCTGCTCTACAGCATCTTCATCGTGCTGTCGGTGGTGGGCTGGAAGGCCTGGCGCCAGCAGGTCAGCCACCCGTGAACACCTGATGGCGGCCCGCGTCATCGCCATCGTCGGCGCCGAAAGCACGGGCAAATCGACGCTGGCCCGCGCGCTGGCCACCTCGCTGGAAGCCGACGGGCTGGTGGTCACCCAGTTGGACGAATATCTGCGCACCTTCTGCGACACCCACGGCCGCACGCCATGGCAGGAGGAACAGGCCGCCATCGCCGCCGAGCAGACCCGCCGCATCGCCGCCGCACGCGATGCGCGGCTGCTGCCCGTGGATGTGGTCGTCGCGGACACCACGGCGCTGATGACTGCGGTCTACAGCGAGCTGGTGTTCGGCGACACCACGCTGTATGCCTCCGCGCTGGCCGACCACCGGCAGGCGGACCTGACGCTGCTGATGGCGCTCGACCTGCCGTGGGTCGCCGATGGCTTGCAGCGCGACGGGCCGCAGGTGCAGCAGCCGGTGGACACGCTGCTGCGCGGGGCTCTGCTGGGTGCGGGCATCGGCTTCTCGGTGATCGGTGGATCGGGACCGCAGCGGCTGGCCAACGCCCGCGCCGCGTGGGCCGCTTCGCTTCGCCACGCCGTGCCACGCCCGCCACAACCCGGCGGCTGGCGCCACCGCTGCGGACGCTGTGGTGATCCCTTCTGCGAGCAGCATCTTTTTTCACGCTGAACCAGCGCGCGTTCCCCCGCACCAGAAACACCGCGCAGACACGCATGGCAGCATCGCCGCCGTGACTGCGCGCACCCCCTCCCCCACCCTGGCTCCCGGCCATCTGGCCCACCTGCCCTCGCTCGACGGCCTGCGCGGCATCGCCATCCTGCTGGTGCTGCTGCACAACTTCGACGTGCTCGACCTGAGCGGCCCCCGCGCACTCGGGTCGGTGCTGGTCAAGGAGTTCTTCTACGTCGGCTGGATCGGCGTGCAGCTGTTCTTCGTGCTCAGCGGCTACCTGATCACGCGCGGCCTGCTGCTGACGCAGGGCCAGTCCGACTACTTCCAGCGCTTCTTCATCAAGCGGGTGCTGCGGATCTTCCCGCTGTACTACCTGGCACTGCTGGTGTTCCTGCTGCTGCTGCCCGCCACCGGACTGGTGGAGCAAAGGTCCATGCAGTACAGCAGCCTGTGGTTGTGGACCTACCTGTCGAACTGGACCACGCCCTACGAGCCGACCGGCGGCCCGCTGCCGCACTTCTGGTCGCTGGCGGTGGAGGAACAGTTCTACCTCGTCTGGCCGCTGCTGCTGTGGAAGCTGCGGCTGCGCCACGTCTGGTGGCTGTGCCTGGCACTGACGGCGCTCAGCCCGCTGCTGCGGCTGCTGCTGGTGCAGCAGGGCTTCCCGGCCGAGGCGCTCTACGAATTCACGTTCAGCCGCATGGACGCGCTGACCGCGGGCGCAGCGCTGGCCACGTGGGACCAGGGACGCGCACTGCACGGCGCCACGCGCTGGCGGGCCTGGCATCTGCAGGCGCTCGGCCTGCTGCTGCTCATGGCCGCGGCCGTGGCCTCGCACGGCTTCCGGCGCATCGGCGCCGTGCCGCAGGTCGTGGGCTACAGCCTGCTGGCGCTGAGTTTCGCGGCGTTGACCGGCTGGGCCGTACTGACCGACCAGGCGCGCAGCCGCGGCGCGAGCGTGAGCCGCTGGAGCGCGGTGCTGCGCTGGCCGGTGCTGCGGTGCTTCGGACAGTACAGCTATGCGATCTACGTCTTCCACAAGCCATTGCACGACCTCGTCGGCGAGCCGCTGCTGGCGCGCTGGACCGGACAGGCACACACGGCTGACGCAGGCGTCGCGCTGCTCTACTTCGCCGCAGCCACCACGGTCACCTTCGGCCTGGGCGGGTTGTCGTGGCAACTGTTCGAGCGCCACTTCCTGGCACTCAAGGACCGTCTGCCCACGGCCGCCCCACAGACCAGCCGCACCGGCATCCGCGGCACGGTCACGGCTGCGCAGCGCCGCAACTTCAAGACACCGTCAGGCGCGCTGCGGGCGGCTCTTCGAGAAAGGCAAGCTCCTCGTCGCTGAAGCCGGCCGCCAGCCGCGCGGCGCGGTTGAACGGCGGCCGCAGCCGCGGCGCCTCGTACTGCGCCACCAGCACGCGGTAGTGCGCCACCGGATCCAGCCCTTCGCGGGCGCAGGCCCAGCGGTACCAGTGGTTGCCGATCGCCACATGCCCGACCTCGTCGCGCAGGATGACATCGAGGATCTCCACCGCCCGCAGATCTCCCGCCTTGCGCAGCTTGGTCTGGATGAGCGGCGTGGCGTCCAGCCCGCGTGCCTCCAGCGTGCGCGGCACCAGCGCCATGCGCGCCACGAAGTCGCCACGGGTCTTCCACGTCATGGTCCACAGCCCGTCGTGGGCCTCGAAGTCCCCGTATACATGGCCGAGCGTGGCCAGATGCTCGGCCACCAGCAGGTGGTGGGTGGATTCTTCGGCGGCCACACGCAGCCAGTCGAGGTAATACGCGGGCGGCAGGCCGGGGAAGCGCCAACAGGCATCAAGGGCTAAATTGATCGCGTTGAACTCGATGTGCGCAATCGCGTGCAGCAACGCGGCTCGGCCCACCAGCGTGAACGGCGAGCGTGGCGGCACCGCGTCCGCCCGCACCAGCACCGGCCGCGCTGACCGCCCCGGCAGGTCCGGCGGCTCGGCCAGCACCGCGTCGGGGTCGAGCGGCAAGGTCTGCGTCCGCGCCTGCGCCCACAGCGCCTGCACCGCGTATGCTTTGCGCACCGGATCGGCGATGCCCAAGGCCCCAAGGGCCAGTTGTCGTAAGTCCATCCCTAGAATTTTCCCCCGATTTCAGCGTACCTAACGATTTCAGGAGTGGCGATGGCCATCTTTCAGCTCGGCGAGCATGCGCCGCAGATCCACCCGACGGCGTTCATCGCCGACAACGCGCAGGTCATCGGCCGTGTGCAGATGGCCGAAGACAGCAGTGTCTGGTTCGGTGTCGTCGCCCGCGGCGACACCGACCTCATCCGCATCGGCCGCGGCAGCAATGTGCAGGACAACACCGTGCTGCACACCGACGAGGGCATCGAACTGGTCATCGGCGACCACGTCACCGTCGGCCACCAGTGCATGCTGCACGGCTGCACCATCGGCGACCACTCGCTGATTGGCATCGGCGCCATCGTGCTCAACGGCGCCAGGATCGGCCGCTACAGCGTCGTCGGCGCCGGCGCGCTGGTGACCGAGGGCAAGGAATTCCCCGACTACTCGATGGTCCTCGGCAGCCCCGCCAAGGTGGTCAGGACGCTCACGCCCGAGCAGGCCGAACGCTTCGCCCACGGCGCCACGCACTACGTGGACAACGCCCGCCGCTACCAGCGCGAACTGCAGGAGATCGCACGATGAGCCAGGGCACCCTGCAAGGCGGCGAACTCCACAAGTTCATCTTCGAGGGGCTGCCGGTGCGCGGCGCGCTGGTGCGGCTGACCGGGGCGTGGACCGACATCCTCGCCCGGCGTGCCGAATCGGGCGGTTATCCGGCGCCAGTGCGGCAGTTGCTGGGCGAGATGACGGCAGCGGCAGCGCTGATGCAGTCAGGCATCAAGTTCAACGGCGCGCTGATCCTGCAGATGCAGGGCGACGGGCCGGTGGCGCTGGCCGTGGCCGAGGCACAGCCGGACCTCTCGCTGCGCGCCACCGCACAGATCACGGGCGACATCCCGGACAACGCCCGCCTCGAAGCCCTGCTGAATGTCCACGGCCGCGGACGCTGTGCCATCACGCTCGACCCCAAGGACCGCCAGCCCGGCCAGCAGCCTTACCAGGGAGTGGTGCCGCTGCACGGCGACCACCATGAGCCGTTGCAAGACCTCTCCGAGGTGCTGGAGCACTACATGCTGCAGTCCGAGCAGCTCGACACCCGGCTGGTGCTGGCTGCGAACGACCAGGTGGCGGCGGGCCTGCTGATCCAGCGCCTGCCCATCGAGGGCGAGGGCAACCTGGGCGGCCGCAGCAGCGAGGACGAGATCGGGCTGAACGAGTCGTTCAACCGCATCGCCCATTTCGCCTCCACGCTGACGCAGGAAGAGCTGCTGACGCTGGACACCCACAGCATCCTGCACCGCCTGTTCTGGGAGGAGGAGCTGCGCTTGTTCGAGCCGCAGACGCCGCGCTTCGGTTGTTCGTGCTCACGCGAGCGGGTCGGGCGGATGCTGGTCAGTCTGGGCCGCGAGGAAGTGGAGAGCGTGCTGGCCGAGCAGGGGCAGGTGGAGGTGACGTGCGAGTTCTGCGGCCAGCGCCAGCGCTTCGACCCGGTCGATGCGGCGGAGCTGTTTCTCTCGGCCGCCGTGCATGTGCCGGGGTCCCCGACGGTTCAGTAAACAGTGATATTTGTCACACCCTGCTCCATCGGCGGAGCCTGAACAAGACAGTCTGCTCCGCCCGATTGGGGTTCGCCCTTGCTGCCAGCGACAAGGTACCGCTGAGTAGCAGGGGGCTTCCCCTTACTTAAATCTGACGGATTTGATCGATCGGTATCCACTTGCGGTCTGACATCCCGAAGCGGTTTTCCTCTGCATCTCCATACCAGTGACACCAGCCGGGACACCAGCGGGTACGGGCTTTGCCTTGCATCCCAGTGCAGGAAAGCCGGGGGCTTCTCCTGCACCATCCACATGAGACTGAGGAGACATGCAATGAGTCTGTTGATCGCACTGACCATCTCGATCGGCCTGCTGGCCGTCGTCGCCACTTGGCTGTTCCTTGGGCCGCTGGCCGCCATGAACCTGCAGATCTGGCAGGCGTTCATCGCCTGGGCCTGCTTCTTCAACAACGGCGGCAAGTCGGCCGGGCTGAAGACAACCATCGTCTGCATGAGCTTTGGCGCCGTGGTCGGCATGGCCTCGGTGCTGCTGATCGGGCAGCTCGGCGGGCTCGGCGCGCTGGCGGCACCGGTGGCCGTGGGCATCGGCGCAGCGGTGATCGTGCTGGCGGCACACCTGCCGCTGCTGTCGGCGATTCCGGCGAGCGTCTATGGCTTCGCGTCGGTCGCGGGCCTCATCCTGCTGAAGGGCATGCCCGCCACCGAAGCGATCGTGCCGACCATCCTGTCCATCGTGCTCGGCGCGCTGTTCGGCTGGGCGTCGGAGCAGGTGGCAGGCAAGCTGACCAAGTAAATCAGCCCTGCAAAGCACGGCGCAGGACCGCCGCACAGAGGTCCACCGCCGTGTTCGCCTCGTCGAGCACCCGGCCCATGGTGATGAAGCCGTGGATCTGGCGCTCGAAGCAGACGTACTGGGCGTGGTTGCCCGCCGCGCTCAGGCGGTCGGCGTACTGGCGGCCCTCGTCGCGCAGCGGGTCGAAGCCGGCGGTGAGCACCAGCGCCGGCGGCAAGCCCTGCAAGTCCTCGCGCAGCAGCGGCGAGGCGCGCCAGTCGCTCCACTGCCCCGCGTCCGGGATGTAGTGGCCGCGGTAGTAGGCGATCGAGTCGGCGGTGAGCATGTAGCCTTCGCCGCATGCCGTGTGCGATGGCGCGACCGCGCGCATGTCGGTGGCCGGGTAGACCAGCAGCTGGAAGCGGATCGGCAGATCGCCCGCATCCCGCGCCGCCAGCGCCACCACCGCGGCCAGATTGCCGCCCGCGCTGTCGCCGCCGATGGCCAGCCGCGCCGCATCCAGCGCCAGCTCGGCCGCGTGGTCGTGGACCCAGCGCGTGGCGGCCAGCGTGTCGTCCACCGCGGCGGGGAAGCGGTGCTCCGGCCCCATGCGGTAGTCCACCGACACCACAGCACAGCCCGCCCCATTGGCCAGTTGACGGCACAGGGTGTCGTGCGTGTCGCGGTCACCGATGGTCCAGCCACCGCCGTGGTAATACACCAGCACTGGCAGCACCGTCTCCAACGCCACGCCAGCCGGGCGGATCAGCCGCAGCGGGATGTCCCCGTGCGGCCCGCTCCCCACCAATTCCTGCACCAGCGATACCTCGGGCGAATCAGGCTGCGTGAAAAAGCGGCGCTCGCGGTAGAAGCGGCGGGCGTCCTCCGGAGTCATCAGGTGCGTGGGCGGAATGCCGCGTGCAGCGACAAGGTCCATCAGGGCACGGGCTTGGGGATCGAGAAGCATCGTCACCTCGGCGACAGGTTGGACAAAAACGGGTACCAAAACGGCCCAAGGCAGGCCGTGACCCGGGTTGACCACCAGACTGTAGCGCTTGCGCCGCCGTAAACTTGCCGGCTGCTTTTTTCAACTCCTCCAAATTCAGCCACCAAGGATTCCCATGAAAACCACCTGGACGACCCGCCGATTCCTGAAGACCTCCAGCCTGCTGATCGCCAGTCTGGTGCTGGCCGCCTGCGGCAAGCAAGAAGCCGCCGCACCGGCCGCCCCCGCCGCCTCGGCCGCAGCAGCATCGCCGCCCGCCAAGGTCTACGTCGTCGGCACCGACGCCGCCTACGCCCCCTTCGAGTCGCAGAACGAGAAAGGCGAGATCGTCGGCCTGTCGATGGACATCCTGAACGCCATCGCCACCAAGGCGGGCATCCAGGTCAAGTTCGTCAACACCCCGTGGGAAGGCATCTTCAACAGCCTGCAGCAAGGCGACCGCGACGCGCTGATCTCGTCCATCACCATCACCGACGAGCGCAAGCAGACGATGGACTTCTCGGCGCCCTACTTCGACGCGCAGCAGCTCATCGCCGTCAAGGCCGACTCCAAGGTCGCCAAGTTCGACGACCTGAAGAAGCTCAAGGTCGGCGTGCAGACCGGCACCACTGGCGACGAAGTCGTCACCAAGCTGCTGGGCAAGAACAGCACGGCGATCAAGCGCTTCGAATCGACTCCGCTGGCCCTGAAGGAGCTGGAGTCGAGCGGCGTGGACGCGGTCGTGGCCGACAACGGCGTGGTGATCCACTACGTGGCGAACAACGCGGGCGCCAAGTTCAAGACCGTCAGCGACAACGCATCGTTCGCGCCCGAACAGTACGGCATCGCCGTCAAGAAGGGCAACGCCGAGCTGCTGGAGAAGATCAACAAGGGCCTGGCGGACATCAAGGCCGACGGCACCTACGACAAGATCTACGCCCAGTACTTCGGCGCTGCCCCGGCCGCTGCCGTCGTCAAGTGAGCCATCGCATGATGGTCATGTGAGCTGGGGCGTGCCCCAGACCTGCCGCCAGAGATCAAACTCGGCGGCAGGCATCGGCCGGGCGAACAGCCAGCCCTGGCCCTGGTCACAGCCCTGCCGCTCCAGCAGGGCGCGCTGGCCCTCGGTTTCCACCCCCTCGGCGACCACCTTCAGCCCCAGGCCATGCGCCAGCGCGATGATGGTGCCGGCAATGCTCAGGTCACGCCCGTCGCGCTCGATGCTGCTGACGAAACTGCGGTCGATCTTGAGCACATCCACCGGCAACTGCTTCAGGTACGACAGGCTCGAATAGCCCGTGCCGAAGTCGTCGATCGCCAGCGTCACACCGGCACGCCGCAGCTCGCTCAGGAGCTGAGCCGGCGCGCTGCCCGCCTCCATCAGAGTCGACTCGGTGATCTCCAGCTCCAGCACATTCGGCGGCAGCCCATGCTCGGCGCGCAGCTGACGCAGCAGCGCTGGCAGGGATGGCTCGCCAAAATGGCGCGCGCCCAAGTTCACCGCCACCGGCAACCAGCCGTGCCCCTGCCCATGCCAGTGCGCGATCTGGGCCGCCACCTCGCGCAGCATCCACTCGCCGATGACCGTGATCAGGTCGCTCTGTTCCGCCACCGGGATGAAGCGCGCTGGCTGGATCCAGCCCTGGTCCGGGTGTTTCCAGCGCACCAGCGCCTCGGCACCCACCACCTCACGGGTCTGCAAATCGAGCTTGGGCTGGTACCACGCCCGCAGCTCGCCGCTGGCCACCCCGCGCCGCAGCGCCGACACCAGAATCAACCGCTCCAGCGACGCCTGGTTCATCTGCGGGTCGTAGAAGCGCCAGGTGTTGCGGCCGTCGTCCTTCGCGCCATTGAGGGCGCTCTCGGCGTTGCGCAGCAGCACATCGCTGGCCTCCCCGTCGCCAGGAAACAGGCTGATGCCGGCGGACACGGTCAGCGTCAGTTCGTGGCCCTCGACCAACAGCGGTGCGGACAGCGTCCCAAGCACCTGCCGCACCACGGCGACGCAGTGGTCCCGCCCGGTGCGCTCCAGCAGCACGACAAACTCGTCGCCCCCCAGCCGCCCGACGAACAGCCCCTGGTCGATCAGGGGGCGCAGCCGGGCCGCCATCTCGGTGAGCACGGCATCCCCTGCAGCGTGGCCCATGGAGTCGTTGATCGACTTGAAGCCATCCAGACCGAGGACGAGCACACCCGCCTGAACGCTTGGCACCTGTGCAGCCGATCGGGCCCCGATCCACTGCCTCAGGCGCGCACCGATGGCCTGCCGGTTGGGCAGGTCCGTGAGGGCGTCGTGGTTGCTCAGGTAATCGGTGCGCGCCTCGGCCTGGCGCAGCCGCGACTGGTCGGCGCCAATGCCCACGTAATGGGTGATCTCGCCTTCTGCGTCGCGCAGCACGGTGATGGTCTGCAGCAGCGGGTAGATGCGGCCATCCTTGGCGCGGTTCCAGAACTCGCCCTGGAAGGTGTCTTCCTCGCGCAGCGCGGCCCACATGTGCATGTAGAACACGGGGTTCAGCCGCCCCGCATCCAGCATCGCCGGGTTGCGGCCCAGCACCTCGCGGGCCTCGTAACCGCTGGTGCGCGTGAAGGCCACGTTGGTGGCCACGATCCGGTTGTGCGGGTCGGTGACGACGATGGACTCGCTGGCCGACACGAAGATCCGTGCGGACAGCCGCAGGCGCTCTTCCTCGCGCTTGCGTTCGCTGGTGTCGCGCACGATGCCATTGACCTCGACGGTGCGCCCGGCGGCGTCGCGGACCATCTCGGCGTTGAGATGGAGCCAGCGTTCGGGTGGCGCCCCATCCAGACGAACTTCGATGTCGAGCAGGCCGTCGCGCAGCGCGGACTTCCAGTGGCGGCGCAGGCGGCCCTTGTCGCGCGGCGCCATCAGCGCGATCGCGCCGTCGAGGTCCAGCACCGAGCCGACTGGAATACCGAACATCTCGCACGCCCGCTCGCAGGGCAGCATGCGGTCCGCCGCGACATCGGCCCACCAGCTGCCCAGACCGGCCGCCCGCTGCGCACTGCGCAGACGCACCTCGCTGCGGCGCAGCAGATCGGCCGCGGTGCGGCGTTCGAACCAGCGCGACAACTCGCGCGCCAGGGCGTGCAACAGGCCCGGATCGGGTGGATGTGCGCAGGGCAACGCGGTGTCGGGGTCGATGCAGGCCAGGTCGATGCGGCCAACGGGTACGCCGTCCCGCTCGACCCGCTGCGACAGGTGCCAGCCGGTGGCCGGCATGTCATCGCCCGCGTGTCCGTCGTCCAGCGCCACGCGGATCTGCACGATCTCCGGACGCTCGAACGCCATCGGCAGACAGACCGCCACCACCTGCGCCGCCTGGGCGCAGCTCAGGCCATAGTCACCCAGCGACGCACTCACCTCGAACAGACAGCGGGTTTCGCGCAGGCGCGCGTCGAGCTGGCGAGAGCGTTCCTGCAGCGCAGCGGCCAGGGTGTCCCGATCGTCCGGGCCGTCTTGTCCGCGGGGGGTGGATCCAGCTGCCATCAGCGCGTCAACTCCTGGATTTCGATCGGCCCATTCTGCCGTCGCTGGGGGCGATTTTGGGTATCGCCTCAGGACTGGCCCCGTTGCCCCGCGTAAACTCGCACGGCACGATGCAAAGCGCCCCTTGAATCGACACCGTCAACGAGACAGACACACCACATGATGGATTTGCGCTGGAACATTCTGGCCGGCTACGGGCCCCTCTTTGCGGAAGGCGTGATCACCACGATCGAGCTGACACTGGTGGCCATTGTTGCCGGCATGGTGCTGGGGGTCAGCTTCGGGCTGATCAGCAGTTCGGTGAACGCGCCCCCCCCGCGCTCGTGGCCGTGGGCCTGGGGCATGAAAACGCTGCGGGCCATCACCACCGCCTATGTCACGTTCTTTCGCGGCACCCCGCTGTTCGTGCAGATCCTGCTGGTGCATTTCGCGCTGATGCCAGCACTGATCCACCCGGACAGCGGCCTGCTGCTCAGTGGTGACCTGGCCCGCACCTTCCGCCAGGAGCACGGCGCGTTCTTCTCGGGCTGCCTCGCCTTGAGCCTGAACGCCGGCGCCTACATCTCCGAAATCTTTCGCGCCGGCATCCAGAGCATCCACCTCGGCCAGACCCAGGCTGGCTACTCGCTGGGCCTGACGCATGCGCAGAGCATGCGCTTCGTCATCCTGCCCCAGGCCTTCCGGCGCATGGTGCCGGCCTTGGTCAACGAGGGCATCACGCTGATCAAGGACTCGTCGCTGGTCTCCGCCATCGGGCTGGCCGAACTCGCGCTGGCCGCGCGCACGGTGGCGGGGGCGTATTCGCGCTACTGGGAGCCGTATCTGGCGATTTCGGCGATCTATCTGGTGCTGACGCTGGTGCTGTCCACGCTCGCCAAGCGGCTTGAAGCGCCCGCCCACCTGCGCGGGCGCTGAGGAACGATGGGGGTTGGTCGATCAGTCCAGCTTGAGCTTCTGGACTTCGACCACCTTCTTGTAGACCTCGAACTCGGCCTTGATCTGCGCGGCGAACTGCTCGGGCGTGTTGGCCACGATCACCGAGCCGGTGTCCTCGATGCGCTTCTTCACCACCGGGTCTTCCAGCGTCTTGCGCACCGCCGCGCCGATCTTGTCCACCACGTCGCGCGGCGTGCCCTTGGGCGCGACGAAGCCGTAGAAGGCCATGCGGTTGACCGGCTCCAGCCCGATCTCCTTGAAGGTCGGCACGTCCGGCAGCACCGCCAGCCGCTGCGGCGCCGACACGACGATCGGGATCAGCCGCCCGTCCTTGATGAAGGGCAGCGCCGAGGGCATGTTGTCGAAGATCACCGGCACCTGGCCCGCCACGGTGTCGTTGAGCGCGGGGCCGGCGCCGCGGTAGGGGATGTGGGTGATGAACACGCCGGAGAGGCTCTTGTACAACTCCATCTGCAGGTGGCCGATGCCGCCGGTGCCGGAGGTGGCGTAGCTGTAGCGGCCAGGGTTCTTCCTCAATTCCGCCAGGAAGGTCTTGTAGTCCCGCGCCGGGAAGCTCGGATGCACGGCGATCACATTCGGCGTGGCGGCGATGTTGATGATCGGTGCGAAGTCGGTGAGCGGGTTGTAGGGCGTCTTGGGGTTGATGGCGGGGTTGGCTGCCGTGGTGGAGACGGTGGCCATGCCCAGCGTGTAGCCGTCCGGCGCCGACTTGGCCAGCTCGTTGGCACCGATGATGCCGCCGCCACCCGCCTTGTTCTCCACGATCAGCGTCTGACCGAGCGCCGGGCCGATCTTCTCGCCCATGATGCGGGCGATGATGTCCGTGGTGCCCCCGGGGGCGAAGGGCACGATCACCTTGACCGGCTTGTTCGGGAAACCTTGCGCCTGCAAGGCCAGTGGAGCCCCCAGCAGAGCCGTGGCGACGGTGGCGAGAATCTGGCGACGTTTCATGCGGGGTGCTCCTGGGTGTGTATCGGTGCGCATGCTACCCAGCAGGGGGGCGTTGTGCGCGTTGTGGATGCTGCGTAGGGGAAAACCAGATGCCTGCGCTAGGCTCGCGCCATGCTGTCCATCGCCCTGCTCCTGCTCCCGGATTTCCTGCTGATCGTCACAGGCTTTGTCCTGTGTCGCTGGACGGCGCTGAACCGACCCGTGTGGAATGGCGCCGAGCGGCTGGTGTACTGGCTGCTGTTCCCGGTGCTGCTGTTCACGTCCATCGTGCGCAGCCCGCTGCAGCCCGCCGCCACGCTGGGGTTGGCGGCGGGCGGGCTGCTGACGGTGGGCACGGGCGTCGTGCTGGCCACGCTGCTGCGCGCCGTGCCGAGGGTCGATGCCCACCTGCAGGCGTCCGGCGCACAGGTGGCGTTCCGCTTCAATTCGTACGTGGCGCTGGCGCTGGCCGAGCGGCTGGGCGGGTCGGCGTCGGTGGCCTGGGTGGCGCTGCTGATCGCGCTGTGCGTGCCGCTGTGCAACATCGGTGCGGTGTGGAGCCTGGCGCGCCACGGCGGCCACAGCACCGGGCGCGAGCTGCTGCGCAATCCGCTGATCCTGGCCACCGTGGCGGGATTGATCGGCAATCTGGCGGGGCTGAAGCTGCCGCAGGTGGTCGACATCACCTTCGGCCGCATCGGTGCCGCCGCCTTGCCGCTCGGGCTGATGGCCGTGGGCGCGGGGCTGGAGTTCGGCGGTCTGCGCAAAGCGCCGGGGCTGGCGGTGGCGCTGCTGGGCATCCGCCATGCCGTGCTGCCGCTGGTCGGACTGGGACTGGGGGTGCTGCTGGCCTTGCCGCTGGGGCAGGCGCAGATCCTCGTCGCCTTCGCCGCCATGCCCACGGCGTCGAGCTGCTACGTGCTGGCGGCGCGCATGGGCGGCGACGGGGTCTACGTCGCCGGGCTGGTGACGGCGTCCACGCTGCTGGGGATGGTCAGCGTGCCGGTGGCGCTGACGCTGTTCTCACGGCTGCACGGCGGCTGAGGCCAGCGCCGGCCGCTGCGACAGCGCCCAGTCGATGTGTTCGGCCAGCAACGCACTGGCACCGGATCGCTGCGCCGCCAGCGCCTCGGCAATCGCCGGATCGCCCGTCTCGCGCCATGCATTGCCCAGCGCCACCGCCACGTTGCGCTGCCAGCGGGCGTGGCCGATGCGGCGGATCGGGCTGCCCTCGGTGCGCTGCAGGAAGGTCGCCTCGTCCCACGCCCACAGCGCCAGCAGCGTCGGCGCGCGCAGCGGCTCGCGGGCATCGAAGTCAGGCAGCACGCTGCGCTGGGCGTACTTGTTCCACGGGCACACGCGCTGGCAGTCGTCGCAGCCGTAGACCCGGTTGCCGATCGCGGCGCGGAACTCGACCGGAATCGGCCCATCGTGCTCGATCGTCAGGTAGCTGATGCAGCGCCGAGCGTCCACCCGGTAGGGCGCGACGATGGCCGCGGTCGGGCAGGCGTCGATGCACGCCGAGCAGCTCCCGCAATGGGCCTCGGCGGGCGGGCTCAGTGGCAACGGCACATCGATGAACAGCTCGCCCAGGAAGAACATCGACCCCACCGACCGGTCCAGCAGCAGCGTGTGCTTGCCGCGCCAGCCCAGGCCACTGCGGCCCGCCAGTTCCACCTCCAGCACCGGCGCCGAATCGCAGAAGACCCGGTGGCCGAAGGGGCCGATCTCGGCGGCGATGCGCTCGGCCAGGCGCTGCAGCCGGTTGCGCAGCACCTTGTGGTAATCGCGGCCCCGGGCATAGACCGACACCACCGCCTCGCCAGGTTGCACGGCACGCGCGGCTTCCTGTTCCCGCCAGTCGGGCGGGGTGTCGCGCGGCAGGTAGTCCATGCGCACGGTGATGACGCGCACCGTGCCGGGCACCAGCTCGGCTGGCCGTGCACGCTTGAGCCCATGGGCGGCCATGTAGCCCATGCTGCCGTGGAAACCAGCCGACAGCCACGCCGCAAGACCCGGCTCGGCTGTTGCCAGATGTACACCGGCCACGCCGATCTGTGAGAATCCCAACTCGACAGCCCATGTCCGTACCAGCCCGGCGAGCCGTTCAGGATCGGGCGCCACCGGCACGGGAACGGGCGAACCCGACGCATTACTGAGGTCGTTCATCCGGTGATTCTAGAAACCCGCCAGCAGCACTGGTCCGACGAAGCCGCCTGCGAGGCCACCGCCCGCGCCCTGGCCGGCCGTCCGGCGCTGCGCCGCGCCTGCATCGAACTGCACGGCCCCCTCGGCGCCGGCAAGACCACCTTCGCCCGCCACCTGCTGCGCGCGCTCGGCGTGACCGGTCGCATCAAGAGCCCGAGCTACGCCATCGTCGAACCGCATGAGGTCCCCGCCACGGCCGAAGCGGACAAACTGGACATCTGGCACTTCGATTTCTACCGATTCGGTGATCCCCGGGAGTGGGAGGATGCCGGCTTTCGCGACCTGTTCGCCAGCCCTGGCCTGAAACTGGTCGAGTGGCCTGAAAAGGCCAGCGGGCTGCTGCCGGTGCCTGACCTCTCGCTGTCGCTGCTGCCTGAAGCCGACGACGGCCGGCAGGCACGGTGGCAGGCCTGCACGCCGCTGGGCGCGGCGCTGTTGAACGAGACCCTGCCATGACACAACTCCTTCCCGCCTTCGATACCCTGGACACGGTCAGCCGCCGGGGATGGTTCCGCCAGGCGGGTGCGCTGGTGCTCGTGCTGGGTGCCGGTGATCTGGTCCACGGCGCCACGCTGGTGGCGGTGCGGGTCTGGCCAGCGGCGGATTACACGCGGGTGACGCTCGAATCCGACACCGCGCTCGAAGCCCGCCACTTCGTCACCGACGGGCCGGCACGGCTGGTGATCGACATCGACGGTCTCGAACTCAGCCCGCAATTGCGCGAGCTGGTCGCCAAGATCGGCGCCAACGACCCGCACATCGCCGGCGTGCGCCTCGGCCAGAGCCAGCCGCGCCAGGTGCGCATGGTGTTCGACCTCAAGCGCGCCGCCACGCCGCAGGTCTTCACGCTCACGCCGATCGCGCCCTACCGCTACCGGCTGGTGTTCGATCTTTATCCGGCGCAGGCCCCCGACCCGCTGCTGGCCCTGGTGAAAGAGCGTGAAGCGGCACCCACCCCGCTGCCCGCGCCCGCCAGCACCACGGCCGAAGCCTCTGCACGCGCAGCGTCGGACGTGGACGACGCACTCGGCGAGTTCATTGGCCGTGTCGACCGAACGAACCGCCCCACGCTGCCGCTGCCACCCGCGCCGCCCACTGTGGCGCTCAAGCCGGAGAGTGCCGGTCCGGCCTCTGCGCCTGCGGCCACGGTCGCACCGCCACCACCGCGGGTCGCCGCAGCACCGGCCGCCGCCGAGGGCGCACCGTCCGTGCCGCCCGGTCGCGGTGGCATCAATCGGCTGGTGATTGTCGCCATCGACCCCGGCCACGGCGGCGAAGACCCCGGCGCGATCGGCCCGACCGGCCTGCGCGAAAAGGACGTCGTGCTGCAGATCGCCAAGCAACTGCAGGAGCGCATCAACGCCCGCCCCGGCATGCGCGCCATGCTGACCCGCGACGCCGATTTCTTCGTGCCGCTGCACGAGCGGGTCAACAAGGCCCGCCGCGTGCAGGCCGACCTGTTCCTGTCGATCCACGCCGACGCCTTCATCACGCCAGAGGCGCGCGGCGCCTCGGTCTTCGCGCTGTCGGATTCAGGCGCGACCAGCACGGCCGCCCGCTGGATGGCGAAGCGCGAAAACGCCGCGGACGCCATCGGTGGCATCAACGTCGCCACCAAGGACACCCACGTGCTGCGCGCCCTGCTCGACATGAGCACCACCGCGCAGATCAAGGACAGCCTGCGCGTGGGCCGCGAGGTGCTCGGCAACATCGGGCAGGTCGGCAAGCTGCACAAGGGGCAGGTCGAGCAGGCGGGATTCGCGGTGCTCAAGGCGCCCGACATTCCCTCGATCCTGGTCGAGACCGCCTTCATCTCCAATCCCCAGGAAGAAGCCAAGCTGCGCGACGAGGACTACCAGGCGCAGCTCGTCAAGGCCGTCTACACCGGCATCGTGCGCTACTTCTCCCGCAACCCACCCCTGGCCCGCGAGCGTCTGCTATGACACTGAATCCTCTCCTGTCGGCGCTTCTGCTGGGCACCACGGTGCTCACCGCCGGGGCGCAATCGGCGCAATCGGCATCTTCAGCCCCATCGGGCACTGCGCTGCCGACTGCCGCCCCGTGTCCGACCGGAATTCCCGAGGGCACCCGCTGCCTGAACGGCCGCGATTACCTCGGCGCCTACTACTGGATCGCGGTGCCGAAGGACTGGGCGCCCGAGACGGGCGTGCTGGTGGTGCACGCCCACGGCGGCCCCGCGCTGGGCGAGCCGACCCTGGCGCGCAGCACCGCCGACCTGCAACGCTGGAGCGTGATGCTGCGCGCCGGCCATGCCTGGGCCGGGTCCAGCTTCCGGCAGGGTGGCGTCGAGGTGCTGGCCGCGGCCGAAGACACCGAGCGGCTGCGCCAGCTCACGCTCGCCGCCATCGGCCAGCCGCGCCGCACCGTGCTGCATGGCCAGAGCTGGGGTGCCGGTGTCGCCGCACGCATGGCCGAACGCTACGTCACCCCCGACATCGACCCGCGCCGCACGACACCCGGCCCGCTGCCCTACGACGCCGTGCTGCTGACCAGCGGCGTGCTGGCGGGCGGAACGCGGTCCTACGACGTGCGGATCGACCTGCGCGTGGTCTACCAGGCGCTGTGCAACAACCACCCGAAGCCCGAGGAAAGCGCCTATCCGCTGGGGATGGGCTTGCCGCTGGAATCGAAGCTCACCCGGGCCGAACTGGCCGAGCGGGCCGATGCGTGCCTGGGCGTGCAGCGCAAACCCGCCGAGCGCAGCGCCGCCCAGCAGCAGCGGCTGAACACCCTCACCCGCGTGGTGAAACTGCCTGAAAACGAGATCCTGCCGCACCTGAACTGGGCGACCTGGCATTTCCAGGACATCTCGATGCGCAAGCTGAAGGGCCGCAATCCCTTCGGCAACGAAGGCGTGCAGTACAGCGGCTCGCCCGACGACGCCGCGCTGAACCGCGACGTGCAACGCTTGCGGGCCGACCCCGCCGCCCTGGCCGAACTCGGCCGTGACACCGATCCGACCGGCCGGCTTCTGCTGCCCACGCTGACCCTGCACGGCACCGACGACATGACCGCCTTCGTCGAGCTGGAATCCCATTTCCGCGACAACGTGGCCGAGGCGGGCGCTGCGGACAAGCTGGTGCAGGTCTACACCGCCGACCGCGAACACAGCTACTCCAGCGATGCGCAGTACGTGAGCGCGGTGGGCGCGCTGCTGGACTGGGTGGACAAGGGGAGCAAGCCCGATGCCGCCTCCCTGTCACAGCGCTGCAAGGCGCTGCCTGCACAGTGGCAACCGGCCAGCGGCTGCCGCATCCGGGTCGATTACCAGCCGGCTTCCCTCGACAGCCGTGTGCCGCCGCGGCGCCGAGCCGAAGTGGCCACGCCGGGCGTCAAGCGGCCCTGACCTTGGCCTTTGCTTCGTTGCGGCGCGCTTTCCAGGCGCCAAACAGCACCAGTACCCCGGGAATCGCGATCATCGACCAGATGATCTTGTCCAGGTGCTGCTTCACCCACGGCACGTTGCCGAAGAAGTAGCCCACGGTGACGATGCCACCCACCCACAGCGCGCCGCCGGTCACGTCGTAGAGCGTGAACTTGCTGCGCGTCATCTGGGCCACCCCCGCGACAAACGGTGCGAAGGTGCGCACGAAGGGCATGAAGCGGGCGGCGATGATGGTCTTGCCGCCGTGGCGCTCGTAGAAGGCGTGGGCCTGGTCGAAGGCGCGCTTGTTGAACCAGCGGCTGTCCTCCCACTGAAAGACCTTGGGACCAAGGAGGCGGCCGATGGTGTAGTTGCTCTGGTTGCCCAGCACGGCCGCCGCGAACAGCAGCCCGACCGACAGCGTGTAGTCCATCAGGCCGACGCCGCACATGGCACCCACCACGAACAGCAGCGAATCCCCCGGCAGGAAGGGCATCACCACCACGCCGGTCTCGACGAAGATGATGAGGAACAGCAGCGCGTAGACCCAGGCCCCGTAGGTGGTCACGAAGGTGGCCAGGTGCTTGTCCACATGGAGAATGAAATCGATCAGGAAGGGCAGGATGTCCATGGCGCGCGAGATTAACACCGCCATCTCACCCCCATGTGGCACCAGATTAGGCAATTCCACACACCCGCTGGAAGCAGTCGACCGGGCGACAGGTCAGGTGAAAAAACCGTGGTGCACACTCGGTCCCGTCCATTTCAGGGGTTGACAAACCAGTCTCCCTGCATATTCAGCTTCTCTTACCTCCGAATCCATGCTACGCAGACGCTTCGTTCTGGCGAGTGCCGCCGCCGTGCTGGTGCGCCCTGCCGGAGCAGCCACAGCGGGGTCCGACCTCGTGTTCGGCCAGTCCGCGCCGCTGACCGGCCCGCTGTCGCCACCGGTGCTGGCGTTCAATGCCGGCGCGCAGCTCGCTTTCGACACGCTCAACGCACGCGGCGGCATCGGCGGCCGGCACCTGCGCTGGGTCACCGCCGACGACCGGGGCGATCCAGTCCTCGCACAGGCCATCTGCGACAAGCTCATCACCGAACAGAACGCCACCGCACTGTTCGGCTGCGCCGGCAGCCTGAGCATGGCCGCCATCGAGCCGCTGCTGCGCCGCCACGGCGTGCCCGCGCTGGGCGGACTCTGGGTGGCCGATTCGGTGCGGGCGCAGTGCCGGGGCATCGCCTATTTCGTGCGCGCCAGTCTCAGTCAGGAAGCATCGGCGCTGGCGCTGCATCTGGCCACGGTCGGCCTGCAGCGCATCGGCGTGGTCCACCTGTCCAGCCCGTTCGGGCAGGAGGGCCTCAAGGTCATCGCCGACGCCTTGACCGGCCAGGGCCTGACGCTGGCCGGCACCGCCGCCGTCACCCCCGACGGCGCCACCGCGCAGGAAGCCGCGCGCAAGCTGCTGGCACTCGCCCCGCAGGCCATCGTGCTGTTCGTCAACGGCTCACAGGCCGCCACCGTGATGGCCACCGCCGCCGGGCTGCGCCGCCATCCCGCGTTCTACGGCCTGTCCATCGTCTCCGACGAGGACGCCATCCGCCGCATCGGCGCGCAGGCACGGGGACTGGCCATCTCGCAGGTCGTGCCCTACCCCTGGAGCGAGAGCGACCGCCAGATCGCCGACTACCGCGACCTGGCCAGCGCCGCCCAGGTGCCGGTCGGCTACGCGAGCCTGGAAGGCTGGCTCAACGCGCAGGTACTGATCGAGGCGCTGCGGCGCTGCAACGGCGACCTCAGCCGGGCCCGGCTGCACGCCACGCTCAAGGTGCTGCAGTGGTACATCGCCGGCATGACCGTGAACTTCAGCCGGCAGGAACTCAGCGGCTCGCGCTTCGTCGAGCTGGTGCAATTCACCGAGTCGGGCCGCTACCTGCACTGAGCACGGCAGGCGGGTTCCTACAATCCGCCCATGTCGATCCTGTCCCCCGCCCCCCGCCGTCCCATCCGCGAACTGCCGGATGCGCTGATCAGCCAGATCGCCGCGGGCGAAGTAGTCGAGCGGCCGGCCTCGGTCGTGCGCGAGTTGCTGGACAACGCGCTCGACGCTGGTGCGGCGCAGATCACCGTGCGGCTGGCGGCTGGCGGCGTGCGCGCCATCGTGGTCGAGGACGACGGCGCGGGCATCCCCGCCGACGAGCTGCCGCTGGCCCTGCGCCGCCACGCCACCAGCAAGATCGACTCGCTCGCCGAACTGGAGCAGGTCGGCACGATGGGCTTCCGCGGCGAGGCGCTGGCTGCGATCGGCTCGGTGGCAGAGCTGTCCATCACCAGCCGCACCGCCGACGACGCCCACGCCCGGCGCATCGACGCCCGCACCGGCGAGCTGTCCCCCGCTGCACGCGCCACCGGTACCACCGTCGAGGTGCGCGAGCTGTTCTTCTCCACGCCTGCGCGGCGCAAGTTCCTCAAGACCGACGCGACCGAGCTGGGCCACTGCCTCGAAGCCGTGCGCCGGCATGCGCTGGTGCATCCGGAGGTCGGTTTTGCGGTGTGGCACGAGGGCCGGCTGGTCGAGCAGCTCCGCCCCGCGGCGGCCGAGCAGCGGCTGCGCGACGTGCTGGGGGCGGACTTCATCGCCGCGAGCCGGCCGGTCGAGGTACAGGTCGGGCCGCTGGTGATCCGCGGCCGGGTCGGTCTGCCCGAAGCGGCGCGGGCGCGGGCGGATTTGCAATACGCCTATGTCAACGGCCGCCATGTACGCGACCGGCTGATCGGGCATGGTGTGCGCTCGGCCTACGAGGACGTGCTGCACGGGACGCGGCAGCCAAGCTATGTGCTGCGCATCGACATCGCGCCGGACCGGGTGGATGTGAACGTGCATCCGACCAAGATCGAGGTGCGGTTCCGGGATTCACGGGAAGTGCATCAGGCGGTGCGGCGTGCCGTGGAGCAGGCGCTGGCCTTGTCGCGCACGGCGGATGTGCCTGCCGACGTGTCCGCCGAACCGCTGGGCACGGCGCCAACCCCCATGTCCGTCTGGCGCCCGACACCGCCGATCCAGGGCAGCCTCGTGCTCCAGCATGCTGCCGCGCTGCACGCCCGCGAGATGCCACCGGACTGGCCCCGCAGCCCGAGCGCCGCGCCGGTGGTGGACACCGCGCCAGCGCCGGCCGACGACTGGCCGCTCGGCCGTGCGCTGGCGCAACTCGGTGGCCTCTACGTGCTGGCCGAGAACCGCCACGGACTGGTGATCGTGGACATGCACGCCGCGCACGAGCGCATCGTCTACGAGCAGCTCAAGGCCCGCCTCGGCGACGGCCAGGGCGAACGCACGATCGACAGCCAGCCCCTGCTGATCCCCGCCACCTTCTCCGCCACACCGACCGAAGTCGCCGCGGCCGAAGCCCATGCCACCACCCTCGCCCGCCTCGGGCTGGACGTGGCGCCGCTGTCGCCGGGGGTGCTGGCGGTGCGCGCCGTGCCCGCTGCGCTGCGCGATGCGGACGCGGTGGCGCTGGCGCGGTCGGTGCTGGGCGAGTTGTCGGAGCACGAGGCCAGCGCGCTGGTGCAGCGGGCGCATGACGAGATCCTGTCCACCATGGCCTGCCACGGCGCCGTGCGCGCCAACCGGCGGCTGACGCTGGAAGAGATGAACGCGCTGCTGCGCGACATGGAACGCACCGAGCGCGCCGACCTCTGCAACCACGGCCGCCCGACCTGGCGCCAAGTGACGATCAAGGAACTCGACACGCTGTTCCTGCGCGGGCGCTGAGCCCGCCTCTGCCGTCAAAGATCCGCGACGCTGCGGACCTCGTCGAGGCTGGTCAGCCCGGCCAGCATCTTCTCCACCGCGTCCTGCCGCAGCGTGCGCATGCCGTCCACCAAGCCTTGGCGCTGGATGTTCCACGCCGGCGCACCGGCGCGGATCAGGCGGCGCAGCTCCCGGTTGATCACCAGCAGCTCGTGCACCGCCACCCGGCCGCGGTAGCCCGATTCGCGGCAGCGCTCGCAGCCGGCGCTCTGGTAGCGGCGCAGGCGGCCGTCGCGGCCATAACGTTCCAGCCAGCTTGCACGCAGTTGCGCGCGCTCGGCCTCGGCGGCTTCCACCGCGGCGCCATGGAAGTAGCCCTCGATCCACTCGTCGATTTCCGGCTCCTTGGCCGAGCGGCTCATGCGGCAGGCGCTGCACAGCCGCCGCAACAGCCGCTGCGCGTGCACCCCCAGCAGCGCGTCACCCAGATTCCACGGCTCCACGCCCATGTCCAGCAGGCGCTGGATCGCCTCGGACGCCGTGCGCCCCGGCATCGACGCCAGCACCAGCCGGCCCGAGACCGCCGCCTCGACCGCCAGCCGCGCGGTGGCGCTGTCCGGGATCGTGTCGATGACGATCACGTCCGCATCCGCCGACAGCACCGCCCGCAGCGCCTGCTCGTGGGTATGGCCGGCCCGCGGATTCACCTCGATCTGGCGCACGCCGGGCAGCGTCATCTCGATGCGTTCCTCGATGGAGACGATCTTGCGGTCCGGCTGGTTCACCAGCGCCAGCTCGGCGAACAGCGTCGTGGTGCGCCCGGAGCGGGCCGGACCGACCGTGAGCAGCATCCCCGACGGGCGTTTCAGCATCGCGGTGATGCGCTCCTGGTCCTGCGTCGTCAAACCCAGTCCGTCAAACTTCAGCGTCTTGAGCCGCGTTGGCAGCCCGAGCACCACGTCCTCGAAGCCGCCCTGCGTCGGCAGCGTCGTCACGCGCAGCTCGATCTTGTGCGCCTGCATCAGCCGCGAAAACGCCAGCCGCCCTTCCTGGGGCCGGCGAGTGTCCTGCACGTCCATCTCCGCCAGCATCTTGATGCGCGGAATCAGGCTGTTGCGGTAGCTGCCGGGCAGCTCGCTGTGCGGCTCCATGCGGCCGTCGCGGCGCAGGCGCACCCACAGCTTGTCCTCGCTCGGGTGGTTTTCGAGGTGGATGCTGCTGGCGCCGCGGCCCATCGCGTCGGCCACCAGCGTGATGAGCAGCTGCACGACCGGGCCTTCCGCGCGGTCCGACTTGTCACCCTTGGCGGCCTTGCCGGTGCGCCGAGGCGCGGTGGACTCGCTGGCGGATTCGCCAGCCGCTGCGTCCTGCTCCACACGTTCGCCACCCAGTTCCGGCATGGGCAAACGCTCATAGCCGCGCTCGATCGCCGCCTTCAGGTCGCCTGTGCCGGCCAGTGCAGGCGCGATCGTGCAATGCGTCAGCGTCTGCAACTGCTCCAGCACCGCCTGGCGCGTCACGTCCTGCATCGCCACCACCAGACGCCCGGCGCGGTGCACCAGCGGCAACACCTCCAGCGCCCGTGCCAGGTCGACCGGCAATCGGGCCAGCGCCTCGATCTGCGGCTTGAAGGTGCTCAGGTTGACGACTGGATAGCCCAGCTTGCGCGCCAGCGCCACGCGCAGCTGCTGTGGCGTCACCCACTCGCGGCCCAGCAGCACCTGGCCCAGCGGCTGCTGGCGCTCGTTGACCTGCTGGCCGAGCACGTCGTTCAACTGCGCGTCCGTGACATAGCCCAGCGCCACCAGCGCCTCGCCCAGCCGCACCATCGGCATGCGCGCCTGCTTGTCCAGCGCCGACAGCAGCTGCTCGGGTGTCACGATCTGGCGCGCCACCAGCAGCTCGCCGAGCTTCTGGCCGCGGTTCTTCTTCTGGATCTGCACCGCCTGCTCGACCTGCTCGGCCGTGACCGCCGCTTCCTCGATCAGCAGCGTGCCCAGGCGCTCGCCCACCTGCACGCGGTCATAGGCCGAGCGCGGCAGGAAAGAGGTCTGCACCGTGCCCCGGTCATCCAGCGGCGCGAACAGGAACAGGCCCACTTCGTTCTCGACATGACCGACAGTGACCCCCCCCACCGTGCCACCCCCGTGGAGGTGGACGGTGTAGGGCTGGGCGGCGTGGTGCTCCAGCACCTGCGCGTGTTCTTCAGAGGCCGGTTCGGCTGGATTCGCCGCAGCCGGCGCGGCCGCCTCCGACGTGACCGCCATCGCCTGCCGGGCCAGCGGCACGGTCGGCACCTGCAGCGTGATGCGCCGGATCTGGTCGAAGCGCATCGGCAGCGTGATCCGTTCCGGCGGCACCTGCACCCGCGCGATGCCGGCGCCGACCTCCATCAGCACCAGTTGCCCGGTCATCAGATTGCCGGTGCGGCCCTCGATCTCGCAGGCCAGCGGCGAGCGTTGCGGCTCGGGCAGCGCGTAGGCGGCGAACGGCGGTGTCGGCCACGCAAACGGCGCCTCACCGCCCTTGCGCGGACGCGCCGACAGCGGCAGCGGCGCTTCGGCCGGTGTGGCGGACTTCAGATGCGACTGGGACAGATCGGACATGGGCGGTTCCTGGGGCAAGCAAGCAAGCCATGCCAGCGCGCCACGCGCACCGGGACGGATGGATGCTAGGGAATCAGCCGCTGGGGGGAACGGGGGAATAGGTGCCGATTGATGGGGCGATTACCCCATCCGCCGCACCAGCCACCCCACCTTGTCCAGCGCCGCCATCGCCTGTGCGACCGCAGTGGCGCGGCCCTGCACCGAGCGCGTCGCCTGCACCACGGTCCGCGCACTGGCACACAAACGCAGCGCGCTGACCGGATGCCCGTCGCGCAACCCGCAGGCCACTGGCTGGCCCAGCTGGAAGCGCCCACTGGCCAGCGAATCCTGCGGCTGGTTCGCATCCGACTCGGCCAGGGCGCGGTGCAGGTCGGCGGTCTGCGCCGGTGTCAGCGGGACACGGAGGCCTTGCGGTGTGCGGCGGTAGACGAGGAACGGAAAGATGGTCTGGTGCCGGTCCCAGCGCCTACCCGCCCAGCGCCCGCCGCGCGCGCCTTCCAGCGACGTGACCGGCACGGCTTCAAAGGTGGTGTCGCTGCGCAGCCGCTCCGCCACCGCACGGCCCCAATGCTGCAGGAACCGGTCCACCAGCGGCTCCGGCACGGCGCGAAAACGCTGCAGCTCGACCAGCGCCGCCTGCCAGCGCAGCAGCAGCCCAGGGTTGGGCGTGTCATCCAGGCCATCGGCGGCGGGCCAGTGGCCGGGCCAGTCGCTGCGGGCGGTGTAGAGCTGCAGGGCGGTGAGCGGGTGGTGCCAGCAGCGCCGCGCCAGCGCAGGTGGCAGCAGCAGCGCGCCGCAGAAGGCCGGACCCGTGACGAACTTGGACCCGGTGATCGCGACCATCCAGTCCTGCGCCAGATAGTCCGCCAGCGAAGCGGGCGTCAGCCGGAACTGGCAGGCATCGACCAGCACCTCCAGCCGCTCGCCGTGGCGCTTGCGCAGCCGGGTGGCGCAGGCGGGCGTTGGCGCGAGCAGGCCGGTCTTGGACACGTCGGTCAGCACCAGCAGGCAGCGCCGCCCGGCACGCAGCACCTGCTCCACCCCGGCAGAGAAATCGGCATCCACGGCCTCGGCACTGCGCGGCGTGCCGTCGGCTTCGCGCAGCGCCACGGCGATCGGCTCGCAGGGAGATTGCGCCGACACCGGGGCACCACGCAACACGGTGCGGCCCTGGCAGGTACCGGTGGCGAAGTGGCGGGTCGCCAGCGCAGCGGGTACCCCACTGCCGGTCTCCGCCGCTTCGGCCATCACCGCCTGCACGGCCAAGCCCGGATCACGCGCCACCAGCTGCGTGGCGAAGAGGTGCAGATCGGTGCCGGAGGCGGCCAGCACGGTGTCGGTTCCGAGCACGGCGTCGGCGCCGCTGAGCTGCAACAGCGTGCGCCGCAGCCGGGCGACTTCCGCGGCGTACCCACCCGATCGCGCCGCCAGCCGCGCGCACAGCGCCGCCGCGGCCTCGAACGCTGGCGTGGAAATCACCGAGGCCGTGGACGATCCGAGTGCGACCAGCCCGGGGTCCGGCCGCGGGGGACAGCCATAGGCATTGGCCCCCGCACCGCCGAGACGGATGCGGGCGTCACCCCCTTCGGTCAAGGCCCGCGCCGCGGTCGTGAACATGGCATCCGCCTCTCAGGCCAAGGTCGTGCGTGTGGCGACCGAGCGCTCCAGCAATGCGCGGAAGGCAGTGCGCACCTTTTCCATCGCGGGCAGCTTGTAGGGGAAGAGATCGGGTGAATCCATCGAATGGACGGCGGCGCCAGGATCAATCTCGAACACCAGCAGATCGCCGTCCGGCATCTCGGCGCAGTCGATGACGAGGTAATCCAGCCCGATGCGTTCGCTGACGCCCTGCAGCGCCGCGGCGTGGCGTTGCGCGAAATCGGTGTCGAAGTCGGCCATGAAGCGCTCCTCCTCGGCGCGCTTGGCGGCGGACTCGGTCATGCCGGCGTTGAGGTAATGCACCATCCAGTGCGAGGACACGCCCAGATGCACCGCGTAGGGCACACCATCCACCAGCACCACGCGGAACTTGCGGAACTGGCCGTCGGCGCTGGCGTAGTCGACGAAGCGGGACAGGAAGAACTCGGCATCGGGCATGGCCGCGAGGTAGCGCGTCAGATCGAAGGGCGAGGCGAGCTTCTCCAGCCCGCGGCCGGCGTGGGAGTCGACTGGCCGGATGATCAGCGGCCAGCGGCCGTCCGACAACACGGCGATCGGATCGATCTCGCAGCGCACCAGGCGCTGCAGCAGCGCGCGATCGGCCCGGATGGTCTGCGGAATGTGCAGGCCCGGCACGCCATGCAATTCGCTGCACGCCTGGGTGCGCGCCGTGCGCAGCGTGCGCGCCGGGTGGTTGATCGCCGGCGTACCCCAGCCGGCGCAGGCGTCGGACAGGTCTTCCAGCAGACCGCGCACCGGGTCGGACTCGGACACCGCGATCCACAGCGCGTCGTGCGGCGGCAGCCAGTGCGGCAGCGGCTCGCCGGGCTGCACATAGAGCATGGTCAGCGCCACGTCCGTGCGCTCGGCGAGAAACGCCAGCGGTGCGTTCGTCATCAGATCGCCCGGTGTCATCACGGCCAGCAGGCGCAGCGCCGGGGTGCCCTCGGCGGGCAGGTCAAAGACACGCCGGCACTCGATCGCCTGTGCCTGCGTCGCCAGCCCGACATCGCGCAGCCCCTGCAGCAGCAGGACGGTGGACAGGTCCATCAAGGCATTGGCGTCGTGTTCGTCTTCGGTGGCGCGGCTGATCAGCGTCTGGGCCAATGGCATCAGGTCGGTGCCCTGGAAAGCCATGGCCATCAGACGCGCCAGCCCCATCAGCGGCGGCGGCTGAACCGCTGGAATCTGTTGCGGCTGGAATTCGATGCAGGGCATGTTCATGGGGCGGTCTCGCAAGAAAAAGCAGGATCGGGCAGGCGCTGGGCGCCCAGACGCAGCACGGCGTCGAGCAGAACGTCGAGGTCGGCCGCCTCGGTGCGGTGGTTGACCAGTGCGACGCGGATGGCCGTGCGCCCGCCCAGCGTGGTCGTGGAAGGAACGGCCAGGCCGGACTCGTGCAGATCGGCGACCAGTTCGGCGTTGAGGTGGTCGGTGGCGGCGGCGTCCAGCCGGTGTGCGCCCGGTGGGCCGAGGTAGCGGAAGCAGACGATGTTCAGCGTGACCGGCGCGAGCAATTCCAGCGCCGGCTCGGACAGGATGCGCGCCTGCAGCCGCTGGGCGAGCTGGCAGGACTGGGCGATGGCGGCGCCGAGGCGGTCGGTGCCGTGGGTGACGAGGGTGAACCAGACCTTGAGCGCCCGGAACCCCCGCGACAGGTCCGGCCCGAGGTCACACGGCCACGGCGAGCCGGCCGCCAGCCCGCGCGGGTGGCGCGACAGGTAGGCCGCGGGCGAGGCGAAGGCGGCGAGCTGGTCGGCCTGGTCGCGCACGAGGATGAAGCCGGCGTCGTAGGGCACCTGGCCCCACTTGTGGAAATCGAGTGCGATCGAGTCCGCGCGTTCGATGCCACGCAACCGTGGCGCCACCTGCGGCGACAGCATCCCCAAGGCGCCAAACGCCCCATCGACGTGGAACCACAGCCGCTCACGGGCCGCCACGTCGGCGATGGCGGCCAGATCGTCCACCGCGCCGGTGTCCACCGTGCCCGCCGTGCCGACGACGAGGAAGGGGCGCAGGCCGGCGGCGCGGTCGGCGGTGATCCGGGCCTGCAATGCGGCGAGGTCGATGCGGTGGTCCGCGCCAACCGGCACGCGGCGCAGCGCCTGTGTGCCCAGGCCACTGATGGAAAACGCCTGGGCCACACAGCCGTGGACGCTCTCCGCGGCATAGGCGACCAGCCGCGGGCCGTCGGCACTGGCGGCCACACCGGTCTGGCGCGACAGCGTGCCCAGCGTTCGCGTGCGCGCCACGAGCACGCCGATCAGGTTGGCCATCGACGAGCCCGTGACCAGCAGCCCGCCCGCCGTGGCGGGGAAACCGAACAGGTCACGCATCCAGCGCACGATCTGGCGCTCGACTTCGAGCGGCATCTGGTCGCGCCCGCCGAGGTTGGCGTTCAGACCCGCGGCGAGCATCTCGGCCAGCATGCCCTCCACTGTGCCGCCGCCATGGACCCAGCCCATGAAGCGCGGGTGCGTGTTGCCAACCGCGTAGGGCAGCACCTGGGACATGAAGCGCCCGTGCGCCTCGGCCAGCGCGATGGGTGCGGCCGGCAGCGGTTCGTCGAAGGCGGTGCGCACCTCGGCAGGGATTGGCTGCCAGACCGGGCGTTCGCGGATCTGTTCGAGGTGGTCGAACAGATCGTCGAGCATCCGGTGGCCCTGCGCGCGCACGGCGGCCCAGTCGGCGGGGTTGGCGGGATCCAGCGAAAAGGATTCAAGTTCTGGCATGGGGTGACGACATTCGGCGTCCCCCGAGCGTAGGTGCGGCCCCTGCGGCTGTCCGATCGAACAGGCCGGCGTTCAGGGCGCTGTTCGGCATGCCGTCCCGGTCAACACGTCCGTCAACACGCCACCGAACCATTGCGGAAACGCCTCCCAGCCCTCGACAATCCCCCGATGAACACCCCGCCCTCCCCTCTCCTGCTGATCCACCAGGCCGACCTGATCGCCACCTTCGACGACACCCGCCGCGAGCTGCGCGGCGCGAGCCTGCTCATCCGTGGCGAGCAGATCGCGGCGGTCTACGCGGCGGGCGAAGTGCCGGCGCAGATCCTCGACGAGGTGCGCGCCCACGGCGAGGTGATCGACGCGCGGGGCCACGTCGTCACGCCGGGGCTGGTGAACACGCACCACCACATGTACCAGTCGCTGACCCGCGCCGTCCCCGCCGCGCAGAACGCCGAGCTGTTCGGCTGGCTGAAGACGCTCTACCCGATCTGGGCTGGGCTGACGCCGGAGATGGTGCAGGTCTCGACCCAGGTGGCGATGGCCGAGCTGCTGCTGTCGGGCTGCACGACGAGTTCGGACCACCTCTACATCTACCCGAACGGCGTCACGCTCGACCACCAGATCGAGGCGGCACAGCAGGTCGGCATGCGCTTCCACGCCGCGCGGGGCAGCATGAGCGTGGGCGAGTCGGCGGGCGGGTTGCCGCCGGACCACCTCGTCGAGCGCGAGGAGGCGATCCTGGCCGACACGCAGCGGCTGATCGAGACCTACAACGACAACGGCCGCTACAGCCGGCTGCGCGTGGTGGCGGCGCCGTGTTCGCCGTTCTCGGTCAGCCGGGAGCTGATGCGCGACTCGGCGGCGCTGGCCCGCAGCCTCGGCGCGCGGATGCACACCCACCTGGCCGAGAACGACCACGACCTCGCCTACAGCCAGTTCAAGTTCGGCATGACGCCCACGGAGTACGCCGAGAGCGTGGGCTGGCTGGGCGACGACGTGTGGCACGCGCACTGCGTCAAGCTCGACGCGCACGGCCTGGCCCGCTTCGCCGCGACCGGCACGGGGGTCGCGCACTGCCCTTGCAGCAACATGCGGCTGGCCTCGGGCATCGCGCCGATCCGGCGGATGCTGAACGCGGGCGTGCCGGTTGGCCTCGGCGTGGACGGCAGCGCGAGCAACGACGCGGCGCACCTGTTGAACGAGGCGCGGCAGGCGCTGCTGCTGGCGCGGGTCGGGCGGGCGATGCAGCCGCCGGAGATGGACGCGGGCGGCGTGCTGCGCTACGGCTGCGACCTCGGGCCGGCGGAGATGACGGCGCGGGATGCGCTGGAGATCGCCACGCGGGGCGGCGCGAAGGTGCTCGGCCGGGATGACATCGGGCACCTGTCGGTGGGGATGGCGGCCGATCTGGTGCTGTGGCCCACGGGCGGGCTGGCGATGGCCGGCGGCGCGGTGCATGACCCGCTGGCGGCGCTGTTGCTGTGCGCGAGTCCGTCGGTGGCGTGGAACATCGTCGGGGGGCGGGTGCTGGTGCGTGAGGGGGCGTTGACGACGGTGGATCTGGGGCCGCTGGTGGAGCGGCATGATCGGTTGGCGGTGGGGTTGGTCGCGGGGTGACGAGCGTAGACCTGAAATGACAGATTCGGTATGCTGGATGACATTGCAGCGGCGTATCAGGTTACACGTGTAATGTAGGGTTTCAGGCTATTTATACGGAGGGAGAACCATGAAAAAGCCAGAAAAACTCAACGACAACAGGGACTTGCGATGCTTTGCTAGCGAGTTGATACGCAGCAGCAAGGCGTGACGTCGATATTAACTTAGGCGCCACCAATCATCCCCACATTGGAGTTCACATGAAAACGGGAAAGTATTCTGTGGTTATCGGAAATGTTCCGCCTACTTCAAACATCGGCGAAGGCTCCGTAGTGATAGGCGCCACCGATTCAAACGGCAATACGATTCTGAACACGCATATGGCAGTCGGCTATGGCGCGAAGGCAGGCCCGGGCTCCATTGCAATTGGCGCGTTCGCAGGATCTGGCCTTCCTGAATTCTCCTTTCCACCGCAGCTACAACCCGAGATGGAAGACATTATTCAGTTGGTTGTTCGCAGCGAGAATCAGGCACTTGTAGATGCTCTTGCAAACGTCGCCGCTGAACTACGTCCGCAAAGTCCTGATAGAGGTGTCGTCCTTGCTGCCTGGGAAGGTGTGAAGTCGCTTGCCACTGTAGATGGTGCCTATAATCTCCTATCTCGTGCTTCGACCGCATTGCTTGCCTATTTGGCGCAGAGTGGTGCCTAACTCGAACGTTACCTGCAAATACCTGGAAAACATATGACCACCCGCCTCGGAAAATGCCTCTGCGGCGCCGTCCGCTTCCGCCTCTCGGCTGAACCAGTTGCGACCAGAATCTGCTGGTGCCGCGACTGTCAGCATCTGGCGGCGAACGGCACGGTCAATATCCTGGTGCCGACCGCAGCCCTCGACATCGACGGCCCGACCAGCGAATACACCAGCACCGCCGACAGCGGCAACACCATGCGGCGCCGGTTCTGCCCGACCTGCGGCTCGTCGCTGTTCGCCAACTCGTCCGCACGCCCGCAATTCACCGTCGTGCGCGTGGGCGCGCTGGACGATCCCTCGTCCGTCAAGCCGACGATGAACATCTGGACCAGCAGCGCGCCGACGTGGGCCTGTCTCGATCCGACGCTGGAGCAGGTGGAGCGGCAACCCGTGCCGCCGCCGACCGTCAGCCCGAACTGACCGCAAGAACCAGGCTGGACAGCAAACTCGGCCCAGGCTCTTCGCGGCGGCGCGGCACTTCCGGCATGTCGGGCACAGTGCCACCCAGCGCCGCCAGCCGCTTGGCCGCCTGCACCCGCACGAAGGTCTTGACGGCCTCCCGGAAGAGATCGGCCTTGTCCATGCTTGGGTCGGCCATTTCGAGGGCCTGTTCGTACAGCGCATCGTCCAGGTTGACGGTGGTTCTCATGGGCGCCTCACTTCACCCCATGCGCTCATAGGACACGAAGGCCAGCGTCCGGCTGTCCGGCGCCCAGGAGTTGACGTTGAGCGTGCCCTGGCCGCCGAACAGCTTCACCAGCGTCCGCGAGATCCCGCCGCTGGCCGGCACCAGGCGCAGCTCCACCCACTTGTCGGGCGGGTGGTCGCCGGGGGCCACGTCGTCCTTGCCGTAGGCGACATAGGCCACCCATTGCCCGTCCGGCGAGACGTGCGGGAACCAGCCGTTGGCGTCCTCCTGCACCATGTGGGTCGGGTGGGCGCCGTCCGCGTCCATGCGCCAGAGTTGCATCAGGCCGCTGCGGGTGGAGTTGAACCAGATCGAGCGGCCGTCGGGCGAATACTCGGGGCCATCGTCCAGGCCAGGGGTGTCCGTCAGGCGGGTTTCCGGGCCACCGTGGACGCCGATGGTGTAGATGTCGTACTGCCCGCCCCGCTCGGCGCAATACGCCAGACGCTGCCCATCGGGCGACCAGCCGTGCAGGTAGCTCGGCCCTTGTTCGGTCACCAGCACGGGCGTCCCGCCACTCAACGGCAGGACGTAGATGCGCGAGGCGGCGTCCTCGTTGGTGAAATGGCTGATCGCCAGTTGCGTGTTGTCGGGCGAGAGGACGTGGTCGTTGTTGCAGTCCATGGCGAAGCCGGTGTCGATGCGCGTGACCTCGCCCGTCGCCAGTTCGAAGGCGTACATGCCGCCCTGGCTGTTGTAGACGAGACGGCGACCATCGCGGGTCCAGTTCGGCGCCTCGATCACCTCATCGAATTCCTTCAGCACGGTGCGGACGCCGGTGTAGATGTCGAGGGTTTCGAGGAGGCTGCTGGCGTCATGCCGCGTGACCAGTTTGCGGAGGGCTTCGATGTCCATGTGCAGGTTGTCCTTGTGTTCAGAGTCTGACGTGCCGTTCTGTCATGCCGCCGATGCGTGACGACAGCTTGCGTGCGGCCAAGCCCAATGCGTCTGTCACCTCGGGAATCGACTTCCGCTGGAGCTGGTCGATCCGCTCGGCATAGGGCACGGTCAGGGCGGCCACGGCACGCCCCTGGGCATCCAGCACCGGAAAACTCACGGCGTACAGACCGCGCACTTGCACGCTGGGGATCGATTCATACCCGGCGGTGCGGATCGACGCAAGCGTGCTCTCGATCTGCGGGTCGGCCTGTTCGGGACGGCGCTGCAGCGATTCCTCGATGCGCAGCTTGAGGGTTTCCTCGTCCTGAAAGGCCAGCAGCACCCGGCCCGATGCCGAGATGATCACATCCAGCTCCGCCCCCGCCCGCACCGCGAACCCCATGCCGCTGGGCGTGTCCACCTTGCACAGCACCACCTGCTTGCCTTGCCCGTAGACCGTGAGGTGGCAGGACTGGTCGAGTTCGCTGGCCAGGCGCTGCATGATCGGCGTCGCCTCGAACAGCAGCCGGTGCGTCGGCGGATGGATGTGCGACAGCTCGAACAGCTTGGTCGTGACGCCGTAGGTGTTCTCGTCCACCAGGGTCACGTAGTCGCGGTTCACCAGACAGGCCACCATGCGGTAGATCTCGCCGACGCTGCGGCCGAGGCGCTGCGCGATGTCCTTCTGCGACAGCGGCTGCTCGCTGCGGCAAAGCGCCTCCAGGATGTCCAGGCCCTTTTCGAGTGCCGGTGCCGCATACGAGCGCGCCTCGGCTTCGGCGGCCGTGCCTGTGGTGTCCTTGGCGTCGTCCTTCATCCCTGCTCCATCTGCTGTCCATCGGGTGGCTGCCATTGTCCTGCACGCTGCGCGATGGGCCACCCGCCGCCGCCTCAACCGCTGCGCGGCTCCTGCGCGGCAGAGGAGGCCAGCAGGGCCTCGATCGCCTCGGCGCCATAGCCCAGCTCCGCCAGCAGCGCCCGCGTGTCGGCCCCGCGTGGCTGGGCCGTGGCGCGCCGCGGCAGGTGGGCGTCATCCACACGGATCGAGGAGCGGATCGCTGCGGTGCGGCCCTCCGTCGGGTGCTGCTCGTGGTCGATCAGGCCGACGGCGACGAGGTGCGGGTCGTGGGGCAGGGTGTCGAGGGTGTGGCAGGGCTGTGCCGCGAGGTCGGCCGCCTGCAGGAGGGCGAGCCACTGCGCGGTGGTGCGGCCCGTCAGCGCGGCGCCCCGGACCTCGAACCACTCGCCCACATGCCGCGCCCGCGCCGCCACGCTGGTGAAGCGCGGGTCGTCCAGCAGGTGCGCCCGGTCGGTGGCGACGAGGAAAGCGCGCACCTGCGGGTCGGTGTTGACCGTGAACGAGATCCAGCCGTCCGCCGTCTTGACCGGCTTGTTGTGCGGGCTGAGCAGGCGCAGGTCGCCGGGCGGGCCGACGGGCGGGTCGAAGCTGTGCTGCGCGAGGTGCTCCTGCAGCACGAAGGCGGCCATGGTCTCGAACATCGGCACCTCGATGCTGCAGCCGGTGCCGCTGGTGCGGCGCTCGACCAGTGCGGCGAGGATGGCGCCGGCGGCGATCTCGCCCGCAACGTGGTCGCAGATCAGCAGCGGCACATACGCCGGCGCTCCGTCGCGCGCCTGCATCAGCCCGGCGATGCCCGAGACGCCCTGCACGACGCTGTCGTAGGTGGGCAGGCCGGCATACGGGCCGTCGGTGCCGTAGCCGGTGATCAGGCAGTGGACCTTCTCGGGATGCTTCGCCCGCACGGTGGCCGCGTCCAGTCCCAGCCGCGCCAGCGCCTGCGGACGCATGTTGGCCACGACCACATCGGCCGATTCGACCAGCCGCGCCACGGCCTCGCGGGCACCGGGCTGCTTCAGATCGAGGCAGAGGTTGCGCTTGCCGCGGTTGAAGTGCAGGTAGGTGCCCGAGTGCTGGCCGGTGGGCGACAGGCCACCCAGACCGCGCATCAGGTCGCCCTCGGGACTCTCGACCTTGATGACCTCGGCGCCGTACTGGCCCAGCCGCCAGGTACAGACCGGGCCGACCACGACGCTGGTCAGGTCCAGGACGCGCACGCCCTTGAGGGGTTCGAAGCCCATCAGACCGCCTCCTTCACGTCCTCGTCCTCGTCCTCGTCCACCTCCATCTCGACCGCCAGACGGTTCTGCTCGTCGAAGGCCCTGAGTTGCCAGCGTCCGCCTGCCGGGTCGGCCGTCAGCACGACCGGGCGGTTGCAGTAGAGCGGCGCGAGATGCCGCACCGCCAGCGCCGCCGGGGTGACGCCCAGATCCCGCCGCAGGAACTCGGTGAGCAGCAGCGTACACAGGCCGCCGTTGACCACCAGATCGGGGAACCCCTCGACCGTGCGGGCGTGGTCGCGGTCGAGGTGGATGCGGTGCGAGTTGAAGCCGAGCGCCGAGTACTGGAACAGCAGCGTCTCGTCGGGCACGACGGTCTTGCAATGTGCGGACTGCGGGGCCGCGGCGGGCGCGGCTTCAGCGGCACCGGCACCGGGTGGCCGAGGCGGCAGCAGCAGGTAGGTCTGGGTCTCGACCAGTGCCGGCTCGGACGACGCGGCCAGCCGCAGCGTGTGCGCGATCTTGACCACTGCCATCGGCCCGGACGCCGTGGTCTTGCGCACGAGGCTCTGGATGCCGCTGGAGCGCACCACCGAGGCGCCGACCGGGATGTCCTGGTGAAACGCGACCGTCCGGCTGCCCAGCATCAGGCGCGGCAGCCCGAGGTCCGGCATCGGCACGCCCAGCCCCGGAAAGCCGTCGCCGCGCAGCGCCGAGCGCCGCGTGTCGGCCCCCAGCAGCACGAACTGCCAGCCGCGGGGCAGTGCCTGACCCGCCGCCACCTCTTCGGGGTCGAGGTCCAGCATCGCCGCGACCCGGCGCACGGTGGACAGGCTGCAGGTTTCTTCCCGCTGCACGGCGGCGGCTTCGCCCGTGTCAGGCATGGATCGGGCATTCATCAGGGTCTGCGGCATGGATGAAACATCCTGTTCTTCGATGAAAAGCATTGGGCCGTCATCCGCCATAAAAGTCCATTTTTGCGGCTTAGGTGTTTTTACCAATGATTTGAAGTCTTCATAGGTGAATCATTGGTTCATGTGCCAACGGTTGGGCAACCCACCTCCACCTCCCCCTCCACACCCACGCAGGACCGCCATGAACTTCAAGTTCCACCACATGAACCTCTGCACGGACAACCTGCCGCGCCTGACCCAGTTCTACAAGACGCTGTTCGACCTGGGGACCATCCAGGACCAGGAGCACACCGTGGTGAGTGGTGTGCGCGAGGACCGGGCCTACACCGGCAATGTCGATTTCCTGACCGACGGTGACATCGAGTTCCACTGGGCCGAACGCGACCTGGACACCGGTTTCAAGATGAAGCAGTTCGTCAACCCGATGGGCCACGGGCATTTCTGCTTCCGCACGGACGACATCAAGGGCTTCATGCGCCGCTGCGACGCCCTGGGCATCCGCTATTCGGACTACGGCTGCTGGGCCATCCCGGGCTGGCACCAGGTCTTCCTGCATGACCCCGATGGCCATGTGATCGAGATCCACCAGCCCGGCGTGTTCGACCACCGGTAAGCGCCGCCGCCCCTGCCGTACCCATGCCCACAGAGCTACAGAACAACGGAGACAAGCCATGACATCCCATTCCCTCTTCCCACCACAGCCACAGCCGCGGCTGGCCGGCGTGCCCTTCCTGCTGCTGCCCCTGCTGCTCGCGGCCTGCGGCGGTGGCAGCGATGACACCAGCACGACCACCAGCAACGCCGAGAAGGTCGCCTGCGAAAGCCTCGCCGGCACGACGCTGGCGGGCGGCAAGGTGCTGACGGCCGCGGCCATCCCGGCCGGCGACTACACGCCCCCCGGCCAGCCCGGCCCCGTGACCGGCCTGCCCGCGTTCTGCCGTGTCACGGCGCTGATGCAACCGTCCACCGATTCCAGCGTCAACGTCGAGGTCTGGATGCCGCGCCAGAACTGGAACGGCCGCTTCCTGGGCACCGGCAACGGTGGCGGCGGGGGCAGCATCGCCTACATCACCGGCATGGCGGAAGGCTTGAAGCGCGGCTTCGCGTCCGCCAACACCGACCTGGGCACCGCGCCGGACCCGAACCTGGCCATCGACCACCCCGAACGCTGGCGCGATTTCGGCTACCGCGCCAACCACGAGATGACCGTCACCGGCAAGGCGCTGGCCACGGCCTACTACAAGGCCGCGCCGCGCACGTCGTACTTCCAGGGCTGCTCCACCGGCGGCCAGCAGGCGCTGTCGATCGCCCAGCGTTACCCCGACGACTACCACGGCATCGTCGCAGGTGCCCCGGCCAACAACCGCACGCACCTGCACACGATGTTCATCCACAACCTGAAGGCCCTCACCGCCCCCGGCGCGGCGCTCTCGCAGGCCAAGCTCAACATGGTCACGGCCAAGGTGCTGGCGGCCTGCGTGGGCAAGGACGGCGGCGCCCCGACCGACACCTTCCTCACCGACCCGCGCCGCTGCAGCTTCGACCCCGAGACGCTGCCCAAGTGCGCCGGCACCGACAGCGACACCTGCCTGACCGTGCCCCAGTTGACCGCGCTGAAAGCCACCTGGAACGGCCCGGTCAACCCGCGCACCGGCGAGCGCATCTTCTCCGGCCTGCCGGTCGGCTCGGAAAGCGCCGTGCTCGGTCTGGGCTTCCAGGGCGACACCACCTCCTGGCCCGCCCAGCAGTTCTACATGTTCAAGTGGGCGCTGGGTTCTGCCTGGAACTACGCCACCTTCGACATGGACCGCGACATGGACACGGCGGACGCCCGTCTGGCGTCGATCATGAACGCCAACGACACCGACCTGTCGCGCTTCAAGGCCAACGGCGGCAAGCTGGCGATGTTCACCGGCACGGCCGACCCGGGTGTGCCGTATGCCAGCGCGATCGACTACTACGAGCGCACGGTGCAGGCCCAAGGGGGTGACCTCGCCGCCACGCAGAACTTCTTCCGCTACTTCCTCGTGCCGGGCATGGGCCACTGCAGCAGCATCACCGGCGGGCCGGGCGTGGGCGACTTCGGGCAGTCGTACTCCCAGTACGTCCCCAAGGACGCCGACCACGACATCCTGCTGAAGATGGTGGACTGGGTGGAGAACAAGACCGCGCCCGACAGCGTGATCGCCACCCGCTACGCCGACGCCACCGGCACCACCGTGGCGATGGAACGCCCGATCTGCGCCTACCCCAAGGTGCCGACCTACCAGAGCGGGGACGCCACCAAGGCCAGCAGCTTCAAGTGCGTGGACGCGCCCCGCAACGGTGTCCAGGCGCCGGCTGCGCGTTACCTGAACTGAGCTGCGCCGAGCCGAGCCACCCTCCGCCATCCACACCGATTCAGGAAACCCTGACCATGAACACCACCCGCTCCACCCCCGCGCGCCGCGCCGTCCTCCAGCAACTGGGGGGACTGGCCGCCGCCGCCCTCGTCCCTGGCGTCGCGCTGGCCCAGGGCAACAAGTTCAACCTCAAGATCGCGATTTCCCTGCCCGAGAGCCACCCGACCAGCGCCGCACTGAAGGCCGCCTGCGCCGAGATCCTCAAGGAATCGGGCGGCCGGCTGACGATCGATGTCTACCCCAACGGCCAGCTCGGCAGCGACACCGACACCGTCTCGCAGGTGCGCTCCGGCGCGATCGACTTCGTCTGCACCGCCAACCAGATCTGGGGCAACCTGGTCCCGGTCATTTCGATCAACACGCTGGCCTTCGCCTTCCCCGACTACGCCACGGTCTGGAAGGCGATGGACGGCGAGCTGGGCGCGCACATCCGCAGCCAGTTCGACAAGATCGGGGTCGTGCCGGTCGGCAAGGCATTCGACCACGGCTTCCGCCAGATCACGCACGCCTCCAGGCCGATCACCTCGCCCAAGGACATGGAGGGCATGAAGATCCGCGTGCCGGCCAGCCCGAACTCGACCTCGCTGTTCAAGGGCCTGGGCGCCTCGCCGACCACGGTGCCGATCGGCGAGCTGTACACCGCCTTGCAGACCAAGGTCGTCGATGGGCAGGAAAACGCGCTGCCGACCATCGACGCCACCAAGCTCTACGAGGTGCAGAAGTACTGCTCGTACACCTCGCACATGTGGGACTGCTTCACGCTGGTGGGCAACAAGCGCAACTGGGCGGCGCTGCCGGACGACCTGCGTGCCCTGACCGCCCGCGTGTTCGACGCCCACGCCCTCAAGCAGCGCGCCGCGCACGAAGTGCTGAACGCCTCGCTGGAGGCCAAGCTCAAGGGCGCAGGCATGCAGTTCAACCCCGTGGACGGCAAGCCCTTCCGCGACACGCTGCAGAAGGCCGGTTACTACACCGACTGGCAGAAGAAGTTCGGCCCGGAAGCCTGGGCGCTGCTGGAAAAGTACAGCGGCAAGCTGGCCTGACCATGCACACCTCCCACGCACCGGGCCAAGGGCCATCGGACCCGTCTCTCGCAACGACCCCTTGGCAACGCGGCGTCGCGGCGGCGGATCGCCTGCTGGGGTGGCTCACGGAGGTGCCGGCCGCGCTCCTCGTGCTGCTGGAAATCCTGGTGCTGCTGGCAGGGGTCGTGAGCCGCTACGCCTTGCACCGGCCGCTGACCTGGTCGGACGAGCTGGCGGCGATGATGTTCCTGTGGCTGGCGATGCTGGGGGCCGTGATCGCCTTGCGCCGCTCCGCGCACATGCGGATGACGGCGCTGGTGGACCTGGCCTCACCCGAAACGCGGGCCTTCCTGGACCTGCTCGCCACCGTGGCCGCCGGGACGTTCCTGCTGCTGATCGGCCACGGGGCCTTCGAGTTCGCCATCGAGGAGGCCATCGTCACGACCCCTTCGCTTGAAATCTCGAATGCGTGGCGCGCGGCGGCGCTGCCGTGCGGCATCGTGCTGATGGGCCTGTCGGCGCTGCTGAAACTCGCCGAAGTCACCGACTGGCGGCGCCTGCTCGCGGCGCTGGCCGTGGCGGCGACGGCGGTGGCGGTGCTGTGGGCGATGCGTCCGCTGTTCCAGTCACTGGGCAATGTCAACCTGCTCATCTTCTTCGTCTTCATCGTCGCGGCGCTGGTGCTGAGCGGGGTGCCGATCGCCTTCTCCTTCGGGCTGGCCACCTTCGGCTACATCGCGCTGGCCACCTCCAAGCCGACCATCGTCATCGTCGGCCGCATGGACGAGGGCATGGCGCACCTGGTGCTGCTGGCGGTGCCGCTGTTCGTGTTCCTGGGCGTGGTGCTGGAGCTGTCCGGCATGGCCAAGGCGATGGTGCGCTTCCTGGCCTCGCTGCTGGGCCATGTGCGCGGCGGCTTGTCGTATGTGCTGGTCGGGGGCATGTACCTCGTGTCCGGCATCTCCGGCTCCAAGGCGGCCGACATGGCCGCGCTCGCCCCGGTGCTCTTCCCCGAGATGCGCAAGCGCGGGATGCCCGAGGGCGAGATGGTGGCGCTGCTCGCGGCGACTGGTGCGCAAACCGAGACCATCCCGCCCAGCATCGTGCTGATCACCATCGGCTCGGTCACGGGCATCTCCATCGCGGCGCTGTTCGCTGGCGGGTTGGTGCCGGCGCTGGTGCTGGCGGTGCTGCTGTGCTTCGTCGTCTGGTGGCGCAACCGCAAGGTCGCGCTGACCGGCATGGTGCGCGCCAGTGGGGGCGAGATCGGGCACGCGCTGCTGGTCGCGCTGCCGGCGCTGGCCTTGCCCTTCATCATCCGGGCCGCCGTGGTGGAAGGGATCGCCACCGCCACCGAGGTCTCGACCATCGGCATCGCCTACGCGATCCTGGCGGGCGCCCTGCTGTATCGACAACTGGACTGGCGCAAGCTGTGGCCGGCGCTGGTGGACACCGCGGCCTTGTCGGGCGCGATCCTGCTCATCATCGGCACGGCCACCGGCATGGCCTGGGCGCTGACCCAATCGGGCTTCTCGCGCCAGTTGGCCGAGGCCATGACGCAGTTGCCCGGGGGCACGCCCGGTTTCCTGGCCGTGTCGATCCTGGCGTTCGTGGTCCTGGGCAGCGTGCTGGAGGGCATCCCGGCCATCGTGGTCTTCGGGCCGCTGCTGTTCCCGATCGCCAAGCAGTTCGGCGTCCACGATGTCCATTACTCGATGGTGGTGGTGCTGGCGATGGGCATCGGCTTGTTCGCGCCGCCGTTCGGCGTGGGCTACTACGCCGCCTGCGCCATCAGCCGCGTCAGCCCGAGCGTGGGGATGCGGCCCATCCTGGGCTACCTGCTGGCGTTGCTGGTCGGCACCGTGGTGGTGGCGGCCGTGCCGGCCCTGTCGATCGGTTTCGCCAAGTAGCCGCCGCCATGACCACCCTGTTCCTCACCGGCGCGACGGGCTACATCGGCGGCTCCGTCGCCCTGCGGCTGGCCGAAGCCGGGCACCGGGTGCGCGGCCTCGTGCGCAGCGCCGAGGCGGCGGCGTTCCTCGACGCCCGAGGCATGGAACCCGTGCTGGGCAGCCTCGACGACACCGCGCTGCTGACCCGCGAGGCTCGGTGCTCGGACGGCGTGGTCCACACCGCCAGCGCCGACCACACAGCGAGCGTCCACGCGCTCATCGCCGGACTGGCCGGGTCGTCCAAACCGCTGATCCACACCAGCGGCGCCAGCGTCGTCGGTGACGATGCCCGCGGCCAGCCCTCGTTCGGCCCCGTCTTCGACGAGGACACACCGTTCGCCGTGGACCCGCGCAAGCAGGCCCGCCGCGACATCGACCTTTGCGTGCTCGCGGCGGCAACGCAGGGGGTGCGCAGCGCCGTGATCTGCCCCAGCCTCGTCTACGGCGTCGGCCACGGATTCAAGCGCAACAGCGTGCAGATCCCTTTTCTCGTGGCGAATGCCCGTGCGCAGGGCGAGGTCCAGATCGTCGGCCAGGGGCTGAACGTGTGGTCGAACGTGCATCTCGACGACCTCGTGGCGCTGTACCTGCTCGTGCTCGACCAGGCGCCACCCGGTGCCTTCTATTTCGCGGAGAACGGCGAAGCGTCGTTCGGCGACCTCGGCGCGGCCATTGCCACGCGGCTCGGGCTGCCCGGCGTGGTCTCGCTGGACCCGGTCGTGGCCGCCGAGCGTTGGGGCGTGCCGCGGGCGTGCTTCTCGCTGGGCAGCAACAGCCGCGTCCGGGCCGTGCGGGCGCGCCGCGAGCTGGGCTGGGCGCCGCGCCACCGCGCCGTGACCGACTGGGTGCGCGACGAGATGCCCGTCGAGTCACCACCGTCTTCCCCTACCTGAAAGTGAAAGAGATTCCCATGTTGCTCAAGGACAAGGTTTGCCTGATCGCCGGGGCGGCGTCGCCGCGCAGCATCGGCTACGCCACGGCGGCGCTGTTCGCCGAACACGGTGCCAAGGTCATCCTCCTCGACCTGCTCATGAACGAGCAGGTGGTGAGCGGCTTCCGGGCCGAGGTGGAAAACCGCCTGCAGCGCCCGGTGTCGGCGCACGGCCTGCGCTGCGACATCAGCCAGGCCGACGACTGCGAGCAGGCCGTGCGCCAGGTGGTCGAACTGCACGGCACCCTCGATTGCCTCGTCAACTCCGCCGGCATCGTCCAGTCCCAGCCGCTGCTCGACATCACCGCCGCGGACCTGGACCGCATGCTGGACATCAACCTCAAGGGCGCGTTTTTCCTCTGCCAGAGCGTGCTGCGGGTGTTCCGCGAACGCCGCTCGGGCACCATCGTCAACGTGGCGTCGCTCGCCGCGCAGCGTGGCGGCGGGCTGGTCGGTGGCCCGCACTACGCGGCGTCCAAGGGCGGCATGCTCAGCCTGACCCGCAGCATCGCCCGCGAGTTCGGGCCGCTGGGCATTCGGGCCAACGCGATCTGCCCGGCCATGATCGACACGCCGATGCTCGATGGGCTGAACGCTGAACGGCTGCAGGGCATCGTGGACGCCATCCCCCTGAAGCGCACCGGCACCACGCGGGAAGCGGCGGGCGCGTGCCTGTTCCTGGCGTCCGAGCTGTCCGGCTTCGTCACGGGTGCCACCCTGGATGTCAACGGTGGCACGCACATCCACTGACGCGCTGGAGATCGCTGCCCCCACCGCGCCACCGCCAACCGTCCGGGTCAGACCGGGTCAGACCGGGTACTGCTGCACCGACGGCTCCAGCGTGATCCACTTCAGTTCGGTGAACTCGTCGATCACGGCGCGGCCGTCGAAGCGGCCGTAGCCGCTGTTCTTCATGCCGCCATACGGTGCCTGCGCCTCGTTCTGCACAGTCGCGCCGTTGACGTGGACCGAGCCGCAGTCGATCTGCAGCGCCGCGCCCAGCGCACGGGTCACGTCGCGACCGAAGACGCCTGCCGACAGGCCGTAGGCGGTGTCGTTGGCAGCGGCCACGGCGGCTTCGACACCCTTGACGCGCACGACGGTGGTGATCGGGCCGAAGGTCTCCTCGTCGAAGATCTTCATGCCGGGCTTGACGTGGTCCACGATCGTGGCCGGCATGACCGCGCCATCCGCGTGACCACCGCAGGCCAGCGTGGCGCCCTGGGCCAGCGCGTCGTCGATCAGCGCGTTCAGGCGCGGGCCGGACTCCTTCGTCACCATCGGGCCGATCACGCAGGCGGCGTTCTTGGTCGGGTCTCCTGCCGGCAGCTCATTGGCGCGCGCAGCGAACTTGGCCACGAACTCGTCGGCGATGGACTCGTCCACCACGATGCGCTCGGTGGACATGCAGATCTGGCCTTGGTAGAGGAAGGAGCCGAACACGGCCGCCTTGACCGCCTCGTCCACGTTGGCGTCGTCCAGCACCACCAGCGGCGACTTGCCCCCCAGCTCCAGCAGGCAACGCTTGAGCTGGTGGGCCGCCTTCACGGCGATGATGCGGCCGACGCGGGTCGAGCCGGTGAAGTTGATGCGGCGCACCGCCTTGTGGGCGATCAGCGTGTCGATGACTTCGGGCGCGTCCTTCGGGGCGTTGGTCAGCATGTTCAGCACGCCCGGCGGGAAGCCAGCCTCGACCAGCGCCTCGGCCACGAGCTGGTGGGTGCGCGGGCTGGCCTCGGAGGCGCGGAACACCACCGTGTTGCCGCAGACGATCGGGTAGGCGATGGCGCGGGCGGCCAGCACCACCGGCCCGTTCCACGGCACGATGCTCAGGATCACGCCGACCGGCTGGCGCACCGTCATCGACAGCGCACCGGGCTTGTCGGTGGGGATGGTCTCGCCCTGGATCTGCGTGGCCAGCGAGGCGGCTTCGCGGAACACGTTCGCGGCCAGGTAGACGTTGAAACCCGCCCACAGCGGCGAGGCGCCGACTTCCTCGCCCATCGCCTGGATGAAGGCGGGCGTGCGGGCGTCGAGCGCGTCGGCGGCCTTCAGCAGCAGGCGGCGGCGCTCGGACGGGGGCGAGTGGCGCCACGCCAGGAACGCCGTCTGGGCCGAATCGACCGCCGCGACGGCATCTTCGACCGAGCCGGCCGCTGCGCGGGTGACGACTTCGCCGCTGACGGGGTGGCGGCGCTCGAAGGTGGCGCCATCGGAGGCGGCGCGGAGTTCGTTGTTGACGAGCAGTTGGGAGTCCATGGGGTGTTCCAGGTGGGGGGTGGAAAGGCGGAAGGGGTTCAGGCGGTGAGGATCTCGGCCATGCGCTCGCCGATCAGGGCGCAGCTCGCCATCGTGGCCACCGAGGCGATGCGCGGCATGATCGAGCTGTCGGCGATGCGCAGGTTCTGCACGCCGTTGACGCGCAGCTTGGCGTCCACGACCGCTTTGCTGTCCTTGCCCATGCGGCAGGTGCCGGCCTGGTGGAAGTAGGTCGTGGCGCCGTCGCGCACGAAGTCCTCCATGTCCTTGCCGGTGAGCTTCTTGCCCGGGGCGACCTCGCGCTTGACGAAATCGCGCATCGCGGCGGAGTTGCCGATCTCGCGGGCGACCTCGATGCCGTAGGCCAGCGCCTTCACGTCGTCCGGGTGGCTGAGGAAGCGGGCATCGACGATGGGGCGGTCGGCCGGGTTGGCGGACCTCAGGCGCAGCTCGCCGCGGCTCTTCGGCGCGACCAAGCCCGAGCACAAGGCCCAGCTCGTGTTCGGCGGGGCGTAACGCTGGCCCACCACGTCGCTGGCGTAGGGGATCTCGATCTGAACCAGGTTGACATCCGGCGACGCCAGCCCCGCCTGGCTCTTGAGGAAGCCCGACGCATTGGCCGCGCTGTTGCGGTGCGGCATGTGCTCCTTGGGTTCCCACAGGCAACCGCCGTGCAGCAGGTGGTCCTGGAAGTTCTGGCCGACTTCGGGGGCGTTCACCAGGGTCTTGATGCCGTGGCTGCGCAGCTGGGCCTCGTCGCCGATGCCGCTGAGCATCAGCAGCTTCGGGGTGTTGATGCCACCGGCGCTCAGGATCACCTCGGTCTTGGCTTCGATGCGGCGCGGACCCGCCGACCCGCCCAGCTCGACCCCCGTCACCTTGGTGCCGGAGAAGGTCAGGCGATCGACCTGGGTGTTGACCAGCAGCGTCACGTTCTTGCGGCCCAGCACCGGGTAGAGGTAGGACCGCGCCATGCTCTGGCGGCGGCCGTCGCGGATGATCTGGTTCATCAGCGCGAAGCCGCCGGCGCCCTCTTCCCGCGCACCGTTCAGGTCATCGAGGATCGGCATGCCCAGGCTCTTGCAGGCGGCCAGCATCGCGGGCGCCAGCGGGTGCGGGTTGGCGGCGGGCTGGCACCACACCGGGCCACCCTGGCCACGGTAGCGGGCGTCCGGCTTGCCCTGCCAGTTTTCCATGCGGCGGTAGATCGACAGGCCGTGCTCGTTGCCCCAGGATGTGTCTGCGCTCTCGGCTGCCCAGGACTCCAGGTCGTTCTTGAACGGAGGCGCCCAGATGGTGGCGTTGATGCTGCTGCCGCCGCCGACGACGCGGCCCATGTGCTCGGGAATCGCGCGGTTGTTGGTGCCGGCGGACGGGATGGCCACGTCCTTCCAGTCGCGGTCGGTGCCGAGGTTGGTGAACCAGACGCTGGGGTCTTGCACCGAGGGGGCGGTGTCCCAGTCGCCGGCTTCCAGCACGAGGATGCTGGCGTCGGGGCGGGCCACGGCAAGGCGGCCGACCAGCGCCGAGCCTGCGCTGCCCGTGCCGACCACGATGTAGTCGTAGGCGGCTTGCAGGTTCTTGGCGCGTTCGGTCTGGTTGGCGCGGACGGCGTCGAGTTCGTCGGCGAGGGCGTGCAGGCTGCTGCCCGCGAGTCCGGCGGCGGTGGCGGCACGGATGAAGCCACGGCGGCTGATGCGGCCGGCCATCAGGGCGTGTTCGAGTCGGTCCAGGTGGTCCTGGTTCTGGCGCGTGAACATGGGAGCGTCTCCGTTCGTCTAGGTGGCGAACGGTAGAGGCGCAGGGGGTGCCGCCAGAACTTCGGGAAAACGTGGGGTGGGCGGTGTTCCGTTTGAGAACACGGCCGGGCCGATGCGGTCGATCAACCCCGCAGGCGGCGGTAGATCAGCCCGCGTGACACGCCGAGCTGCTTGGCGGCGTCCGACACGTTGCCACCACACGCCTGGAGCGTCGTGCGGATGAGGTCGAGGTCCGATTCGCGCAGGCGCTTGGCCGCACGCGGATCGGCGACAGGCTCCTCCATGGGTTCGGCAGTCGGTTCGGGGACGACCGGCGGTTCCGGCGCTGCAGCGGGCAGGCTCACCCCGGCCACCAGCCCGCGCCGCCCGTCTGGCGCCCGCATCTCGGCGCGTGCCCACACCTGCAGCCCATTGGGCAAGGCCAGCGGCGCAGCCCCCGCCGCCGGCAAGGCCACCAGTTGTTCCCACGGCAAACCGAACGACGGCTCCAGCCACCGCTCCGCCTGGGCGGCGGGATGGGCACGTCCCCCGAGCAGGCTGCGGGCGACGCCGTTTTCCCACGCGATCCGCCCACCCACGTCGATCCCGATCAGCCCCACCATCGCCGAGTCGAGCAGGTCATGCGCGACCTGGAAGCGCACCACCAGGTGCTCGGTGGATTGCGCCACGAGCAGCCGGTTCTCGATCGCCCCGGCATACAGACCGGCCACCGCCGCCGCATCGAAGGCAAACGGGATGCGCTCGCTGGAGAGGTCGAGCACCCCGGCCAACTGCCCCCGGATGTCGCGGATCGGCGCGGCGGCGCAGTGCATCTCCTTCACGCTGTCAAAGAAGTGCTCGCCGCCCTGGACGCACACGGGCTTGCCGGTGCGGGCGACCACGCCGGGGGCGGTGGTGCCCACCGCATCTTCGGAGAGGTTGACGCCCAGCCGCGTCGCCACCGGCATCAGCTCCTCGTGCGAGCGCCCCACGCAGGTCGAGCCGATGAGCACCCCCGTGGCGTCGGTCAGCATCGCCGTGCAGTTCGACGTGCTGAGCATCGCCTCCAGCCGAGGCACTTCGTCCAGCCATGCCTGGCGCAAGGGGCGGTTCTTCATCAGGGCCAACTGGGTCCGGCTGGCGGTCACGGGCTGGAAGGTGGCGCGTTCGTTCGGGTTGCCATGCAGCCGCAGGCAGCGCGCCCACGACTCGAACACCGCTTCGCTGACCACGCCGGTCGGCGCTTGTCCGCCCTCGAAGAAGCGTTCACGCGCCAGCGCGATGCGGTCGGGACGCGACTGCAGCAGGGACAGGTTCGACAGGTGGTGCATGGCGCCGATCGTCGTGCGTCTGCCCGCGCGCGCCTATGGGCTGGGGCGAATGTGGTGCATCACCCGGCGTGATGTGGCTCCGACGGCGCCAGCTCGGTGGCCTGGTCCTCGCCGAACAGCTCGAACACCAGCCCGCGCAACCACTGGTGGATCGGCGAGCGATGCACCTTGGCATGCCAGAACACGTTGATCGCCACCGCAGGCAGGTCGATCGGGTGCGGCTGGTGCGTCAGCCCGAACGGTTCGGCCAGGCTCTCGGCCAGCCGCTCGGTCACGGTCGCCACCATGTCCGTGCGCCGCAGGATGTGGCCCACGCTGACGAAGTGCGGCACCGTCAGCCGCACGGTGCGCTCCACCCCGGCGCGCCGGATCAGCTCATCGACCTTGCCGTGCCCCGTGCCGGCCGACACGATGACCAGGTGCTCGGCGGCCTTGAATTCGGCGAGGGACAGCGACCGTCCGGGCTGGTCCAGCGGGTGGTGCTGGCGAAACAGGCACACATACCGCTGGCGGAACAGGCAACGCTGGAAGAAACCCGCCTTGAGCTGCGGCAGCGGCCCGATCGCCAGATCCACCTTGCCGGCTTCCATGTCGTCGCGCAGGGTCGTCGCCGTGGTGCGGACCGTGCCGAGCGACACCCCCGGCGCCACCTCGCGCAGCCGCTCCAGCAGGCGCGGCAGGAACACGATCTCGCCGATGTCGGTCATGCCGATCGTCACCGACCGCTGCACGCTGGCGGGATCGAAGCGGCTGTGCTGGTTCAGGCCGCTGTGGATCATGCCGAGCGCATAGCCGATGGTTTCGCCGAGCTGCTCGGCAAACGGGGTCGGCATCATGCCCGCCGGGGTCCGCACGAACAGGTCGTCGCCGAACTGCCGCCGCAGCTTGGCCAGCGTGTTGCTCACCGCCGGCTGCGTCAGGCCCAGGTTCTCGGCCACCTTGGACACGCGCCGCTCGACCATCAATTGCTGGAACACCACCAACTGGTTGAGGTCGATGTCCGTCAGTTCCATGGAGACTCCATCACGCTCAGTGATACACAACATTCACCTGATTCTATTGGCTGATTCGCACGAAGCAGGAATGATCCACACACCCCACCGAACCTGCCATGGACATCCTCGTTCAACCCCTCAACCGCGTCATCCGGGTCCGCCCCGGCGCCAACCTGCTCCAGGCCTTGCAGGAGGCGCAGGTGCCGATGTCCTACTCCTGCATGGCAGGCCGCTGCGGCACCTGCCGCTGTCGCGTGCTGGAAGGCGAGGTGCTGCACGACGGCGGCCCGCAGCAGCCCCCGCTCGCCGGTGACGCAGGCTACGTGCTCGCTTGCCAGACCTACCTCACCGAGCCTTGCACGATCGAGATTCCGGAACCCGACGAGGTCGTGGTGCATCCGGCGCGCATCGTCAAGGGCACCGTCACCGCCATTGAGGCACTGACACACGACATCCGCCGGCTGGTGATCCGGCCGGCCAAACCCATCGAGTTTTCGCCCGGCCAGTACGTGCAACTGCAGTTCACGCCTAGCCACATCCGTCCGTACTCGATGGCCGGACTGAGCGGCGACGAGGTGTTCGAGTTCCACGTCCGTGTTGTCCCCGATGGGCGCGTGACCGGCTACATCGCCAACGACCTGAAGGTCGGGGACGCCGTGCGGGTCAGCGGGCCGCTTGGCTCGGCCTATCTGCGCCGCCAGCACGAAGGCCCGATGCTCTGCGTCGCGGGCGGCACGGGGCTGGCGCCGATCCTGTCGATCCTGCGTGGCGCGGTCGCGCAGGGCATGCCCAACCCGATCCACCTGTACTTCGGTGTGCGCTCGCCGCGCGACGTGTACGGCCTGGCCGAACTCGACGCCCTGCAGCGCGAGCACCCGGCCCTGAACGTGCAGGTCGTCGTGGCCTCGGGCGGCGATCCGGCGATCCACCGTTGCGGCCTCGTCACCGACGCCATCGAACAGGACCACGGCATGCTCGACGGCTGGCGCGCCTACCTGTGCGGCTCGCCGCCGATGGTCGAGGCGGCCACGGTGGTGGTGCGCCACAAGGGCATTGCCGCGGCGCACATCTATGCCGATGCGTTCTACAGTCAAACCACCTGAGTGAGGAGACAACACCATGCCATCCATGCGCGACCCCTCGACGATCTTCCCCACCGAACCCACCTGGGAAGGCGACGGCACCCACCGCATCCCCTTCCTCGCCTACACCGACGAAGAGATCTACAAGCGCGAGCTGGAGCGCTTCTTCTACAAGTCCCACTGGTGCTACGTCGGCCTCGAAGCCGAAGTGCCGAACGCGGGCGACTTCAAGCGCACGGTCATTGGCGAGCGTTCGGTGATCATGGCCCGCGACCCGGACGGCACGGTCAGCGTGATCGAGAACGTCTGCGCCCACCGCGGCATGCGCTTCTGCCGCGAGCGCCACGGCAACCGCAAGGAATTCGTCTGCCCGTACCACCAGTGGAGCTACACGCTCAAGGGTGACCTGCAGGGCGTGCCCTTCCGCCGCGGCGTCAAGCAGGATGGCAAGGTGCAGGGCGGCATGCCGGCGGACTTCAAGACCAGCGACCACAACCTGACCAAGCTGAAGGTCGCCGTGCGCGGCGGCGTGGTCTTCGCGTCCTTCGACCACGAGGTCGAGTCGCTGGAGGACTACCTCGGCCCGGCCATCCTGGGTTACTTTGACCGGCTCTTCAACGGCCGCAAGCTGAAGATCCTCGGCTACAACCGCCAGCGCATCCCCGGCAACTGGAAGCTGATGCAGGAGAACATCAAGGATCCGTACCACCCCGGCCTGCTGCACACCTGGTTCGTCACCTTCGGGCTCTGGCGCGCCGACAACAAGTCGCAGTTGCGCATGGACGACCGCCACCGCCACGCCGCGATGATCTCCACCCGCGGCACCGCGGACAAGTCCGCCGACGCGGCGCAGGTGACACAGGTGTCGAGCTTCAAGGCCACCATGCAGCTCCACGACCCGAGCTTCCTCGACATCGTGCCCGAGCCGTGGTGGAACGGCCCGACCGCGGTGATGACGACGATCTTCCCGAGTGTCATCCTGCAGCAGCAGGTCAACAGCGTCTCGACACGCCACATCCAGCCCGACGGCCACGGCAGCTTCGATTTCGTCTGGACCCACTTCGGCTTCGAGGACGACACCGAGGAGATGACCCAGCGCCGCCTGCGGCAAGCCAACCTGTTCGGTCCGGCGGGGTTCGTCTCGGCCGACGACGGCGAGGTGATCGAGTTCTCGCAGCAGGCGTTCGAGAGCAAGCCCTTCCACCGCGCCGTGGCCGAACTCGGCGGGCGCACGGTGGAGGACACCGAGCACATGGTCACGGAGACCCTGATCCGCGGCATGTACCGCTACTGGCGCGAAGTGATGGAGGCTTGAGCCATGATGACGATGACGACCCCGACGACGACCCCGATGACGTTCGATGACTGGTTCGCCCTGACCCAGCTCTACGCCGACTACGCCAGCGCCGTCGATTCCGGGAAGTGGGATCTCTGGCCCGAGTTCTTCACCGACGACTGCGTGTACCGCCTGCAGCCCCGCGAGAACCACGAGCGCGGCTTCCCCCTGGCCACGCTGGCGTTCACGAGCAAGGGCATGCTCAAGGACCGCGTCTACGGCATCCAGGAAACGCTGTTCCACGACCCGTACTACCAGCGGCATGTCGTGGGCACGCCCTTGGTCCGCGAAGTCGGCGACGGACGCTGGCGCTGCGAGGCGAACTACGCGGTGTTCCGCACCAAGCTGTCCGAGGTCTCGACCGTGTTCAACGTCGGCCGCTACCTCGATGTCGTGGTCCGCACGCCCGAGGGGCTGAAGTTCGCCTCACGGGAGTGCATCTACGACTCCGAGATGATCCCGAATTCGATCATCTACCCGATCTGAACCGATCCCTGAACCAATCCGAACCGAGGTATCCATGAGCACCACCAACTGGGTTGATGCCCTGTCCGCCGCCGACCTGCCCGAAGACGACGTGATGGGCGTGGCGGTCGCAGGGCGCGACATCGCGGTCTACACCGTCGGCGATGCGGTCTACGCCACCGACAACCTCTGCACCCACGGCCACGCCCGCCTGTGCGACGGCTTTCTGGACGGCCACGAGATCGAATGCCCGCTGCACCAGGGCAAGTTCGACGTGCGCGACGGCCGCCCGACCTGCGCGCCCGTCACGGAGGCGGTGCGCAGCTATCCGGTGAAGGTCGAAGGCGGGCGGGTGTTCCTGCAACTCGGTTGAAAGCCACGCCCCCGCTCACTTCGGCGCGCTGGCCGCAGCCGCCCACCCGTTCACCGACCCCACATACCCCCACAGCAGCTCCACCTGCCCCGGCTTGAGCACGGCGCCCCAAGCCGGCATCGCCCGCAGCCCCTCGTTCACCGACCGCACGAACCGCGCCTTGTCGTGCTGCGGAAAGGTGCGCAGGTCGAAGCCGATGCTGTTGGAGACGAGGTTGATGCCGTGGCACCGCTGGCAGGACATGACGTAGAGGCGCCGCCCGGCCTCGGTCGGGTCAGGCGCCGCCTCCTGCGCCTGCACCGACCCGGACAAGGCGCCCCACAGCGCCAGTGCGAAGACGCCTGTCTTCATCGTTTCGGCAGCGCGAAGGTCCACACCGACCCACCCGCCGGCACATTGGCCGTGTCCGGGTCGCCCGCCAGTGCGCCGTAGACGTGGGCCGAGCCGCTGAGCACGGTGATGTACTCGCGCCCGCCCTTCTCCCACGCGATCGGCAGGCCGGAGATGCCCGAGCCGGTCTGGAACGACCACAACTGCTGGCCCGACTTCGAGTCGAACGCCAGGAACTGCCCGTTCTGTGCCCCCGTGAACACCAGCCCGGAAGCGGTCGAGAGCACGCCCGCCCAGAACGGCGACTTGTTCAGCACCGTCCACACCGGCTTGGCTGCCACCGGATCCCAGGCCACCAGCGCACCCCGATTCCCGTCCGCAGGGCTGACGAAGCCACCCAGTTCCAGACCGAGGTACCAGTTCGGGCCACCCGGGCGCTCCTGCTTGGTGTAGCGGACCTTCATCCCCACGTCGATCGTGTTCATGAACACCAGCCCGCGCCCCGGATCGAAGCTCATCGGCATCCAGTTCTTGCCGCCGAAGGCGCTCGGCCAGACCTCGACGTGGTCCTTCATCTCCTCGGACTTGCGGATGGTGGCCGTCATCGGCGTGTCGATCGGTCGGCCGGTCTTCATGTCGATGCCGGTGGCCCAGTTGACGGTGCGCGCGAACTGCGTGGCCGACAGCAGCTTGCCGGACTGGCGGTCGATCACGTAGAAGAAGCCGTTGCGGTTGGCCTGCATCAGCACCTTGGTCTTCTTGCCCGCGATGGGCAGATCGGCCAGCACCAGCTCGTTCACGCCGTCGTAGTCATACGGATCGCCGGGCGAGAACTGGTAGGTCCAGACGATCTCGCCCGTCGAAGGGCGCAGCGCCAGCACCGAGTTGATGTGCAGCGAATCGCCGCCGCGGGTCGCCGCGTTCCACGGACCACCGTTGCCCACGCCCCAGTACACGAGGTCCAGCTCCGGGTCGTAGCTGCCGGTCAGCCAGGTCGGGCCGCCACCGGTCTTCGCAGCGTCGCCCTTCCAGGTGTCGCCGCCCGGCTCGCCGGGGAGGGCAGTGGTCCAGCGGTGCCACTTCTTCGCGCCGGTCTTCAAGTCCCAGCCGTTGATGAAGCCGCGGGTGCCGTATTCGCCGCCCGAGATGCCGGTCACCAGCACGCCGCCGGCGATCAGCGGCGCGTGGGTCATTGAGTAGCCGTCCTTGTAGTCGGCGGCCTTCTGCTTCCACAGCACCTTGCCATCGGCCAGCGAGATCGCCAGCACATGGGCGTCGATCGTGGTGCGGTAGAGCACGCCGTCCAGCACCGCCATGCCGCGCGTGTGGATGCCGCAGCACAGGTAGCCGGCGATGTCGTTCGGCGGGTCCACGCCGACCTTCCACTTCTGGCGGCCGGTGATGGCATCGACCGCCACCGTGCTGTTGTGCGTGGCGACGTACATCGTGCCGTCGATCAGCAGCGGCTGGTTCGAGGCGTTGGTCGAGTTGTCCAGGCTCAGGTTCCAGACCGGCGCGAGGCTCTTGACGTTGGCCGGCGTGATCTCCTGGCTGGTCGAGTGGCGCTGCAGCCCCCAGCCCATGCCGTAGGTGCTGATATCGCCGGGCGTGGCGGCGTCGTTGCGCAGGTCGGCCAAGCTCTGGGCGCTGCTGGCGGTGGCCAAGGCGGCCACCGCGCAGGCAATGAGGCTTCGGATGGGCAGGTTCAGCATGGGGGTGTCTCCTGTTGTGCAACTCGGTGCGGATCAGTTCACGGACCACGATAGACCTAGCCCGGCAGCGCGGCCACTTCGGGATTTACCCGAGGCCCGGAGTGTTCCGCCACGGCACACCTTGCCCCGTGGCCCGGCCCGCCCGCACACTCGCTGCACGGAGACACCGCCATGCCCCACGGTTCCAACCTGCCCGCCAACCCGTTCTACGCCTCCGCCGCCCAGCGCATCGCCCTGGCGCGGCAACGCTATTTCGAGGCAGGCATCCGCCCGTCCGGCATGGTCAGCGAGGCCGTGATCCAGTCATGGACCCGCTGCCTGCACGCCCGGCGCGATCCCAGCCAGCCGGCGGAGTTCGAGCCGGTCACGCCCAGCCGCGTCCACGGCGCACTGCGGCTGAACCAGCAACTGCTCGCGGCGGCGGCCGACGAGATGGCGCGCCTGCAGTACACGCTGGCCGGCACCAGCAGCACCGCCATGCTCACCGACGCCCAGGGCATCATCATCAACAGCACCTTCGTGCAGGCGCGCAGCCACGAGCGGCTGATGCCGGTGACGACGCGCATCGGCGTGAACCTGTCGGAAGAGGCGGTCGGCACCACCGCGCCGGGCGTGACGGCACGCACCGCCCGGCCCTGCGTGGTCTCCGGCTCCGAACACTACTTCGGCAACGTGCAGACGATGCACTGCGCCGCCGCGCCGATCCACGACATCCGCGGCCAGCTCGCCGGGGTGCTGGACCTGTCGAGCGAGGGGCTGCCGTTCGGATTCGACGCTGGCTCGGTGGTCGGGCACTACGCGGCGGAGATCGAGAACCGGCTGCTGTGCGCGCAGTCCACCGAGCACCTGGTCGTGCGGATGCAGATCGCGCCGAACCTGCTCGACACGCCGATGGCCGGGCTGGCGGGGATCACGGGTGACGGGCGGCTCGACTGGTTCAACGGCGCGGCGGCGCGGCTGCTGGGGCTGCGGGACGGTGCAGCAGGACAGGCGCGGGGCGGGGTCGAGGCGCATTTCGGCGTGCCGCTGTCCACGCTGATTGGCTGGAGCACGCCGGCCCAGCCCCAGCCGCTGCACCTGCCCAATGGCCTGATGCTGTGGGTCCGCTGCGACTGGCGCAGCCGCGACGGGCACCGTCCTGTGCATGCGGTCGCGCCCAAGCCGGTGGCCGCGGCCGTCCCGCCAGTCGAGCGGCCGGACAGCACGGCGTCACTGCGCGAGACCGAGCACCAGGCGATCGTGCGGGCGCTGGCCGAGCATGGCGGGAACGTGTCGAAGACGGCGCGGGCGCTGGGGGTGTCGCGGGGGCGGGTGTACCGGCATCTCCGGGCTGACACCGCTTGATGTGCATGCGGGCGCTTCACCCTCGCATGTCGTCCAGTCCGCCCACCCGCGACGGCCGCAACCGCGTCTTCGCCAGCGCCCCCGCCGGCTCCAGGATCGGGTACGCGATCGAGCAGATGTGCGAGTTGATGCGCTTGAGGTCGCTGATCAGGTCGAGGTGCAGCGAACTCGTCTCGATGCTCTCGGCGGTGTTGTCCTTGAGCCGCCCGAGGTGGTTGGCCGCGTAGCTGTGCTCCAGCTCCCGAAACCGCGCCTTCTCCTCCAGCAGCTTCTGGGCGTCCCGCGGATGGCCATCCAGGAACACGCTCATGCCCAGCCGCAGGTTCGCCATCAGCCGCTCGTGCAGGTGGATGATCTCGGCCATGCCGGCGTCCGAGAAGCGGCGCTGCTTGAGGATCTTCTTGTCCTCGATGTCCTGCAGCACGCGCTCGATGATGTCGCCGATCTGCTCCATGTTGATCGTGAACGAGACGATCTCGGTCCACCGCTGGCTCTCGCGCTCGGACAGCGGCTGGCGGGAAATGTGCGTCAGGTAGAGCTTGATGGCGGTGTAGAGCGCGTCCACCACGTCGTCCATCTGGCGCAGCCGCTCGGCCTGGTCGAGGTCGTTGTCGCGCAGCACCGGCTGGATGCCGCTGAGCATGGTCTCGACCGCGTCCGCCTGGCGCAGCGCCTCGCGCGCAGCGCAGCTCAGCGCGAGTGAGGGTGAACTCAGCACCAGCGGATCGAGGTGGCGCGGGGTGCGGCCGTCGGTGAGCGGCGGCGTGACCATCCAGCGTTCCAGCAGGTGGGCCAGCGGTCCCGTCAGCGGCACGAACAGCAGCGCCTGCGCCACGTTGAACGTGAGATTGAAGACCACCACCTGCAGCAGCACCTCGGGCACCCACTGCTGCAGCCAGACATGGAGCAGCCCCATGAACGGCGCCACCGCCGCGCAAGCCAGCCCGCGCAGGACGAGCGAGCCCATCGGCAGGCGGCGCGTCGAGACATCGGAGCCCGACACCGACAGCACCGCCACCAGCGCGCGCCCCAGGTTCGCCCCCAGCACCAGCCCGAGCGCGGTCGCCACCGGCACCATGCCCTCCTGTGCCAGCGTGCCGACCAGCAGCACGACGGCCAGGCTGGAATAGGACACGATGGCCAGCACTGCGCCGACGAGCAGCTCCAGTGCCAACTCGTTCGGCAAGGTCACCAGCAGCGCGCTGACCAGCGGTGCCTCGACCAGCGGGCGCGTGCTCTCGACGATGAGCCGCAGCGCCAGCGTGATCAGCCCGAGGCCGGTGGCGATCTGGCCGACCCGGCCAGCGGTGGTTTTCTCGCGCGACAGGTGCAGCACGACGCCGCAGAAGATCAGCGCCGGTGACAGCCACGACAGATCGAACGAATACACCAGCGCCATCACGCTGGTGCCCACGTCCGCGCCCAGCATCACGACCAGCGCAGGAGCCGTCGCCACCAGACCCTGGCCGACGAAGGACGACACGATCAGCGCCGTCGCGGTGCTCGACTGCACCACACAGGTCACCGCAACGCCCGCGGCCATTGCCCCAGGCCAGGCGGCCATGCTGACGGCCAGCATTCGGCGCAGGCTTTCACCGAACAGCCGCAGCACGCCCGTGCGGACGATCTGCGTCGCCCAGATCAGCAGGGCGATCGCGGCGAACAGGTTGAGCAGATGGAGCATGGAGGTCCCGATTGCACACGCTCTCGGCGCGTGTATACACTGGGATGAACACCTCAGAATACAACGTACCTCGTCCGATCGCCCATGCGCCATAGCCCGTCCCTGACGCCGAATGCCCTGCAGCCCGGGGGCAGCCCGCCCGCCGCCGACGCATCTACCCTCTCATCGGACGAACACGCAACCAGCACCACCCAGCGCATCGTGGACGCCATCACCGCCGCCATCGTCGAGCGGCGCCTGATGCCCGGCACGAAGCTCGCCGAGCAGCCGATCGCCGACATCTTCAAGGTCTCACGCACCCTCGTGCGGCAGGCACTGATGCAGCTCAGCCGCGATCGCCTGATCACGCTGGAACCGGCGCGCGGCGCGTTTGTCGCACAGCCGAGCGTCGAGGAGGCGCGACAGGTCTTCGCGGTGCGGCAGATGCTGGAAACCGCGCTCATCCGGCAGCTCGCCGCCAGCATCACGCCAGCCCAGATCGGCGAGTTGCGCACCCACCTCATCGCCGAGCGCGAAGCCGTGCTGCGCACCGATGTGCCGGGCCGCACCCGGCTGCTGGCTGATTTCCATGTAGTGCTTGCACGCCAGCTCGGCAACGAGGTGCTGGCGCAGCTGCTGGCCGACCTGCTCTCGCGCTCTTCGCTGATCTCGCTGATGTACCAGTCTTCGCACTCGGCCGAGCATTCGCAGGACGAACATGTGGCCATCGTCGAAGCCCTGGCACGCCACGATGCAAACGCCGCCGTTGCCTTGATGGTGGACCATATCGGCAGCGTCGAGCGCAACCTGAGTCTGAATCCGCGCGTCCACGATCTGGCCAGCGTGCTGGCACCCTCCCCGATCTGATCTGGCCGCCGATCGGGTCAAGGGTTCGACCCGATCGCAGAAGCTGCCTCTGGCACGCAAACTGCTTTCCCAAATTGTCCACCAAACTGTATACGATCCGGAGTACTCCATGCTGAACCCCTCGCCGATCCGCCGCACCATGCTGGTGCTCGCCTGCGCCTCCCTGGTGGGCACGCTGCCGCTGGCTGCACAAGCCCAGGAAACGCCGATCAAGTTCCAGCTCGACTGGCGCTTCGAAGGCCCGGCCGCGCTGTTCCAGGTGCCCGCCACCAAGGGCTTCTTCAAGGACGAGAAGCTCAACGTCACCATCGACGCCGGCAATGGCTCGGGCGGCACGGTCACCCGCGTGGCCTCCGGCACCTACGACATGGGCTTCGCTGATCTGGCCGCGCTGATGGAGTTCCACGCCAACAACCCGACCGCGCCAAACAAGCCGGTCGCGGTGATGATGGTCTACAACAACACGCCGGCCGCGGTGCTCGCGCTGAAGAAGAGCGGCATCAAGACCCCGTCCGACCTGAACGGCAAGAAGCTCGGCGCACCGGTGTTCGACGCCGGCCGCAAGGCGTGGCCGATCTTCGCCAAAGCCAATGGCATCTCCAACGTGGCCTGGACCGCGATGGACCCGCCGCTGCGCGAGACCATGCTGGTGCGCGGTGACATCGACGCGATCACCGGGTTCTCGTTCACGTCGCTGCTGAACCTCGAAGCGCGGGGCGTGAAGGCCGAGGACGTGGTCGTGCTGCCCTACCCGCAGTTCGGTGTGAAGCTCTACGGCAACGCGATCATCGCCAGCGAGGAGTTCGTCAAGAAGAACCCAGAGGCGATCAAGGCCTTCCTGCGCGCGTTCACCAAGGGTGTGAAGGACGTGATCGCCGATCCCAAGGGCGGCGTCGAGATGGTCAAGGCCCGCGACGGAATCATCAACAGCGAGCTGGAACTGCGCCGCCTGAAGCTGGCGCTCGACGCCACCGTACTGACCCCGGACGCCAAGGCCGAGACCTTCGGCGACGTGAAGGGACCGCGCTTGTCGCTGATGGCCAGCCAGGTGTCCGATGCCTTCGCCACCAAGGAGCGCGTCAAGGCCGAGGCGATCTGGAACGGCAGCTTCCTGCCCACCGCCGCCGAGCGCAACATCTTCGTTGCGGCCAAGAAGTAAGGCAGAGGTTCGTCGCGCATGACCGCTTTTGTCGATTTCCAGGATGTCTGGCTCGCCTACAACGACGAGCTGCTGGCCCAGAACCAGTTTGCCGTCGAGAACATCAGCCTGCAGGTCGGCGAGGGCGAGTTCATCGCCATCGTCGGGCCATCGGGCTGCGGCAAGTCCACCTTCATGAAGCTGGCCACCGGCCTGAAGCGCCCGAGCCGCGGCCGCGTGCTGATCGACGGCCAGGAAGTGACCGGTCCGCTGAAGATCACCGGCATGGCCTTCCAGGCGCCGAGCCTGCTGCCCTGGCGCACGACGGTGGAGAACGTGCTGCTGCCGCTGGAGATCGTCGAGCCGTACCGCTCGTCGTTCAAGCAGAAGAAGACCGAGTACCAGGACAAGGCGCGCAAGCTGCTGCAAAGCGTGGGCCTGGGCGGCTACGAGGACAAGTTCCCGTGGCAGCTCTCGGGCGGGATGCAGCAGCGGGCCTCGATCTGCCGCGCGCTGATCCACGAGCCGAAATTGCTGCTGCTGGACGAGCCGTTCGGCGCGCTGGATGCGTTCACGCGCGAGGAGCTGTGGTGCGCGCTGCGCGACCTGCAGGCGGCGCAGAAATTCAACGTCATCCTCGTCACGCACGACCTGCGCGAGAGTGTGTTCCTGGCCGACACGGTCTATGTCATGAGCAAGAGCCCCGGGCGCTTTGTCGTCAAGCGCGAGATCGACCTGCCGCGCCCGCGTGACCTGGAAATCACCTACACCCCCGAATTCACCGGCATCGTGCATGAATTGCGCGGCTACATCGGCGCCATGCGCAAGCCAGCCGCAAGCCCCGTGGAGATCGCCCAATGAACAACAAGACGTTGGAGCGCTGGTCGCCGTGGATCCTGCTGGTGGTCGTGCTGGTGGTCTGGCAGGTGCTGTGCTCGGTGTTCAATGTGTCGGAGTTCATTTTCCCGAGCCCGGCCGCGATCTTCAGTGCCATGAAGGAGCACAGCGCGACGATCGCCGGCCACGCCTGGCGCACCTTCTGGGTGACGATGGCGGGCTTCGGGCTGTCGATCGTGGTGGGCGTGCTGCTGGGCTTCCTGATCGGCAGCTCGCGCATGGCCTACACCGCCGTCTACCCGCTGATGACGGCGTTCAATGCCTTGCCCAAGGCGGCGTTCGTGCCGATCCTGGTGGTGTGGTTCGGCATCGGCGTCGGCCCGGCGATCCTGACGGCTTTCCTGATCAGCTTCTTCCCGATCATGGTGAACATCGCCACGGGGCTGGCCACGCTGGAGCCGGAGCTGGAGGACGTGCTGCGTGTGCTGGGTGCGAAACGCTGGGACGTGCTGACCAAGGTGGGGCTGCCACGTTCGTTGCCCTATTTCTACGGCTCGCTGAAGGTGGCGATCACGCTGGCATTCGTCGGCACCACCGTGTCAGAGATGACCGCGGCCAACGAGGGCATCGGCTATCTGCTGATCTCGGCGGGCAGCTCGATGCAGATGGGGCTGGCGTTCGCCGGCCTCGTCGTGGTGGGCGCGATGGCGATGGTGATGTACGAATTCTTCTCGGTGGTCGAAAAACGCACCACCGGGTGGGCACACCGCGGATCGAACGCCAATTGAGGCTCAGGTCGGGGCATCATGGTGACCATGAACACCTTCACCCGCTCCGACCCCACCCAGGCGCAGATGCTGGTTCATTTGCGCCAGGCCGCTGACATAGCCCGTGCGGCCATGGAGCAGGGACACCACCCGTTCGGCGCGCTGCTGGTGGGGCCGGACCACGAGACGGTGCTGCTGATCCAGGGCAACGTGGACAGCGTCAACCACGCAGAAGCGGTGATCGCCCGGCAGGCAGCGGCCAAGTTCGACGCTGATCTGCTCTGGGACTGCACGCTCTACACCACGGTCGAGCCCTGCTGCATGTGTGCAGGCACACAGTACTGGGCCGGCATCGGGCGACTGGTCTATGGCATGAGCGAGACACGACTGCGCTCGATGACCGGCCGGCACCCCGAGAACCCGACGCTGGACGTGCCCTGCCGAGAGGTGTTCTCGCGGGGCCAGAAGCCGATCCGTGTCTGGGGGCCGATCGCCGGCATCGAAGACGAGCTGGCCGAAGTCCATGAACGCTTCTGGCAGGCACGCTGAGCCGCACCCTGTCCGGCCATTGAAAAAAATTCGAGCAAGAATCCAGGACTGCGACTACACTGCACGCACAGACATGCACAAGACCGTTTCTTATAGGTCTTGCTCCTCTTCCGCTTCGCCACCGATGCAGTATCGGCGGAGCCGGCCCAGGTCATCAAATCCCCGGTTTGACGTTTCTTGAGTGTCTCTGTCCCAGCGGCTGCCATGTGCTTCTTGGTATTCGCGGGGTGTTTTAAATTTTTTACCACTCAACAAGGAACATCATCCATGAGTACGACCCAAACTGGCACCGTGAAATGGTTCGACGACGGCAAGGGCTTCGGCTTCATCACGCCGGCCGACGGTAGCAAGGACCTGTTCGCCCACCACAGCGAAATCAAGAACAACGGCGGCTTCCGCTCGCTGGCCGAGAACCAGAAAGTTCAATTCGAAGTGAAGCAAGGCCCCAAGGGTCTGCAAGCGTCGAACATCGTTGCGCTGTAATTAGCCGCAGGCCTTCGGGCCACCAGAAAAAACCGCCGCTTTCGTGGCGGTTTTTTTTTGCCTCCCCCACTCTCTCATTTCCCCATGAGCTGGCTCGGACACCTCAACCTTCAGTATTCACTGGACGGTCGCCGGACGATCGCGCTGGACCGACACCACGGTCCGCTCCGGGTACTGCAGCGCCTCTACCCGGAGGGTGAAACCGTCTGTCACCACGTGCTGGTACACCCACCGGGTGGCATCGTCGGTGGCGACGTGCTGGAAATCAACGCCGAACTCGCCTCTGGCACACATGCGCTGATCACTACGCCGAGTGCGACCCGGTTCTACCGCAGCGCTGGCCAGCCTGCCGTACAGCGGGTGCGGGCACGGCTCGAACCGGGAACTCGGCTGGAGTGGCTGCCTCTGGAGACCATCGCCTACCGACAGTGCGTAGCGGAAAACCGGCTCCAGTTCGACCTGGCCCCCGGCGCCGAGATGATGGGCTGGGATCTGCTTGCGCTCGGTTTGCCCGCCGCTAATGAACACTGGGACCGGGGCCACTACACCCAACGGCTGGAGCTGCCAGGGGTCTGGTTGGAACAGGCCGTGATCGACGCCAAGGACCGCCGACTGCTCGACAGCCCTGTGGGGTGGGCTGGCCGCCGTGTATTGGGAACCCTGTGGTTCGCGGCGGGAACCGCCTTGTCAACGGACCGCCGCACCGAACTGCTCGACCGCGCCCGAACCGCTATCGGCAGCTCCACCTTGGCGAACACGGCAGGTGCGACCGCACCGCATGCCCGCACGGTCGTGGTGCGCGTGCTGGCGGATCGGGTGGAACCCGCCATGCAACTGATGGTCGCGGTACGCAATGCATGGCGAAACGCGGCGTGGCAGCTCGATCCGCATGCCCCGCGCATCTGGCACACCTGAAACACGGCCGATTCCGGTGCCTTCTGCTCAACCGCAGCCCATGCCGGCTCGATAGACTGGGCCCATGGACACCCCGAACGCTCCCGCTACGCCCTCGCCTGGTCGTGTCGGACTCCTGCTGACCGGGGGCGGCGCCCGGGCGGCCTACCAGATGGGTGTACTCAAGGCCATCGCACGCATCGGTCGCGAAGCTGGAGCACCTCGAACCAGCCCCTACCAGGTGATTGCCGGCACGTCCGCCGGTGCGATCAATGCCGCGGCGCTGGCCTGCCAGGCCGACCGGTTCGATGCCGCAGTGGGTGAGGTGGTCGATATCTGGTCGCAGTTCCGCTCGGAGCAGGTCTACCGCACCGACTCGCTGGGCATCATCCGCACCGGCGCACCCTGGCTGACGATGATGTCCTTCGGCTGGGCGCTGCACCGGTGGCGGCGTGCGCGACCACGCTCCCTGTTGGACAACAGCCCGCTCGAAACCCTGCTGCTGCGCATGGTGCGCTTCGAGCGGCTGCCACGGCTGATGGCCGATGGTCACTTGCATGCGCTGGCAGTGACGGCGTCCAGCTACTCCAGCGGCGAACATGTCACCTTCTACGAGTGCGCACAGGACATCGCACCTTGGACCCGTTCGCAGCGGTTGGCAGTGCGCACCCGCCTCGGTGTGCGGCACCTGCTGGCGTCTGCCGCGATTCCCTTCGTGTTTCCAGCCACCTCGCTGCCGGTGGGCGACCGGGTGGGCTGGTTCGGCGACGGCTCGATGCGGCAGGCCGCACCCATCTCGCCCGCAGTCCACTTGGGAGCAGAACGGATCCTGATCGTTGGTGCCGGCCGGATGCACGAGCCACCCGGCGGCCACCAGGACATCAGCGGTTATCCCAGCATCGCGCAGATCGCCGGCCACGCGCTGTCAAACATCTTCCTGGACGCGCTGGCCGTGGACATCGAGCGCCTGCAGCGCATCAACAGCACGCTTGCACTGCTGCCACCAGAGGCGCGGGCGCGCACGCCACTGCGCCCGATCGAAGCACTGGTGATCGCACCGAGCCAGCGTCTGGACGACATCGCAGGCAAGCATCTCGACAGCCTACCCCGCACCATCCGGGCGCTGCTCCGGGGTGTTGGCGTCACAGGACAGGGCGAAACGGCTCGCGGCGCGGCACTGGCGAGCTACCTGCTGTTCGAATCCGGCTACACCCGCGAACTGATCGCCCTCGGTGAAGCCGATGCCAAGGCCAAACGCGAAGAGGTGCGGGCCTTTTTCGGCTGGGGCAGCAGCGCCGGGGCGCGCATGTTGGCGGTACCCCAGGACATGGCGCTGCCACTGGAAAAAGACCGCCTTACTTTTTCTTCTCGGACTTGAGTTCTCCGGCCGGCATGGCAGCCGCAGCCACCTGGGCGCCCACCGCCCGCTCGAAGGTGCTGCCGTTGACCGTCAGCCCGCCAGTGGAATACTTGGCTGCCGTGGCCTGCTTGACACCTTTGACGCGCTCCATCACATCGGCCCAGTCCTTGAACGGCGCCCTCTTGCGCTCGTCGAGGATCTTGCCGGACATCGCCGGGCCGATGCCCTTGACGGCCTCCAGCTCCGCCTGGCTGGCCTTGTTGATGTCAGCGGCGGCCAGACAGGTGGCCGCAGCCAGACTCAGCACGACGCTCAGTATTTTCCGGATCAGCATGGTGGTTCCCCTCGTTGGTCATGGGCACATGGACTCATGTGCGCGACATGCAGGGCAACGATACGGGGCACAGGGCAGACCCCGCATCCCTCCAAAGGGTCACACCGAAGGGGGATAGGCGCAGGGCACGCTCAGTGGTCTTCGAGGCGGCGTGGCGGGAAGGTGTCCCAGCCATGGCAGCCAGGGCACTGCCAGAAGTACTGCTGTGCCTCGAAACCACAGGCCGCACAACGGTAGCGCTGCAGCGGCCGCAGCGCCTGCGCGACGCTGAGTTGCACCGCCTGCAGCTCCTCCGCATCAAGCGCCTGACGGCCATGTTCGCGCAACAGGCACAGCGCCGGGCCAAGTCCGGGCTGGACCTGCAGATGCGCGAGCAGCAGCTGTCGGCGCGAGTGGGCATCGCCATCCAGCTTGAGCAGGGCCGCCAGCAAATCCGAGGTCGGCGCGCGCGTGTGCAGTTCGCGCAACACTGCCCGTGCCTCGTCGCCGCGACCGCAGGCCAGCGCGCTGGTCGCGAGTTCGGTCGCAATCACCGACAGCGCCCCCGGATGGATGCTGGCCAGCGGCAGCCACCAACTCAATGCCTGGTCGTGCTGCCCGAACCGGGCACAACGCTGCCCGGCCAGCACCAGCGGCCGTGGCGCCTGAGGTGCCGCCTGGCGCGCCTTTTCCAATGCCGCCAGCGCATCTTCGCCGTGTCCGCGGGCGTCGGCTTCGAGTGCCAGCTCACATCCGTAGTGGGCGATGCGCTGGCTGAACGACCCTGCGGCCACCGTCTCCAGCCCCCGTGCCACTTCGATGGCAGATTTCCAGTCACGCGAACGTTCGTGCAGCGTCAGCAGTGCCAGACGCGCATCTGTGGCGAATGCCGTGCCTTCCAGCGCCTTGTAGGCCGCCTCCGCACGGTCGAACAATCCCGCTTTCAGGTAATCCTGCGCCAGCGCGTGCTGCGCGCGGTCGCGCTCGGCGGCGGGCAGATCAGCCCGGGCGAGCAGGTGTTGGTGTACGCGGACGGCACGCTCGTACTCGCCGCGGCGCCGGAACAGATTGCCAAGCGCAAAGTGCAGATCCGAGCTAGCAGGGTCGTGCTGAACGGCCTCGATGAAGGCGTCGATGGCCTTGTCCTGCTGTTCATTGAGCAGCAGGTTGAGTCCCTTGAAATAGGCGCGGGGCGAGGATTCGACATCACGGCGCCATTGCCGCAGATCGAAGCGGGACGCCAGCCAGCCGAAACCAAAGGCCAGCGGCAGGCCCAGCAAGAGCCACTGCAGGTCAAATTCCATCGCGGGGGGGGAGGCTCGACAGGACGTCGGGGCCTGCGGCAATCAGACCACCCGGCAGCGGCACGGCGTCAACGGCCGGGGTGGCGGGGGCACGCGTGGGCAGCTTGCGGCGCTGGCGCCACCAGTTGGGGGTCATCGCCAGCACGCCGAACACGGCCCCTGCGGCAAAGACCACGAGCACCATCAGCACCATCGGTGCGCGGAACTCGAAGCCGAAGAACCATTTGAGCTGCGCTTCGTGCTGATTGTTCAGCGCAAAGGCAAACAGGATGAAGAAGACGGCGGCTCGAAAGAGCCAGGAGAGAAATCGCATGGCACTGCGATTCTAGTGCTCAGCCTTCAGCACGGTCGGCGGATGGCTGATCGACAGCCTCGCGCAGGGCCTTGCCCGGCTTGAAATGCGGAACGAGCTTCTCGGGAATGGTGACCGGCTCGCCGGAGCGGGGATTGCGCCCCACCCGCGGCGGCCGGTGGCTGATCGCGAAGCTGCCGAAACCACGGATCTCGATGCGGTGACCTTTTCCGAGCGCGTCCGACATCGCGTCGAGCATCGTCTTGACGGCGAACTCGGCATCGCGGTGCGTGAGCTGGCCAAAGCGATTGGCCAGCAAGGTGACGAGGTCGGATCGGGTCATGCAGCGAGGGTCGTGGGGTTCAGGCTCAGTTGCCTTGGTCCAGCTTGGCCTTGAGCAGAGCGCCCAGGCTGGTGGTGCCAGCGTTGCCAACCGTCTCGCGGTTGTCCACCGACAGGCGCTGGAGGGCTTCCTGCTGCTCGATGCTGTCCTTGGCCTTGATCGACAACTGGATCGAACGCGTCTTGCGGTCGATGTTGATGATCATGGCGGAGACATCGTCGCCTTCCTTCAGCAGGTTGCGGGCGTCTTCGACACGCTCGCGGGCCAGCTCGGAAGCGCGCAGGTAGCCGGTGACTTCCTCGCTCAACTGGATCTCGGCGCCACGGGCGTCCACGGTCTTCACCTTGCCGAGCACGGTCATGCCGCGGTCGTTGATCGAGGTGTAGTTGGTGAACGGGTCGGCGTCGAGCTGCTTGATGCCCAGCGAGATGCGCTCGCGCTCGACATCGATGCCCAGAACGACAGCGTCCACTTCCTGGCCCTTCTTGAAGTTGCGCACGGCCGCTTCGCCAGTCTCGTTCCACGACAGGTCGGACAGGTGAACCAGACCGTCGATGCCGGCGGCCAGACCCACGAACACGCCGAAGTCGGTGATCGACTTGACGGGGCCCTTGACCTTGTCGCCGCGCTTGAAGTTCTGCGCGAACTCGTCCCACGGGTTGGCGCGGCACTGCTTCATGCCCAGCGAGATGCGACGCTTGTCTTCGTCGATTTCCAGGACCATGACTTCCACTTCGTCGCCCAGGGCCACGATCTTGGAAGGCGCCACGTTCTTGTTGGTCCAGTCCATTTCGGAGACGTGGACCAGACCTTCGATGCCCGGTTCGATCTCGACGAACGCGCCGTAGTCGGCGATGTTCGTGACCTTGCCGAACAGGCGGGTGCTCGACGGGTAGCGACGCGACACGCCGTACCACGGGTCGTCGCCCATCTGCTTCAGGCCCAGCGAGACGCGGTTCTTCTCGGCGTCGAACTTCAGGACCTTGGCGGTCAGTTCCTGACCAACCGTCACCACTTCGCTCGGGTGACGGACACGGCGCCATGCCATGTCGGTGATGTGCAGCAGGCCGTCGATGCCACCCAGGTCCACGAACGCGCCGTATTCGGTGATGTTCTTGACCACGCCGTTGACGAAGGCACCTTCGCGCAGCGTTTCCAGCAGCTTGGCGCGCTCTTCGCCCATCGAAGCTTCCACCACAGCACGGCGCGACAGCACGACGTTGTTGCGCTTGCGGTCGAGCTTGATGACCTTGAACTCCATCGTCTTGCCCTCGTAGGGGCTCATGTCCTTGACCGGACGCGTGTCGAGCAGCGAGCCCGGCAGGAAGGCGCGGATGCCGTTGACGAGGACCGTCAGGCCGCCCTTGACCTTGCCCGAGACGGTGCCGGTCACGAAGTCGCCAGACTCCAGCGCGGTTTCCAGCGACAGCCACGAGGCCAGGCGCTTGGCCTTGTCGCGCGACAGGATGGTGTCGCCGTAGCCGTTTTCGATGGCGTCGATGGCCACCGACACGAAGTCGCCGATCTGGACTTCGAGTTCGCCCTTGTCGTTCTTGAACTCTTCCAGGGGAACGTAGGCTTCGGACTTCAGGCCGGCGTTGACGACGACGAAGTTGTGCTCGATGCGGACGACTTCGGCGGAGATGACTTCACCGGCGCGCATGTTGGAGCGCTGAAGCGACTCCTCGAACATCGCGGCAAATGAATCCATGCCGAAATCGGCCATAGCTGCTTGGGACATTGGGGACTTTCTGCACCGGGACACCCCGGCGGCGGGTGCCACTTCCGTGGCGGGGTTAGGTTGCTGATCCGGTCGGCGGGTCAGACGGCGGGCGCCGTCATTGCGTCGAACGGTTGGCTCGCGCTCCACCAGACCCCCACCTGCTGCATCGAGGCTTCGATGCCGAGCTGCGAGTTGTCCAGCAAGAGCGCGTCTTCAGCCGGCTTCAAGGGCGCGGTGGCGCGGGTCTTGTCCCGCTCGTCACGCGCCTCCAAGTCGGCTCGAAGGTCTTCGAGACTAGCAGGAATTCCCTTGGAAATCAATTGGTTGAGTCGCCGGGCAGCGCGCGCGGCGGCCGTCGCCGTGAGGAAGATCTTGAGCTGCGCATCGGGGAAAATGACCGTGCCCATGTCGCGCCCGTCGGCCACCAGGCCGGGCAATTGCCGGAAACCAACCTGCAGATCGAACAGCGCCGCCCGGACCGCCGGCCACGCCGAGATCTGCGACGCCATCGTGCCGACCGCCTCGTCGCGCAGCTCGTCGCTCACGTCCTCGTCCGCCAGCAGCACGCGCACGCCCTCGAAGCGCAGCGCCATCGAGCGGGCGATCGCCGCCAGCCCCGCCTCGTCGTCCGCCGAGACACCTGCACGGCAGGCCGCCAGCGCCGTGACGCGGTACAGCGAGCCGGAATCGAGCGTGTGGTAGCCCAGCCGTGCCGCCACGCCTGCGGACAGCGTGCCCTTGCCGGAAGCGGTCGGGCCATCAATGGTCAGCACCGGGATGTCCGCCGGACGGGCGGCCACCACCGAGAACAGCGCCTCGAAGTAGTCGGGGAAGGTCTTGGCCACGCACTTCGGGTCGAGGATGCGCACCGGCACCGCATGCGCGCCGTCGCCGGCCGGGTTCAGCCGGTTGAACGCCACCAGCGACAGGCACATCGCCATGCGGTGGTCGTCGTAGGTGTGGATCGCGGCGGGCTGGAAATGCGCCAGCGGCTCGATGCGGATGTAGTCCGCGCCCTCCTCCACCGTGGCACCGAGCTTGCGCAGCTCGCAGGCCATCGCGGCGATGCGGTCGGTTTCCTTGACGCGCCAGCTCGCGATGTTGCGCAGCGTGCTCGGGCCGTCGGCGTAGAGCGCCATCACGGCCAGCGTCATCGCCGCGTCGGGGATGTGGTTGCAGTCGAGGTCGATCGCCCGCAGCGGCCACGCGCCACGGCGAATCTCCAGCGCATTCGGCTCGGCCCGGACCACCGCGCCCATCGCCTCGGCGGCCTCGACGAAGCGGATATCGCCCTGGATCGACGCACTGCCCACACCCTCGATGCGCACCGGCGCGTCCACGCCCGCGATGGCGCCCAGCGCGATGAAGTACGACGCCGACGACGCATCGCCTTCGACATGGACTTCACCCGGTGTGACGTAGCGGCTGCCAGCGGGGATGACAAACCGCTCCCAGCCGTGGGGCTCGACGGCGATGCCGAAGCGTTGCAGCAGGTTCAGCGTGATCTCGATGTAGGGCTTGGAGATCAGCTCGCCGACCACCTCGATCGTCACGGCCCGGTCGGTCGCCGCCAGCGGCAGCGCCAGCAGCAGTGCGGTCAGGAACTGGCTCGACACATCACCGCGCACGCGCACCGGCGTGTCCAGCTTCAGCGCGCCGCCCGCCACGCGCAGCGGCGGATAGCCCTCCACGCCCAGGCATTCGACCACGCCACCCAGCCCGCGCAGCGCGTCCACCAGGTCGCCGATCGGCCGCTCGTGCATGCGCTTGACGCCGCCGAGCGTGAACGCGGTGCCACGCACCAGCGTCGAGATCACCGACAGCGCGGCGGTCAGTGGACGCATGGCTGTGCCGGCGTTGCCGAGAAACAGCTTGGCCCCGCGCACCGCAGGACGCCCAGCAAAGCCGGTGATGCGGGTGAAACGGCCGTCCTCCACGATCGTGCAGCCGAGCGTGCGCAGCGCGTCCAGCATCACGCGGGTGTCGTCCGAGTCGAGCAGATCGACCAGCGTCGTCGTGCCCGCGCTCAGGCCGGCCAGCAGCAGCAGGCGGTTGGAGATGCTCTTGGAGCCGGGCAGTTGCACGGTGCCGGCAGCGTGGCCGAGCGGCGGGAGGTCGAGGAAGGGAATCGAGTACATGGCGCGGAGCAAAAACAGCAGGCAGGTTCAGCGGGCCGAGGCCGGACGGGCGTTCATCTGCCAGCCGGCGCGGCCATCGGAGGCGGTGCGGATGAGGTCTTCGAGCGCCTCCTGGTTGCCCGAGCGCATGACGATCTCGAAGGCGTCGAGCGCGTGGCGCAGGCGCTGCGACTGCTTGAGGATCTCCTCGCGGTTACTCAGCAGGATGTCGCGCCAGACGTTCGGATCGCCCGCCGCAATGCGGGTGAAGTCGCGGAAACCGGGGCCGGCCAGCGACAGGAACTCGCGCCCCGCCGGCTGCGCCAGCATCGCGTTGAAGTAGGCGAAGGCCAGCAGGTGCGGCAGGTGGCTGACGGCGGCGAAGGCGGTGTCGTGGTTCTCCGGCGTCATGCGCAGCACCTGGCAGCCGATGGCGGCCCAGACATCGGTGGCCTTCTGCACCATCACCGGGTCGGTCTGCGGCAGCGGCGTGAGGATGACCTGCTTGCCCTGGTAGAGCTGCACGTCGGCGTGCTCGACGCCGGCGACTTCCTTGCCCGCGATCGGGTGCGCGGGGACGAAGCTGCCGATGCGCTCCTTGAGCACGCGCCGCGCCACGTCGACCACGTCGCGCTTGGTGCTGCCCACGTCCATGAACAGCGTGCCCGGCTCGACCATGTGGCGGATCGCCTTGAACGTCGCCTCGCTGGCGGCGACCGGCACGGCGATCAGCACGATGTCCGAGCCGGACACCGCCAGCAGCGCCGACTCGGCCGCGATGTCGATCACGCCCATGCGGCGGGCGCGTTCCACCGTGGACGGCGACTTGCTGTAGCCCACCACGCGCTGCACCAGCCCCGCCCGCTTGAGCGCCAGCGCGAAGCTGCCGCCCATCAGGCCGCAGCCGATCACCCCCAGTTGATTGAACATGATGATGGTCGAGCGGTGCTCAGTGGACGTCGATCGGGTAGGTGCCGAGCACCTTGAAGAAGGCGCAGGACTCGCGCAGCTCGTGCAGCGCGGTCTGCACCGCCGGCTGCACGGGGTGGCCCTGCAAGTCGATGAAGAAGTAGTACTCCCATTGGCCCGAGCGGGCTGGGCGCGACTCCAGCCGGCTCATCGACACGCCATGTTTCTTCAGCGGCGCAAGGATGTCGTACATGGCACCGGGGCGGTTTTCCACCGAGACGACCAAGCTGGTGCAGTCGTGGCCGGACGCCTGGGGCGCGGGGTGGCGCAGCGGGTCGGTGACGATGGCGAAGCGGGTGCGGTTGTGGGTGTCGTTCTGGATCGCCGGGGCGACGACGTGAACGCCGTATTCGCTGGCCGCCCGCGTGCTGGCGATGCCGGCGATCGACGGGTCGAGCGAGGCGAGCCGCGCCCCTTCGGCGTTGCTCGACACGGGGCGGCGCTCGGCGTGCGGCAGGTGCAGCGACAGCCATTCGTGGCACTGCGCCAGCGCCTGCGGGTGGGCACAGACCGCGGTGATGCCGTCGAGCGCGTTTTCCTTGCGCAGCAGGTTGTGGCGCACGAACAGGCTGGTCTCGCCGATGATGAACAGCGGCATGGTCAGGAAGATGTCCAGCGAGCGGGCGACCATGCCCTCGGTAGAGTTCTCGACCGGCACGACGCCGAAGTCGGCCACGCCCGCCGACGTGCTGCGGAAGACCTCGTCGATGCTCGCGCACGGCACGCACACGATGGACGAGCCGAAATAGCCGAGTGCCGCCTCCTCGCTGAAGGTGCCGGCCGGGCCGAGGTAGGCGACGCGGGTGGGCGTTTCCAGCGCGCGGCAGGCCGACATGATCTCGCGCCAGATCGGGGCGACGCTCTCGTTCTTCAGCGGACCGGGGTTGCCGGACTTCAGGCCGTCGATCACCTGCGCCTCGCGCTCGGGGCGGAAGACCACCGAGCCTTCGTGCTTCTTGATCTCGCCCACCTCCAGCGCCAGCCCGGCGCGGCGGTTGAGCAGGGCGAGCAGTTCGCGGTCGAGGGCATCGATCTTGTCGCGCAGTTCAGGCAAGGTCGGCAGGGTCGGCGTGGTCATGGCGGTTGTCTCGTGCTCTTGTTGTCTTGTTGTCTTGTCTTGTTCAGCCGTTCGTCGCAGCGAACTCGCGCAGGCAGGCCACCAGCGCCTGCACGCCAGCCAGCGGCATCGCGTTGTAGATCGAGGCCCGCATGCCGCCGACGCTCTTGTGGCCCTTGAGCTGCAGCAGGCCGCGGGTCTTGGCACCTGCCAGGAACGCTTCATTGCGCGACTCGTCCCGCAACTGGAACGGCACGTTCATGCGCGAGCGGCAGGCCGGGTCGATCCGGTTGACGTAGAAGCCGGCGCCCTCGCCGTCGAGGTAGCCGTAGAGCAACCCGGCCTTCTCGATGGCGCGGCGCTCCATCTCGGCCACGCCGCCCTGGCGCTTGAGCCACTGGAACACCAGCCCGGCAATGTAGATGCCGTAGGTCGGCGGCGTGTTGTACATCGAGGCGTTGTCGGCCACGGTCTTGTAGTCGAAGGCACTCGGGCAGATCGCCAGCGCGTGGCCGAGCAGGTCTTCACGCACGATGACGATCGTGACGCCGGCCGGGCCGATGTTCTTCTGCGCGCCCGCGAACGCCAGACCGACCTTCGACCAGTCGATCGTGCGCGAGAGGATGTGCGACGAGCAGTCGATCACCAGCGCGGCGTCGCTGCCGAGCGCCTGCAGGTTCGGCAGCGCCTGGAACTCGACGCCGTGGATCGTCTCGTTGGTGCAGACATGCACGTACCGCGCCCCCGGCCGCAGCGCCCAGCCAGCCGGATCCGGCATGGTCAGGTGCCCGCCCTCGGCATTGCTGGCGATGACCTGGGCGTTGCAATAGCGCAGCGCCTCCTTGGCCGACTTCTGCGACCACGAACCGGTGATGACGAAGTCCGCCTGCTCGCCGCGCGACAGGTTCATCGGCACGATCGCGTTCTCGGCCAGCCCGCCGCCCTGCATGAACAGGATGCGGAAGTTCGCCGGCACCGCCAGCAGCGCGCGCAGATCGGCCTCGGCCGCTTCGGCGATGGACATGAACTCGCGGCCGCGGTGGCTCATCTCCATCACGCCGATGCCGGAGCCATGCCAGTCGAGCATCTCGGCCGCGGCTTCGCGCAGAACTTCTTCGGGCAACGCCGCCGGGCCGGCGGAGAAGTTGTAGGGACGCTGGGACATCGTCAACTCACAGGCAGAACACAGGGAATGGCGTGACGGACTGGCATTACTTCTTGGCAGGCGCCGAGGCACCCTTGGCCGGAGCCGCCGGCATGCCCAGACGGCCACTGACGCTGCGGTCCAGGGCCTGCAGCTTCGGCTCGACGATCGGGCGTGTCTCGGCGACCAGCTTCTCGGACAGTCCCTTCTGGATCTCGGGGGACATCTGCTGGTAGCGGCGCACCACCGGCGACTCCAGCCAGCCCACCAACTGCTTGAGTTCGTCCTCGGTGAACTTCTCGTCGAGCAGCGGCCCCATCACGCCCGGCGCCATCTTCAACGCCTTGTCGCGCAGCAGCGGATTCGTCTCCTCGACGTACTTGCGGATGTCGGCCTGGATCTCCTTGGCCAGCGCCTCACGCTTTTCAGGCGCGATGCGGGTCTGCAACACCTGGCCGGCCTGCTGCATCATCGCCATGGCCGGTTGTTCGACGAGGCTGCGGGCGATGCCCTCGACCCCGCCCTGCTGCAACTGGATCACCTTGGCGATCAACTCCTTCTTGGCGGCGCTGGTCTCGGCCACGGCCAAGGTCGGGGCGGTCATCAGCACACACAGGGCGCCGGTCGTCAGCGCCGAGCGCCACAGATTGGAAGTCATCAGACGCCTTCCCCGGTGGTGTCACCGGCATCGGTTTCAGGATTGGCAAAATCGGCGTCCGGCGCGGTATCGACCACAGCTTCGGCGGCAGCATCGTTCTCGACGATCCGCTGCAAGCCCGAGAGCTTGGAGCCTTCGTCCAGCGCGATCAGCGTCACGCCCTGGGTGGCGCGGCCGAGTTCGCGGATCTCCGACACCCGGGTGCGCACCAGCACGCCGCGGTCGGTGATCAGCATGATCTCGTCGGCGGAGCGGACCAGCGTTGCCGCGACCACGCGGCCGTTGCGCTCGGTCTGCTGGATGGCGATCATTCCCTTGGTGCCTCGACCGTGGCGGGTGTACTCAACGATGGAGGTGCGCTTGCCGTAGCCATTTTCAGTGGCGGTGAGCACGCTCTGGGTCTCGTCCTCGGCGACCAGCATCGCGATGACGCTCTGCCCTTCTTCCAGCGCCATGCCGCGCACGCCCCGCGCCTGCCGACCCAGCGGGCGCACGTCGTTCTCGTCGAAGCGCACCGCCTTGCCGCCATCGCTGAACAGCATCACGTCGTGCGCACCGTCGGTCAGCGCGGCGCCGATCAGGTAGTCGCCCTCGTCCAGGTCGACGGCGATGATGCCGGCCTTGCGCGGGTTGCTGAAGTCGTCCAGCGCCGTCTTCTTGACCGTGCCACGGGCCGTGCACATGAAGATGTAGTGGTCGGCGGGGAAGCGGCGGTTGTCGCCTGTCAGCGGCAGCACGACGGTGATCTTCTCGCCCGGCTGCAGCGGGAACATGTTGACGATCGGCTTGCCGCGGCTGGCGCGCCCGCCCTGCGGCACCTCCCACACCTTCAGCCAGTACACACGCCCGCGGTCGCTGAAGCACAGGATCCAATCGTGCGTGTTGGCGATGAAAAGCTGGTCGACCCAGTCGTCGTCCTTGGTCGCGGTCGCCTGCTTGCCGCGGCCACCGCGCTTCTGCGAGCGGTATTCGGCCAGCGGCTGGCTCTTGATGTAGCCAGTGTGACTGAGCGTCACGACCATGTCGGTCGGCGTGATCAGGTCTTCGGTGCCGAGTTCCTGCACGTTGTGCTCGACCACCGAGCGGCGTGCGCCCACCTTGGTCTGGCCGAACTCCAGCTTCAGCGCGGTCAGCTCCTCGCTGATGATGAAGGTCACGCGCTCGGGCTTGGCCAGGATGTCGAGCAGGTCGGCGATGACCGCCATCACGTCCCGGTACTCGCCGATGATCTTGTCCTGCTCCAGCCCGGTGAGCCGCTGCAGACGCATCTGCAGGATCTCGCCGGCCTGGTCGTCCGACAGCCGGTACAGGCCGTCCGGCTGCATGCCGTAGTGCGCGGGCAGGCCTTCCGGGCGGTAAGCTTCACGGCCGCCGAGGGTGCCGGCTTCTTCGGCACGGGCGAGCATGTCGCGCACGAGCTGCGAATCCCAGCTCTTGTGCATCAGCGCGGCCTTGGCGACCGGCGGCGTGGGCGAGGCCTTGATGATCTGGATGAAGTCGTCGATGTTGGCCAGCGCCACGGCCAGGCCTTCGAGCACATGCCCCCGCTCGCGCGCCTTGCGCAGCTCGAACACCGTGCGGCGCGTCACCACCTCGCGGCGGTGCTCCAGGAAGATCTCCAGCAGCAGCTTGAGGTTGCACAGGCGCGGCTGGCCGTCGATCAGCGCCACCATGTTCATGCCGAAGCTGTCCTGGAGCTGCGTCTGCTTGTAGAGGTTGTTCAGCACGACCTCGGGCACCTCGCCGCGCTTCAGCTCGATCACGACCCGCATGCCGGACTTGTCCGACTCGTCCTGGATGTGGCTGATGCCGTCGATCTTCTTTTCGTGGACCAGCTCGGCGATGCGCTCCAGCAGCGTCTTCTTGTTCACCTGGTACGGGATCTCGTCCACGATGATCGACTGGCGCTGCCCGCGGTCGATGTCCTCGAAGTGGACCTTGGCGCGCATCACCACGCGACCGCGCCCGGTGCGGTAGCCCTCGCGCACGCCGCTGACGCCGTAGATGATGCCGGCGGTCGGGAAGTCCGGCGCCGGGATGATCTCCATCAGTTCGTCGATGGTCGCCTCGGGGTGCTGCAGCAGGTGCAGACACGCGCTCACCACCTCGTTGAGGTTGTGCGGCGGGATGTTGGTGGCCATGCCGACCGCGATGCCGGACGAACCGTTCACCAGCAGGTTGGGCAGGCGGGCCGGCATCACCAGCGGTTCTTTTTCGCTGCCGTCGTAGTTCGGCCCGAAATCCACCGTCTCCTTGTCCAGATCGGCGAGCATTTCGTGGGCGATCTTGGACAGGCGGATTTCGGTGTACCGCATGGCAGCGGCGTTGTCGCCGTCCACCGAGCCGAAGTTGCCCTGGCCATCGACCAACATGTGGCGCAGCGAGAAGTCCTGCGCCATGCGCACGATCGTGTCGTAGACCGCCGTGTCGCCGTGCGGGTGGTACTTGCCGATCACATCCCCGACGATGCGGGCAGACTTCTTGTAGGGGCGGTTCCAGTCGTTGCTCAGCTCGTGCATCGCGAACAACACGCGGCGATGCACCGGCTTGAGTCCGTCGCGCGCATCCGGAAGCGCCCGTCCGACGATCACGCTCATGGCGTAATCCAGATAAGAGCGGCGCATCTCCTCTTCAAGGCTGATGGGCAGTGTTTCTTTGGCGAATTGAGTCATGCGGTCAGGGTCCCAGCGCGGACGATCGAGCCCTGCATTCTACGAGCCACGCAATGTCGTCGCGGCGCAACAGCCGCTCTGGAAGGCGCCGTTGCCCCGAACGATCCGCTTGACCTCGTATGGCACAATCAATTTGTCGGTCCCTAGCGCCGCGCTCTCATCGGCAAGCATGGGCCGCCGCTTTTTCTGCATCTTGCAGCCCGATTTGCGGCTTTTCTCGAGAGGAGAACCATGAACAAACTCAACAAGGTTGCACTGCTGTTCGCGTCGGCCGCACTGGCCGCCTGTGCGACCGGTGGCTCGACTTCCGGCGCAATGGACAACTGGCGTGCTGCTGACGGCACTGTCGTCAAGAACGGCACCAACGAACTGTGCTGGCGCGATGCGCCCTGGACCCCGGCGACCGGCGTGCTGCCGTGCGACGGTGTTCCGGTTCCGGCCAAGCCAGCTGCTCCGGCACCTGCGCCCGCTCCGGCACCTGCGCCCGCTCCGGCACCTGCACCTGCGCCCGCTCCGGTGGCTCCGGCTCCGGTCGTCGCACCCGTGGCAGCCCCGGCTGCCCCAGTCAGCGAGAAGGTCACCTTCGCCGCCGACGCATTCTTCGACACCAACAAGTCGGTGCTGAAGAAGGAAGCAGGCGCCAAGCTCGACGATCTGGTCAGCAAGGTCAAGGACATCAACCTCGAAGTCATCATCGCAGTCGGCCACACCGACAGCGACGCTTCGGATGCCTACAACCAGAAGCTGTCGGTCCGTCGTGCGGAAGCCGTCAAGAAGTATCTGGTCAGCAAGGGCATCGAGCCGAACCGCGTCTACACCGAAGGTAAGGGCGAGAAGCAGCCTGTCGCCGACAACAAGACGAAGGAAGGCAAGGCCAAGAACCGCCGCGTCGAGATCGAAGTGGTCGGCACGCGCGCCAAGAAGTAAGCAGCTTCGGCTTGCTCACAACGAACCCCGCTCCGGCGGGGTTTTTTCATGGGCGAACCGCTTCGACGACTTCGACTAGGATCACCGGATGACGACGATGACCAACGCCGATCCCAAGGAACTCGCCAAGTTCAGCGAGCTGGCCCACAAGTGGTGGGATCCCGACAGCGAGTTCCGCCCTCTCCACCAGATCAACCCGCTGCGCCTGGGCTGGATCGAGCAATGCGCCGGCCCGCTGGACAGGCGCCGGATCGTTGACGTCGGCTGTGGCGGCGGCATCCTCAGCGAAGCCATGGCACGCAAGGGCGCCGAGGTGCTCGGCGTCGATCTGGCTGAACGTTCCCTGAAGGTTGCCCAGCTTCACGCGATGGAAGCGGGCATTGACAACGTGCGCTATCGCGAGGTCGCTGCCGAGGTATTGGCCGATGAGCAAGCCGGCCAGTTCGACATCGTCACCTGCATGGAGATGGTCGAGCATGTGCCTGATCCTGCCGCCATCGTTGCAGCCTGCGCCAAGCTGGTGAAACAGGGCGGCTGGGTTTTCCTGTCGACGCTGAACCGCAGCCCCAAATCCTTCCTCTTCGCCATCGTCGGCGCCGAATACCTGCTGCGGATGCTACCCGCCGGCACACACGAGTACGCCAAGTTCATCCGCCCGAGCGAGCTGGCGACCTGGTGCCGCTCGGCGGATCTGGACCTGCTCCACACCCGCGGCATGGAATACAACCCGCTGACCAAACGCTACTGGCTCAGTGGAGACACCAGCGTCAATTACCTGCTGGCGTGCCGCAAGGGGACACCGTGACCGCGGCACAACGTGTCCATGCGGTGTTGTTCGATCTTGACGGCACGCTGATCGACAGTGCGCCAGACTTGGGTGGCGCTGGCAACGACCTGCGTGAACGGCGTGGTTTGCCTGCCCTGCCCCTCACCGAATTCCGGCCGATGACTGGTGCAGGCGCCCGCGGCATGCTGGGCATCGCGCTACAGATCACGCCGGAGCACCCGGAGTTCGAGCCCCTCAAGCACGAGTACCTCGCGATCTACGAGGCCCGCATGACCCGGCTGACGCGGGTCTTCGATGACATGGCACCTGTGCTCGGCGCACTGGACGCAGCCGGCGTACCTTGGGGCATCGTGACCAACAAGCACAGCCGCTTCGCAGCGCCCGTCGTGGAAGCGGCGGGGCTGCACCAGCGCAGCCGCGTGCTGGTCTGCGGCGACACGACACCCCACGCCAAGCCACACCCTGCCCCGCTGCTCGAAGCCGCGCGGCGCATGGGTGTCGATCCGGCCCGCTGCCTGTACGTCGGTGACGACCTGCGCGACGTACAGGCAGGCCGCGCCGCCGGAATGGGTACGGTGGCAGTGGCCTGGGGCTACCTCGGTCAAGGCGAGCCGATCGAGGCGTGGGGCGCCGATCACCTGATCAATTTACCGACCGAACTCTTGAACTTGCCCGGAATGACCTAAACTATGTGGCTCAGGGGCCGACCTGGTTTCGACGTGGGTTCGGAATTGGAGTAGGGCGTGTCGAGCACCAGTTCGCTCGTAAAACCACTGGAAACAAAGTAACTGCGAACGACTCTACGTACGCTCTCGCCGCTTAACACCGGCGAGCCTCTCAACGGTTGGCCGATGGGCCGGGTCCGCAAGGGCTGAGAGGTAATACACATGGGCTGGTCTCCGGTGGTGTCACACAGCCGGGGACAAGACAAAGTGACTGGTGTTGTCTGAAGGGTGTTCCTGCCCGTCAGCGACATGAGACTCAAATCAGAGAACTACACACGTAGAACTGCCCAAGGATGGCTTGCGGACGGGGGTTCAATTCCCCCCGGCTCCACCACATCAAGGTTCGCAGACGTTCGCATAAGTCCGCAGAACCACCAAAAAGCCCTAGAGAATCAACGCTCTGGGGCTTTTTTTCGTCCGCATGAGGTCGCACCAGTTCGCTACCTTCCGCGCTCCCCGTGGAAGAACTAAAGGAAGAACCTCAGAATCAGGTTCTTCCACCTGAAAAGTTCTTCCTCATGGCCCGTCACCTGATCCCATCCGACAAGACCATCAAGGCACTGAAGCCCGGTGCGACCGATGACGACGGGGCGCCCGTCAAGCGGCTGAACGACGGGGACGGGCTGTTCCTCATGCTGTGGGTGAAGGGCGGCGCCCACGGGTGGCGCTTCCAGTACGTGCTCAACGGTCGAAAGAACATCCTCAGTCTGGGCACCTACCCGGACACGGGGCTGGCACTGGCCCGGCGCAAGGCCGACGAGGTGCGGGCGCTGGTGGCCGCAGGGACCGACCCGAGCGAGAAGCGCAAGGCGGAGAAGGTCGAACACGACCGCCAGCACGAGGAACGCCAGCGGGAAGCGGCGGGCCTGCCACCTGTGGGGAGCTTCGAGGCTGTGGCCCGCGAGTGGCTGGAAGAGGTTCACGCCCACAAGGTCAGCCCGGGCCACGCCGACCGGACCCGCATCCGCTTGGAGCAGCATGTGTTCCCGTGGCTGGGACGGGTGGCGCTGGCCAGCGTGACGGCGCCGAAGCTGCTGGAATGCCTGCGGCGGGTGGAGAAGCGCGGGACGGTCGAAACCGCGCACCGGGTGAAACAGGCGTGCGGGCAGGTGTTCCGGTACGGCATCGCCACGGGGCACTGTGAGCGTGATCCGTCGGGCGACCTGCGGGACGCCCTGCGCCCTGTCGTGGTCACGCACCATGCGGCGCTGACCGAGCCGCGACGGGTGGGCGAGCTGCTGCGGGCCGTGGACGGCTACCCCGGACAGCCGACGACCCGGGCCGCCCTGCTGCTGTGCGCCCTCACCTTCCAGCGACCGGGCGAGGTGCGGGGCGCGGAGTGGGCAGAGTTCGACCTGGACGCGGGAACCTGGCTGATCCCCGGGCACCGGATGAAGCGCAGCGTGCAGGGCAAGGCGACGGGACCGGCGCACCTGGTCCCCCTGTCTCGGCAGGCCGTGGCCGTGGTGCGCGAGCTGCAGCCGCTGACGGGTGGCCGGGTGCATCTGTTCCCGGGCCTGCGCTCGCCGAAGCGGCCCATCAGCGACGTGACCCTAGGCGCTGCGCTGGCCCGGCTCGGGTTCGGCAATGACGAGATGACGGCGCACGGGTTCCGGGCGATGGCCCGCACGATGCTGGCCGAACGGCTGGGCGTGGCCGAACCCGTCATTGAGGCGCAACTGGCCCATGCCGTGCCCGATGCGCTGGGGCGGGCGTACAACCGGACCGAGTTCGCCGACCAGCGCAGGCAGATGATGCAGACGTGGGCCGACTACCTGGACACGCTGCGCACCGGGGCGCAGGTGATCCCGATCCGGGCCGCCTGATCCTCGGGCCTTCCTTCCTGGTGCTGACTGCTGGCAGACCGCCACGCCCCTGACTCGGCACGACCTCACGCACACCACCAGCCCGGCCCCTGTGGCCGGCTTCGTCTGTCTGGCTGGGTGTTCCTGGCTGGCGTGAGCCTGTCCGTGTGGACTGCTGTGCAGGGGGCAGGCTGGCCCGGCCTGCCGGTGATCCGGTAGCCGCCGGGGAGAGGCGGCGGAGCGGGTTCCCCTACGCGCTGCACTGGCTGGAACGGGGGCGCCAAGGCAGAAAGACCAGCGAAATCAACGACTTGCGGGAACTGTGGTGAATTCGTGAGGCTGGCGCATGCACACCTTACCGGGGACAAATCAGGTTTCAGCCATGTGCAGACACCAGAAATCCCAATGAAATCAAGCACTTAGAACAGATTCAGGCCGTCAGGATCTGCCGGGGACAGACCGGGGACACCAGAGGGAGAGGCAACGGGGACAGACCGGGGACAGCCGGGGACAGATGAGAGAAGGAGAGAACTCTTCTTCCTTCCCTTCCTGTCGTGGTCGGGGTGGTCGGTGCCAGTCCTGGCCGGGCACCCCACCCCCCCCTATAGGTTCTTCCGGGGGTGGAATTCACCGAGGGTAATTCGCCCCGCGACCGTTTCCGGCTGCAAGGCGGGTTAATCGAGGTTATTCGAGGTTATGGGGGGTTATGTCGATAGAGGAGTCCTATCGACTGCCGTCCCATTTTGGGCGTGTCTGCTGCCCTTCTCCCTGGCGCACGTCCCTGGCCTGTTGCGGACGGATGGCGCGATGAGGTCACCTGCGCAAGCCCTCCCCGGCTGGGGTGTGTGTGCGTTTTTGCAGGATTACGCACTCATGCGCACTCATGCGCACGATTCAGGAAGGTTTGTGCTACGCTTTGGGCAGGTGCTTGAAAACACCTCAGAATCAGCGGTTTGCCGCCCCGTCAGTGCGGCTTTGTCACGTCCAGAATCTTCCGGTTTCGGCGTGGTGGCCCTTGTCCGTAAGGCTGGGGGCATGGCTGATTCCATGTTTTCAACCACCACGCCCCCCTCTCGCCATGCTTGAAAACGTGGCAACAGGGGACGCACCGAGTTCAATCAGGAACCGTGACCATGACGACCACCCACACCGCCACTGAACAGGCCACCAGCACCACCGCTGCCCCGTTCACCCTGCCTTCCCCTGCATCGGCCTCATTCGACACGGCCACCGCGCTGCGCCAAGTCGGCGAGCTGGTCACGCTGCTGACGTGTGCCCTGTCCTATGCCGACTCCTACGACCTGGACGCCCCGTACCACGCCCGCAACCTGATGGGCTGCGCCTTCGACAGCGCCGAGCGCCTGCACGCTGCGCTGATGGCCGTGACGAACGAGGCGGTGCCAGCATGAACGCCATCACCCGCCTGTTCTTCCCCGCCGCCATGCGGCGCCTGGCACTGCGTGAGCGTGCCTTTCGCGTGATCGCCACTGATCGGAGCGCACGATGACCACCAGCCAGAAATCCGCAAGCCCTGAGCCGCTGTTCCGGCCGTTCGCGTGGGATTACCAAGACGTGGGCCTCGGCGACACGCTGCCGGCGCATGCGGTCCGTGCTTCTGCATCAACCGTGCGTGACCTGGCGTGTGGCGCTGCCGTGGTGCTGGAGATGATCGAGCGCAGCCAGATAGACCGCTGCGATACCGATGACGAGCCGCTGCTGAGCCGGTTCCACGAAGGGGCCTTGATGCGCCTGGCCATCGCAGCGATGCGCATGGTCGAGCGCGATGCAACCGAACTGTTTGCCATGCAGGTGACAAAGCAAACGTAATGGGGCCGGTGCGCACCGACGGCGGTGGGCGGTACATCGGCAGAGGAAACAGACGATGACCAAAGCCGAGGAAAGCAAGATGGACACGCCAATCTTGGTGAACGTGCTGGACAGGATGCGCGCCGAAGCCGATGAACGACGCAGCGCAGCCGCCGCCCGCCGCGCTGCGAAGGAAGCACACGAAGCGCAGTTCATCAACTTGACGCAGTTGTGCGAACGGGTCGGGCGCGGCCACCACCTCGACCGTTTACGGTGTCGAGATGTCGTGTTCAGGGTGCTGCGCACCGACTGGACGCCGCTGCACTGCCTGCTGGTCCGCCGAGATGCCGATATCCAAGCTGAAGAGACACGATGGCTACCGCTGCCTCCTGTGCCTGTAGTGAGCCTATACAGAGGTTTTGGGGTCAGCGATTCGCAGTGCTACACCGTGGTGGACCTGAACGGCGCTCCGGCCTCTTCTGACCCGCTGGCGTCGGCACTTGGTCTACACCACATACATGCCGACATCAAACCCGAGGCCGTGCGTCGTCTGGGCGGGTTCAGTTCCGACGCACTGGCGATCAGGATTGAAGACGCCGAACGCCTGTTCGGCCTTCAAGCGAAGGCCAATAGCGAAACTGCCAATACAGATCTGGCGCCCGCTTCTGGCGCTGCCCGCGTCACCGAGACGCTGCCTGTAGACGTTCCGCCAGTCGTGCGGGAACTGTCCTGGTCAAGTTATTTCGCACAGCCCGATAGGTTGTGTGATTGCCGATTGCTGCTCGAAGGCATTGGGAGGCAAGTTGCCCAGTGTGGAGTGCAGACGCACGCTGTTGTAGAAGCTGACGATGTAGTCGGCGATGT
>NZ_JANPAB010000087.1:0-5065 GCF_031429695.1 Sphaerotilus sp.
CGACATCGCCGACTACATCGTCAGCTTCTACAACAGCGTGCGTCTGCACTCCACACTGGGCAACTTGCCTCCCAATGCCTTCGAGCAGCAATCGGCAATCACACAACCTGTCGGGCTGTGCGAAATAACTTGACCAGGACACTACCGGCTGCTGCGGCGCTTTTTTACGGACGTGGCGAACGCGGCGGCCACGCGCGAGGGAGCGCCGCCGGCAGCCGAGTTCTTGAAAGCCTCGACGCACTGGCTGCGCCACACCTTCGCCAACGAGGCGATCAAGCAGATGCAGCCGCAGGTGCTGCAGAGCCTGCTGGGGCACTCGGACCTGCGGGTGACGTCGGTGTACGTCAAGGCGCAGGCGGCTGACCTCGTGCGAGGCATGCGGGCCCTGCCTCGCAAGCGCTGAGTCGAGCTATCGCGAGCAGTGTCGCTCCTGGTTCGCCAGCGCTTTGTACCCTGCCAACAGGGCACGTCATGACATGGCAAGTCAGTGCATGACACTAATCCAATGGATTACAATTCATGCATGCTGACGATTGCCGAACTGCCCGAATACCAGAAGCGAGCCGGCAAGCTGCTGTCCGATGACGATCGCCGGGATCTGATCCTGTACCTGGCTGCACACCCGCGGGCCGGCGATCTGATCGAAGGCACAGGTGGCGTGCGCAAGCTGCGATGGGGACGCGACGGGCGCGGCAAGAGTGGAGGCGTGCGCATCATCTACTACGTTCACAGCGACGCCATGCCGCTGTACCTGCTGACGATGTTCGCCAAGAACGAACGGGCGAACCTGACCCGGGCCGAATGCAACGAGTTGGCCGGCCTGGTTGATCTTCTGGTGCAAATCTGGTTTGAAAGGTAGAACCCCCATGGGCAAAGCATTCGAGAGCATTCGCCAAGGGCTGGCGGAAGCGGCGGCCCACGGCCGGGGCGAGGCCGCAGGCGTCAAGGTCTATGAGCCGACCGCCGTGGACGTGGCCGCCGTGCGCGCACGACTGGGGTTGACCCAGGACCAGTTCGCGGCACGGTTCGGGTTTTCGGTGGCGACCCTGCGCCATTGGGAGCGCGGCGATCGCCGGCCACAGGGCGCGGCGCTGGTGCTGCTGAACCTGATCGAGCGGGAACCCCAAGCCGTCATGCGGGCATTGTCTTGATCGGGTGATCTGCTGCACGGCCATGCCGATGCAGCCGGCTTGGCAAGTCGACCGGCATCCACCGTTGACAGTACCGGCTCAAATACTCATGCACGCCATGAGTTCACCGATACGCACTGTGGTGGGCACCTGAGGCGCACCACAGGCCGATCGATCTGAACTCACGCCATCGACCATGGGCAAAGTAACCGGCTTGTATTCCGACAAGTCAAGTCGCACATGCTCATCAGCCATGCCAGCGGTCATGGCCATGCTCAGCAGGTCGCGAAGCTGCAAGCGGCTGACCCGACCGCCCAGCAGCGCGGCCGCACGGTCGAGACTTACCCCCAGGACATGTGCTGCGCCATCCAGATCCAGTGCCAGGGCCTTGATGCGGTGCTGAAGAGCAATCAGTACGGTCCAGCACTGGGTGTAGTCTTCTTCGGCTGCCAGGTCGCTCTTGAGGTCATACCAGACGGTGTCATGGCGGTGCGGATGCAAAGGATGCTGCGGATCCCGTTCGGGTAAAGGCGCCACGCCCGGCACCGAGAGCCTCGCCAGCTTGGACAAGCGCTTGAGTTCGGTCAGGCCAAACCGGCTGCTTTGGTTCTTGTCCGTCTGCAAGTCAACTACGTCAGCCGCAGACAGGCCTAGCAGATAAGAAATCCTGGGTGGGTTCATGTCCGGGCGAGCGACGAAGTCGTTCAAGACACGCAGCAGCACCGAATGCTCGTCCATCTCGGTATCGGCAACGGGTGTAATTTCAAGGGGGACGGCTGGATTCAAGATCGCGGCTCCGGTGAAAGCTGCTGAATGATACGGATGCACCTGCCTGTTGAGGCACGAGCGTATCGGAATCCTGCGGCGGCCACGCGAGAAGGGGCACCGCCAGCAGCCGAGTTCCCCCGGGCCTCGACGCACTGGCTGCGCCACACCTTCGCCAACGAGGCGATCAAGCAGATGCAGCCGCAGGTGCTGCAGAGCCTGCTGGGGCACTCGGACCTGCGGGTGACCTCGGTGTACGTCAAGGCCCAGGCGGCTGATCTCGTGCGGGGCATGCGGGCCCTGCCGCGCCGGGGATGAGGTCGAACCGCTCGCGAGCGGTGTCGCCCCTTGGCTCGCCGGTGCTTTCTGCCTGCCTGCCAGGTCCGCAACCACACTGCTCGCCATGAGCATCGCCGCCTCCGCACTGCCCCATCGCCTTCAGCCCCCGAATGCCCGCACCAGCTCGTCGATGCGCCCATCACCGCAGAGTCCGCCGGACATGGCCGGGATCTTGTAGAGCGGCATCTCGTTGGCGAAGGCCAGCGCGGCGCTGTCGCCCTTGCGCTTGGCGGCGAGCTGCTCGGGGCTCAGGCTGGCAAGGGCCTGCTCGTCCACGGGTTCGAGCAGGCCGCCGAAGCCGAGCGCGTGCAGCATCTCGGCATAGGCTTCCTGGCCGCCCGGGCGACCAAGGAAGTCCTGTACCAGCGAGCGGCGCGTGATCGGCTGGTGGCGGGCACGGCTGGCGGTGATCTCGACGCTCACGCTCAGCGGCAGGTCACGCGAGGAGCCGCCCACCTGGATGTCGAACGTGCCGGGATGCACCGCCCAATCGTGCAGGCCCAGGTCGTAGTGGGCGAAGTCGCGCCGACCCAGCGCGAAGCGCATGGTGGTCGTTTCGCCCGGCGCAAGGCCAACCTTGGCGAACGCGCGCAGTTCACGTTCAGGTCGGACGATCTTCGGCGATCGTTCGCGCACGTAGAGCTGCACGACCTCCTGACCGGCCCGTGCTCCGCTGTTGCGCAGCGTCACCTCGACCGGGAGCGTGTCCTCGCCGTCCACGTCGCAGGTCAGGGCACCGATGCCGATCGCGGTGTAGTCGAAACGGGTGTAGCTCAGGCCGTGGCCGAAGGGGAACAGGGGTTGCAGGCCACGCTTGTCGTAGTGGCGGTAGCCGATGAACAGGCCCTCGCCGTACCAGGCTTGGCCGTCGCGGCCAGGGAAAGACGGGTAGGCCGGCGTTTGCTGCAGGCTGACCGGGAAGGTCTCGCTGAGCTTGCCCGAGGGGTTGACGTGGCCGGTCAGCACATCGGCGATCGCGCCACCGCCAGCCTGTCCACCCAGCCAGCCCTCGACGATCGCCGGCACACGGTCCACCCAGGGCATGGCCACGGCCGAACCGTTCATCAGCACGACGACGAGCCTCGGGTGCGCCGCAGTCAGCGCTTCGATCAGGCGGTCATGGCCCGGGGGCAGGTGGATGTCGCTGCGGTCGAAGCCCTCGGACTCGTAGCTGTCGGGCAGGCCAGCGAAGACGACCACCACGTCGGCGGTCGCGGCCACGGTCAGCGCCTCGGCGATCAGCGCGTCGCTGGTCACGCCCTCACCGTCGCAGCCGCGGGCGTAGGTGACATTCACCGCGCCCAGCAGCGCAACCAGCTCGTCGTGCGGATACGCGACCCGTGTCGGGTTGACCTGCGAGCTGCCGGCGCCCTGGAAGCGCGGCACCTTGGCGAAGTCGCCGATCACCGCGACCTTCGTGCCGGCGGCCAGCGGCAGCACATCGCCCTCGTTCTTCAGCAGCACGATGCCCTCGGCACCGACGCGGCGCGACAGCGCGTGGTGCGCGTCGGCGTTGAAGGTGGTGCTGGGGCGGTGGCTGGCGTGGGCCAGCAGCATCACGGCGACCAGCTCTGCGGTGACCCGGGCCAGCACCGCCGGGTCGAGGCCGCCCGTGCGCACCGCCTTGATGATCTTCTGGCGGTTGTGTGCGCCGCTACCGGGCATCTCCAGGTTGTTGCCGGCGATCACGCCCTGCACGCGGTCGTGTATACCGCCCCAATCCGACACCACGAAGCCATCGAAGCCCCAGCGTTCGCGCAGGATGCCGGTCAGCAGTGCGCGGTGCTCGCTGGCATGCACACCGTTGACGAGGTTGTAGGCGCTCATCACCGACCAGGGCTTGGTCGGCGACTGCGCGATGGCGATCTCGAAGGCTTGCAGGTAGACCTCGTGCAGCGTGCGCTCGTCCACGTCCGAGCTGGTCGCCATGCGCTCGAACTCCTGGTTGTTGACCGCGAAGTGCTTCAGCGAGGTGCCCACGCCCTCACCCTGCACGCCGTCGATGTAGGCCGCGGCCATGCGACCGGCCAGCACCGGATCCTCGGCGAAATACTCGAAGTTGCGACCACCGAGCGGCGAGCGCTTCATGTTGATGCCCGGGCCCAGCACGATGTGGACGCCGCTGGCCTGCGCCTCGCGACCAAGTGCTACACCGACTTCGCGGGCCAGCGCGGTGTTCCAGGTTGCCGCCAGCCCCGGTGCGGTCGGGAAGCAGGTGGCTGGCACGCTGCCCTCCAGCCCGGCGCCGACCACCTTGCGCAAGCCGTGCGGCCCATCGGAGACGACCATCGGCGCCAGTCCGAGGCGCTCGATGCCGTGCGTCTGCCACCAGCCATCGCCGGACAGCAGCAGTGCCTGTTCTTCGAGCGTCATCTGAGCGACCAGGGCTTCGGCCTGGCGGCGGTGTTCGGCGGGGTACTTGTTCATGGTGTGCGGTCCGATATTCGGAGCCTCTTTCTTTCAGGCCCAAGCTTCCCATTGTCTGCCGACTGACTTGTCCATGGAGCCAGCACCATGGCTGCGAGGGGTGACACGCACAGCTGTCGATGTGCTCGCCCACGTTCCGCGACTGCGTTTGGAAAAGGGTTCCGTCAGGCAACGCACAGACACACGCCTCGAATCTTCCGACAAGCGGCATCAGTGGCACCTGGCGTGCTGCGCGCCATTTCGACTGGATCCGATGAACTTACACACCCGCCGCCGAGCCCTCGGGCTGTACGTGGCCGTCATCACAGCCGTGATGCTGTGCCTGAGTTGCAGCAGCCTGCCCACCTTTGTGCCCGACCTGGCGCGCCAACCGGCGCGGCCAGTGCCGCTGGAGGGTGAGCACG
>NZ_JANPAB010000088.1:0-12271 GCF_031429695.1 Sphaerotilus sp.
TCGCCTGTCTGCGCCACCTCGCGCTGAACCTGCTGCGCAGCAATGGCGAGCGCAACATCGCCCAGGCGCTTTGGCGCAATGCCCTCTCGCTTGACCGCCTGCTCGGCTATGCGGGGGTGCTTCAGCAGTGAACAGCCCTGCATCAAAAATACGGAGCAGTAATCCATAAAACTCCGTGAGATATTCATTCACCCTTTGCGCGCACCCCCCTGTCTGCGCGCCCGCGAACAAGGGCCAGGCAAGAAAAAACGCCCCGTAGGGCGTTGCAGCGGAAAATCCGGTTCACCGGTATTCACAGATGCTCAGGCGGCCTTGCGCATCCGGCGGCGGCTCATCAGACCCAGCGCGCCAAGGCCGGCCATCATCATGGCGTAGCCTTCGGGTTCCGGGACCGGCGTCACGGCCGACACGGACACGTTGTCCAGACTCAGCGTGGAGTAGAACTGCGGCGGGGTGACCATGCTGCCGAAGTAGATCTTGTAGGAGTCCCCCCCCACCAGCGCAACCGGGCCGCCCGTGGCCGAGGTCCAGCCCGCCGAAGGAGTCAGGTAGGTCGGAGCGACCACTTCCGGCGACCAGCTGCTGCCGGTCAGGCCCCACAGGCCGCTGCCCTGGAAATCGAAGCCAATGTTGTACTGGCCCGACGTAGCCACACTGAACGAGGTGTACAGGATGTCGCCTGAAGCGATCTGGGCGAACTGGTTACCACCGTTGTCGACCAGTTTGGTCACGCCCGAGCCGCCGCTGTAGAAACCCCAGTTCAGGTCCGAAAAAGACAGCGACGTCACCGTCGAGAAAGAACCCGTCGAGATATCGGGCGAATCGAACGTGCCATTGGTCACCAGATTGGCATGGGCACCCGTGGCGGCCAGCAGAAGGCCAGCGGCGATAGCGGTCAAAGTCTTGCGCATTAAATGCTCCCGGTATGAGGTGAAAGAAGCGGCCCTGCTGAATTCGCCCCTCAGACAAGTGACCTGTCTTCTCGCGTCCAGCATTTCCACCTGCTCAGATTACCGCGGCCCCTTCAGATACAGGTTGGACAAATGCCGCAAACCCCCTGAACACGGGTGATTTTTTCAGAAATGGCGCCGGATACCCGTCGTATTCCACGAATCACGGTGCAACACTGGCATTACAACGGGACCATTGCTCATGCCACAAAAAACACAATCCCGGACTTCAGGGGCATGACTGCATTTCCCAAAAAAAAGCACCGAAAACCGGTGCTTTTGACACCACGGTTCCGCCGGTTCTGCAAGGAACCGGCGGAACCGCGAAGGCAGGTCGATCAGCGTGCGCGGCGACGGCGAGCCATCAGGCCCAGCGCGCCCAGGCCGGCGAGCATCATCGCGTAGGACTCGGGTTCCGGCACAGCCGACACGGACATGGCATCCACCGAGAAACCCGAGCCGAAGCCGGACAGGTACAGGTGGTAGGAATTGCTGCCGATGATGGGGCCGGTGTTGAAGGAGTACTGCACCTGGTGCCAGCCGGCGCCATAGTTGACCGGGTTGACGTTGGAGACAGCCACCGGCGAGGTGAACAGGTTCGCGGCCACATCGTCCGAATCGAACAGGCGCGAGCGGCCTTCGCCCGACGCCCAGAAACTCACGGTGTAGGTGCCAACCGTGTCCACCGAAAAGCTCTGGACCAGACGGTCGCCGTCGTTCAGGAAGGCGAAGCGCTGACCCGTGTAGGCGCCAACCGGGCCTTGCGCGGTGGTCATCGTGCCTTCCGACGACCAGGCGCCGGCCGAACCGATCAGAGCGCCAGCGGCATAGGATTCGAACGACACGTCGTCGAGACCGACCACGGCAGCTTGGGCGGTACTGCCGAGGGTCAGGGCCAAGGTGACGGCGAGAGAAATTTTAGAGACTTGCATGTTTTCCCCAATGGTATGAAGTGTGATTCCCAGACTGCCCCCTCATTCGGGCAGTCCGGTACCGAAAGGTTACCCCGCATTTGTTCATTTTTTCCACTACTGCGCCCATCAACCCCTTGAACAAGGGATCAAGTCCCATGCACCCCATTTGGCCGAGACCGGGCCGCCGCGGGCCCCTGATCGCCGCGACACTGGCCCTCCTGCTGGCCGGATGTGCCGGTACGCCAGACAAGCAAAGCGGCCGCATCCCGCATGCCGAATTGCTGCAGGTGCCCGACGCCCGACCCCGTGTCGAGCCGCTGCGTGCTGGCGGTCCGAACAAGCCCTACGCCGTGCTTGGCCGCAGCTACACACCGATCACCACCGACGCCGAGGTCCGCGAATCGGGTCTCGCCTCGTGGTACGGCGGCAAGTTCCACGGCCTGCCGACCGCCAGCGGCGAGCGCTACGACATGTACGCGATGACAGCCGCACACCCGACCATGCCCATCCCGAGCTATGCGCGGGTGCGCAACCCCGCCAATGGCCGCGAGGTGATCGTGCGCATCAACGACCGCGGCCCGTTCTCGCCTGGCCGCGTCATCGACCTGTCACTGGCCGCGGCGGTCCGCCTGGGGGTGTCGCATGCGGTTTCGCCCGTCGAGGTGGAGCGCCTGACACACGCTGCCATCCGCAGCGGCGACTGGCAGCGGTGACCGCCCGGTCGCCGTGGTCAGCCCACCACGATCGGTTCCGGCTCCAGCCGGATGCCGAAACGGCCGTACACGCTCTCCTGGATCGCCCGGGCCAGCGTGATCACCTCGGCGCCGCGGGCCTCGCCACGGTTGACGAGCACGAGCGCCTGCTTTTCGTAGACCGCCGCGCCGCCCACCGACTTGCCCTTCCAGCCGCAGGCATCGATCAGCCAGCCGGCAGCGAGCTTGAAGCTGCCGTCGTCCATCGGGTAGTGCACGACATGCGGGTCGCGGGCGATGATGTCGCGGCACTGCTCGGGCGTGACCACCGGGTTCTTGAAGAAGCTGCCCGCGTTGCCGATCACCGCCGGATCGGGCAGCTTGGCACGGCGGATGGCACAGACCCAGTCGAAGATCTGGCGTGCGTCCGGCTGCACGGTGCCGGTTTCTTCCATCTTGCGCTGCAGGTCGAGGTACCCCAGCACCGGCTGCCACGGCCGCGGCAACCGTAGGCGCACCCGGGTGATGACACTCTTGCCCGCCAGTTCATGCTTGAACACGCTGTCGCGGTAGCCGAAGCGGCACAGGCGCCGGTCCAGCGTGAAGCCGCGGCCAGTCACCAGGTCGATCCCGTCAAGCGATTCGAGTCGATCGGCCAGCTCCAACCCGTAGGCACCGATGTTCTGCACCGGTGCGGCGCCCACCGTGCCGGGGATCAGGGCGAGGTTCTCCAACCCGCCCAGCCCCTGCTCGATCGTCCAGGCCACCAACCGGTGCCAGGATTCGCCGGCACCGGCTTCGACAATGACCGCATCCGCCCGTTCCTCGACGACGCGCAGGCCCATGATCTCGATCTTGAGCACACATGCCGTCACGTCCCGGGCCAGCACGATGTTGCTGCCGCCCCCGAGAATGAACTTGGGCGCGCGACCGAATTCGGGGTGGTCCACGACGCGGCGCACGTCGGCATCCTCCTCGATGTGGACCAGGGTCTGGGCGGTGGCGGGCAGGCCGAAGGTGTTCCAGGCCCGCAAATTGACGGCAGTTTCGATGCGCATGGCAGAATTTTCGCCCAAACCCCCAAGAACCTCGAATTCACCGAAAGAACACCATGCCCAGCTTCGACACCGTGCTTGAACCCGAACTGACGGAAGTTCGCAACGCCCTCGACCAGGCCAACAAGGAAATCGGCACCCGTTTCGACTTCAAGGGCAGCGATGCGCGCGTCGAGCACAAGGACAAGGAACTGACCCTTTACGCCGACAGCGACTTCCAGTTGCAGCAAGTCACCGATGTGCTGCTGGGCAAGATGGCCAAGCGCGGCGTGGACGTGCGCTTCCTCGACCTCACGGCCAAGCCCGAGAAGATGAGCCACGACAAGCTCAAGCAGAAGGTCATCGTCAAGGCCGGCATCGAGGGCGACCTGGGCAAGAAGATCCAGAAGGCGCTCAAGGAAAGCAAGCTCAAGGTCCAGGGCAGCATCCAGGGCGACACGGTGCGCGTGACCGGCACCAAGCGCGACGACCTGCAGGCCGCGATGGCCCTGCTGCGCAAGGAGATCACCGAGGCGCCACTGAGCTTCAACAACTTCCGTGACTGAACACAGGCGCCAGGCACCCGCCCCCTGCCTCGGCCTCAGAGGCTGATGTAGGGGCGGTCCGGTGTGCGGATCGGCGCCGTGGCCACCGGACGCGGCCGGGCCGGCATCGGCGTGACGGGGGTGTAGTCGTCGCGCACGTCGAGCACGCCGTCCTTCAGGTGCTTGCGCACCACGTTCGCCATGAGGTCGCTTTCGCTGAAGCCGAGTTCGTCGACGGCCAGGAAGCGCGACGAATACTCGCCGAGTTCACCGTCCGTGTTGCGGATCTTCCAGCCCGCGTGGCGGTAGCGCTGCGCCACCATCTTGTTGATCGCCAGCGCGCTGATGGGCATCGACATGCCCGAGGACATCAGCGCCAGCGCGATGGAGCCCAGTACCGGCAACGTCAGCGTGTGGCGCCACAGGCGCGCGTGCGCCAGAACGGCCGCACCGGCCCACCAGGTCCACGGCACGCTCTCGCCGCTGAGCATCGCCCAGACTTGGACAGCCGTGGCCGCCGCGCCCACCAGGAACAGCAGCGGGTCGGGGCCGACACGTACATCGACACGCCGGTAGAAATGGGGATTCACAAAGGTGATGGACTTTTTCATGCGACGGACCTTGGCTGCAACAGGCCGCCGCTTCAACTTGAACCCGGCGCCCCACGGCACTCCTTCGGCAGTGTCCTGGCGGACTTGAGCCGAGCCGAGCCGCTCTGTCACTGCTGGGACAAGCCCTCTGCGGACCCCGTGCTAAAAAACCGGGCAGAACACCGCCAGGAGACACGCGCCATGGACCTGAATTTCACCGACGATGAGTTGGCTTTTCGCACCGAAGTGCGCAACTGGGTGGCGACCAGTCTTCCCGCAGACATCTCGACCAAGGTCCACGCCGCCCTGCGCCTGACCCGCGACGACCTGCAGCGCTGGGCGAAGACTCTCGGCGCCAAGGGCTGGCTGGGCTGGGGCTGGCCGACGCAGTTTGGCGGGCCGGGCTGGAACGCGGTGCAGCGCCACCTGTTCGAAGAGGAATGTGCCCTGGCCGGCGCGCCGCGGGTCATCCCGTTCGGGCCGGTGATGGTCGCGCCCGTCATCATGGCCTTCGGCAACGCGGCCCAGCAGGCGCGTTTCCTGCCCGGCATCGCCAGCGGCGACGTGTGGTGGAGCCAGGGCTACTCGGAACCCGGCTCCGGCTCCGACCTCGCCAGCGTCAAGACCCGCGCCGAGCGCGTCGGCGACCACTACGTCGTCAACGGCCAGAAGACCTGGACCACGCTCGGCCAGTACGGCGACTGGATCTTCTGCCTCGTGCGCACCAGCACCACTGGCAAGCCGCAGACCGGCATCAGCTTCCTGCTGATCGACATGAAGTCCCCCGGCGTCACCGTGCGGCCCATCATCACGCTCGACGGCGAGCACGAGGTCAACGAGGTCTGGTTCGACAACGTGGAAGTCCCGGCCGACCAGCTCATCGGCGAGGAAAACCAGGGCTGGACCTATGCCAAGTACCTGCTCGCCCACGAGCGCACCAACATCGCCGACGTGAACCGCGCCAAGCGCGAGCTGGAGCGCCTGAAGCGCATCGCCAAGGCCGAGGGGCTGTGGGACGGCGACCCGCGGTTCCGCGACCAGATCGCGCTGCTGGAGGTGGACATCGTGGCGCTGGAGATGATGGTGCTGCGGGTGCTGTCGGCTGAGCGTGGGGGCAAGAAATCGCTGGACATCGCCGGCCTGCTGAAGATCCGCGGCAGCGAGATCCAGCAGCGCTACACCGAGCTGATGATGCTGGCGGGCGGCCCGTACAGCCTGCCGTTCATCCACGAGGCGATGGACGCGGGCTGGCAAGGGGATCAGGCGCTCGGCGGGCTGTGGCCGGGCGGCGCGGCCCACTGTGCGCCGCTGACTTCGACCTATTTCAACTACCGCAAGACGACGATCTACGGCGGCAGCAACGAAGTGCAGCGCAACATCGTCGCGCAGACGCTGTTCGGCTGACCCCCGGCCCGGACCAGGAGACACACATGGACTTCGATTTCAGCGACGACCAGGAACAACTGCGGGACGCGGTGCGGCGGTGGGTGAACAAGGGCCACGGCTTCGAGCAGCACCGCGCCATCGTGAAGGCGGGCGGGGACAGCCGCGAGGTGTGGCAGGCGCTGGCCGACCTCGGGCTGACCGGGCTGGCGGTGCCGGAGGCGCACGGCGGGATGGGCTGGGGCGCCACCGAGGCAATGATCGTGATGGAGGAACTCGGCCGCGGGCTGGTACTCGCGCCCTACGCTGCCGCCGCGCTGGTGGCGCCGACCCTGCTGTCTGCAGCGCCCGAAGCGGTGCAGGCCGCGTGGCTGCCCAAGATCGCATCGGGCGAGGCGCGGGTCGTGCTCGCGCAGCAGGAGCGGGCTTCGCGCTACCGGCTCGACCGCGTCGCCACAACCGCCACGCAGGCCGGCGACGGCTGGACGCTCAGCGGCGTGAAAAGCCTCGTGCCAGTGGGTGACACCGCCGACGCCTACATCGTCAGCGCCAGAGCGGGCGAAACGCTGGGCCTCTGGCTGGTCGAACATGCCGCTGCCGGCGTGACCAGCCGCGGCTACCTGACGCAGGACGGTGGCCGGGCCGCGGAGGTGAATTTCGACACGGCAGCCGCCACGCTCGTCACCGACACCGACGCGCTGGCCGTGCTCGAACACGCGGCCGATGTCGGCACCGCGGCGCTGTGCGCGGAAGCGGTCGGCGCGATGGAGTTCCTCGTGAAGCTCACCGCCGACTACATGAACACGCGCAAGCAGTTCGGCGTGGCCATCGCCAGCTTCCAGGCGCTGCGCCACCGGCTGGCGGACTGCAAGATGCAGCTCGAACTCGGCCGCTCGATGAGCTATCTCGCCACGCTGCGGCTGGGCGACGCGCCAGACGTGCGCCGCCGCGCCGTGTCGCAGGCCAAGGTGCAGCTTGGCCAGTCGACGCGCTTCGTCGGGCAGCAGTGCGTGCAACTGCATGGCGGCATCGGCGTGACGGACGAGTACGTCGGCAGCCACTACTTCAAGCGGCTGACCTGCATGGAACTGCAGTGGGGCGACACGCTGCACCACCTCGGCGAGGTCAGCGCACGCATGCAGGACACGGCGGGCGTGTTCGCCTGACGACAGCCCGCCACGCGCCGGAACGGGGCCGTCCTACACTGGCGGCCTCATGTCGAAGAAATCCTCCAAGAAATCCGCCGCCGCCCGCGACATCACGCTGTCGCACGCGCTGTTCACGCAAGGCTTCGGCACCCGCCGCGACTGTGACGGGCTGGTGCTCAACGGGCTGGTGTCGATCGCCGGCCGTGTCACCGACGATCCCGATGAAGCCGTCTCGCCCGAGGGGCTGGTGCTCAACGTCGAGGGCCGTGACTGGCCGTGGCGCGAGTTCGCCGTGGTGATGCTGAACAAGCCGACCGGCTACGAGTGTTCGCAGAAGCCCAAGCACTGGCCGAGCGTGATGACGCTGCTGCCGCCGCCACTGCGCTGGCGCAGCGGCGGCGATGTGCAGCCCGTCGGTCGGCTCGACCAGGACACGACCGGCGTGCTGCTGCTGACCGACGACGGCGCGCTGATCCACAAGCTGACGCACCCGAAAAAGCACGTCGACAAGGTCTACGAGATCACCTGCGCCCGCCCGGTGACGGACGAGCAGGTGCAGCAGTTGCGCGCCGGGGTGGTGCTCAACGACGATCCGGTGCCGGTGCGCTCCGAGGAATGCGAGGCGACGGGCGAGTGCACGCTGCGCATGATGCTGACCGAGGGCAAGTACCACCAAGTCAAGCGCATGGTGGCCGCCGTCGGCAACCACGTCGAGTCGCTGCACCGCCGCTCGTTCGGGCGCATCACGGTTCCCGACGGACTGGCGCCGGGGCAGTGGTGCTGGATCGACCCCCAGGACATCTGAGTTCCGGCCACGACACGACATGCGAATTTTCCGTGGCATCCACCACCCCGATCTGGCGCCCGCCTGCGCCCTGACGATCGGCAATTTCGACGGCGTGCACCGCGGCCACCAGGCCATGCTCGCTCTGCTGATCAACGAGGCGCGACACCGCGGCCTGCCGAGCTGCGTGATGACGTTCGAGCCGCATCCCCGCGACTTCTTTGCCCTGAAGGCCGGCACGCCCGAGAAGGCGCCGGCACGCATCGCCACGCTGCGCGACAAGCTGCAGGAGCTGGAACGCTGTGGCGTCGATCAGGTGGTGCTGATGCGCTTCGACGGGCGGCTGGCCGGCCAGTCGCCGCAAGCCTTCATCGACGACGTGCTGGTCGGTGGACTGGGCGCACGCTACGTGCTGGTCGGCGACGACTTCCGCTTCGGCGCCAAGCGGGCGGGCGACTACGCGATGCTCGACGCGGCGGGCGACGTGGCCGGCTTCGACGTGGCGCGGATGATGAGCTACGAGGTCCACGGGCTGCGCGTGTCGAGTTCCGCCACCCGCGAGGCGCTGGCGCGGGGCGACATGGCGCGCACCGCCGAGCTGCTCGGCCGGCCCTACAGCATCAGCGGCCATGTGACGCATGGGCGCAAGCTCGGGCGCGGTCTGGGCGCTTCGACCGAGGGCGGCGACGATGGTTTCCGCACGCTGAACCTGCGCTTTCCCTTCAGTCGCTCGGCGGCGGCGGGGATCTACATCGTGCGCGTCCACGGGCTGACCGATCAGGCGATCGACGGGGTGGCGAGCCTGGGCGTGCGGCCGACCATCGAGGACGCCGGGCGCATCCTGCTGGAGACGCACTGCCTCGACTGGCCGGCCGAGCTGGGGCGCGAAGGGGGCTACGGTAAACTCGTGCGCGTGGAACTACTGCACAAACTGCGAGACGAGGCCCGCTACGACGGACTCGACGCCCTCACCGCCGCGATCCGCCAGGACGTGGTGAACGCGCGTGCGTGGTTCGACACCCACGCCGCCGACCGTCGCCAGACCACGCGCGACCGAATTTGAACGCCGCGTTCGCCGGCGTTCTTCCTTCTTCTCCCGTCCTATTTCTTCAGGAACGCGCCCTGCCCGGCGCGTCGTGGCCATGACCGATTCGACCTCTCCCGCGTCCCCCACCGACTACCGCGCGACGCTCAACCTCGCCGACACCCCGTTCCCCATGCGCGGCGACCTGCCCAAGCGCGAAGGCGGCTGGGTCAAGGACTGGAACGACAGCGCCGAGGGCAGCAGCCTCTACCAGCGCCTGCGCGCCGCCCGCCAGGGGCAACCGCTGTTCGTGCTGCACGACGGCCCGCCCTACGCCAACGGCAAGCTCCACATCGGCCACGCGCTGAACAAGGTGCTCAAGGACATGATCGTCAAGTCGCGCCAGCTCGGCGGCTTCGACGCGCAGTACATCCCCGGCTGGGACTGCCACGGCCTGCCGATCGAGAACGCGATCGAGAAGCTGCACGGCCGCAAGCTCAGCCGCGACGACATGCAGGCCAAGAGCCGCGCCTTTGCCACCGAGCAGATCAACCAGCAGCGCGAGGACTTCAAGCGCCTGGGCGTGCTCGGCGACTGGGAGCGGCCGTACCGGACGATGGACTTCGCGAATGAAGCGGGCGAGCTGCGGGCGTTCAAGCGCGTGATCGAGCGCGGCTTCGTCTACCGGGGGCTGAAGCCGGTGTACTGGTGCTTCGACTGCGGCTCCTCGCTGGCCGAGTTCGAGATCGAGTACGCGGACAAAAAGAGCGACACGCTGGACGTGGCCTTCGAGACCAACGATGGCGCCGCGCTGGCCGCCGCGTTCGGCCTCGCCGCGCTGCCCGAGGCGAAGAAAGCGTTTGCGGTGATCTGGACCACCACTGCGTGGACCGTCCCCGCCAACCAGGCGCTCAACGCGCACCCGGAACTCGTCTACGCGCTGGTGGACACGCCGCGGGGTGTGTTGATGCTGGCCGAGTCGCTGGTCGAGAAGTGCCTGGAACGCTACAAGCTCGACGGCACAGTGATCGCCACGGCGACCGGCGAGAACCTGCGCGGTCTGAACTTCCGCCACCCGCTGCACGACGTGGACGCCGGCTACCAGCGCCTGTCGCCGCTCTACCTCGCCGACTACGTGACGGCCGGCGACGGCACCGGCATCGTCCACTCGGCCCCGGCCTACGGCGTGGACGACTTCAACTCCTGCATCGCGCACGGCCTGAAGTACGACGAGATCCTGAACCCCGTGCAGGGCAACGGCCAGTACGCCGAAGACCTGGCCCTGTTCGGCAGCCTGAACATCTGGAAGGCGTGCCCCGTCATCATCGACACGCTGCGCCAGCACGAGCGCCTGATGGCCACGCAAGCCATCACCCACAGCTACCCGCACTGCTGGCGCCACAAGACGCCGGTGATCTACCGTGCGGCGGCGCAGTGGTTCGTGCGCATGGACGAGGGCGTCGGCGTGTTCACCAAGGACAAGGCGCCGAAGACGCTGCGCCAGCTCGCGCTCGACGCCATCGACCAGACCCAGTTCTACCCGGAGAACGGCCGCACCCGCCTGCGCGACATGATCGCCAACCGGCCGGACTGGTGCATCTCGCGGCAGCGGTCGTGGGGCGTGCCGGTGCCGTTCTTCCTGCACAAGGACTCGGGCGAGCTGCACCCGCGCACGATGGAGATCGTCGATCAGGCGGCGGACATCGTGGAGCGCGGCGGCATCGAGGCGTGGAGCCGCGTGACGGTAGAAGAGATCCTCGGCGCCGAGGACGCACCGCACTACACCAAGAGCACCGACATCCTCGAAGTCTGGTTCGACTCCGGCTCGACCTTCCAGCACGTCCTGCGCGGCAGCCACGCGCACGCCTACCCCGGCCCGTGTTTCCACACCGAAGGCCCGGAAGCGGATCTGTACCTCGAAGGCCATGACCAGCACCGCGGCTGGTTCCACTCGTCGCTGCTGCTGGGCTGCGCGCTGTACGACCGCGCGCCGTACCGCGGCCTGCTGACCCACGGCTTCGCCACGGACGGCAAGGGCCTGAAGATGAGCAAGAGCCTGGGCAACACGGTCGAGCCGCAGACGGTGAGCAACAAGCTCGGCGCCGAGATCGTGCGGCTGTGGGTGGCCTCGACCGACTACTCGGGCGACCTGAACATCGACGACAAGATCCTCGCCCGCGTGGTCGATGCGTACCGCCGCATCCGCAACACGGTGCGCTTCCTGCTGGCGAACACGAGCGACTTCGATCCGGCGGTGGATCTGGTGGCGGACGCCGATCTGCTGGAAATCGACCGCTACGCGCTGGCCCGCGCCGCGCAGTTGCAGGCGGAGATCCTGGCGCACTATCAGGTGTACGAGTTCCACCCGGTGGTGTCGAAGCTGCAGGTCTACTGCTCGGAAGACCTGGGCGCGTTCTACCTCGACGTGCTGAAGGACCGGCTCTACACGACCGCGCCGAAGTCGCTGGCCCGCCGCTCGGCGCAGACCGCGCTGTGGCGCATCACGAACGCGATGCTGCGCTGGATGGCGCCGTTCCTGAGCTTCACGGCCGAAGAGGCGTGGGGGCATTTCGCGGGTGGCGCGTCACAGGGGTCGATCTTCTTCGAGACCTACGCCGACCTGGGCACGGCCGACGAGGCGCTGCTGGCGAAGTGGGCGCAGGTGCGGGCGGTGCGCGAGGCGGTGAACAAGGAGATCGAGAACGTGCGCAGCGGGGGCGCGGTCGGGTCGTCGCTGCAGGCCACTGTTCAGATCACGGCGCCGCAGGGGGAATTCGATGTGCTGGCGTCGCTGGGGGATGACCTGAAGTTCGTGCTGATCACGTCAGAGGCGAGTCTGGCCGTCGGCGAGGAGCGGCAGATCACGGTGTCGGCGAGTTCGGCGGTGAAATGCGAGCGGTGCTGGCATTACCGGGGGGATGTGGGGGTGAATCCTGAGCATCCGACGATTTGTGGAAGGTGTGACAGCAACTTGCATGGAACTGGCGAGAACCGGCTGGTCGCGTAAGAACTCAGTCTTTGATCAGATTGATTGGGCGCCGATGGCGCCCGTTTTTTTGTCACACGGAACGGCTTTGTTGCACAACCCACCCAGCCGGCCGGTGGTCGAGCGGTGAGGTAGGCTGACGGGATGAGCAAGCCGGCGAAGAAGAAGTACACGACGAAGAACTGGTCGCCCTACACGAAGGCGCTGAGAGCCAGGGGGTC
>NZ_JANPAB010000089.1:0-39664 GCF_031429695.1 Sphaerotilus sp.
CTCCGCCAAGTTTTTCATTCAGTTTTAGGGTCACCCCTGTTGACTCCTTCGTCTAGAGGCCTAGGACACGACCCTTTCACGGTCGTTACAGGGGTTCGAATCCCCTAGGAGTCGCCAAGTTTCGATGGTTTGCACCACTGCGGAGTGGTAGTTCAGTTGGTTAGAATACCGGCCTGTCACGCCGGGGGTCGCGGGTTCGAGTCCCGTCCACTCCGCCAAATTGGTTTTAGAAATGCCCGTTCATTCATGGTGAACGGGCATTTTGTTTTTGTACTGCCATTCTTCTGCTGCCTACAATGCGCGGGTTTCTATCGAACCAGGATTTCTCTTTATGCAAGTGATCGCTTCTGCCTTCAAGGCCTATGACATCCGCGGCATCGTCGGGCAGGCGCTGGACGTCGAATTTGCGGAGCACTTGGGCCGGGCTTTTGGCACCGAGGCGCAGGCCTTGGGCGAGCGTGCGGTGGCAGTTGGCCGTGACGGCCGCGTGTCCGGTCCGGATCTGAGCGCCGCCCTGATGCGTGGCTTGGCGTCGACCGGCCTGGACGTGATCGATCTGGGCGCGGTGACCACGCCGATGCTGTACTACGTGGCCGCGACCCGTGGCGACATCGGTTGCCGCAGCGGCATCCAAGTGACCGGCAGCCACAACCCCAAGGACTACAACGGCTTCAAGATGGTGCTTGGCGGCGTGGCCATCTATGGCGACACGATCCAAGGCCTGCGCATTCGCATGGAGTCCGAGACCTACAGCACGGCATCCGCGCTGGGCCGCATCTCCACGCTCGACATCCTGCCCGAGTACACCGCCCGCATCATCGGCGACTGCAAGCTGGCGCGGCCCATGAAGATCGTCGTGGACTCTGGCAACGGCATTCCCGGTGCGTCGTCTCCCGGCATCCTCAAGGCACTGGGCTGCGAAGTGGTCGAGCTGTACAGCCGTGTGGACGGTGACTTCCCGAACCACCACCCGGACCCCTCGAAGCTGGAAAACCTTGCCGATCTGATCAAGGTTGTCCACGCCACCGATTTCGAACTCGGGCTGGCTTTCGACGGCGACGGCGATCGGTTGGGCCTGGTGACCAAGGACGGCGAAATCATCTTTCCAGATCGCCAGATGCTGCTGTTCGCGCAGGACATCCTGACGCGCAACCCCAACGGCCTGATCATTTACGACGTGAAGTGCTCGCAGCGCCTGCCGGTGGGCATTCGTGCTGCTGGCGGTGTGCCGATGATGTGGAAAACCGGCCATTCGCTGATGAAGGCCAAGCTGCGCGAAACCGGCGCACCGCTGGCCGGCGAGATGAGTGGCCACATCTTCTTCGGTGAGCGCTGGTACGGCTTTGATGACGCGATGTACACCGCGGGGCGTCTGCTGGAGATCCTGTCGCGCTTCGACGATCCGAGCGCGGTGCTCAAGGCGCTGCCGACCAGCTTCAGCACGCCCGAGCTGAACGTCGCCGTGCCCGCTGGCAACCAGCATGCGATCGTGGACCAGCTCATCGCGCAAGCCGACTTTCCTGGCGCCGAGATCGGCACCATCGACGGACTGCGTGGCGACTATCCCGACGGTTTCGGCCTGATCCGTGCGTCCAACACCACGCCAGTGCTGGTGCTGCGTTTCGAGGGCCACACCGCCGAGGCACTGGCGCGCATCGAGCACGACTTCATGGCTGCGCTGCGCAAGGTGATGCCGGAAGCCCAGGTTCAGACGTCTGCGCACTGACGGCGGGCGGTTCCGGTTGAACGTGCGGCGTGTCCTGATCGTCAAGCTTTCGTCCCTGGGCGATGTGATCCATGCGATGCCGGTGGTCGCGGACCTGTGTGCGGCACTGCCGGGTGTGTGCGTCGATTGGGTGGTCGAACCCGGTTTTGCGCCGCTGGTGCGCCGGGTCGAAGGGATCGGCGAGGTGATCGACTGCGCCCAGCGGCGCTGGCGCAAGCGTTGGTGGACGTCGGACGTGCGGCGCGAGAAGCACGCTTTCCGTGCGCGGTTGCAGCAGCATTGCTATGACGCCGTGCTCGATCTGCAGGGCTTGACCAAGTCTGCCCTGGTGGCTCGACAGGCGTTGATGGTTCCGGGCGGGCTGCGCTACGCACTGGGCAACCGCACGGATGGCTCGGGCTGGGAGGCGCCGACACGCTGGCTGGCCGACCGTGCGATCACGCTGGAGCCGCACATTCACGTTGTTGATCGTTCTCGGCACATGGCAGCCGAGGCGCTGGGCTATGCCGTGAGCGGACCGCCGCGGTTCGGTCTGCGCGCTGCGGGGGAACCACCGCCGCAGTCCCGCACGCTGGTGTTCGTGCATGGCACCTCCCGTGACGACAAGCTCTGGCCCGAGGCGCACTGGATTGCGTTCGGTCGGTCACTGGTGCAGCGTGGCTGGCGCATTGCCATGCCGCAGGCCAGTGAAGAAGAGGCCCGGCGCGCCGAGCGGATCGCCACAGGCATCGGCCCCGCGTCCTGCGACCTCTGGCCGCGCATGGGGCTGGATGCGCTAGTCGATCAGATGGGCGCTGCGCAAGGGGTCGTGGGCGTGGACAGCGGGTTGTCGCACCTCGCAGTGGCGCTCGATCTGCCGCATGTGCAGCTCTACAACTTTCCGACCGCCTGGCGGACCGGTCCGATGCCCGCGCATGGCCACGCGCACCAGGTGAGTGTCGGTGGTGCCGATGTGCCTGCGCTGGACGCTGTCGCGTCGGCTTGGCAGACCGTGGCGCACGCACGCGGAGTGGCCCCTTGACGCTGACGCTGAAGCAACGGCTGGCGCTCGGCGCTTACGGATGGTTCATGCGCTTGCTGGTGCCCTTGCTGCTGCTGCGGCTGTGGCGGCGGGCGCGGCGCGAGCCGCTCTACGGGACCGCGATGTCCGAACGGCTCGGTTACGCGCCGATGACGGCACCGGGCGCGGTCTGGTTGCACGCGGTGTCACTCGGTGAAACGCGGGCCGCTGAACCGCTGGTGCGTGCCTTGCGCATGCTGTGGCCGGATGTCCGCCTGCTGCTGACCCACGGGACGGCCACCGGGCGTGCTGCAGGCGAATTGCTGCTTCAGGCGGGGGACTTTCAGTGCTGGGTGCCGCTGGACACGCCAAGTGCGGTGCAGCGGTTTTTTCGCCGACACCGGCCCGTCATGGGGATTCTGATGGAGACCGAGGTCTGGCCGCAGCTGCTGCACGAGGCGCAGCGGGCAGGGGTGCCTGTGGTGCTGGCGAATGCGCGGCTGTCCGACAAGAGTCTGCGCCAGTCGCTGCGATTTGATGCGTTGCTGCGGCCTGCCGCTGCGTCGCTGGCACAGGCATTGGCGCAGACGGAGGCCGACGCGCAGCGGTTGCGACAGGCAGGCGTTACCGATGTGCAGGTCATGGGCAACATCAAGTTCGATCAGCGTCCCTCGCCCGAACTGCTGGCTGCGGGGGAAAGCTGGAGTGCAGGCCTGTCGCGCCCCGTGGTGCTGGCGGCCAGTTGGCGTGAGGGCGAGGATGCGCCGCTGCTAGCGGCCTGGCGCGCGTTGCTGGACCGCCGAGCGGCTGACGCTGCTGCGCAGCCGCAGCCGCTGTTGTTGCTGGTGCCGCGCCATCCGCAGCGGTTCGACGAAGTGGCCCGGCTGGTGGCCGATGCCGGACTGACGCTGGTGCGGCGCAGCGCCTGGGGTGCTGGTGGTCCGGGTACGCTGGCGCGGCAGGCGCAGGTCTGGCTGGGGGATTCGATGGGCGAGATGCCGGCCTACTACGCCTGCGCCCAAGCTGCGCTGCTGGGCGGCAGTTTTGCGCCACTGGGTGGGCAGAACCTGATCGAGGCAGCGGCGTGTGCCTGCCCGGTGTTCCTGGGGCCACACACCTTCAACTTTGCCCAGGCCGCCGACGGCGCGGTTGCTGCGGGCGCTGCATGGCGGTGTGCGGATCTGGATGCGGCAGTGTCCGCGGCGTGTGCGCTGGTGGAATGCAGCGATGCGCGGGCCGCCGCCTCCGCCGCGGCCCTGGCCTATGCCGGGCAGGACCAGGGTGCGGCGGTGCGCATGGCCGAGGCCATGCGCCGGTTCATTTTCCCGACAGCAGCGCGTTGACGGCGTCGATGTCGCCCGCGGCCAGCACGCCCGCGGCTTGCCGCAGTTTCAGGCTGTTGACCAGCACGTCGTAGCGCGCCTTGGCCAGATCGCGCTGGGTCGAGAACAGCTGGGTCTGCGAGTTCAGCACGTCCAGATTGACCCGCACGCCGACCTTGTAGCCGAGCTTGGTCGCGTCCAGCGCGAGCTTGCTCGACGCTTCGGCCGCTTCGAGCGCCTTGACCTGCGCACTGCCAGACTGCACGCCGAAGTAGACCTGCCGGGTGGCCTGCGCGACCGCCCGGCGGGCGGCTTCCAGCTCGTTGCGCGACTTCTCTTCGAGCGACACGGCCTCGCGGACCTGGTTTTCGATCGCATTGCCGGTGTAGAGCGGCACCTTCAGAACCACGCCCACCGAGTGGTTGATCGAGGTGCCCACGCCACCGGACGAACTCGCGCCGGAGCCGCGGTTGTAGGCGCCGCCGAGCTGGCCCTGCAGATCCACTGTGGGCGAGCGCACCGCGTCGGTGCGCTGGGTTTCGAGCTTGGCGATGTCGTAGGCCAGGCGGGCCTTGCGCACCGACGGACTGCCTTCGGAACGGTCCACCCAGGCATCCACTGGCTCGGTCTGCACCGGCAAGGTCACGGGCATGGACAGTCCATTTGGCTGCAGACCCTGCCGCCCGACGATCTGGTCCAGCGCCAGGCGGCGGGTGCGCACGTCGTTGTCCGCGGCGATTTCCTGCGCGGTGGCCAGGTCGAATCTGGCCTGGGCTTCGCGGGTGTCGGTGATGGTGGCGGTGCCGACCTCGAAATTGCGCTTGGCAGAGGCGAGCTGTTCGCTGATCGCCGTCTTGGAGGCGCGGGCGGTGGACAGCGTGTCCTGGGCCGCCAGCACATCGAAGTAGGCCTGTGCGACCCGGACAGCCAGATCCTGCTCCGCGTTGGCGAGGTCCGCCTGCGCGATGTCCAATGCCTTGCGGGCCTTGTCGATGGTGAAGCCGTTGGGGCGGTTGTACAGCGGCTGCACGGCCACCAGACCGAGCGAGCCGGTCGTTGTCGATCGGGTGCCGAAGAGCGGCGTATCGGTGCCGCTTTGCGTGGCACCGGCCTGCAGATTGACCGTCGGGCGTGTCAGCGCATCGGCTTGCGCGGCCTTGTAGCGGCTGGACTCCGCAGCGGCGCGGGACGCCAGATAGGTTGCGTCGTAGGCCTTGGCCGCCTCGTAAACCTCCTTGAGGTTCTCGGCTGACGCTGGCGCGGACAGGCTTGTCAGGACAGCGGCAGCCATGGTCAGCAAGCCGAACGACAAGGGGGTTTTCAACACGGGCATGGACGTTTCCTCGAACTAGAACGGGAACTCACGGGAACTCAGGAGCAAGGATGGGCTGATTCCGGTCGATTCCGGCCAACCGTGCTGGAATTTGCGGCATCGGGATCGTGACCGATGCCGCACCGACTCGAAGTGGCTGCATGGCCGGGTGTCCGTGGTCAGCGTCAGAACTTGAAGGACGAGGGCTGGGCGAAGCCTTCGAGGCGCGGTGCCACGGTGTCGAACAGCACTTCGGTCGTGAAGTCGCGGTCGCTCAGACGGCGCACACGCAGGGCGCGCATCATCGGCTCGTTGCCAGTCACCGCAACCAGACGACCGCCGATCTTGAGCTGCTGCAGCAGCGCCTGCGGGATCTCGGCCACCGAGCCGGACAGCACGATCACGTCCCACGGACCGCGGGTCGCATCACCGTTGGCACCATCGCCCTGGCGCACCTCGACATTCATCACGGCGGCGTGGCGCAGGTTCTCGCGGGCCATCGCGGCGAGTTCGGGGCGCTTCTCGTAGGTCACGACCTGCTGGGCCTTGTGCGCCATCAGCGCGGCCATGAAACCCGAGCCGGTGCCGATCTCCAGCGCCTTCTCGTGGCGGTGCAGCTCCAGCTCCTGCAGCAGGCGGGCTTCCAGCCGCGGTGCCAGCATCACCTGTCCGCCGGGCAGCGGAATCTCCAGGTCCGTGAACGCGATGCTGCGGTGGGCGGCCGGCACGAAATCTTCGCGCTTGACGACGGCCAGCAGGGACAGCACCGACTGATCCAGCACGTCCCACGGGCGGATCTGCTGCTCGATCATGTTGAAACGGGCCTGTTCGACATTCATCTTGATTTCCTCGGGATCATGCGCAACGAAACCTGCCATTTTAGGAGCGGGCTGTGTCGGCGATCTGACGATCTGGTGCAAATCGGCGACGCAGCCATGCGCTCAGGTCATCCAGGTAGCAATAAATGACCGGCACGACCACCAGCGTCAGCACCGACGAGGTGATCACGCCGCCGATGACCGCCTGCCCCATTGGCGCGCGCTGCTCCGAGCCTTCCGACAGCGCAAATGCGAGCGGCACCATGCCGAAAATCATCGCCAGCGTCGTCATCAGGATCGGGCGCAACCGCACCCTGGCCGCCAGCAGCAGGGCGCGTTCCCGGTCGAGCGGTTGGCCGGTGACCTCGCCAGCGCGGGCGCGGATGGCGAAGTCGAGCAGCAGGATCGCGTTCTTGGTCACCAGCCCCATCAGCATCACGACGCCGATGACCGAGAACAGGTTCATCGTCGAGCGGAAGGCCAGCAGCGTCAGCACCACGCCGACCAGCGTCATCGGCAGCGAACTCATCAGCGCGATCGGCTGCAGGAAACTGCGGAACTGCGAGGCCAGGATCATGTAGATGAAGACCATGCCCATCGCCAGCGCCGACACCGCGTAGGCGAAGCTCTCCGCCATGTCCTTGGTCGAGCCGCCGAAACGCCAGCCCACGCCCGGCGGCAGTGGCTGCGAGTCCAGCACGCGGCGGATGTCAACGGAGACCTCACCGGGTGAGCGGCCGTAGACGTTGGCGTTCAGCTCGACCTCGCGCAGCAGGTCGCGGCGGTTGATCTGGTTGGCGGTGCTGTCGGCACGCACGTCGGCGACCTGGCCCAGGCGAACGATGCGGGGACTGCCGTCGGCGTTGCTGCCCGCCAGCAAGGGCAGGGCCTGCAGATCACGGGTGTCGTCACGGGCCTCGGGTGCCAGACGGACCTTCACGTCGATGTTCAGGTCGTCGCTGGCGCGCCAGTTGCCCACCGTCTGGCCGGCCACCAGAGTGCGCAGGCTGCTGGTGATGCTGCCCACGCTCAGCCCCAGGTCAGCCGCCACGTCCCGGCGCACGTCGATCGCCACCGTCGGCTGGTTCGGCTTGGCGCTGGTGTCCAGATCGACCAGACCGGGGATGGCGCGCAGCCGCTCGGCGATGACCATGCTCTGGCGCTGCAGCTCGGCCAGATCGCTGCCCTGGAGGGAGAGCTGCAAGGGCTTGTTGCCCCCCACCGCATCCAGCAGGCCGACGTGCGTCACGGTGATGCCTGGGATGCGCGCGAGCCGTTCGCGCAGCGGGCCGGTGAGCTGGTCCTGGTTGAGTGCACGGTCTTTGCGATCGACGAGGCGGATGAAGATCTGCGCGTAGATCTTGCCCTGTGCCTGCCCGGTGTTGATCGTTGTCAGTGTGTACCGCACCTCGGGCCGCTCGCGGATGATGGCTTCGACCTCGCGCGCCTTGGCCTCCGTGACCTCCAGCGAGGAGCCGACCGGGGTGTTGAAGCTGACGAAGGTCTCCGAGTAGTCCGCTTTGGGCACGAACTCCGAGCCGAGCAGCTTCACCAGCCCGAGGCTCGCGACCAGGGTCGCCAGCGCGATGCCGATGGTGGCCAGCTTGTGCCGCAGCGACCACCGCAGGGCGGACTGGTACACCTCGCCCAGACCGTGCGAAAAGCGATCGACGGCGTGCGTGACGCGGCCGAGCGTGTGGTCATAGAACGTGCGTGGCTGGAAGGGCGCACCTTCGGTGTGGATGGCGGGGTCGTGCCAGATGGAGCTGAGCATCGGGTCGAGCGTGAAGCTCACGAACATCGAGATCAGCACGGCGGCCACGATGGTGATGCCGAACTCGTGGAAGAACTTGCCGATGATGCCGCCCATGAAACCGATCGGCAGGAACACCGCGACGATCGACAGCGTGGTCGCCAGCACGGCCAGGCCGATTTCCATGGTGCCGTCGAGTGCGGCGTCGTGCGCCGACTTGCCCATCTGGACGTGGCGCACGATGTTCTCGCGCACGACGATGGCATCGTCGATCAGCAGGCCCACGCACAGGCTCAGCGCCATCATCGTGATGATGTTGATCGAGAAGCCGAAGAGCTGCATGAACAGGAAGGTGCCGATGAGCGCGATCGGCAGGGTCAGGCCGGTGATGACGGTGGAGCGCCAGGAGTTCAGGAACAGGAAGACGATGAGGATGGTCAGCGCCGCGCCTTCGAGCAGGGTGCGGCGCACGTTGTTGACCGAGACGCGGATCGGCCGGGCGCTGTCGCGCACCACGTTGATCTCGACGCCGGCGGGCACTTCGCCCGCGGCCTGCACCGCGGCGAGCGCGTGGTTCAGCCCGTCCACCACGTCGATGGTGTTTTCGCCCTGGGATTTCTGCACTTCCAGCGCGAGCGTGCGCTGGCCGTTGTAGAGCGCAAGGGTGTCGATTTCCTGGGGCCCATCGACGACGCGGGCTACCTGGCCCAGGCGGATCAGGCTGGTGCCGCGGCGGGCGACGACGAGTTGTGCGAAGTCCTCCGGCCGCTGCACCCGGCCGCGGATCTGCACCACCCGTTCGCTGTCCACCGAACGCAGCGTGCCGGCCGGCAAATCCTGGTTCTCGGTCTTGACGGCGGCGATGACCTGGTCCGCGCTGACGCCCATCGCTTCCAGTCGCTGCGGATCGAGGTAGAGGTTGATCTCGCGCCGCACCGCGCCGACCAGCGCGACCGAGCCGACGCCGCGTGCGTTCTCCAGCCGCTTGCGCAAGATCTGGTCCGCCCAGGTGGAGAGCTGGACCGCATTGACCTTGGCGGGATCCGTGGCCTTGACCGAGATGGTCCAGATGGGGCGACTCGACGGATCGAAGCGCTGGACCTTGGGCTCCTTCACTTCTTCGCGCAATTGGGGCTTGAGGATGGCGAGCTTTTCTCGCACATCGTCGGCAACTTTGCGGCCGTCCAGGTCCAGGTTGAACTGGACGATGACCACCGAGGTGCCCGAGTAACTGCGCGAATAGAGCTGGCTGATGCCGGCGATGGAGTTCAGCGCTTCCTCGACCTTGCGCGTGACCTCGGTCTCGACGATTTCGGCCGAGGCGCCGGGGTAGTCGAGGCTGACCACCACGGTCGGGAATTCGATGTTGGGGAACTGATCGACCTTGAGCCGCTGGTAGGAGAACAGGCCCAGCACGACCAGCGCGAGCATGGCCATGGTGGCCATGACGGGGTTGGTGATGGAAACGCGGGTGAACCACATGGCGGGCGGCTCCGCTCAGCGCGCTGCGACGACCAGCCGGGCGGGTGTGTTGTCGCGCACGGTGCCGAGGCTGCCGCGCAGCACACGGTCGCCCTCGCGCAAGCCGTCGGTGATCTCGATCGACTCGACCCGATCCACCAGCCCGCGGCCGCCGGTCTTCACCGTGCGCCGGCGCAGTGCCTGTCCGTCGAGCACCACCACGTAGGGCAGGGCGTCGTCCAGCCGCACCGCCGACAGCGGCAGGCTCAGCACGCGACGCTGCTCCAACGCGACCGTGCCACGCGCGAACAGCCCGACGCGCAGGCCCGGCACCGGCTGCACGCTCAGGTAGACCAGCACTGCGCGGGTGCCGGCCTGCGTGGTCGGGTTCAGGCGTGCGACCTGGGCGCGGATCGGGTCGGGCAGCCCTTCGACCACCAGCTCGGCGGTGGCGCCAGGGCGCAGCAGGCCGGCGTCTGCCGCGGGCAGGGCGGCCTCCAGCTCCAGCCGGCTCAGGTCGATCACCTCCAGCACGCGGGCGTCCACGGCGACGCGCTCGCCCGGCTGGGCCAGCCGCTGCGACACGGCGCCGTTGATCGGCGACTTGAGCACGGTGTCGGCCTGCGCCTTGCGGGCCAGCTCGGCGGTGGCCAGCGCGGCTTGCAGGCTGGCTTGCGCGGCGGCGTGGTTGGCGACCGAGGTGTCGAGCGCCGTGGCGGAGATGTAGCCCTGCGCGACCAGCGCGCGGTTGTTGTCGAGCTGGCGCCGGGCGATGTCGACCTGGGCGCGGGCGGCTTCGGCCTGCTGCGCGGCCTGGTGTACCCGGAGCACGAACTCGGTGGCGTCGATCTCGCCGACGACCTGCCCGGCGCGCACCGTGTCGCCTTCGCGCGGCCCCAGGCTGCGCAGCTCGCCAGCCACCTTCGCCTTGACGACGGCGGTGCTGACGGCTTTGACGCTGCCCGACAGCGCCACCGTGCGCGCGAGATCGGCCACGCTGGCGACCACGAGATCGCTGTCGCGCAGGTCCAGCGCGGCAGGTGCAGAGGCCGCCGCCGCGGGCGTCTGGGCAGTGGCGGCCGTCTCGGCACGTCGGCTCTGCACCAACCGCGTCCCGAGCACCACGGCAGCGACGACCAGCATGGCGAGTGCAATCTTGACAGGGCGGTTCATGGCGTGACTTGGGTGCTTGAGGGGTTGGTGGACGACGCGCCCAGGGGGACGGCCGAGGTCGGGACACACAGGCCACCCAGCAGCAGATCAATGTGCTGCCGGATGAACAGGCGTGGCTCCACCATTGCGTCGGGCGCACCGCAGGCGTTGCACGCTCCCAGCGAATGCTTGTGGACACACAGCATCACCATGGGCAGCACCAGCGACTGCACCACGCTGTTCACCGGCACCGGGCGGAACTCGCCCCGGTCGATGCCGCGCTGCACCACGCTGCCGATCAGGTTCTGGCCGGGCTCCACCACCTCGCGGAAGTAGAACTCCGCGATCTCGGGGAAGTTGCGCACCTCGGTGATGATGAGCTTGAAGACGCCCGAAGCGTCGCTGTCGAAAACGTTCTCCCACCAGGTGGACAGCACGTTGCGCAGCAGCTCGGCGCAACTGCCCCGGTGCTCCGCCACTTGGCGCGCGCCCTCGGCGATCTGGCTGGACAGGCGCTGCGCGATGACCGCCTTGAGCAGCTCTTCCTTGCTGGCGTAGTACAGGTAGAGCGTGCCCTTGGAGACCCCCGCGCGGGTCGCCACCTCGTCGGCGCGGGTGGCCGCAAAGCCCTTTTCCACGAACAGGCTCAGGGCCGCGTCCAGCAGCTCTTGCGGACGTTCGGCCTTGCGGCGCTGGTGGGTCGCGGGCATGGAGGACTCGGGGCTGGTGGTCAAGGTGAAAGAATCCAGTTAAGTGACTAACCGGTCAGTAATGTAGTCGCACTCGGCGAGCGGGGTCAATCGGTGTCGGGCTGGAGACATGACTCCATAGAATGGCCTGCATGACCAGACCCAGGAGTACCGCGATGGCGTTCGAATTGTCCCCCGCCGATGGCCGCTTGACACCGGGCGGGCGGCGTCAACTGTTGTGCCGTGGTGCAGGAGTTGCACTGCTGGGTGTGTGTGGCGTGTCCGGTGTGGGGTCGCTGCTGTCGGGCTGCGCATCGACCGGGCCGCGGGAATTCACGCTGAGCGAACGCCAGATCCTGGTCACGCTCGCTGAACGTTTTCCGGCCAACCGCCGGGTGCTGGAGATCTTTGACGTGCGGCTGGCTTCGCCAAAGTTGAAGCTGCTGCCGGCGGAAGACCGGTTGATGCTGGGCTTCGACCTGGGTGTGCAGGAGCGCATGCTGACCTCGCGCACCTTCAAGGGCAACCTGATGTTCAGCAGCGGACTGCGCTTCGACACGGGCGATTCGACGGTCCGCCTTGCCCGGGTGCGCCGGGAAAACATCGCCATCGACGGTCTGCCGAGTCTGCTGGCCTCGAACGTCAACCGCTGGGGCGGCCTGCTCGCCGAAGACCTTCTGGAAGGGGCGGTTGTGCACAAGGTCGAGCAGTCGGCGATCGACCAGGCCGCCCGGATGGGCTTGCGACCAGGTGCGCTCAAGGTGACGGAGGGCGGCGTCATGGTGACGCTGGAGCCCATTCGCGCCCAGGGCGCCTGAGGGATGGCGCGCCGCCGCGTCAAGCTCTCGCCCTTGCTGGCCTCGACGCGGCGGTTGACCGCCGCGGCCGGAAAGGTTGTCCAGCGCGCAGTGCGCAAGGCCGTGAAACAGAGTGTCCAGCAGGCGGTCAAACAGGCCGGCCTGCAAGCCCATGCACCACCCCGGACCGGTGACTGGTCGATGGGGCTCGTCTTCGGTCCGGCTGGCGCGAGGCGTTACTGGCTCTACCTGCCGCCGGGATTGCGAGCGGGTGCGCCGCTGCCCTTGCTGGTGATGCTGCACGGCTGTAACCAGAATGCCGAGGGCTTTGCTGCCCTGACACGCATGAACCGACTCGCGGCGAAGCAGGGCTTTGCGGTGCTCTACCCGGAGCAGGACCGGATGGCGAATCCGCAGGGCTGCTGGAACTGGTACGGCACCCGCTCCCACCTGGCCGATGCCGAAGTGGCCACGCTGCTGCTGGCGCTGGACCAGGTGCTGCACCGGCATCCGCTGGACGGAGCGCGGGTGGCGGTTGCTGGGCTGTCGGCCGGTGCGAGCATGGCGGCCCTGCTGGCGGCCCGGGCGGCAGACCGGTTCGTGGCGGTGGTGATGCATTCGGGCGTACCGCCCGGCTCGGCCGACTCGTCGTTGTCGGCTTTGCGCGCCATGTTCGGGCGGGCGGCGCCGGATGCGCCGGGGGCTGCCTCTGTGCACTGGCCTCCGCTGCTGGTGCTGCACGGTACAGCGGATGGTGTGGTGTCGTCCAACAACGGTGTGGCGGCTGCGGCGTTGTGGGCGGATGCGCTGGGGGCCCGCGCGGCCGCGGAACGCAGCGTGCAACGTGGTCAGCGGCGGGCGATGCACATCACTGACTACCGGGTGGGGCGAAAGGTGGTGGTGAGTTTGTCACTGGTGGCGGGCATGGGCCACGCGTGGAGCGGCGGTACAAAGACACTGCCGTTCAGTGATCCGACCGGGCCGGACGCTTCGGCGCTGATCTGGGCCTTCGTGCGGCGCCAGTTTCCTCGCTCAACAGGCGGTCTGTCAGCGCCGGTCCGTGCTGGGACGTTAAGCAGATCTGTTTGACCACGACGGCGCCGCTGTGCGCTGCGACCGCCATGACAACGACCAAGGTGATTTTTCCGGTGCGGCGCGCACTGGGCATGATGGTGCTGGTGCTCGGCACCGGGCTGGCCGGCTGTGTGGTGGCGCCGTATCCACGGCACGGAGGCTACGAGGACGGAGGCGTTGTCGTGGTGGAGCCGCCCCCTGTGCGCATCGAGCGGCCCGGTCCGCCGCCAGCCGTCGGCTACTTGTGGATTGATGGATTCTGGAACTGGTCGGGAGGACGCCATGTCTGGATGCCCGGGCACTGGGAGTCCCGCCGACCGGGGCAGCGCTGGGAACCGCACCGCTGGGAACGTGGTCAGCGAGGCTGGGAGCAGCGCGGCGGCGAGTGGCGTCGGCACTGAAGCGATCGCTGCGGGCAAAAAAAACCGGCCATGAATGGCCGGTTTTTCATTCCTTGGCGGTTTGTACCGCCGGGATCGGGTCAGCGCTCAGCGCGGACCGTTGCTGCGCGGACGCATGGCCGGGCGGCCAGCACCGAAACCGCTGCGCGGGGCGCCGCGGTCATTGTCGAAACGCGGCGCACCACGGTCGTTATCGAAACGCGGGGCATCGCCACCACGTGGGCCGTCGAAGCGGCTGTCTGGACGCGGACCGTCGTGACGCGGAGCGCCATAGCCGGGGTTCGCACCACGGTAGCCACCACCAGGCGCGCCACGGCCCGGAGCCCCACGGAACGGCGGACGACCACCTTCGCGCATCGGACCACGGTTCGGACTCATTTCCGGCGCCGGACGGGTCGGCTCCAGGCCTTCGATGATTCCAATCGGGATGGCGCGGGTCGTGAACTGCTGGATGCGGCGGATCATCGACACGTCACGGCGCTCGGCCAGCGTGATGGCGCGACCGGTGCGGCCGGCACGGCCGGTACGGCCGATGCGGTGCACGTAGTCCTCGGCCTTCATCGGCAGACCGTAGTTGATGACGTGGCTGATGGTCGGCACGTCGATACCGCGGGCAGCGACGTCGGTGGCCACCAGGATGCGCAGCTCACCGCGGCGCAGGGCCATCAGCGTGCGGGTGCGGCGGCCTTGCGGCATGCCACCGTGCAGCGGCGCCACGGCGTGGCCGAGGTCGTACAGGCGAGCGGCAAGGTCATCCGCGTCACGCTGCGTGCTGGTGAAGATCACCGCTTGCTGCATCTCCTTGTCGGTCAGGATGTGCTCCAGCAGCGCGGACTTGTGGTCCAGGCTGTCGGCCCACAGGAGCTGCTGCTCGATGCTGGCGTGGTTGTCGGTGTGGTTGGCGATCTCGATGCGCTGGGCGCTGTCCTTGAGGATCTGGTCGGCCAGACGGCCCACTTGACCCGCGAAGGTAGCGCTGACCATGACAGTCTGGCGCTCGGCGGGCAGCGACTCGGCGATGCGCTCGATGTCTTCGATGAAGCCCATGTCCAGCATCCGGTCGGCTTCGTCGAGCACCAGCAGCTCGACTTGGCCGAGGATGGCCTTGCCGCTGTCGAGGTGGTCGATCAGGCGACCCGGGGTGGCGATCAGCAGGTCGAGCTGACCGCGCAGCGCAGCCAACTGGGCGCCGTAGGGCACGCCGCCGACGACAGTGGCGACGCGAAGGCCCTGAACGTGGCGACCGTAGGTCATCGCGGCCTTGGATACTTGCAGCGCGAGTTCGCGGGTCGGGGTCAGGATCAGGACACGGGGGCCCTTGTTCGGCTGGTAGCCCTTGATGCCACGGGCAGCAGCGTCGGCACGGGCGGCCAGCACACGTTCCAGGGCGGGCAGCACGAAGGCGGCAGTCTTGCCGCTGCCAGTGTTGGAGCAGACACGCAGGTCGGAGCCTGCGAGGGCGGCGGGAATGGTGCGGGCTTGGACTTCAGTCGGGGTCTCGTAACCGGAATCGGTCAGGGACTTCAGCAGGACTTCGTTCAGGCCAAGGGTATCAAAGCTCATGGGTTCTCATCTGGCACCATCGATGGGCGCCGTTCAGGCTAGCGCAGTCAGCACAAGACGTGCGACAACGCAATGGCGGGCCAGCGTCCATGGGGCGTCATCCGTCAACGCGCCACGCTCGCAGCTTCAAAGGGGTGGAGAAAAAGCCCGCCCGGGTCGAACAGCATCGCCGCCGACCGCGCCTGCAGCCCCGCAGAACCGAAAAGGTCTGCCGGAGGGATGAGGGGAAAGAGGAAGGTCAGAGGGGATGAACGAAACAGCTGTGCCTGTTGTCGTTGCTGCCATGCGAAGGTACCTTGGGTACGTCGCGGCAGTTGCGTCAGAGACAGCAGCTGCGATTGTAGCGTATTCCCGGAGTTGATGTTGCGCTGCATCATCAAAAAGCGCCCAGAAAGAGACATGGGTGTAACCGCCGCTGGCTAGGATGGCTGCTCCTCGATCCCTCGCCTTGAAAGTTCAACCATGCATGTCCGCCCCTGCCGTGTCGCCCTGATCGCCCACGACGGCAAGAAGAACGAGATGGTGGCATTGGCCACGGAATTCCGCAGCCTGCTGGCTGGCTGCACGCTGTGCGCGACCGGAACAACGGGTGCTCGCCTTCAGGCCGAGGTGGGCTTGGCCGTGGAGCGACTGCTGAGCGGCCCGATGGGTGGCGACTTGCAGATTGGTGCCCGCCTGGCGGTCGGAGGGATCGACGTGGTCATCTTTCTGCGCGACCCGATGACCCCTCAACCGCACGAACCCGACATCAACGCCCTTGTGCGGGCGAGTGATGTGCATGACGTGCCCTGCGCCACCAACGTGAGCACGGCACGTCTGCTGCTGCGGCAACTGGCCATGCAGTTGGCCGCAGCGGAGCCTGATCAGCCCTGAACCACCTTGTGGTATGCGGCGGGCACTGGCCAGCCAGCGTCCTGGCAGACCTTGATGATGGCTTCGTTGGTGTCGAAATAGACCTGCCAGTAGTTGTCCGTGTGCGTGTAAGGGCGCACCGAGATCACAGGGCCTTCGAGCTTGAAGTCGAGCAGGTTCACTTCCGGTGCCGGGCTGGCGACGACGTTCGGGATCTGGGCAACCGCCGCCTTCAGGCGGGCGATGGCGTCCAGTGCATCGACACCCTGGGCGAGTTGCGCGGTGCGCTCGACGCGGCGCGAAGGCAGCGCGGAGAAATTTTGCACCGTGTCGCCGAAGACTTTGCCGTTGCCAACCAGGGTCATCACATTGTCCGGGGTGATGATCGTGGTGGCGAACAGGCCCAGTTCGTGGACCGTGCCGGTCATGCCGCCGATGCTCACGAAGTCGCCGACCTTGAAGGGGCGCAGCACCAGCATGAAGGCACCCGCCGCGAAGTTGCCGAGCATGCCGCTCCAGGCCGCACCGATGGCCACGCCTGCGCCAGCCAGCATGGCGGCGAATGAGGTCGTCTGAATGCCAAAGTAGCCCAGGATGCCCAGGACCAACGTGATGTTCAGCGCGATCGTGATGATCGAGCCGAGGTACTTGGTCAGCGTCGGGTCGATCGAGTTGCGGTTCATTCCCGCCTGGATCAGTCCCACTACCTTGCCGATCAGCCACCGGCCCACGATCCAGAAGGCGAGCGCCGCCAGGATCTTGATGCCCAGGTCCAGAGCAGTCGTGCTCAGGAAGTTCTGGATCGATTGCATGTCCATCGCGGAAGTCCTCAGTCGCTAAGTGCAAAATTGCACGGCACAACTGTGAAGGAATTCCGGAATTAAAGCTACCTTCTTTAGTCGGAGATATCGCCTATCAGCGTGAGCAGTTGTGGGCGATCGAGGCTTCGCGCGGCGCCGAAGCCCGCTACGTGCCGGGCCTGCAGCGGGCGCAGGCGCACCCAGCGGAAATCGGGCAACTGCGTGAGCATTTCGGCGCCCGGGTGCCGGGCCAGGTAGATGGCCGCAGCTTGGTGAGCGCTGTCTGTGCCGGGGGCCGGCCATGAGGCTTCAGCCTCCAGGCTGACCCGCGACAAGGCATGCACGTTCTCGGCCGTGTCTTCACGCTCGGTGACCAACAGGCTGGCGCGGGCATGGACGTGCAACTGCTGGGTGTGTGCAGCCAGGCCGCTGATCAGCAGCACGCAATCACCGGTGTGCGAGTCGATGGCGTAGGGCACCATCGACAGGGAGACCTCGCCCTGCTTGTCGAGCGTGCCCAGCGTTGCTGTCAGTCGCCCAAGCAGCAAGGCTTTCAGCGCCGAGTCCAGACGGGACAGCGGAGTGCTGCTCGTCCGATCGGCCGATGCAGCGGTCTCGGCCACAATTCAGCTGGCTTGCTGAATACCAGCGATGGCCCAGTTGCGGCTGCGGTCGCTCGGCTGGACCAGGTGCCAGACCTCGTCGAACGGAGCGGCCTGTGCGCCGGCTTCCTCGCGGATCAGACCGGTGTAGCGCACGCTGACGACGTCGCGTTGGGCTTCGCGGTCGAAGTCGATGATCTCGGCCCGGACCTCGACCACGTCGGTTTCCTGTGCGCGGCTGCCACGGTCCTGCAGATCCGCGCGGATGCTGGCAAACATCTCCGGCGTGGTGAATTCGCGCAGGTCGTTCAGGTCGCTGCGGTCATTGGCGGCCTGCATGCGGATGAAGATCATCCGGGCGATGCGCTCGAAGCCGGGGCGGTCGAAATCCGCCGGGAGGCTGGCCGCAGACGGCACCGAACCGGCCGGGGAGAAGCTGGCGGCAGCGCTGCCGGGGGCGCCTGTGTTGACCGTGCCGGGCCAGCTCACGCTGTGCGCCGAGCGCTGTACGGGCGCGTCGGTTTGCGTTGACGGGGTGCCGAAGCCGGCACCCGTTCCCGTACTTGCACCCGCCATGGCAGGACGCTGGCCGCCCCCGGCGGAGCGGCGCTTGAACCACGCAAAAGCGGCAAATGCGGCCATGACCAGCAAAGCCACCATCAGCATGTTGCCGAACGCTTCACCCATGCCGAAATGGCTCATCAGGGCGGCAATGCCGAGACCAGCAGCCAGACCGGCGAGCGGGCCCATCCATGAACGCTTGCCCGCGGCAGCGGCGGCGCCCGTCGCGGCAGCACCGGCCATCGGTGCGGTCGGCGCGGCCTGCTGCGGGGTTTGCGCCGGCGCGTTCTGCGCCGGCGTGCTCTTGGAAGGAAGGCTGCGTTGCAGGCCGGAAGACCCACCGCCGCCCAGGCGCTTGGCCTCGGAAAGTGCGGGAGCCAGGGCCGTGCTCAGCGCGAGCACACACACCGCGGTACGCCAGAATCGGTTCATCTTGTCCTCTAGGGTGGGGGAGAAAGGGTCAGGCATTGTCATGGCGTGAGACTGCGTGACCGTTGGAAAGTTCCGGCAGTCCCGCTCGAACCCGTTCAGGCTCAGAGCGCGGGGGCGTGGACCCGGATGCGCGTGTGTGCAGCGGCGACGGTGACGACCTGTCCCGGGCGGATCTTGCAAGTCTTGCGGGATTCAGGCTGCCCGTCGACTTGGACACCGCCATCGGCCACCAGCGTCTTGGCCGCTCCACCGCTGTGGGCGACCGCGGTGGCCTTGAGCAGGGCGTCGAGGGGAATGAATTCGCCGCGCAGTTCGAAATCGATCAGGTTCATGGACCTGATCCTACGTCAATCCCCGCGTCAATCGACGACGCGCACCACCGAGGGTTTGCCCGCCGGATCGACCGACTCACCGCGGGCGCGGCGCTCGGCATAGTCGCGGATCGCCGCCGGCAGGCGCTTGATCAGCCAGCGCATGGCCAGCGGGATCAGCACCAGGTCATCGACCACGCCGATCACCGGAATCACGTCCGGAATCAGGTCGATCGGCGAGAGCAGGTAGGCGACCATGCCGATCGCGCCGGCCTTGAGCCAGCGCGGTGATTGCGGGTGCTGCAGCGCATACCAGAGCACCCGCGCATCCACCTTCACCAGGGTCCACACCACCGCGATACGTTTCCACATGATTCACCTCCGGGACGGACAACAGTCGCAGACGGTCCGATTCTCCGACAGAACGCCGCCCGGAACCTGAACCGAAGACGGGGTCAGCGCTCTGCGGCGGTGAACTTCAGTGCAGTGCCGCTGGTGGCGGTGACGATCCAGTCACTGGTGTCGGTGGTGGTGACCGTGCCCTTGCCCGCGGTGACGAGCGGCAGCGCGTAGCGGGACTTCGGCAGCAACCACGTCAGGTCGGTGAGAGAAGTCGGGTGCGTGACCGTGAAGGTCGAGAACCCGAGGTTGCTGGCGGCACTCCAGGTGGTGGCCAGACGGCGTTCGCTGAACTGGGCCAGCTGCGTCATCGTGTACCAGCGGAACTTGCCAGCGGCCTGCAGCGTGTCGGCCTTCGTCATCAGCGGCGTGAGGGCCGGCAGGTGGCCGCGTGCGCCGGGCGGGTGGTTGTAGAACATGCGGTTGGTGCGCTTGTTCACGACGAAGGTCTGCAGGTCGAGCAGCCATTGGCCGGACATGGTGTCGGAGATGCCGAATTCCTCGAACTCCTCGAAGGTGCCGTACTGCTCGAACGGTGTGAGCGGGAAGCTCCAGACCTTGTTGCTCAGCCGGTTGCCGGCGCGCCAGGACCGGATCGCCCCCACGCCGGTGTCGCCGACGAAGTACATGCCGACGACGCCGCGGTTGTCCAGCCAGTTGACCGCCCAGGTCGGATTGTTGCCCTGCGGGGCGGAGTATTCAGTGGTCTTCTTGCCGTACTGGCGTTCGACTGCGGCGAAGTTCAGTTCCAGCCAGGGTTGGTAGGTGCTCGCGTTGGTCTCGTTGGCGCCGAGGCCATAGAGGTCGTGGTTCCAGCCGCCGTGCGAGGCCAGCTCGTGCCCGACGGCCAGGGACTTGAGGCGCTTGAACTGCGCCTGGGACGCGGTGCTCGTGTCCAGGTGCATCCCCAGTCCGTCACCAAGGGCGACCGTGTCCGGTCCGGCCGTGAAGTGGATCGAGAAGGGGCCGCGCTTGAAGACCGTCGTCGTGTCGAGCAGGAACTTGGCGTCGGCCGTCAGGTCATCGCCGTCGTCCACGTGCCAGTTGTAGACCAGCCCGCCCACGCCCTTGGGCTGGACCGACATGGTCGGCATCTGCACGTGCTGGCGGGCGAAGAAGTTGAGGAAACCGTGCAGCGGCGCGCTGTCGGTGCCGATGGCCTTGAAGTAGCCCAGCGGCAGGTTGACGAACAGCACATTGCCGCTGCCCACCGGGCGGCTGCCGGCAACGAGACCGTGGTCGGGCGAGGTCAGGTAGGGCGTGCCGGCATACGTGCCCTGCGTGACGAAGGTGAAGTAGTCGAGGTAACCATAGCCGTAGCTGCTGATGGCTTTCAGCGGGGTGGTCGCGACGGCGGCGGCGAGCCGGGTGGTCGTGGCTGTGCTGGTGGTCGTGCTGATCGACGTGGTCGTGGTGCCCGTGACCTTGGGGGCCAGTCTGATACTGGTGGTTGTCGGCAGGCTATTCAGGCCGAGCAGGTCGCGCACGGCCTGCGTGGTCATCGTCTGGGCGTTGCGCACGTTGCGCGAGCTTTCGTCGGCGCGCCTGAGCGCACGGGCCTCGATGAAGCTGCGCATCGCCTTCGTGCCGACCGGGTCGGTGGTGGTGGTCTGCACGAACTGCGTGCTGGTGCTGGTCGTGCGCGCCAGGGTGGTGGGCGCGGTCCAGATCATGGATTTGCCGGGAGGCAAGCTCAGGTTGTCCAGCGTGGCGGCATCGCTCACCACCGGGCCGAAGCCCACCATTCGGTCGAGCAGGGTGTCGTAGAGCGTGTAGTCCACCCCGGCCAGCGCCGAGAAACGCGACTTGCCTGGCGCATAGACCCCGCTGGCGGTGAGAGCGCCCGCGTCATAGACCAGCATCAGCTTGCCGCCGAGGTTGGCGTACTGGGTTACCGCGGCTACCACCGCATCGCTGGCCTGGAGGTGGGCACTGTCGGGCAGGATCAGGCCGGCGATCTGGGCGGCCGCCGTGGCGCCGAGCGCGAGGAACTGCGTGTCCGTCATCGTTTTCAGGCGGATGCCTTCCTCGGCGGCCGAGTCGGTCCAGACCTTGACGGGCCAGGCGGTGACATTGGCGCCGTCGGGCACCAGCATCACCAGCGTGTCGCGCGCCGGAGCGGCGTGGGCAGTCGTCGAAAGCAGGCCCAGGCCCAGCAGCAGCGAGGCCGTCAGCGTGGTGAGCGTGCGGCGCGAGCGGCGAAGGGAATGGGCGAAGGCCGGGCGGTTCGGGTGCATGGGGTTCTCTCCTGAGTTGTCGGGTGAATGCCCGTGGGTCACGGGTGGGACGTCAGCCAGTCAGCCACCCTTGCCGGTGGCGGGCAGGGTGGTCATGGGCGTGGGCAATGGCGCCTGCGGCGGACCGGGTTCGGCCAGCCAGAGCAGCCAGAGCAGGTCGCTCACCTGGAAGGGCCAGGCGAACGGTGCCGACGGCTTGAGCCAGGCGGCGCGGGCGCGGGTGACCCAGTCCACCGCTGCTGCGGTATCGCCGACGCAATGCGCGGCCACCGCCGCCGCTGGCCACCAGAACCCGGCCGGATCGACATTGCGGGCCTGCCAGGCGTTGTCGTTGGTGCGCCACTGGGCGGCGGCGCGGGGCCAGGCGCTGCGCGAGGCGCTGAAGCTGGTCGGCTGGCTGGCTGAACTCCACAGCAGCGGCCAGGCCTGGGCCATCGTGTCGGGGTACCAGCGGCTGGTCTGCGCCGACGGGGCGTCCTGGCTGACCCGCCACAGGCCGGCACCAGCGTCCCAGAGCTGCTGCTCGACGCCGCTGCCGGCGCGCTGGGCGCGGTCGCGGCTGGTCTGCGCGGCCTGGGGTTGCGCCCAGACCTTGTCCTGCAGATGGGCCAGCGCACGCCAGCCGGCCGCCACCTCCACGGCATCCATCAGGTAGGCCACCGGGTGGCTGCGCTTGGCCCAGCTCAGCCCGTTGGCCTGTTGCAGCCTGAGCAGCGTGGCGGCGGCCCGCTCCAGTGCCAGGCGCACCGCCGGCTCGCGCAGCAGCGCCACATCACCGCCGTTGTCCAGGTAGGCCTTGGCCATGACGAACAGCGAGGCGATCGTGCTGTCGGTGGCGTCGATCTGGTTGCAGTGGCGGGCGTCGATGTCCGGCGGGCACATCGATTCCTGCGAGCCGTCCGCCAGCACCCAGCGGTCGTGCAGCACGCCCTGGTCGATGCCCCGCAGAGGCAGGTGGCGCACCTGCCAGCGCAGCCAGTCGGCGGCCTCGGTGCGCAGGCTGGGATCGACCCGCAGCGCGCCGATCAGGCCGAGGTTGCCCTCGTAGGCGGCGATGTGGTGCCAGGGGCGCTTCTGGCTGTCGATGTGGGCGGCGGCCAAGGCGCGGCGCACGGCGCCGTGGCTGGGCTGGCCGGGGGCGCGCACGACGAGCTGGCGCATCGTCAGCACGGCTGCGTCACGGAAGGCCGCGTCCACCAGCGTGCCCGGCGGGCACAGGCTGTCCATCGGGGGTGTGCTGGCGTTCACCTGCGCGGTGGCCGGGGTCAGTGCCAAGGTGGCCATGGCCACGGCGGCCGCCGTGCTCAGGCGCTGGAGAGTCTGTATGGAGGGCATGGGGCTTTCAGGGAATGGGTGCGGGTTGCAGACGTGTGTTGGCCCAGCCCATGGCCCAGCCGTAGAGCGCCACGAAGCCGATGATGGCCACCATCACGCCGAACAGCAGGTGCAGCAGCGGCATGGCCAGCAGGCCCCAGGCGTGCAGCGCCAGGGCATGCACCGCCATCAGCAGCGGCGCAAGCAGGAAGAGGTAGGCCCAGGTCAGCGCGGTCAGCGCGATCCGCTGCCCCCACGTCACGGCGAACAGGTAGTAGGTGCAGAGGTGGATCCACGGCGCCAGCAGCATCAGGGCCCAGCACTGCTGCAGGCCGTTGCCGATGTGTTCGTTGACCGAGTGCGGAAAGCTCGCTGGCCAGATCCAGAAGAACAGCACCGCGGCGCCATGGATGATCGCGGCGAAGCGCAGCAGGTAGCAGCCTGGGCGCGCCACGTCCGGCAGCATCCCTGACAGCCACCACACCGCCACCACGCCGATGCCGTTGAACATCAACGTCGTCGTCAGTGGCGCGCTGACGAACAGCGTGATGACCGGCGTGGCGACCTGGAACGGCAGGTTGCCGTGTTCCGTGATGGCCGAGAAGCGTCCGGACAGTTCCATGCGCGTGAGCCACCAGAGCAGCTCGGTGGACCACAGCGTGGCGATCGACTGCCGCAGCAGCACGAGGAGGGCCGTCAGCGCGAGCGCCAGCAGCACCGAGCCGGCCAGCCGGTTCGGCGGCAGGTGCAGACCCCAGATCGAGCGGTGCATCTGCACGCGCCCGCCACGGGCGCCGCGGGGCGTGAGTTCCCCCAGTACCGCGTGCAGCACCGAGTGCTGGAAGTCAGGCCGGGCGGGTCGGGCGGATTTGCGGAACATGGACGCGGGGACTCCGTGGGTTCACTTCACAACTGCAGGAACAGGCCGCCGCCGACCGTGGTGCGGCGGTAGCTCGGGTTCAGGTACCGCTCGGCGTGCAGCGTCATGCCCCAGTCCGGCGCCAGCCAGTAGCGCCAGTCGAGGCTGAGCGACTGGCTGTCGAAGTCGACCAACTGCGCCGCAGACCCGACGCTCTGGTAGGCCTCGCTCCCACGGCTGGCACGCAGCGTGAGGTACTGCAGTCCTTCGCTGCCCAGCGTCACGGCCAGATACGGCATCTGCGAGCGGACCTTGCCGGGGTGGCTGCTGTTGAAGGTGGCCCCGCCTTCGAGCACGACGAAGTGGTTCAGGTAGTAGTTCGCCGACACCCGCAGACCGCGGTCGCTGCGGCCGGCGTCGAAGTTGGCGCGGTAGGCGCCCAGCGTGGTCACCAGCTGGCGGTCAGCGCCCCACTTGCGCGAAACGGCGCCGTCCAGCCGGTTGCGGGCCCAGTTCGGGCCGCCCCAGCCGCGGGTCAGGCTGGCGCTGACGAACCAGTCCGGGTCCAGGGTCTGTGTCGCACCGAAGGCGGCCACGCCCCCTCGGGCGTCGAACTTCTTCTCCGACAGCAGCTCGGCGTTGAGCACCGTGTCCTGGCTCAAGGCCCAGTTGCCGCGCAGGCTGGTGGCGTGGCCGCTGGGCAGGTTGGCGCTGTAGCGGCTCTGGCGCTGGGTGAGGTCGATCTGGCCGCGGCGGGCCGGGGCAGGTGCCTCCTGGGCGGCGACCGTGCCAGCGAGCAGCAGCAGGACGGACGCGGCGGTGCGGGTGCAAAGGCGTTGCCGTGGCATCTCAGACCCCCAGGTCGTGCTGCAGCACATCGGCGATCTGCTGCGCCGTGGTGCCATCGCCGAACGGGTTCACGGCGTCGCGCATGCGCTGCAGGGCCGCGGCGTCATGGAACAGGTGGGACACGGTCTGCACGATGCGCGCGCGGTCGGTACCGACGATCACGCCAGCACCCGCGTCAATCAGCTCCGGCCGCTCGGTCGTGTTGCGCAGCACCAGCACGGGGCAGGACAGCGCCGCGCCTTCCTCCTGGATGCCGCCCGAGTCGGTCAGCGCGAGCACGCTGTGGTGCAGGCACCAGAGCAGCGCCGGGTACTCCAGCGGCGCACACAGCGTCAGCCTGCCTTCCAGCCGGCGCGCCTTTTCACCCAGCGCAGCCTGTACCGCATCGCTCACGGCGGGGTTGCCATGGACGGGCCAGACCACGGCCAGATCCGGGTGCGTGTCCAGCAGATCGGCCACCGCGCGGGCGATGTTCTCGATCCCGTCCCCCCAGTTTTCGCGGCGGTGGGCTGTGACGGTGACCAGGCGCCAGAGGCGGTGTGCCAGCCCCTCGCGCAGCAGATCCAGTTCCGGCGGCAGCACGGTGTGACCGTCGGCGAGCAGTGCTTCGACCCGCGCCGTGCCGGCCAGCGCGGCATCGACGGCGGTGTTGCCGACGGTGTGGATGCCAGGCTGACGCACGCCTTCGTTGCGCAGGTTGGTTGCCGCCTTCGCGGTCGGCGCGAAGTGCCAGTGCGCCAGCCGGGCGGTCAGTTCGCGGTTCATCTCTTCGGGAAATGGCTCGCGGTGGTTGAAGGTGCGCAAGCCTGCTTCGACATGGCCGATCGGCACCCCTTGGTAGAACGCCGCCTGCGCCGAGGCCAGCGTGCTGGTGGTGTCGCCGTGAACCAGTACAGCGCGCGGCTGCACCTGTTCGAACACGCCGGACAGACCCTCCAGCAGCAGCGCGTTCAGGTGCGAGAGCTGGCCGTTGCGCCGCTCCAGCGTGATCTCGTGTTCCGGCGTGATGCCGAAGAATTCGTAGAGCGGTTGCGCCATTTCCCGGTGCTGGCCGGTGTGGACCCAGGCCACGGGCAGGCCGCGGCGGCGCAGTTCGCTGTGGACCGGCGCCATCTTGATGATTTCAGGGCGGGTGCCGACGGAGATGAGGATGGGTTGTTGCATGGCGTGGGCGGTGTCAGTCAATCAGGTCAACAGGGAATCAGGACGGCTTGCGGGCGCTGCGCGGCTCCAGCGGCAGATGCAGGCGCAGGCCGGTGCCCGTGCCTGCGACGACGCGCCACTGGCCATCCACTTCATCCACCACGGCCTGGCCGCTGGTGACGGTGGGCTGGGCGTAGCGGTCGCGCGGCAGGAGCCAGGTCATGCCGTCGAGGGACTGCGGGTGGTGGGCTTCGAGCTGCTGGCTGGGCAGGCTGGCGCTCGGGCTGGAATCGGTGAGCGTCCAGCGGGTGCGCAGGCGCTGGTTGGCAAACGCGCTGTACTGGGCCATCGTCATCCAGCGCAGGCGGCCCTGGTCGGCGAGTTCCTTGCCGCTCTCCAGCCAGCGCTGGAAGGCCTGCGGGTACATCACCAGCCCGATCGGGTGGAAATACACCAGCCGCAGCGTCCGGTGGTCGGCGCAGAAGCGGTTCACGTCGGTCAGCCACGCAGCCACCTCGATTTCCGGGAGCTGGTCCGCCTTGGCCTCCTCGAACGAGGCGTAGACACCGAAGTTCAGCACCGGATACGACCAGATGTCCGGCAGTGGCCGCACGCCGTCCTGGTAGCTGCGGGTCGGTGCCATGCCGGTGTTGCCGGTGAAGTAGTACGACTGCATGCCACGTTTTTTCAGCCAGGCCGTGGTCCACATGGGGTGGTTGCCGACCGGGGCCGAGTATTCGCGCACCGGCCGGCCGCCCACCTCCAGCAGCAGCGACGAGTTGCGCTCGATCAGCGAGGCGACCACCTCGCGGTCGAGCTTGTCGGCCCGCGAGCCGAACCAGTTGTGGATCCAGCCGCCATGGCTGCCGATCTCGTGGCCGGCCGCCCCCAGGCGCTGCACCCACTCCTGTGCCTGCGGGTTGTTGCTCAGGTCCATGCCCTTGCCGTCGCCTTCCTCGTTGACGTCGGGGCCGGCGGTGAAGTGGATGGAGTAGGGGCCTTGCTTGAACGCGCCCATCTCGGCGGCGCGCTCCAGCGCCGGGAGCGCCTTGCGGTCGTCGATGTGCCAGTTCATCACCACGGCGCCGCGGCCCTGCGGCATGGGCGAGAGCTGGGGCGCGCCCACCACCCGCTCGGCGAAGTACTGCAGGAAGCTGTGGAGCAGCAACCCGTCCGTGCGCACCTTGAGCTGCGTCAGTGGCAGGTTGACGAACAGCACCCGCCCGGCGCCGAAGCGGTGCAGGCCGGCCAGCAGGCTGCCGTCGGTGGTGGTCATCAGCCGGGTGCCGTCGTAGGCGCCGCGGGTGACGAAGGTGGGGTATTTCAGCTCGCCGTAGACGTAGCCGGCGATCGACAGCGGCTCGTCCGGACCCGGCGCTGGCTGTGCGCTGGTCTGCGGACGGCCTTCTGCGCCGCGCACCAGCTTGCCCGGCGGAATGCCCAGCGCCTGCACCTGCTCCGGCAGCACCCAGGCCGGCGCGTCACGCAGCATGCCGGTCTTCAGCTCGCCATACAGCCCGTACTGCACGCCCGCCAGGTCCGACAGCCGCGAGCGGTCCTCGCGGTAGCGGCCGTCGATGTCCGACAGGCCTGCGTCGTGGACCAGCATCAGCGTGTCGCCGGCGCGCACCCGCTCGCGCAGGTGGCCGATCAACACATCGCTCATGCGGCGGTGCAGGGTGTCCGGCAGGATGAAGGCCGTGCCCTGCGCCTGGCGGCCGTCGCGCATCACCTGCGAGGCGGTCTGGGGGTCGAGGTGGATGCCCAGTTCTTCGGCGGCATCCTGCCAGGCCCGCAACTGCACTGGATCGCCCAGTTCCGCGTCGGGCAGCAGCAGGACGATCTTCTGGACGTTGTCGGGCAGCCTGGCGGCGTGGACCTGCCACCAGGTACTGGCGGCTGCGCCGAGCAGCAGCAGCGCCATCAGCACGCGGCCCCAGTTCCAGGTGGCGATGCGGGACACGAGACCGGCGCTCATGCTGCGGCTCTCCCGGGCAGCGCGGGCAGGTGCGGGAGATCGGGCAGGTGCTCGTCCAGATCGACATCGGCACCGATCTGCAGCGCGCCCAGTGCGTCGCCGCTGGCGCCGGCCCAGACGGTGCCGTGGACCACCACGCCGAGCGCCACCTCGATGCGCGGCGCGCAGACGGTGGCGTGCCGTTCGGGCGTGCCGATGGTGCAGCCGGGGCCGAGCACGACCGCGGTTTCCGACACCACCGAGCCACCCACCCGGCTGCCGGCACCAACCAGCACGTCGCCCTGCGCGACCACGCTGCCGTCGACTTGCACGCCCGGGCCAAGGCCGAGGTCGCCGTAGGCCTTCAGGCTGCCGCGGACGTGGCAGCGTGCACCCAGCTCCAGGTCTCCCTGGCAGACCAGGTCGCCGCTCCACTGTCGCAGAGGTGGCACCTTCAGGTCCGCATTGGCCAGTCCGCGGCCTGACACCACATTCCAGCGCACGGCCGGGCCGAGGCCGGATGCGTCCATCGGGTCCAGGTCCTCGTCCTGCGGACCACCCACGCTCAACATGCGCTGGCCGGACCAGACCGTGCCATGCACGACCACGCCCTTGCCGATCTCCACCCGCGGCGCCCGCACAGTGGCGTGTGCGCCCGGCACACCGATCACGCAGCCCGCGCCCAGCACGACCAGCGTCTCCGAGACGATCGAGGCCTGCACCTCGGTGCCGGCGGCGAGGTAGATCTCGCCCGGTGCGACCAGGCCGCCATGGATGCGGCAGCCTGCACCGAGGTTCAGCGTGCCGGCCGCGCGCAGGCTGCCTTCGGCTTCGCAGCCTTCGCCCAGCGACAAGTGGCTGTCGCAGACCAGATGGCCGCGCCAGCGCCGCAGCGGCGGCACGTGCAGCGCCTGCGGCACCCGGCCGATTCCGCTGACAGCGTCCCAGAGCACCCCGTCCGATGCGCCGATCGACCAGCGGCCTTCGGGCGGAATGGGCCAGTCCATCGGCACCTGGCCGGTGAAACGGATGGCCGGCGCATGCAGCAGCGAAAAACTCACCTCGCGGCCCAGCATCAGCACCTGCGTGGCGCTGATGCGTGCGGGCAGCTGGCAGTGGTCGCCAATCGCGAGGCTTTGAGCGTGTGCCCAGCGGATGACCCGGGTGCGCGGCGCCAGCGTGAGCTGCGCGCCGCTCAGCAACGCACGGTAGGTGCGGCCTGTGGAGGTGCGCAGGGCGCCGCGGGCGGACATCTCCGCCAGGCAGTGCAGCCGCTCGGGCAGCACGCAGTCGCCGTCGGTGTGCCAGATGCGTCGGGTGCGGCCGGTGCGCACTTCCTGGTCATTGAGCGGCCAGGGGGCGTGGATGGCGTGGGCCGGCAGGTGCACCAGCGGAACACCGCCCAGCGCGATCAATCCCTGGTCCAGCGCCGGCCCGATCAGCCCGGAAAAGCGCCGCGCCAGGTACTCGGGTTCCAGCGCGTCCATTTCGTCGATTGGCAGCGGTGTCACGTCGGTGGGCTTCCACCATTCGCGGAAAGCCGGCACCAGTGGCAGCAGCACGGTCAACAAGGTCAGCACGATCAGCAGCAGGGTGATCCTCATGCCGGCGCTCCCTGTTTTGGGGCCGCGGTGCGGTACCGGATGGTCTTGTCCCAGTGGAATTTCTGAGTGCCGATGCGGTCGAGCACCATCTGCTCCAGCGCGCCCCGCGAGATGGCCACCGCGCTGACGATGAAGCCGAGCCAGTTGAACGCCAGCAGCCGGATGCGGTGGTGCGAGCGGTCCATGTGGGTGGCCGCAGCGATCTCGAAGAACGCGGCGAAGTTGCCCAGGGCACCATGGGTCATGAACGCCATCAGCACCAGCGCCGGTGCGATCCACTGCATTGACACCGTGAAGTACAGCAGCAGGCTCACCACCCAGCCGATGATCAGCACCGGCGCCATGATGTAGACGCCCAGCAGCAGGGCGCCATCGATGCGCTCGCGCCAGCTCAGGTCCGACTGCCGCAGCAGCGCGATGGTGTGGCGCCACATCGCCTGGTTGTGCCCCTTGGCCCAACGCTTGATCTGGCGCGTGCGCACGGACCAGTTCTGCGGCACTTCCTCGTAGCATTCGGCGCGGTTCTGGTAGATGGTCTTCCAGCTCCCGAGCAGCAGCCGGTAGGTGAGGTCGGTGTCCTCGGCCAGCACATCGTCGTGCCAGCCGCCGACCGCATGCAGCGCCGACAGTCGGATGCCGCCCACCGTGCCGCCGTACTGCGGCACGAGGCCCAGGTTCATGCGTGCCTGCTGATCGACCTGGTAGCCGCCCGAGCGCTCCAGGTCGAGCAGCCGCGTCAGCAGGTTCGCCCCGCAGTTCTGCGGCACGACCCGGCCCATCACCGCGCCGACCTCCGGGTCGAAGAACGGCGCCATCAGCCGCCGGATCAGCCCGCGCGAGGGCAGGTAATCCGCATCGAAAACGATGATGAAGTCGGTGTCCACCGTTTCGGTGGCATCCTTCAAGGCCGCAGCCTTGCCAGGCTTGCCGTCGGTGCGGTGGAAGGGCCGGATGCGCCCCGGGTAGCGGGTGACGACGGCGTCGATGATCTCGCGGGTGCGGTCCTTGGAGCGGTCATTCACCGGTACCACGAGCATGCGGTCCGCGGGATAGTCCACCCCCATCAGATTGACCAGGCAGTCCTCGATCACGGCCTCTTCGTTGTGGGCGGCCACGAAGATGGTCACACGCGGCCAGTCGGCGCTGACGATGCTGGCGTAGGGGTGGCGCTGATCGCCGAAGAGGCGGTTCAGCGAGAACCAGTAGTGACGGAAGGTATAAGCCGCCAGCAGCACGACGATGGTCATCATCACCGCCAGCAGCGTCCAGGCCCAGGCGGGGCCGAGCGGGCTCTCCAGGGACACGCGCATCCAGGGTGCGTCCGCTGCATGCGCACTGCCCGCGGTCAGCAGCAGTCCCGTGCCCTTCGTGCCACATCGGAACAGGGGAATCAAATGGCGAAAGTGGGTGGGCGGCATGTGCAGTTCGGGGAATTCGGTGGGGGGAGACCCGTGGTGTCTTGTTGTTCTAAAGGTGTCTATTTGTAAGAATAACTCGAAATGTGTGACTTTTTGTGTGATCTGGATGCGCTCTTAAGCTGCGGGTGGCGCGTCTTGCGGTGGTTGATGCAAATGAACAATCGACATCCAGCAGTGGGCGGATGGCTTGACAAAGTTGGTCATGCGGTCTGGCTGCGCACCGGCTTCAGGTTCTGCCGACACTGCCGATGTCCCGGTACCGCCAGGAACGGATGAGGAAATCCTTGAGCAACATAACCACCAGACGGAACGGTTACGGCGTACCCGGCAACGCCCGCATGAGCCGGTGGCTCGGGTACGGGCTGGTCATGCTGGGCTGCCTGGTCACGCTGATCGCCTGGGGCTCGGTCGCCGGGCGACTCGCCGAGGACGCGCAATCCCGCTTCAACGCCTTCGGGGAGGCCCGGGAACTGCTGTTCGACCGGCACGTGAAGCGTCTGGTCGACGTGGCGCGCAGTTTCCAGGGCCTGTTTCTGGCCAGCGACGAGGTTTCCAGAGAAGAGTTCCGGACGCACTACGACATCCTTCAGGTGCAGAACAATCTGCCGGAAGTGGTGTCGGTGCGTCTGGACGCATGGCGTCCGGCGGACCGGCAACTCTCGACGCGCTACCGGGAACCCGTTGAAGCGGGACCGCGGGACGATCCGGTGGTCGATGCCGCCCGTGCGCAGTGGATCGACGCCGCGCGCGACGGCAATCTCTGCCTCCTGACGCTGCCGCACCGCCTGCCCGAAGGGTTTGTGGGGGTCGACATTGGGGTGTCCATCTACCGGCAGACCGGAGGGCAAGGCGATCCGGGCACGGTCGAGCGGCGACGCCAAGCCTTCCAGGGGCAGGTGAATGTGTCCATCGATCTGAATCGGGTCATCGCCACCGTGATGCCGGAAGGGATCAACCTGCCCTACCGGGTGCGGGTGAGTGACATTGGTACGGTCGCGGGCATCGGACAGCCGGAGACCGTTGTCTACGAAGGTGGCGGTCCGACCGGGAAGGACCTGGCACCGTGGTTCGGGTCGCTGGCCGTGGCGGCACCGGACCGGCGCTACGTGATCGAGGTCGGGCAGCGCCTGTGGATGCTGTCGATTCATCAGCAGCCCGTTGTGTACCTGCTGCGCGCCGAGGCGCTGCTGGTGCTGCTGTGCGGCGCGCTGGGCACGCTGGTGCTGGCGATGACGCTGCGGCACCAGCAGCGCCGGGTGGACCGGTCCGCCGAAGCGGTCCGCGCGATGGACCAGCAGGCCGAGTTCGACGATGCCCGACTGCGCGGCGTGATCGACCAAAGCACCGAGGGCATCGTCACCTTCGACGCGGATGGCGTGTTGCTGGCGGCCAATCCGGCGGCGCTGGCCATGTTCCGCCGGGAGGCGCTGGTGGGGCAGTCGCTGTTCCATCTGATCGATGCGGCCGATCTGCCCCGCCTGCACGGCCATCTTCGTCGGCTGGCCGACGGCAGTTCAGGTTTGGACGGCACCCGGATCGAGTTGCGGGCATCGCGGCCGGACGGCACTGCCTTTCCGCTCTCTCTGGCCTGTCGATCGCTGGTGACGGTGGCACCTGGCGGGGAGTGGCTGGGCATGTTGCGTGATCTGAGCGCCGGCCTGCGCGCTGCGGCGGCCATGCGCAAGCTGGCTCAGCACGATGCGCTGACCGGTTTGATCAACCGCGAGGCCTTCCAGAAGCGCCTGGCACAGGCGCTGGACGACCGGCGCGCCAGAGCCGTATCGGGAGTCCCGCTCCCGCTGGCGATGATGATCATCGACCTGGACCGCTTCAAGAAGATCAACGAGACGCTGGGCCATCTCGTCGGCGACCGGGTTCTGCTTGAAATCGCGGCACGCCTGCGTGGCGCTCTGGACGAGGACGCGGTCCTCGCGCGCCTGGGTGGTGATGAATTTGCCGTGCTGCTGATGGAGGTGGACGCGCTGGCGCACATCGAGACGGTTGCGCGACGGATTCTCAAGCTGCTGTCGGAGCCGCTGGAGGTGGATGGACACCGTCTGCGGGTGAGCGGCAGCATTGGCATCACGGGACTGGAGGCTGGTGATGGCGTGGACGATGTCGATGGCGTGGTGATGATGAGCCAGGCGGATTCGGCCATGTACGTCGCCAAGAACGCCGGCCGAAGCCAGTTGCACGTGCACCACCGGGAGGACCGCCAGCACTCGCCGGAACAGCTCCAGCGCGAAGTCGATCTGCACCGGGCGCTGGAGCGCAAGGAGCTGGAGCTGTACTTCCAGCCCCAGTTCGATTGCCGCACCCGCGCGCTGGTCGGCGCCGAGGCGCTGCTGCGCTGGCACCACCACAGCCAGGGCATGGTTTCGCCTGCTGACTTCATTCCGGTCGCGGAGGAGTCGGGCCTGATCGTGCCGATCGGCCGCTGGGTGCTGGACGAAGCCTGCCGCCATGCGCGGAATTGGCACGACGTGACCGGCCGGCCGTTGTCGGTGGCGGTGAACCTGTCGAGCCGGCAGATGGTGGACGACGACATCGTGAGCGCTGTGCGTGAATCGCTGGCGCGCCATGCACTGGCCCCGGAGTCGCTGGAGCTGGAAATCACCGAGAGTGCGGCCGTCACCGACACCGAACAGGCCCGCGGGCTGCTGAACCGGCTGGCCGCACTGGGGGTCAGCGTTTCGATCGACGATTTCGGGGTGGGGTATTCCAGCCTGTCCTATCTGCGCGACCTCCCGGTACAGCGCTTCAAGATCGACCGTTCATTCCTGGTCAATGTGCCGCAGGATGCGGGCAGCTCGCGCTTGGTGAGCGCCATGATTTCCATGGCCCGGAGTCTGGAAGTCGGATTGGTCGCGGAGGGTGTGGAAACCGCCGAGCAGCTCGATTTTCTGGCCGAGCAGCACTGTGATGTGGCCCAGGGCTATCTGCTGGGTAAACCGGTTCCTGCGACTGAATTCATGCGTCGCCTGCGCGAAGAGTGGCTGATCGCATGAGCCAGAGTGCCTCGCTGCGCACCAAGACAGCGCCGTGCGGAAATGAAAAATAACACTTTGCACAACGTTGAAACCCCGCGAAACAGGGGGTTACGGCTGTGCATTTTTCGATATTTGGCCTACCGCAGACGCGCAGCAACCCCGTGTTCGGGGGGTGTATCTGCTGGCGACAAACCGCGTGTTCCCGTTACGGTTCAGCCCAGTGGCAACTCGGTATTTTCAAACATAAATAGCTCAGGTGCTGAGCCACGCAGCCTTGGGTAAACACGGGAACTGGCATGAACAGGAAAATGATCGCGGGAATAATCGCTGCTTCGGTCTCGGTATTCGCGCAGGCCCAGACGGCCCGGCACGCAGCGACCGTGACACTGGATGGCGACTGGTATTTGCAGGCCGGGGAGGTGGTGAATCAATCCGATGCCGGCATTCTGGTCACAGGAGTGACTTACTCGATGGGTGCGCAGGACGACGGCGCCGGTGTCTGGGAGGACTACTTGTCCGACGGGCAGCGCGAGGATCGCCTGCCCGGCAGCAGCACGCACTACTCGTCGCAGGTCTGGTCCGGTCTGCAGGTGACGGGCCAGAGCATCTGGCGCTTCGGTGGTCTGGATCTGGACCGCATTCTTCACGCCTCGGCTGGCGAGGTGGACAGCCAGAACCTGGATTTCAACGGCGCCTCGCTGCGGCATGCGTATGTCGAGGTGCGCTTCAGTGATGGCTTTCGTGGCCATGTCCATCTGGCCGAACTGGGCTGGGATGTGACCCAAGTGCTCACCCTCGGGGATGGGGCGGCGGCAGTGCCTGAACCCGCGTCTGCCCTGATGCTGGCGACTGGGCTGGGCCTGCTGTGGCGCAGCCGGCGCCGGGCTGGCTGCGCCGCCTGAGAGGGCGCAGGCCCGCGCCCGCGTGATCAGCTGGCGTTGGCGGACTCGCCTGCGCCGGCTTGTGGCGGCAGGCCACCGTCAGCGGGTGCAGACGGATCCGAGGACGGTGTGCCGTCGTCGCGGCCCGGGTTGGTCTTGCGGTTGCGCTTTTCTTCCGTCTTGCGCTTCTTGGCGAGTTCGCGCTGACGTTTTTCGTAGGAATAGTTGGGTGTTGCCATGGCGTGCTCCTGAGCGTGGCGTGGACGAGGCATCCCTGCGGGTCGGCCGGCGCTGCTTCGGCGCCGCGATCCGCGCTAGATGCCGAAAAGTGGCTTGCAGCATAAGGCATCGCTGGCCTGCACTGGTGTCGGAGCGCACAGGCAGCCGCGCGCTGGACCCGCTATCCGGCTGATCGCAAGGAGAATTCGTTGCCGCACTGGCGGCCAGGCGTCCGAGCGCCGACAATCGAAGGTTGTCTTTTCCATGCATCGAGAGTCCTGCCTTGGCCGCCACCCTGACCGCCCCCACCATGCCCCGCGCCCCGAAGGCCCTGAACGGCTACCGTCCGTACTGGGCCAAGCGCTTCGGGACGGCCAAGTTCCTGCCGATGAGCCGCGCCGAGATGGAGACCCTCGGCTGGGATTCCTGCGACATCGTGCTGGTCACGGGCGATGCCTATGTCGATCACCCGAGTTTCGGCATGGCCGTGATCGGGCGGATGCTGGAGGCGCAGGGTTTTCGCGTCGGCATCATCGCCCAGCCCGACTGGCAGAGCGCCGATCCGTTCAAGGTGCTCGGCAAACCGAACCTGTTCTTCGGCGTCACCGCCGGCAACATGGATTCGATGATCAACCGCTACACCGCCGATCGCAAGATCCGCAGCGACGACGCCTACACCCCCGGTGGCCTCGGCGGCAAGCGGCCGGACCGCAGTTCGCTGGTCTACGCCCAACGCTGCAAGGAAGCGTGGAACGACGTGCCGATCGTGCTCGGCGGCATCGAAGCCTCGCTGCGCCGCATCGCGCACTACGACTACTGGCAGGACAAGGTGCGCCGCTCGATCCTGGTCGATGCCAAGGTCGATCTGCTGCTGTACGGCAACGCCGAGCGCGCCATCGTCGAGATCGCCCACCGCCTGGCCGCACGCGAGCCGGTCGAGCAGATCACCGACGTGCGCGGCACTGCCTTCATGCGCCGCACCAACGACCCGAGCGCCGAGGGCTGGTTCGAGCTGGATTCGAGCGATGTCGACCTGCCCGGGCGCATCGACTCGCACATCAATCCCTATCAGACCACCTCCGAGCAGGCTGCCGAGCAAGGCACGACCTGCGCCAAGGAGGAGGGTGGCGACACCGGCGCCGCACAAGGCGGGGTGCAGCCGATCCGCTTCATCCCGACCGCGCGTGCCACCGGCCGCCTGCAGATGCCACCGCGCGAGCGGACCGTGATCCGCCTGCCCGCCTACGAGCAGGTCAAGAGCGACCAGGTTCTCTACGCCCACGCCAACCGCGTGCTGCACCTGGAGACCAACCCCGGCAACGCCCGCGCGCTGGTGCAGCGCCACGGCGAGCGCGACGCCTGGATCAACCCGCCGCCGATCCCGCTGACCACCGAAGAGATGGACCTGGTGTTCGACCTGCCCTACGCGCGCAGCCCGCACCCCAGTTACGCCGACGAGCAGGGCAGCCACGACGGCGCGACCAAGATCCCCGCGTGGGAAATGATCCGCTTCAGCGTCAACATCATGCGCGGCTGCTTCGGCGGTTGCACCTTCTGCTCGATCACCGAGCACGAGGGCCGCATCATCCAGAGCCGCTCCGAGGACTCGGTGATCCGCGAGATCGAGGACATCCGCGACCGCGTCAAGGGCTTCACCGGCGTCATCTCCGACCTCGGCGGCCCGACGGCCAACATGTACCGCATCGGCTGCAAGTCGCCCGAGATCGAGGCGGCGTGCCGCAAGCCGAGCTGCGTCTACCCCGGCATCTGCTCGAACCTGAACACCGACCACGACCCGCTGATCCACATGTACCGCCGGGCACGGGCGCTGCGCGGTGTCAAGAAGATCCTGATCGGCTCGGGCCTGCGCTATGACCTGGCGCTACGCTCACCCGAGTACATCAAGGAGCTGGTCACGCACCACGTCGGTGGCTACCTGAAGATCGCCCCGGAGCACACCGAGGGCGGCCCGCTGTCCAAGATGATGAAACCGGGCATCGGCACCTACGACCGTTTCAAGCAGCTCTTCGAGAAGTTCAGCGAAGAGGCTGGCAAGAAGCAGTTCCTGATCCCGTATTTCATCGCCGCCCACCCCGGCACCAGCGACGAGGACATGATGAACCTCGCCGTCTGGCTGAAGAAGAACGGCTTCCGTGCCGACCAGGTGCAGACCTTCTATCCCTCGCCGATGGCCACCGCGACAGCGATGTACCACTCGGGACTCAACCCGCTCAAGGGCCTGAGCCGCGAGGCGGGCCGCGCCGAGAAGGTGGACATCGTGCGCGGTGACCGCCGCCGCCGGCTGCACAAGGCCTTCCTGCGCTACCACGATGCGAACAACTGGCCGCTGCTGCGCGACGCGCTCAGCGAGATGGGCCGCGCCGACCTGATCGGCAACGGCAAGCACCACCTGATCCCGACCTACCAGCCCACGACCGACGGCAGCTACCAGAGCGCGCGGCGCAAGAACTCGACGCCGGTCGGCATCAAGACCTCGGTGGCCAAGCCCGCCGGCAAGGCCAAGATCGTGGTGCCGGGCCGTGCAAGCGCCGCCGCGCCGCAGGCCGGTCGCATCCTGACGCAGCACACGGGGCTGCCGCCGCGGGTCACCGGGTCGAAGGCGGCGCCGAAGAAGGGCCGCTGACCCGGTGGCCCGGGTCGGATCAGCCCTTGACCAGTCCGGTCATCTGGAGCACCTCGAAGTGGCTGCCCTTGACCGACTTCAGCTCGGTGATGAGGCGGCTGTTGTTCCAGCGGGCATCGGGAACGCCGCTGAGGTAGTAGTTGCTGCCGTTGTCGGCGATGAACATGCCGTAGGTCTTCAACGCCGTCAGGATCGCCTTGGCCTCGTTGCTGAAGGTGGACGGGATCACGAAGCTGGCCTTGAGCCGGAAGCGTGCGCCCATCGGGGGCAGGGACGTGCTGGTGTTGCTCGACGCCCAGTGCGTCGCGGGCGGCACGTAGGCCTTGCGTGTGCGCGAGACGGTGAAACGCAGCGCGTGGCGGATGCCGCCAGCCCCCTGGATGGCCTCTTCGTAGCGGACCAGGCCGGGGAGGATCGGCAGTCCCGCCGCGTCCGCACTGGTCCAGCCGGGTTTGCCCCCTGGGCGGATCACCATGTTGTCGAGTGCGAAGACGGCGCCGCAGTCGGCGTTCCAGCTGCCGTCGGCTTGCAGGAACGCCCGGTAGAGTTCGTAGAGCCGCTGGTTGTCGCGGTCGATGACGAGCACGTGCCGGTCGCCCGCGCTGTTGGAGCCGCCCTCCACCGGGGCCGTGCGGGGCACGGGGTAGGGGCCGGGATCGCTCTCGCTGCCGTAGGCGGTGAAGCGGATGTTGACCTTGGCCTGGGTGCCCGAGACCACCGTGTAGGGAATGCCGATCGGCCCGCCGTCCCAGGTGCCCGAGCCGAAGTCCGGGCGCAGGTTGGCGGTCAGGCCGATGCTGCTCAGGATGGCGGCCGACGCGGGATCGACTGCAGCCCGCGTGATGTCGGTGTTGAACGCGTGGCCCGCGGGGAACGCCACGGCGCCGTTCAGGTTGGCGTTGTCGCCCAGACTGGCGCCGCGAAAATTGCCATAAAGGGGGGCGATTTGCGCGGCGGCAGTCGTGGGCCACAGCGCGGGGCCGGCACCCATCGCGGCCAGTGCCATCAGCATCTGGCGGCGCGGCAGGTCCGGAGCGGAGGAGGTGGGGTGGTGGGGTGTGTGCATGGTGTCCATTCTTCTCCGGTGTCCCGCAAGTGTCTGTGCAGTCTTGTCGGATCTGGGTAATGCGGGTATCACAGCCCCACAATTCGGCCCTGCGCGTTTCAGAGAGAACCCAAAAGTGTTTTTCGCTTTAGAGAAATTCGAGCGCCTGATCGATCCGTTTCCCACGGCCGAGATGGCGACGCCACCCCGCGGATTCCTGCGTTTCATGTGGAGCTGCACCGCGGGAATGCGGTCGTACGTGCTGGCCATGGCGCTGCTCACGGCCGGCATCGGTGCGTTCGAGGCCTACCTGTTCGGCCTGCTGGGCGACATCGTCGACTGGCTCGGCAGTACGCCGCCGCAGCAACTGTGGGCCGAGCAGCGGGGCCGGCTGTTCGGGTTTGCGGGGCTGGTCATGGGCAGCACGGCGCTGGTCCTGCTGCAGACGATGTTCAAGCACCAGACGCTGGCCGGCAACTTTCCCATGCGGCTGCGCTGGAATTTCCACCGCCTGATGCTCGGCCAGAGCATGTCGTTCTACCAGGACGAGTTCGCCGGCCGTGTCGCGGCCAAGGTGATGCAGTCGGCGCTGGCGGTGCGCGACACGACGATGATCACCTGCGACATCCTCGTGTTCGTGGTCATCTACTTCGTGACGATGACGGCGCTGGCCGGGCGGCTGGACGCCTGGTTGCTGTGGCCATTCGCGGTCTGGCTGGGGCTGTATGCGCTGTCGGTGCGCTTCTTTGTGCCGCGTCTGTCGCGCATCGGGCAGAAACAGGCCGATGCCCGCTCGCTGATGACGGGGCGCATCTCGGACGCCTACACCAACATTGCCACGGTCAAGCTGTTCTCGCACGGCCGGCGCGAGGCGGGTTATGCCCGCAGCGCGATGGGCGAGTTCCTCGGCACGGTCCATGGCCAGATGCGGCTGGTCAGCGGCTTCGAGGTGGTCAACCACCTGCTGAGCATGGGCCTGATCGTGTCGACGGCCGGTGTGGCGCTGTGGCTGTGGATGCGTGGCGAAGTCGGTGTGGGGGCGTTGGCTGCATCGACTGCGATGGCGTTGCGTCTGAACGGCATGTCGAACTGGGTCATGTGGGAACTCGCAGGCTTGTTCGAGCATATTGGCACGGTGCGGGACGGCATGGATACGCTGTCGCGTCCGGAAACGGTGTTCGATGCGGTCGATGCCAAAGCAATCGAGGTTCCGCGCGGTGAAGTTCGCTTTGAGAACGTGACGTTCGCGTACGGCGCAACGCACGAAAAGTCCCGCATCATCGACGACTTTTCACTCATTATCAAACCCGGTGAAAAGATCGGTCTCGTGGGCCGCTCAGGCGCCGGGAAGTCAACGCTCGTCAATTTGCTCTTGCGCTTTTACGACGTAGAAAGCGGCCGCATCCTGATTGACGGCACCGATATCGCGACCGTTTCGCAAGACAGCCTACGCGCGCAAATCGGCATGGTCACGCAGGA
>NZ_JANPAB010000090.1:0-54094 GCF_031429695.1 Sphaerotilus sp.
CTCCAACTCGGCCGGATCAAGGCTCGGGCGCCCCAGCCCTCGCCCCACCAGCCACTTGCGCACCAGATTGGCGTTCAGACCGTGAGCCAATGCCACCGCCGCGATCGACGCCCTCGGCTCCCGGCACTCGCTCAGCACCCGCGCCTTCAACTCGGCGCTGTGCTTTCTTCGGATCAAGCTTGGCTCGTTCATGGTCTCCACCAGTCAGTTCAGGTGGACACCATCGTCTCGGACCGAACAGGCTCATTCAAGGGGGGATGGCTGTTCGCTCACGCAGAGCCTGCCGGGTGGCCTGTCCGTAGGCGCCGGCTCTGTCACGCGCGACCACGCGGATTCCCGGGTGTTGTGCCAGCCAGTCCCGCACTTCTGTCATCTCGCGGCCGGCGATCAGATCCAGAGGGCGGTGCTGCTGCAGGTCCACGAAGATCGTGCCGTAGTGGTGACCCCGCGCCAGCGCCCAATCGTCAATGCCCACCACCAGGGGCTCACCGATGGCCGGCGGTGGCAGGGCGTGCACAGCTCGCAGGATCGTGTCGGCGCCAGCCCTCAGGCCCAGCGACCATGACAGCCGGGCTCCAGCCTGGCCACCCGAGGTGCAACCCAGGTGTTCCAGGGCCACCCGGCTGCGCACGCTGTAGCGACTGCGCGGCTGGACGAACGAGCCCATTGAGTCGCTGAAGGTGTGTCCACCACAGCCCGGGGCCATGCAGCGCCATCGGCGCACTTCAACGTCCAGCGTCACCGGCGTGCCGAAGCTGGGCAGGTCCGATGGGTGTCGCTGGTAATGACCATGCCGCCGCACGCGCGAGTTGTGACACCGTGGGCAGCAGGGCCTGCGGGCTGTGGAGCCGATCTGGAAGACCAGTCGTGGGCCGGCGAGGTGCCAGCCCAGAACCTGGTGATCGATGACCGCCAAGGCTTCAGACAGCATGGGGACCACCAGCATGGCATTGCCTTTCGGCTGCGCCGTCGCTGCCAGCGACCCAGTCTGCGCCTTTCTACGCCCTATGGGTGACGCAACACAAAATGCGGAAGACCCAGATTTGGTCCGGCGCCAACAACCAGGGGCAACACTGCTCGCGATAGCTCGACTCAGCGCTTGCGAGGCAGGGCCCGCATGCCGCGCACGAGGTCGGCCGCCTGCGCCTTGACGTACACCGAGGTCACCCGCAGGTCCGAGTGCCCCAGCAGGCTCTGCAGCACCTGTGGCTGCATCTGCTTGATCGCCTCGTTGGCGAAGGTGTGGCGCAGCCAGTGGGTCGAAGCTTTCAAGAACTCGGCCGCGGGAGGTGCCCCCTCGCGCGTGGCCGCCGCGTTCGCCACGTCCGTAAAAAAGCGCCGCAGCAGCCGGTAGATCGCCGAGCGCTCCAGCGCGCCATACCGATCGGCCTGCGAGGGCTGCTCCCGGTCCACGAACGGCACCCCGCGCGCGTCCAGATCCCGCCTCGGCGGCGGACGCCGCAGAATCCCGATCAGGGGCCGCCACGCCTGCAGGTGTTCGGCGCGCAAGGCATCTTGAAGCGCGCCGCCCGTTGACGCCACGGCATCTGCCTCCTGGTCGCCCGAGGCCATGCGCTCGCCCGCGGCCGTGGTCGGCCGGCTGTTGGGCACCTGCACCCGCTCCACGGCGTCCTCGAACCCCACCCTGGCAGCGTCCATGTCCGCGTGGTGCTGCTCCATCAACGCCTTGATGTCGTCGAACACCATCACCGTGCGCAGCTTGCCGCCCTTGCCGATCACGTCCAGCAGCCACGCGGATTCCCCGTCCACCAGTTCCTGCCGCAAACCCTTCATCCGGGTCGTCGCCAGCTCCGACAGCCGCAGCCCCGTCGTGCTCGCGAGGTCGAGCAGCAACTGCAGCCGCCGCCGCGCCGGCGTGTCCGGCCGCTCCCGCAGCACCACCATCGCGAACGACCACTGGGCCTCGTTCAGCGAACGTCGCACATCGATGCTGGGTTTTACTAGCCCCAGCGTGCGGCCCAGGCCGGACATCGCGTTGGCGCGCAGGTAACCCTTGTCGTGCATCGCCGCGAACAGCCCGCCCAGCACCGCGAACTCGTGGCGCTGGCTGTTGCGCCCCAGCGGCCCCCGGAACGGCCGCCACGCGGCGTCTTCCCGCCGTACCTTGCGCGGCTGCACCCAGTCGGCTGGTGGCGCTGAGACAAACGCCTGGTAGGCCTGGATGTCTGGCTCCTGCAGCGAAGACAGCGCGGTGCGCCGCACCTGCAGGCACCAGCGGTAGAACCGCTCGGCGATGCGGGCGTAGTCGCGCCGGGTCTGGCCCTGGTAGCGACTCAGCCACTGCTGGATGGCCTGCACGTCGGTCTGTGCGCCCCAGACGTTGGTGTCGGGCGAGCGGAACAGGCCGTCGCGTCCGGAGAGCGCATCCGGGAGGGCCATGTCCATGACCGGGACCGCGACCGGCATCAGAGGATCCGTGCCGCCGGCCAGAGCAGCCAGATCCGTCACCGGCGCACGTGCCAGGTCGCGCTGGCGCAGTCGTGCGAGGTCGCTCTCGGGCCGGAGTGCCGAGTCCAGAAGCGCCTGATCGCCCTGCTGCGCGATAGGCACGAGCCACGCCACGAGCCGCGTGGCGCGCACCGCGCCCAGCCGCGACACCGTGCGGTGCCAACGAAAGCCCTGCAGGTTGATGTAGCGCACCAGATCGCCCAGCGACTGCACCCCCACCCGGGCCAGTTCGCGCGGCAGGCCCGCGCCCAGCCAGAACCCGGTCTCGTCGTCCAGCCGCGCTTCGCGGGCCAGCACGCGCTCCAGGGTCGCCAGTGCGTCGATCACGGCGCGGCGCTGCGCCGAGGTCAGACGCGGATTCACTTCGGGGTGAGCGGTCTCGGCCAGGTGGGCGTGTGCCGTGGCCGAGAGGGCGAGAGCGGGCATCGATGCCGACGCCGACGCTGGCGGTGCGTGGCCGAACGCCTCCCCATAGAGGTCAACCCACTCGGCCTGCGTATAAAAATCCTCGTCGATGCCCGAGGCGCCGCACTGTGCGGACCGCCAGTCGTCCAGGGAGGGGGCGGCGGTGGCGGTGAAGGCCGTGGCTGTTTGCGACAAGGGGGCACGTCGTGCCCCCCGGGTGGGCACGAAGTCCGGCAGCGCGCTCAGCGCCGGCAGCGCCACCGCCAGCTCGACCATACATGCCCGCCGCGCCCCCGCGTGTTCGATCGCTTCGACCACCTGGCGCAGGCGGCTGACAAAATGCCGCCGGTCGCTCGGGCCGCCCGAGAACGCGAGGTAGCGCGTCCAGGCCTGCTCCAGCTCGACGCCATCGAGCAGCGCGCGCAGGAACGCGAAGTGGTGACGCCCGAGGTGGCCAGCGTGTTCGTGCAGCAGCCGGGTCTGGGTGCCGCGTGGACGGCCGCGCGGGCGGCTTTCTTGCGCCTTCGTGGCCTCGGTGGCGTTCATGGCGTTCAAACCAGCCTCCTTCAACCGGTCTTCACCTGCGTCTTTGCCTGCGGACGGGCACGATCACCCGGCGAGGGTCTCGACCTCGAAGCCGACGACATTGCGCGCCGTCCGACTGAACTCGACACCGATCAGATGGACGTCCGCACCCTGGCCCAGGTACTTCTCGGCGTAGCCCTTGTCGCGGATCTGCCGCAGCGCATGGCCTTCGGGCTCATCCGCCACCACCTTGAACTCGAACAGGAACACCTGTTCCTGCTGGACCACGGTCAGGTCGATGCGCCCGTGGTTGGTCGCATCCTCGACCCGCAGGTCCAGCCCCAGCCCGGCCAGGTGGCTGTAGAACACGCTCGCGTAGTGCCCCTCGAACCCTGCCAGCGTGTTCTTCCTGTACCAGTCGCTCGGGATGCTGGCGAACAGCGCTCTCAGCGTCGTTTCCATGGCGATCCAGTCCCGCTCGCGCAGCGCCTTGAGCAGGGTCTGTCGGTTGAGCGAAGCGGCCCGCCCCGGCACGCCATAGCCGGGCAGCAGCACCCGGTTGAGGCTCATCTCCACTTCCCGGTTCGGGTAGCCCAGCGTGTAGATCAGCTCCCGCGTCTCGGTCTCCTCGACCGCATGCACGCTCAGGTAGCCGGCCTGGAACAGCAGGGCCACCGCGCCGATCTGCTCGACCTCGAAGCTCAGCAGCTCCATCTCGTCGGCCTTCAATCGCGCCAGATCGGGCGTGAACCAGGACTGCTCGGCCAGCAGCTTGACCAGGAAGGTGGGCGTGCCCGTGTCGAACCAGTGGGCCTTGAACTCCCGGGTGTCGAACAGCAGCAGCACATCAAACGGGTTGTAGATGCCCACACCGCGCCAGTTGTAGCCGTTGTACCAGCGCCGGATCTCGTCGCGGTCCAGCCCCGGCAGCTCCGGCGCGAAGACGGTGTCGATGTCGTGGTCGGTGTAGCCGCACAGCGCGCTCCAGCGGGCGTCCAGCGTGATGTCCTGCAGGTTGTTCAGCCCCGAGAACAGGCTGACCTTGCTGAACTTGGACACCCCCGTCAGGAACACGAACTTCAGGTGCGGGTCGGCCCCCTTGAGCACCGAGTACAGGTTGCGCAGCCCGTCGCGCATCTCGACGGCCCGGGCCGGATCGGTGATGTTGTCCAGAATGGGCTTGTCGTACTCGTCGACCAGCACCACCGCCGGCGCCCCCTGCTTCAGGTGGGCCTGCTCGATCAGGTCGGCCAGGTCATCGGCCGTGTCGTCAGGGTCGATGTCGGCCGGACGGGGCAGACCCAAGGCGGCGCGATTGCGGCGCAGGTTGCTCTGGATGCGCCGGTCCAGTTCAGTCCGGCTCTTGAGCATGCCATCGGCGAAGCTGATGCGGATGACCGGATGGCGCCGGGACCAGTCCCAGCGTGTCTCGGCGGCCAGGCCCTCGAACAGCGCGCGGTTGCCCTCGAAGAGTTCCTTGAACGTGTCGACCAGCAGGCTCTTGCCGAAGCGCCGGGGGCGGCTGAGGAAGAAGTACGAACCCGACTCGATCAGGTCGATCGCCAGCCCCGACTTGTCCACGTAGTAGCAGTCCTCGTCGCGCAGTTTGGCGAAGGTCTGGATGCCCACGGGCAGCTTCTTGCGGGGCAGTGCGGGGGCGGCGGGGGTCATGGGGCAAGTGTAGTAGGGCGGGCCGCTGGCGAGACACTGCCCAAGCCGGGAAGTCGCGCCGAGAGTGCTCAATGCCTGTCACGTCGGCTGGTCGGGGGGCCGAGGCCGAGCCGCCTTTGCGGGGCTCAAAAAGCACCCTGTCAATCTGGCAGGTGCGCGATGAACCCATTTTTCTGACGCCCTGAGAAGGGTAGTTATCAGGATGCTGGTTGATAGAGAAAATTCCTCCTCATAACCCAGGGCGGCCCAGTTCCCATCCACGTCACCGGCCGTTCAACATCCCCCAGGCCTCATCCAGGATCGAATCGGTCTGAACAGTGGCCCCCAGAAATTTCGGGAAACGGTAGTCCGGCTGAGGCACGGTGTGGCCCGCACCCTGCATCGTGACCAGGCGCACCCGCGTCGGTGCGCCCCAGTCCTGCTGGTGGACGTCGAGATCGCCGATGCGGCGCGTGACATCGGCCACCGGATCGGCCGCCAGCCCGGCACGCTGCCTGAACCAGCGCGCACTGGCGGGCGCTGACAGCACGGTGCCGCGGTCACCGAAACCGAAAATCGTGACGCGCCCGCCGCCGTAGGGGTTAATCGGATCGTCTGTGCCTTCGAGCAGCACGACCTTGGTCGCCGCCGCTGCAGGCGCCAGCGTCCAGCCCATGTTGTCGGGTGTCGGGACGTTGGCATTGGCGACGATGATGCCGGCCACCAGATCGGATGCCTCCGAGGCGAGGCGCACCGCCATTGGAGTAGCCGAAGGCGAACACCCGTGTGCGATCGACGGCATTCGACGCCGCCAGCGCACCGACGATCGCGCGCATGAAGCCCACGTCATCGATGTTCAAGGTGCGTGCGCTGTATGAGGCCACCAGGCGGCCGTCGTTGAAGTGGCCTTCGATCCCGCTCGGGTAGACCACCACGGCGCCGTGCTGGCGCGCCAGTCGCTCGAAGCGCGGGCCGAGCATGCCGCGCATCTTCCCGCCGTCCATCAGCGAGCCGTGCAGCACGATCAGCACCGGCGCGCCGGCCTGGACCGCGGGCGGTGCGACCACCAGAAAGCTGCGCTCGCGCCCACCAACCATGACAGTGCGGCTGTCGGCAGCCGCTGGCGAGGCCGCCGGCATCGGCGAGTAGAAGAACCATCCGCCGACGCTGGTCAACCCCAGCACTGCGGCAACAGTGACGCTGAGCCAGCGTGGCATCGCTCAGAGACCAATCGGGTAGACGATGGCCTTTTCCTGCGTGTACTCGTGCAACCAGCCGTCGCCGTATTCGCGGCCCAGGCCGCTGCGCTTGTAGCCGCCGAAGGGCGCGTCGTTCTGGCGGTAGAGACCGCCGTTGATGATGACGCCGCCGGTTCGCAGTTGCAGCGCCATCTCCCAGGCCTTGGCCGGGTCGCGCGAATGGATGCCGCCGTACAGGCCGTATCGGCTGTCGTTGGCCATGCGCACCGCCTCGTCGTCGGTGTCGAATCCGATCACGCTGGCCACCGGGCCGAAGATCTCGTCCTGGGCAATGCGCATGCGGTTGTCCACGTCGTCGAACACCGTCACGTCGTAGAAAAAGCCGCGTTGCATGTGCGCTGGCCGTGTGCCGCCGCAGACCAGCCGGGCGCCTTCGTCGCGGCCCTGCTGCACCATGCGCTCGACCTTGTCGCGCGAGGCCGCGCGAATCAGCGGGCCGAGCTGGGTGCGCGGATCGGCGGGGTTGCCGATCACGATCTGCTCGGCGATGGCCTGCATCGTCGCCACGTAGGCGGGCCGGATGCTGTTGTGCACGATGTGCCGGGTGGCCAGTGCGCACCCCTGACCGCAGTGGTTGGCAATCTGGAAGACACCTTCCATGGCCGCCTTCTGCACGTCGGCATCGGCGCGCACGATCAGCGCGGACTTGCCGCCCAGTTCGAGCAGCACCTTCTTGATGGTGGGTGCGGCCTGCGCCAGGATGGCCGCGCCCACGCCTTCGGAACCGGTGAAGGTGACCATGTCGACGTCGGCGTCGCTTGTCAGCAGACGCGCCACCTCGGCGTCCCCCGTGACGATGTTCAGCACCCCGGGCGGCAGCCCGATCTCCAGCGCCAACTCGCCAAACAGCAGCGCCGAGAACGGCGTGTAGGCCGACGGCTTCAGGACCACGGTGCAGCCCGCCAGCAGCGCGGGCACCAGCTTCGACAGGTTGATCAGCAGCGGCGCGTTGTAGGCCGTGATGGCGGTGACGACGCCGGCGGGCTCGCGCACCACGGTGCCCGCGCCGATCAGGGCGGCGCCCGCGGGGTTGAACGGGTTCATCGCGGTCTCGACCGGCAGCGCACGGCTCGACGGCTGGAGTGACCGCTCCAGCGCCGCCGCGAACAGCTCCATCGGCCGCTGGAACTGCATCGCATGCGCCAGCGGCAGCGTGAAGCCGCCCTCGGCCACCATCATCGGGATCACCTGTTCGGCGCGGCGCAGCAAGGTCGCATGCATGCGCCGCACCATGGCGGTGCGCTCTGCCTGCGGCAGGCGCGGCCAGGGGCCAGTGTCAAAGGCACGGCGCGCGGCGGCGATGGCCGCGCGGGCTTCGGAGAGGGTGCCGACCGGCGCGCGGCCGATCGGCTCTTCGGTGGCCGGGTTGATCACGTCTTCATGCTGGCCGGCGCTGAGGCTGACCCAGGCGCCGTCGATGAACAGGCCGTCGAAATGGGTGTGGGGAATCGACATGGGGTTTCTCGGTCTTGGGTGGTGCGTGTTGCGTGTCGGATGCTGGGTTCAAGCGCGAATGAGTTCGGCGGCGCGTTTGGCCATCGCCATCGCCGGGCCGTTGGTGTTGCCGGAGATCAGCGTGGGCATGACGGAGGTATCGACCACACGCAGGCCCTGCACCCCGCGCACGCGCAGTTGCGGGTCCACCACCGAGCCCGCGTCGGCGCCCATGCGGCAGGTGCCGGCCACATGGAAGGTGCTGGAGCCGAATTTCAGGTAGGCGGCGACCAGCTCGTCGTCACTCTGGCTGCTGGGGCCGGGCTGGGTTTCGGCCACGACGCGGGCCGCCAGCGCCGGTTGGGCCAGCATGCGGCGCATCACCCGCACCAGGTCGGCCGCGTGGCGGCGGTCGCGCGCGGTGTGCAGGTAGTTGGCGTGGATGGCAGGCTCGGTGTCGGGATCCCTGGAGGTGATGCGCACCGAGCCGCGGCTGTCGGGCTGCGTGGGGTAGCCGACCCAGGTCATGCCAGGCTCGTCTTCGATGGCGATCTTGCCCTTGTCATCGACCTGGATCGAGTACAGGCCGATGCCCAGTTCTGCGTCGGGGCGCGGCAGGTCGGGCCGGGTTTTGACCAGACCGCAGAGTTCATGCGCGGCGAGTGTCATCGGCCCGTCGTGGCGCAGGGCGTAGCGCAGCAGGTTCTTGCCCAGGCGCCAGCCCTGGAACTCCTGGTTCAGGCTGCCACCGCGCAGGCGCACCTGCACCATGATGCAGCGGTGTTCCAGCAGTTGCTCGCCCACGTCCGGCGCATCGGCCACCACGGGGATGCCCAGGCTCTGCAGCAGCAACCCCGGCCCGACACCCGACAGTTGCAGCAGCTTGGGGCTCTGGATCGCCCCGGCCGACAGGATGACCTCGCGCCGCGCCCGCAGCACCACCTCGCCCGCGCCTTCGCGCAGCACGACGCCGACGGCGCGCTGGCCGTCGAACGCGATGCGTTGCACATGCGCACCGGTGCGAATGCTCAGGTTGGGCCGTGCCCGCACCGGGTCGAGAAAGGCAGTGGCCGCGCTCACGCGCCGACCGGCGAAGACCGTGCGCGGCTGGTAGCCCATGCCGCCTTGCGGCGCAGCGTTCACATCGGCCACCCGCGGCACGCCCGCCTGTTCGCAGGCGGTCAGGATCGCCTCGTACATCGGGTGATCCGGGGGGTGGATCGACAGTTTCAGCGGCCCGCCGGTGCCCCGATCGGCACCCGCGCCGAGCGGATGGTCTTCCATGGCGCGGTAGCGGCGGCCGATGTCGGCCCAGCCCCAGCCGGTGCAGCCCATCGCTTCCCAGTCGTCGTATTCCGACGGCAGACCACGCATCCAGACCATGCCATTGACGGAACTCGATCCCCCCAGGGTCCGGCCCTTGAACCAGTCTTCCTGGCCGCCACCGGCGGTGCGCGGACCTTGCCCGGCGCGGTGATGCCACAGATACGGGTTGGGCGGCGCCAGCAACTTGCCAATGCCGCGCGGCATGTGAATCAAGGGGCTGCGGTCGGGCGGGCCGCTTTCGAGCAGCAGGACGCGGCAGGCGGGATCGGCCGACAGTTACTGGCGCAGCGTGCCGACATCGTGCTGGTCTTTGCCGATCTGCCGGAGAAGGTCAAGTCCGAAGGCTTCGACCGCACCAGCCTGGACATGCCCGCCAGCCACAACGCGCTCATTGCCGCCGTGGCCGAAGTCAACCCCGCCACGGTGGTGGTCCTGAGCAATGGCGCGCCCGTCACGATGCCCTGGCTGGCGCGCGTGAACGCCGTGCTGGAGTGTTACCTGGGCGGGCAGGCCTGGGGCGGCGCCGTGGCCGATCTGCTGACCGGCAAGGTCTCACCAAGTGGCAAGCTGGCCGAGACCTTTCCCGCCAGCCTGGAGGCCGAGCCCTGTCGTGCCAACTTCCCAGGTGGAACGCACAGAGTGTGCCTACGCCGAATCGGTGTATGTCGGCTACCGCTACTACGACTCGGCCGACCGGGCGGTGCTGTTTCCCTTCGGCCACGGCCTGAGCTACAGCCGCTTCGTGTATGCCGACCTGCGTGTCGAGGCGCCGCCCGGATCAACCGCACCGGACGCAGACGCCCCGATGCGCGTGACGCTGGGGCTCCGAAACGTCGGGGCCGTGCCTGCCAGCGAAGTCGTGCAGCTCTATGTACACGACCGTGTCAGCAGCGTGTTCCGCCCGACCAAGGAACTCAAGGGCTTTGCGAAGGTCTGGCTGGCGCCGGGGCAGTCCACCACGGTGACGCTGTGGCTGGACCGCCGCGCCTTTGCCTTCTGGGACAGCGGTGCCGGCGCCTGGGCGGTCGAGGCAGGCGATTTCGACATTCTGGTCGGCGCCTCGTCGGCGGACATCCGGCTGCGTGCGGCCGTCCGGTTCGACCATGGCGATGGGCTGTCCACCTGGGCAAGGACGCTCGCAGACCGGGTGCCGGAGTATTTCCGCCCGGCAACGATGTCGTTCTCGGATCGGTCGCCCGAAGGCCCTTTCGCCCGGTTGCTGGGGCGGGCGCTGCCTGCGCACGATGTCGATCCCGGCGCGGAGCACACCCCGAACTCGACCTTGCGGGACATCCGCAGTGCTTGGGTGGGGCGGGTTCTGGTGTGGGGCGCACAACGCGAAGGCCGGAAGGTGGTCGGTGCGGACGGCGACGCCGAGACCTTGAACATGATGGACGCCATCCTCCTGGACATGCCACTGCGCAGCCTCGGGCTCATGAGTCAGGGCAAGCTGAGCGAACGGGCCGTTGATGGACTGGTTCACCTGATCAACGGCCATTGGATCGAGGGGCTCCGCTGCCTCTTCGTGCCGCTGCAGACTTCTGAAAAAACGCACGCCAAGCATGAGCCTGCGCATGACACCGGAGGCCAAGACCAAGCTGCTGCGCGAAGCCGAGGCGGTCATCCATGAAGCCGAGGTGATCAAGGTGACCGAACGCGACTTCCAGACCATCCTGGGGATGCGTTTGACTGTGGCGATGTCGATCTCAACAGGAATGGAGGGGGTAAGGGGGCGGCCCAGAATTCGGAATTCAAGAATGGCTGCGCACCACCAGCCTGGCCACTGTCGAGGATGAATGTTGAACAGCCAAGCCATGTCGGCGGTGGCCCGCTGCCCAGACCCGCAACTACACTGCTGGCCATGAGCACCGCCGCTGCCGTCGCACTGCCCCGCCGCAAGCTGCCCATCGGACTGCAGGCCCGTTCCGAAGGGCGGGGCGAGGGCTCCTGCTGCGTGGGCAAGTTCGGTCTCGCCGTCGCCCTGACCGAGTCCGGTGCCAGGGCGCAGTGACCGTGCCTGCACTTTCGTGTCTGGACCTGGAGCGAGGACAGCTCGACCTGCACCTGCTGCCGGTCACCACGGAGTGCGAGGACGATCTCGCCTTGCTGTCTGGCGACGAGTCGGCCCGGGCGCTGCGCTTTCGCCGCACAGCCGATCGGGTACTGTTCATCCAGGCGCATGGCTTGCTGCGCCGGGTGCTGAGCTGCTATGCGGTGGTGGCGCCGGGGCAATGGCACTTTGTGCGCGGCCCCTGGGGCAAACCGGCCGTGTGCCCGCAACGACACCCGACACTGCAGGATCTGCGGTTCAACCTCTCGCATTGCGCTGGTCGGGCAGCAGTGGCGGTGGCATGGGGGCGCGAGGTGGGGGTTGACATCGAGCGGTTCGACGCGCTGGCACAGCCCGGGGAACTGGCCTTGTCGATCCTCGGCCCCCACGAGCAGCAGGGCTGGCAGCAGGTCGGGCCCCACTTGCGGGCGCAGCAGCACTTCCTGATGACGCACTGGACGCTCAAGGAGGCGGTGCTCAAGGCGATGGGGCTTGGATTGAGCCAGATCGCGCCGCATCACCTGGAAGTGCTGCACAGCGAGGACGGTAGCGGCTGGCAGGCCAGGCCCTGCGTGGCACAGGCGGCTGCGCTGCGGGACTGGTCACGCCACGGGTGGCTGCACGGCGCACTGGAAGGACAGACACATCACTGGGCCCTGGCGTGCGAACGTCAACCGGGCGAGACCGTGTCCTGGCGCCTGATTCATCACCCGGCGCCGATCGCGCCGACATCCACCACCGCCCCTGTGGCCTGAATCCACCCCCATGAAGAACCCTTCCCATCGTCCTGCCTCCTCGTCGATGACCAGTGCCTCGCGCTGGCTGTGGATGCCAAGGCTGTCCCTGTCCCCAAGGCTGAGGTTGTTCTGCCTGCCGTATGCCGGCGGCTCGGCGTCGATCTACCGAGGCTGGTTCGACATGGTGCCGGCCGATATCGACCTGTGTCCGATCCAGTTGCCGGGACGCGAGGCGCGCTTCGCCGAATCCCTCATCGATGACCCGCAGACCTTGCTGGACGAACTGCACCAGGCCGTGCAGCCCTGGCTGGACAGGCCATTCGTGCTGCTGGGCTACAGCATGGGGGGATTGATCGCCCATGCGCTGGCACGCCGTCTGCAGACCTCGGGCGGGCCGACTCCCCAGCGTCTGGTCGTGGCTGCCTGCAGCAGCCCGGACCATTCCACCGGCGTCGATCCGGACCAGATGAGTGATGCCGAGTTCGCGGCCTATGTCCGCACCTTGGGTGGCACCCCTGAGGCGGTGTTCGAGCACGCGGAGTTGCTGGAGCTGCTGCTGCCGCTGCTCAAGGCCGATTTCAGGCTGGTGCGACGCCTGCGCGCAGCGGCCCAGATCCCGTCGGATACCGTGCGGCGGCTGGACTGTCCGATCACGGCCTTGGCTGCGCACGGGGATGCACATGCTACGCCGCAGCAGGTAGCGCGCTGGGCTGACTTCACCCAAGGTGGAGCGCATGTCACGAGCATCCCCGGAGAGCACTTTGCACTGTGGCAGCAGCCTCGCCTGCTCATGGATGCGGCGCTGACCAGCCCAACCTGAGCAGCCCGATCTGATCGGTGCGCCACGGGCGCTTGTCAACACCGGGAGTGTGGATACGCCTGATTCGTGCTCCTTGTCACACAACAAGAAACAGGAAGAAACAACCAAGTCGCTCCAATCGATATTTATATTTTTGTCACTTAGAATTTAGTCAAGTGAATTGTTATCAATTTAGTCGTATCAGATCAGGCAATTTTGCGTGATTTTGACAAATCAATTGCAACAAACGGCAGATTTGTCACCCATCCGGGGAGGCCGTCTTTGACAGCAATACATCTGATTGTCAATCTCGGACCCTGCCCGTGTATCACCTTTTGCCCAGCACCTCCCTGCTTGCCTGCCCGGTTGTCCCTGTGACCCTGCGTGCGCAGCGGCCTTGAAGGCGATTGCTCGGCATGCAGCAACTGAAGCGTTTCCTGACGCAAGAGGCAGGCGTTCCCAAGCGGCGCATCGTGGTGATGTCGCTGCTGACGGGGGCCTGCAACGCGCTGATGCTGGGCCTGCTCAACGTGGCGGCGGCGCACGCGGGCGATGAATCCGGGCACGACGGCCGGCTCTTCGCGGCCTACTTGGCGGCGTTTGCGCTGTACGTGTACACCCAGCGCCGCTCGATGCTGGAGGCCATGGGGGCGGTCGAGCGCACCATCGAGCGGCTGCGGCTGCGGCTGACCGACAAGGTGCGCCGCTCACCTTTGCGCCTGATCGAGCAGACAGGCGGGCTGCCGGGTTTCGCGGCACTGACGCAGGACACCCAGGTCATCGCCCAGGCCGGCGAGCAGGTCGTCACGACGCTGCAGGCGATGGTCATCCTGGTGTTCACGACGCTGTACCTGGCGTGGCTCTCCCCGCTGGCGTGCCTGGCCGTGGTGCTGGTCGTGAGCGGCTTCATCGGCGTGCGGCTGGTGCGCACCCCGGCCATCATGGAAGCGATGGGACAGGCCCACGCCAAGGAAGTCGAGTACCAGCGCGCGCTCGATGACGTGGTGGAAGGCTTCAAGGAACTGCAGTTGAGCCGGTGCGAGCGCCATGGCCTGCGTGCCCACCTCGTGGAAGTCGCCGAGCAGTCGCGCGCACTCAAGCTCCAGGTCAACCTGGCCACCGTCTTCGACCACCTCTTCGGGGGCGCCGCGCTGTTCCTGCTGCTGATGGCGGTGGTGTTCCTGCTGCCCATCGTGCTGTCTCAGAGCAGCCAGACCACCCACCAGCTCGTGACCACCATCCTGTACATCCTCGGGCCGATCGGCACCGTCACGCAGGGCCTGTCCGGCATGGCGGCCATCGAGGCGGGGATCGGCCACCTCTACGCCCTTGAAGCCCGGCTGGATGCGGCGATCGAGCCGTACCACCGCAGCCCGGTCGATCCGCTGCGCCAGTTCGACGAAATCCGGCTGGAACAGGTGCGCATGCGCTACCTCGATGCAGACGGCACGCCGTTGTTCACCTCAGGCCCGCATGACCTGAACCTGCGCGCCGGTGAGACGGTCTTTCTCGTCGGTGGCAATGGCGCGGGCAAGTCCACGCTGCTCAAGCTGCTCACGGGCCTGTACGCCACTGAAGAAGGTCAGCTCGTGCTCGACGGCGAGCCGGTCGAGCCACGCACGCTGGAGACCTACCGCAGCCTGTTCTCGACCGTCTTCACCGATTTCCATCTCTTCGATCGCCTCTACGGCCTGCCGGAGGGCGTGGATGACGCGGTGGTCAACGCGTGGATCGAGCGGCTGGGGCTGACAGGCAAGACCCGCTGCGAGGCGGGCCGCTTCACGCACACCGACCTCTCGACCGGGCAGCGCAAGCGCCTGGCCTTCATCGCCGCCGTGCTCGAAGGTCGCCCGATCTGCCTGTTCGACGAGCTGGCGGCCGACCAGGACCCGGCCTTCCGGCGACGCTTCTACGAGGAACTGCTGCCGGAACTCCAGGCGCAGGGCCGCACGCTGCTGATCGTCTCGCACGACGACGCCTACTTCCACTGCGCCGACCGGCTGCTGCGGCTCGACGCCGGGCGCGTCGTCGCCGACGAGCGCCATGGCACTGTGGCGCTGCTGCCGGCCCCAGCCACCGCAGAGGTGGCCGAAATCACCGGAGACACGGCATGAAGGGCCACCTGCTGGCGTTCTACCGCCGTGAATCAGGGCAGCCGCTCCAGTCGGTGCTGGTGGCCGTGGCGCTCTCGGGGGCCGGGCAAGGCATGCTGATGGCCCTGGCCAACCTGGGTGCAGAGTCGGCGGAATTCACGGCCAAGCGCACGGCGCTGCTGGTGTTCTACATCGTCGCGATGGTGCTGTACCTGGGCGGGCTGCGCCGCGCGCTGCGGGCAGGCTTCACGGCGTCCGAGCATGCGCTGGAGCGCGTCCGGGTCCGCCTGTCCACCCGGCTGCTGCAGGCCGACCTCGCCTACGTCGAGCGCCACGCCGGCACGGGCCACTTCACGCCGCTGCAGCAGGACACCCGGCTCGTCGCGGATGCGATGACCCAGGCGCTGTACGGCCTGCAGTCGCTTGCGCTGTTCGCGGTGAGCAGCGTGTACATGGCCTGGAAGAGCCCGACCACCTTCGGTCTGGTCGCGCTGGTCTTCGTGGTCGTGCTCCCGAAGCTCATGCGCAACTACCACCGCACCACCGAGGAGATGCGCCTGTCGGCCGAGCGCGAAGGCGCTTTCTTCGGTCTGTTCGGCGACCTGGTGCAGGGCTTCAAGGAGGTCAAGCTCAACCGTGCGCGCAGTCAGGCGATCCAGACTGGTCTGGCTGCACGGGCACGCCAGGCGCATGGGCCTCGCCACAAAGTCAACCAGCGCACGGTCGATGACCTGCAGTTCTCCAGCGGCATCTTCTATGTGCTGCTGGCGGTGCTGGTGTTCGTGCTGCCCGAGATCTCGCCGACCCACCACGACAAGGTCGAGCAGACGCTCTCGACGGTGCTGTTCCTGATGGGACCGCTGACGATGTTCGCCACCACACTGCCGATGCTCGCACGCGCCGAGGCGGCTGTGGCCGGGCTGTACACGCTGGAGGCCGAGATCGATGCGGCGGCCCATGGTCGAGCTGGGGGGGAGGGCATCGACCCGGATGCCCCTTCAGCACCGGTCTTCGAGCGCCTGGGCCTGCACGGCGTGAGCTTCCACTACACCGACGCCGCGGGCGAGATCACCTTCCGCTCGGGACCACACGAGATGGAGATCCACCGGGGTGAACTCGTCTTCATTGTCGGCGGCAACGGTTCGGGCAAGTCCACGTTGCTCAAGCTGCTCACTGGGCTGTACGCGCCGCTGGAAGGCGAACTGCGGCTGGATGGAGCCACGGTGGACGCCGGCCTGCGCCCGACATACCGCGAACTGTTCTCGATCGTCTTCACCGATTTCCACCTCTTCGATCGGCTCTACGGGCTGGAGAGCGTGGACCCGGCCGAGGTGCAGCGCTGGCTGACCGTGATGGGGCTGGAGCACAAGACCCGCTTCGAGGACGGCCGTTTCACGCAGACGGCCCTCTCCACCGGACAGCGCAAGCGCTTGGCGTTCATCGTTGCGGTGCTGCGCGACAAGCCGGTGTGCATCCTGGACGAGGTCGCCGCCGACCAGGATCCGGGGTTCCGCCAGCGCTTCTACCGCGAGCTGCTGCCCGAGTTGCGCGCACGCGGCACCACCGTCATCGTCGTCTCGCATGACGACGCCTACTTCGACTGCGCCGACCGGCTCATCCGTCTCCAGGATGGCCGCATCGTCGCCTGACACGAGCGCTCGCTCGGCAAGGACCGCTCCCCATGACCGCTCCCCAGGAATGGTTCGACGACCCGAAAGACGCCGAGGCTGACACGCCCGAGGCGCCACAGACACGCCGCCAGCGCCTGTCGCTCTGGTTGCACGACCACATCCCCGCTTTCATCGTCACCAACCTGCTGCTGCTGCTGCTGGTGATCTTCCTGTGGAACCGCATCGTCGTGGTCATCCCGCCGGGCCAGGCAGGGGTGCTGTTCCGGCTGTTCTCCGGCACCGAGGTGGACCACGTCTACGGCGAGGGCCTCTACCTCATCAGCCCGCTCAACACCATGAACCCCTACGAGACGCGCAAGCAGGTCGCGCTGCACGAGTTCGAGGTGCTCACCGCCAAGGGCCTGAGCGTGAAGCTCTCGCTGGCGATCCGCTACCAGCCCGAGGTCGAGATGCTGGGCGTGCTGCACCAGCGCATCGGGCCGGACTACGCCCAGCGCGTGATCATTCCGCAGGTCGAATCGGTCATGCGCAAGCAGCTCGGCCAGTACGTCGCCGAGGACATCTACACCAACAAGGACGGGCTGCTCACGCGCGCCATCCTCGCGGCGCTGGATGAGGTAGGGCGCAACTTCATCCAGGTCGAGGACATCATCATCCGCGGCATCCAGCTCCCCGACAAGCTCAAGACGGCCATCGAGGACAAGCTGACCCAGGAAGAGATGCTCAAGTCCTACGAGTTCCGGATGGAGACCGCGCGCAAGGAGGCCGAGCGGCTGACGATCGAGGCGGAAGGGCTGAAGAAGCACAACGCCATCCTCGCCGAGAGCCTGACGGACAAGGTGCTGCAGCGCGAGCAGATCCAGGCCATGCGCGATCTCGCCAAGTCGCCGAATGCCAAGACGCTGATCATGGGCGGCGGCGGTGGCCATGGCGCCGCAGGGGCTGCCGGCGACAGCAAGCTGATGATCAACGTCACGCCATGAAGCGCCTGATCGTGATGCTGGCGGTGGCCGCCGCCGGCCTGGTCGCCTGGAGCCATTGGCCGGGCGAGGATTACGCCGCGCTGGCCGACGCGCGCGACCGCCAGGCGCTCGATGCGAAGGCCGACATCGTTGTCGCCGCCGTGGCCGACCCGCAGCAGTCCGACTACGTCAAGGGGATCGAGCTGGCGGTGCAGCAGCTCAACGAGCGGCCGGAGAAGCTGCTGGGCCGGCGCGTGACACTGCGCATCGAGCAGGGCACCAGCGAGGCGGACTCGGAGAGCCGCCTCGTGCAGCGTCTGGTCGGTGACGACCGGGTGGTGGCCGTGCTCGGGCACCGCAGCTCCAGCGTGGCGGTGCCAGCCTCGTTGGTCTACGAGGCGGCCCGGGTGGTGTTCATGCCACCCTTCGCGACCAAGAAGAGCCTGACCGGGCATGATTTCCAGTACACCTTCCGCATGGCGCCGAGCAGCCCGGTGATGGCCGAGCAGCTCGCCAGCCTGTCGGCGATGCTCGGCTACGGTCGGGTCGCGGTGCTGCACGCACGCGATGACTACAGCCGCGAGCTGGCTTTCCTGTTCGAGGACTCGGCCGTGGCGCGTGGCGTGCGCGTGACGCACCGGGCTTCGTTCATCGCCACCGACGAGGACTACCGCAGCCTGGTGGCACAACTGCGCTCCAAGCCGTTCGACGCCGTGTTCCTGTCGGCCTCCAGTGCCTCCGGCGTGCGCCTGGTGCAGCAGTTGCGTGAACTCGGCGTGCAGGTACCCGTCATCGGCATCGACTCGCTGAACTCGCGTGACTTCAAGGACGCGGTCGGGCCGGCCGGCAACAACACCATCACGCCGGTGCTCTACCGCAGCAGCCAGGCGGGCTGGCGCAACGCCGCCTTCGTCGAGCGTTTCCGCGCCGTCCACGGACGCGAGCCGGACCACAACGCCGCGCAGGGCTACGACTCGATGATGCTGCTGGCACGCGCGATCAAGTCGGCGAAGACCACACGCACGTCCGCCGTGATGTCGGCGCTGCACTTCATGCCTTACTGGGTCGGCGTGACAGGGCTGCACGCCTTCGACGCCCATGGCGAGCTGCGGGCCAAGCACTACGAGTTCCAGCAGTTGCTGGGAGGGGAGTGGCAGCCGCTGCCGGGGCTGCACCTGCGCTACCAGCTCGAACGCGCCGAGGCCGAGGCGCGCCAGACCGGCGAGCCGCTGCCCGCGGGGTTCAGCCAGTCCTTCCGCGCCGAGGCGTCGCTCGAAGAGACCGCGGCGCTGCAGTTCGAGATGGCCCGGCGCCTGCTGCCGATGCAGCGCCTGGGAGTGATCATCGCCTCGCACGATCCCGACACGCTCGAAGAGGTCACCGCGCAGGTGCAGCGTCTGGGCAAGACCGCAGGGGTGGCCATCGAACATTGCGTGGTGCATGACGATGCGCTCGACGAGGATCTGGCCCAGTGTCTGCAGACGCTGACCGCATCCTCGCCGTCGCAGCCTCAGGCACTGATGCTGGCCCGCTTCGATGACCTGAGCTTCGTGGACACCGTCGCCGTCGGCGCGAAGCTGCGTGCCGTGGCCGTGCCGGTCTTCGCGATCAGTGCAGCGGGCAACCGCGTCATGCCGCCGGGGCTGGCGATGTTCGTCGATGAGGCGGGTCGGCAGGACTACTTCGGCCCGGCGGTCAAGAACATCGAGCGCATGGTGGCACGCCAGGCGGTGGACGGCGTGATCGGCGCACTGGTCAATCTGCCAGCGGTCAAGGTCGATCTGCAGCGCCTGCTCAGTCTGGGCCACCAGAGCAACCCGGCGCTGCTGAACCTGTTTGCCGAAGAGATGCCGCCGGTGGCGGCGACATTTGCGCTGCCCAAGCAGGCACGCCAGCAGGGGGCGGTGTCCGCGGCTTCGGATGCGACCAGTGCGCCCGAGGCCATGCCATCGCCCGCGTCGTCCGCCTCGGCCCCTGCGCCGGCCGTGTCCGCCGCGCCACCCGCCTCGACTCCCTCCACCCCCTGATCACCGACACCGGTCCACCGCCATGCCCGCTGCCCTGAACCCTTATGTGCTTCCCTTCCTGTATTGCCTCGGCAGCTTGCTCGTGGCGGCGTTTGGTCGTCGGCGCAGGTGGGGCTTCTGGGGCTACCTGTGGGCCTCGCTGCTGATGTCGCCCGTGCTGGGCCTGCTGTTCGTGCTGGCCGGGGACAAGCCTGCACGACGGCCGAAGCCGGCCAAGCCGGCGGCGGCCCCTGCCCCTGCCCCCGCGGTCGGGCCATGAGTGCGCCAGGTGATCCGGAGCGGCAGACAGGGGAGCGGAGCGGAACGACAACAAGACATCCCCAGTTCCCTCCACCCACCCCGAAAGGATTGTCCATCCGCAAGAAGAAACCCACCCCGACCTCTGCCGCGCCAAGCGAGCCGGCCGAACTTCACTCCCTCTCCCCTCAACCTCTGGAGAACCTTCCCATGAGTCAAACCGCTGACAACAACACCATCGACGCCGAAGCCACGGTGGTCGAACCTGCCACCCCGGAGCCCATGCTGGTTTCCGACGTGGTGCGCTCCGACCGGCTGCTGCTGGCCAACGACATCGTCAAGAACCACGTCATCGCCGCCACCGGCGTGAGCCTGATCCCCGTGCCGCTGGCCGACCTGGCCGCCGTCATGGGCATCCAGGTCAAGATGGCCTACAGCCTGAGCAAGCTGTACGACGTCCCCTTCAAGGAAAAGATCGTGCGCTCGCTGCTGACCTCGCTGGTCAGCGGTGCGGGCGCCTCCCTGGCCATGTCCGGTCTGGCCAGCCTGGCCAAGGCCGTGCCGGGCCTGGGTTCGATCGCGGGCGCGGCCGGCGTGTCCGCGACCGCGGCGGCAGTGACCTACGCCACCGGCAAGGTGCTGACCAAGCACTTCGAGGTCGGCGGCACCTTCGACAACTTCGACCCGTTCAAGTTCAAGGAGATGTTCAAGGCCAAGATCAAGGAAGGCGCCGAGGTCGTCAAGTCGGTCAAGGCCGACGCCACCCCGGTCGCTGCCTGATCAGGGCTTGATCGCATGACGCCCTGAGGCCCTGATCAGCCTCGGGGCGGGCCGGCACCCGGGCATCTCCACACCGCCCACAGTGCCGGCCGTTCGCGAGCCGGCCAGCCAACCAGCCCCTTTCGTCTGCGTCACCCCGCTTCATCCCGCTTCGCTCCCATTCGGAGAACCACCATGTCTGCTCGCTCCTCGTTGCGCACCCGCCTGCGTCGCCTGATCCCCCTGTCCGTTGTGGCCGCCGCCGTGATGCTGGCCGGCTGCAGCGGCCCTGGTGCGCTGCGCTCGGGCTACCTCGACTACTCCAACGCCCAGGCCCAGGTCGGCAACCAGCAGACGCTGCTGAACCTGGCGCGCATCCGCAATGGCCACCCGCCCTACTTCCTGCAGATGGGCGCGATCACCGCCACCTACAGCTTCACGCGCGGCGGCACGGGCTCGGCCTCGCACACACTCGGCACCATGCCCGGTGCCCTGCCCGAGATGTTCACCCGCATGCTTGGCCTGAGCGGCAGCTCCACCGAGGCGCCGATGTTCAACTTCGCGCCCCTGAGCGGCCCCGGCTTCTCGGCGGTGATCATGAAGCCGATCGATCCGCGCACGTTCTCGGGTCTGGCCACGCAGGGCTTCTCGGCCACGGCGCTGGTGCGCATGCTCGCCGACGAGGTCACGCTGACGACCGCCGGCGGCCAGAAGACGGTGCTGCGCAACCTGTTCGATGCGGACGACGCCGAGAACTACGGCGACTTCCTGCGTTTGGTGGAAGCACTGCAGACGCTGCAGTACGCCCGCGCGGTGGTCACCGGCACGGACACGGCGGGCACGACGCTGCGCATCACCGCCGACGACCGGGGCGGCGCGGTGCTGCAGCGCCTGGTCACGCGCGAGGGTGCGAAGGCCCAGTTCCGCACGCTGGGCAACCAGCCGCTGGCAAGTGGCTTCACGCTGGACGTGAAACTGCGCACCTTCGCCGGCGCGCTCTACGCGATGGCGTATGACGGTGCCGCCGCCGACGCGCTGCCCGCGGCGCTGCGCGAGAGCCTGCCGGAAGGTCAGCGCGACGCCGTGCTGCGCATCGAGTCCGCGCCCGATCTGACCGAGCCGGAAGCCGCCCGCATCGACTACGCCGGGCGCAAGTACGTCATCTCGGACAAGGCCGGCTCCATGCGCTACCGCACCACCTTCCAGGGCCTGCAGTTCGTCTTCGCCCAGACCGAACTCAACCCCGGCCAGCTCCCGCAAGCCTCTGTCATCCAGATGCGCTGAGCACGCGCGCACCAAAGCAAACGCGAACGCATCTCCACCACGTCAACGGCAAAGATTCCCTCCATGTGCCCCACGATTGCCACAACCGCCAGCCAGGCCTTTCCGCTCACGTCGCCGCAGCGTGAGATCTGGTTTGACCAGATGTTGCATTCGCATGTGCCGCTGTACAACATCGGAGGGTATTTTGAAATCAACCGGGCGGTGGATGCCCGGTTGTTTGCCCAGGCCGTCCAGCGGCTGGTGGCCGGACATGACGCCCTGCGCACCGTCTTGCGGGCGGTGCCGGGGTCCGAGTTGCCGGAGCAGACTTATCCGGGTGCGCCGGCGGTGGACGTTTCGCTGCCGGTCCTTGATTTTTCCGAGGAAGATTCTCCTGAACAGGCCGCTGCGTGCTGGATGCAGGCGCAGTTCATCGCCCCGTTCACCCTGCACGACCAGCGCCTGTTCCGTTTTGCGCTGATCCGGCTGCAGGAAAACCAGTACAAGTTCTTTTTTGTCTACCACCACCTCATCACCGATGGCTGGGGTATCTCGCTGCTCAACCGGCGGCTGGGGGCCATTTACGGCGCGATGTTGCAGGACGGCGGCGAATACAGACCGAACGACTGGCATTTTCCTGAATACCAGGCGTTCATAGAAAATGACCAGCACTACACGAGGTCAGCGCGTTTTGCAGATGACCTGCGCTACTGGGCCGACAAATACCAGACGCTGCCCGAGCCGCTGTTCAGGAAAAGCACGTCGCGCACCGCCGACCGCAAGGTGCTGTCGGAGCGTCAGGTGCTCTGGCTGGGCCGGACGTTCTACAACCGCGTGATCGCCTTCGCCAAGGACACCGGGGCGACGCCGTTCAACGTCATGCTCAGCGCCCTGTACGTGTATTTCACCCGCACGGCCCGCCGGGACGAACTGGCGGTCGGCCTGCCCATCCTCAACCGCGGGGGCGCCGCGTTCAAGGACACCGTCGGCCTGTTCATCAACATGATTCCGTCCCGGTTCAGTTTCGGGACCGGGCTGAGTTTCCGGGAATTGCTGCAGGCGGTGGGCCGAACCCTCAAGTCCGACTATCGCCACCAGAAACTCCCCATCGGCGAGCTGTACCGTGCCATGGATTTCCACAAATCCGGCCAGCGCAACCTGATCGACCTGCAATTCAATTACGCCAAGCACGACCACGACACGGAATCCGGCGTATTTCAAGGCAACACCATCGCCCTGACCAACGACAGCAAACAAAGCCCGCTGATCATTTCCGTCTGGGAATTCCACGACGACGATGAAGTGCAGGTGGATTTTGTCTACAACCTGGCCTATCTGGACACGGCCGAGGCCAAGCGCATCCAGTCCGGTTTCCTGCAGGTTCTGGCGCATGTGCTGGACGATGCAGACAGCGCGGTCAGCACGATTCCCCTGCTGAGCCAGGCGGAACAATTGCAGCTCGCCGCCTGGAATCAGAACCCGGCGACCTCGACGACCCCGGCCGCGCCGCCCGCGACGCTGGTGGAACTGTTCGAGGCACAGGCCGCACAGCATCCGGACCGCACGGCCGTGGTGTATGACGGGCAGCCACTCAGCTACGCCGATCTGAACCAGCAGGCCAATCGGCTGGCGCACGCCCTGATCGGCCTGGGCGTCGTGCCGGACACGCTGGTCGGCCTCTGCACGGCGCGTTCGCTGGAGATGGTGGTCGGCCTGCTCGCCATCCTCAAGGCGGGCGGCGCCTATGTGCCGCTGGACCCGGACTACCCGCCCGAGCGCCTCGCGTTCATGCTGGAGGACTCGGCCGTGAAGGTGCTGCTCACCCAGAGTGCGCTGCTGAAGTCCCTGCCGGACCACGCGGCAACCACGGTGTGCCTGGACAGCGACCAAGCCACGATTGCCAGCTTCCCGGCGCACAACCCGGCCGTCCGGCTGCAGCCGGACCATCTGGCCTACGTGATCTACACCTCCGGCTCCACCGGCAAACCCAAGGGCTGCCTGGTGACACACGCCAACGTCACGCGCCTGTTTGCGGTGTCCGAGCCGCTCTACCATTTTGGCGCCGACGACACCTGGACACTGTTCCACTCCTACGCCTTCGACTTCTCGGTCTGGGAACTCTGGGGCGCCTTGCTGTATGGCGGCAAGCTGGTGGTCGTGCCTTACCTGACCAGCCGCGACCCGGCCGCGTTCTACCAGTTGCTCATCACGCAGCAGGTCACGGTCCTCAACCAGACGCCCTCGGCCTTCCGGCAACTGATCCAGGTGGACCGGCAACCGGACCAGTTGGCCCTGCGCCACGTCATTTTTGGTGGCGAAGCACTGGACTGCGCCGCGCTTCAGCCGTGGTTCGCGCAGCATGGAACCCGTCAGCCGCAACTGACCAACATGTACGGCATCACCGAAACCACGGTGCATGTCACCTATTGCCCGCTCACCGGCGACGAGACCGAAAGCGGCAACATCGGGCGCCCGCTGGCCGATCTGCAGGTCTGGATTCTGGATGCCCATCAGCAACCCGTGCCCATCGGCGTGGCCGGTGAGATGTTCGTGGGCGGCGCGGGCGTCAGCCGCGGCTACCTGAACCGGCCGGAGCTGACCGACAGCCGCTTCATTGAAACCACCTTGCTCGGCCAGACACACCGTCTGTACAAGACCGGCGACCTGGCGCGCCAGTTGCCCGACGGCAGCCTGGAATACCTGGGGCGGATCGACCAGCAGGTCAAGATCCGTGGTTTCCGGATCGAGCTGGGCGAAATCGAGACCCTGCTGACCCAGCACCCCGCCGTGCAGGAATCGGTCGTGCAAGCCCATGGCCAGGGCGACAACACCCGTCTGGTGGCGTACCTCACGCTGGCGCAGCCGCTGGCCGATGCCGAGCACGGCCTGCGCGTCTGGCTGGCGGGTCGGCTGCCGGACTACATGTTGCCCTCGGCCTTCATCGTGCTGGAACGTTTCCCGCTGACGGTGAACGGCAAGATTGACCACAAGGCCCTGCCCGCGCCCGACGCCGTGGAGCGCACCGGTTTTGTGGCGCCGCACACCCCGGCGGAGTGCCTGATTGCCGGCCTCTGGCAGAAAACGCTCGGCGTGGAACAGGTCGGCGTTCACGACGACTTCTTCGCGATCGGCGGCAACTCGCTCAACGGCATCCGCTTCATCAACGAGCTGAACGCCACGACGCAGGAAATCTTCCACATCTACGACCTGTTCGCGGCGCCAACGCTGGGGCAGTTCGTCGAGGGCATGCGGGCGCACTACCCGAACCTGATGGCGCGGCTGGACGGCACCGCCTCGGCCGCCACGGCGGAACAGACCGCGCGCGACCGGCTGGCCGACGGAGACTGGGCACAGCTCCAGCAACTCCTCCCGAAGCAGCAGTTCCGCCCGCGTCGATCGACGCGCAAGAACCCGCCCGCCGTGTTCATCCTGGCGCCGCCGCGCTCGGGCACGACGCTGCTGCGCGTCATGCTGGGTGGTCACCCGGGGCTGTTCGCGCCGCCGGAGCTGGAACTGCTCGGCTTCAACGACCTGCGCGAGCGCGCACAACGCTGTGCCGAGCACGACACCTTCTGGCTGCAGGGCACCGTGCGGGCGCTGATGGAGCTGCACGGCTGCAGTGCCGACGAGGCCTGGCAGCGCATGGCGCAGTTCGAGGCGCAGGATCTGGACACCGGCGACTTCTACCGCGTGCTGCAGGACGCCGCGCCGGGTCGGCTGCTCGTGGACAAGACGCCTTTTTACAGCGTCAGTGCCGACATCCTGCGCCAGGCCGAGGCGCTGTTCGACGGTGCGCTCTACATCCACCTGCAGCGCCACCCGCTGGGCATGATCCGCTCGTTCGAGAACGCGCGCATGGAGCGCATCAGCGCCGGCCACCCCTACGCCGCGCCGCTGGCCGCGCTGGCCGAATCGGGCTCCTCGACCCGGATGGCCGAGCTGCTGTGGTGGCAATGCAACCAGAACATCGTCGACTTCCTGGCGACCATCCCGGCCGAGCGCCAGCACCGCGTCAAGTTCGAGGAGCTGACCGCGCAGCCGCGCACCACCGTGCAGGCGATGTGCGATTTCCTCGGCCTGCCGGTGGACGGTGCCATGCTCGATCCCTACCAGGACAAGAAGCAGCGCATGACCGACGGCGTCCACGCCGAAGGCCACATGCTGGGCGACATCAAGTTCCACACCCACCAGAAGATCGATGCCCAGGTGGCCGAGAGCTGGCGCGACGCCTACAAGGAAGACTTCCTCAGCCCTGACACCTGGGTGCTGGCCGAGAGGCTGGGCTATGCGCGCGATCTGCAAGGGGTCACCATCCCGCGCCTGCCGGCACAGCAGCCGCGTCCGCTGTCCTATGCCCAGCAGCGGCTGTGGTTCCTGGCGCAACTGGAAGGCCAGAGCGCCACGTACAACATTCCCCTGGCCCTGCGCCTGACCGGGCGGCTGGACCAGGCCGCGCTGCGCCAAGCCTTTGTCACCCTGATCGAGCGGCATGAAAGCCTGCGGGCGACCTTCCCCACGGTCAACGGCGCGGCCAGCGTGCGCGTCGGTGCGCCATTCGACCCGCTGACGCTGGTGGAACCGCCCGCGCTGCCGGCCGCCGCCCAGGCGCAATGGCTCGGCCGGTGGCTCGACGAGCAGGTTCACCGGCCGTTCGACCTGGAACGCGGACCGCTGCTGCGCCTGCACCTGCTCCGAACCGGACCGGAGGACCACGTCCTGCTGGTCAACATGCACCACATCATCAGCGACGGCTGGTCGATGGGCGTGCTGGTGAAAGAGTGGTCGCAGTTGTACAGCGCCGCCGTCCAGCAGACCGCGCTGCAGCTCCCGGCCTTGTCCATCCAGTACGGCGACTACGCGGCCTGGCAGAAGAACTGGCTGGAGCAGGGGGTGCTCGCCCAGCAGTTGGCCTACTGGCAGGAGCAACTGGCCGGCATGCCGCACCTGCTGGAACTGCCGACCGATTTCCCGCGCCCGGCCGTCATGCGCCACCAGGGCCGGCACCTGAAAAGCCATGTCAGCGCCGCACTGACCGACCAGCTCCGCCGCATCAGCCAGGACCACGGGGCGACCCTGTTCATGACCGTGCTGAGCGCGTTCAACGTGCTGCTGCACCGCTACAGCCAGCAGACCGATCTGGCGGTCGGCACCCCCATCGCCAACCGCCACCAGCACCAGACCGAAGGCGTGGTTGGCTTCTTTGTCAACACGCTGGTGCTGCGCAGCCGGATCGACCCCGAACAAGGGTTCCTGGACCTGCTGCGGCAGGTGCGGCAGACCGCGCTGGAGGGCTACCGCCACCAGGATGTGCCCTTCGAGCTGCTGGTCGAGCGGCTCAACCCGGCGCGCAGCATGAGCCATTCGCCGCTGTTCCAGGTCATGTTCATGCTGCAGTCGATGCAGCAACCGGCGCTCGCCGGGCTGGAGATGGCGGTGCTGCAGCCGGACTACCAGGTGGCCAAGTTCGACCTGACCCTGACCGCGTCCGAACAGGCTGACGGGCTGGCCTGCACCTGGGAATACGACAGCGACCTGTTCCATGCGGACACCGTGGCGGCCCTCGCCCGGCATTTCGAAGTTTTGCTGCAAGGGCTCTGCGCCGATCCGACCCAGGCGGTCGGCCGGCTGCCGCTGCTGACCCCAGACGAGGTCCAGCGCCTGATAGCGACCCGACCGACGGGCTTCCAGAATGAGGGCACCGAGCGCACCGTCATCGTCCAGTTCGAGGCCCAGGTCACCACCCATCCGGACAAAGTGGCCGTGGTGTACGACGATCAGCACCTGACGTATGACGGGCTGAACCAGCGCGCCAACCAGTTGGCGGGCTACCTGATGGAACTGGGTGTCGGCCCGGACACACTGGTCGGCCTGTGCGTCGAACGCTCGCTGGACATGCTGGTGGGCCTGCTGGGCATCCTCAAGGCCGGCGCCGCCTACCTGCCATTGGACCCGGACCAGCCGCAGGAGCGCCTGCGCTTCATCCTGGAGGACGCGGCCGTCCCGGTGCTGCTCACCCAGGCACACCTGCAAGACCGCCTGCCCTCGGACAGTGGCTTGCGGGTGGTGGCCCTCGACAAGGACTGGGAACAGATCCAGCGCTATGCCCCGCAGAACGTGCCGACCTGCACCGCGCCGCACCACCTGGCCTACGTGATCTACACCTCCGGCTCGACCGGCCAGCCCAAGGGGTGTCTGGTCACGCACGCCAACATGAGCCGCCTGTTCACCGAGACGGACCACTGGTACCACTTCGACGCACGGGACGTGTGGACACTGTTCCACTCCTGCGCCTTCGACTTCTCGGTGTGGGAGATCTGGGGCGCGCTGCTGCATGGCGGCAAGCTGGTGGTCGTGCCCTACCTGACCAGCCGCGACCCGGAAGCGTTCTACCAGTTGCTGATCGACCAGCAGGTCACCGTCCTCAACCAGACGCCTTCCGCCTTCCGGCAGCTCATCGGCGTGGACACCCAGCCCGAGCGGCTGGCCCTGCGCGAGGTGATCTTTGGCGGCGAGGCCCTGGACCGCGCCATCCTGGCGCCCTGGGTGGCCCAGCACGGCGAGACGCGACCGCGTCTGGTCAACATGTACGGCATCACGGAAACCACCGTGCATGTCACCTACTGCCCGCTGGGCGGCACGCAGGGCGATGCGCAGCCGATGGCCGGTGACATCGGCGTGCCCATCCCCGACCTGCAGGTCTGGATCCTGGATGCACTGCAGCAACCCCTGCCCGACGGCGTGCCCGGAGAAATGTACGTTGGCGGCGCAGGCGTCACCCGCGGGTACCTGAACCGCCCGGCGCTGACCGCGGCACGCTTCGTCGAGCTGGACCTGTTCGGCCGGATCGAGCGGCTCTACCGGACCGGCGATCTGGCGCGGCGCCTGCCGGATGGCAGCCTGGACTACCTGGGACGGATCGACCACCAGGTCAAGCTGCGCGGTTTCCGCATCGAACTGGGTGAAATCGAAGCGGTGCTGAACCAGCACGATGCCGTGCAGGAAGCCGTGGTGCTGCTTGACGATGCCATGGGACAGGCCCGTCTGCTGGCCTACGTGGTGCCGACCGTTCAGGCCGAAGCGGCGGAACGGTCTGACCACCTGCGCCAGTGGCTCAAGAGCCGGCTGCCGGACTACATGGTGCCGACGGGCTTCCAGTTCCTGGACGTGTTGCCACTGACTGGCAACGGCAAGATCGACCGCCGCGCGCTCGCCGCCCTGGGGGTGGATACCGCCGAACGCCGTCCGACCGAGCCGCCCAGCACCGTCGAGGAACAACGCCTGGTCGCCCTCTGGGCCGAAGTGCTGCGTCTGCCGCCCGAGCAGATTGGTGCGCATGACAACTTCTTCCACCTGGGGGGGCACTCTCTGCTGGCCACCCAGCTGATCTCGCGCATCCGCACGGCCTTTGCCATCGAACTGCCGCTTCGGCAGCTTTTCGAGCGGCCGACCGTGAGCGAGCTGTCCCGGCTGATCGGGGACATGAGCCCGTCCACCACGGACCTCATGGAAATGGAAGAGGGCGAGCTGTGACCCGCAGGCGTTGCCTCCAGCGATGAATCAGCAGAACAGCCTGAGTCCGGATCTGAAAACAATTGAACGAAGACAAGACATGAGCCACATCGACCACATCGAAGATCGTCTGTTTGCACTCCAACAAAAGAACATCGAGATCTGGGCGGAAGGCGACAAACTGCGTTTCAAGGCACCCGCTGGCGCACTTACGGAAGGTGTGCGTGCAGAGTTGAGCGAGCGCAAGGGCGAGATCCTGGAATTCCTGCGCCGCAAGGCCTTGTTCGAACAGCCGATTCCCCGGCTCGCCGAAGGCACGGTGGTACCCGCCTCCTTCGCGCAGCAGCGCTTGCTGTTTCTCGAACAGATGGAGGAACAGCAAGCGGTCTACAACATCCCGGCGGTCTTCCGCTGCGAGGGCCGGCTCGATCCCCGGCGGCTGGCGACCTCGCTGAACGCGCTGGTCGAGCGCCACGAGAGTCTGCGCGCCTGTTTCCCCGTGGTGGACGGGCAGGCGGTGTCAGGCGTGCGCGAGGCTTACAACCCGCTGCACATCACCGACCTGCGCACGCTGGACGAGCCCACCCGGCGCGAGCGGGTCGAGGAGTTGCTGGCCGTGCATGCGCAGCAGCACTTCGACCTCGCCCAGGGCCCGCTGCTGAGCCTGGAACTGATCGAATTGGGCGAGGACGAGCAGATCCTCGCCTTCAACACCCACCACATCATCAGCGATGGCTGGTCGGTGGGCGTGATGATCCGGGAGTGGAAGGCGCTGTACGACGGGCTGGTGCTGCCGCCGTTGCCGATCCAGTTCAACGACTACGCGGCCTGGCAGCGGCAGTGGCTGGATCAGGGTGTGCTGGCCAGCCAGCTCGGCTACTGGAAGACCCAACTGCAGGGCCTGCCCGACGTGCTGGAGCTGCCCACCGACTTCGCGCGCCCGGCGCTGATGCGCGTGCAGGGCCGGCACCTGCAGGTCTCGCTCGACGCCGACCTCGGCTCGCAGGTCCGGCAGTTCAGCCAGGCCCACGGCGCCACCGTCTTCATGACGCTGCTGGCGGCGTTCGACGTGCTGCTGCACCGCTGGAGCGGGCAGGACGACCTCGCCGTCGGCACCCCGATCGCCAACCGCACGCACCCGCAGACCGAAGGCCTGATCGGCTTCTTCGTCAACACGCTGGTGCTGCGCTCCCGCTTCGACGGCACGGCGAGCTTCCTCGACGTGCTGCACGGCGTGCGCCAGACCGCGCTGTCGGCCTATGCACACCAGGACCTGCCCTTCGACTACCTGGTCGAGCAGCTCAACCCGACCCGCAGCACCGGCCACACGCCGCTGTTCCAGGTGATGTTCGCGCTGCAGAACGCGCACCAGGAAAGCCTTGAACTCGGCGGCGCCCGCCTGACGCTGCAGCCGCCTGCCCACCCGATCGCCAAGTTCGACCTCTCGCTCAGCGTCGTCGAACAGGACGGCCGGCTCGACTGCGACTGGGAATACCGCACCGACCTGTTCGAACCGGACACCGTCGCGCGCGTGGCGGGCCGTTTCGAGCAACTGCTGCGCGGTGTGCTGGCCGAGCCGGCGCGGCCGGTGGGGCGTGTGCCGATGCTGACACCGGCCGACGTGCAGCAACTGACGGCCTGGGGGCGCCATCCGCTCGATCTGCCGACCGACCGGACGGTGGTCGATCTGTTCGAGGCGCAGGCGGCACGCCACCCCGAGCACACGGCGCTGGTCTTTACCGATCAATTGCTGAGCTACGGTGAACTCAATGCCCGCGCCAACCAGTTGGCGCAGCACCTGATCGCGCTCGGCGCCGGGCCGGACACGCTGGTCGGGCTGTGCGTCGAGCGGTCGGTCGAGATGATCGTCGGCCTGCTGGCGATCCTGAAGGCGGGCAGCGCCTACCTGCCGCTTGACCCGGAGTACCCGCAGGACCGGCTGAATTTCATGCTGGAGGATGCCGGCCTGCAGATCCTGCTGACACACAGCGCGTTGCAGGCGCGCCTGCCGCAGGCGGCGGGAACGACCATGTGCTGCCTCGACCGCGTGACGCTGGACGACGCCGCCCGCGGCAACCCCGCGCGCCGCAGCGGGCCGCAGCACCTGGCCTATGTCATCTACACCTCCGGCTCCACCGGCCGCCCCAAGGGCGTGATGATCGAGCACGCGGCGCTGGCCAACTATGTGCAGTCGATAGCGCGTCAGTACCAGCTCACGGCGGCGGACAGGGTGCTGCAGTTCTCGTCGATCAATTTCGATGCCTCGGCCGAGGAGATCCACGCCACGCTCGCAGCAGGCGCCTGTCTGGTGCTGCGCGACAAGGACATGCTCGGCACCGAGCAGGATTTCCTGGACGCCTGCAGCCATCACGGCATCACCGTGTTCCCAGGCCCAACCGCTTACTGGCACCAACTGGTCAGTGCCCAGGTGCGTTGGCCTGAACGCCTGCGCCTGGTGATCATCGGCGGCGAGGCCGTCTCCGCCCCGCATGTGCAGCAGTGGCTGCAGTGGCGACGGGAAGGCAGGCTGACCGCACAGCTCGTCAACAGCTACGGGCCGACGGAGGCCACGGTCGCCGCGACTGCCTGCTGGATCGACCAGGCCGCCGCGCCGACGGGCAGCGCGTCCATCGGCCGGCCGCTGCCGAACACCCGCATCCACCTGCTCGATGCGAACCTGCAACCCGTGCCGCCGGGCGTGGCCGGCGAGCTGTGCATCGCTGGCGCCGGGCTGGCCCGCGGCTACCTGAACCGGCCGGACCTGACGGCCGAGAAGTTCGTCGAGGTCGAGGTCTTCGGTCAGCGCAAACGGGTCTACCGCAGCGGTGACCTGGCGCGCTGGCGAACGGACGGGCACCTGGAGTACCTGGGCCGCCTGGACACGCAGGTCAAGCTGCGCGGCTTCCGCATCGAGCTGGGCGAGATCGAAGGCGCGCTGATGCGGCATCCGGCGGTGCGCGAGGCCGTGGTGATCGTCCACGGCGACGGGGACGACCGCGCCCTGGCCGCCTATGTCACCACCCGGGAGACCGCCGGGGCCACGGCGACAACCGATCTGCCAGCGGCGCTGCGCACACTGCTGCGCGAGGGACTGCCGCAGTGGATGGTGCCGGCCAGCTTCACGGTGCTGGAGGCGCTGCCGCTGAACCCGAACGGCAAGGTCGATCGCAAGGCATTGCCAGCGCCCGAGCGCGCGTCGGCGGCTTCTACCGCGGCGCGCCTGCTGCCGCCGCAGACCGCGCTGGAGCAGCAGATCGCCGAGATCTGGCAGGCCGTGCTCAAGCGCGAGCAGGTCGGCATCGACGACAACTTCTTCGACCTGGGCGGGCACTCGCTGCTGCTGCTGCAGGTGCTGGGTCGGCTGCGCGAGCGGCTGGGCCGCAAGCTGCCGGTGGTGACGTTGTTCCAATTTCCGACCATCCAGTCGCTGGCGGCGCACCTGTCCCGCAGCGAGAACGAGGCCGCTGCGGCGACCGACCGACCGACGGAGGCCACACCGCCCGCGGCGACACGGCCGACCACCGAACCCGATGACGGCGACGACATCGCCATCATCGGCATGGCCGGCCAGTTCCCCGGCGCCGCCGACATCGAGGCCTTCTGGCAGAACCTGCGCGACGGCGTCGAGTCGATCCACGTCTTCAGCGACGACGAGCTGCTGGCCAGCGGCGTCGATCCGCAGGTGTTCAACCGGCCCGACTACGTGCGCGCGGCCGGCACGATCGAGCGGCCCGACTACTTCGATGCCGCCTTCTTCGGCTATCCGCCACGCGAGGCCGAGCTGCTCGATCCGCAGCAGCGGCTGTTCATGGAAACCGCGTGGACCGCGCTGGAGCACGCCGGCTACGCCGTGGGCGAACTCGCGTTCCCGGTCGGTGTTTTCGCCGGGGCGGGGTCGCCGACCTATTTCTTCAACAACCTGTGGCCGAACCAGGCGTTGCGGGCGCAGTTCGGCCAGCAGCAGCTCCTGATGGGTGGCGACAAGGACTTCGTCGCCGCGCGCGCGGCGTACAAGCTCGACCTGCGTGGCCCGGCCATCAGCCTGAGCACCGCCTGCTCGACCTCGCTCGTCGCCGTTCACGTGGCGCGCCAGAGCTTGTTGCAGGGTGAGTGCCGCATGGCGCTGGCCGGCGGCGTGACGGTGTTCTTCCCGCAAAAGCAGGGCTACGTCTACCAGCAAGGCGCGATCCTGTCGCCCGACGGCCACTGCCGCGCCTTCGACGCCGACGCCGAGGGCTCGGTCGGCGGCGCCGGGGTGGCCACGGTCGTGCTCAAGCGGCTGCGCCACGCCCGCGAGGACGGCGACACCGTCCTCGCCGTCATCAAGGGCTCGGCCATCAACAACGACGGCATTGGCCGCGTCGGCTTCACCGCGCCGAGCGTCGAGGGCCAGTCGCGGGTCGTGCGCGACGCGATGCGCGGCCTCGACTTTGAGTCCGTCAGCTACATCGAGACCCACGGCACCGCCACGCGGCTGGGCGACCCGATCGAGGTCAGCGCGCTCAACCAGGCGTACCGGACCGGCACGCGCAAGACCGGCTACTGCGCGCTCGGCTCGGTCAAGACCAACATCGGCCACCTCGACACCGCCGCGGGCGTCACCGGGCTGATCAAGACGGTCCTGGCGCTGCAGCACCGCGAGATCCCCCCGACGCTGCACTTCAAGCAGCCCAATCCGCAGATCGACTTCGACGACAGCCCGTTCTTCGTCAACGCGGCGCTGCGGCCGTGGGCATCCGAGACGCCGCGCCGCGCGGGCGTCAGCTCCTTCGGCATCGGCGGCACCAACGCCCACGTCGTACTCGAAGAGGCGCCCGCGCAGACCTCCGACCCGGCGCGGCCGTGGCAGTTGATCTGCCTGTCGGCCAAGACCGAGACGGCGTTGCAGCAGTACCGCCACGACCTGGCCGGCCACCTGGCGCGCCATCCCGACGTGAACCTGGCCGATGTCGCCCACACCTTCCACGTCGGCCGCGCCCGCTTCGCGCACCGCGGCTTCATCGTGGCGCGCGACGCGGCGGAACTGATCGCACAGATCGGGCAGGAGAAGTCCCGCCACTGGCAGCGCGGCCGCGTTGATGGCGCCCGCGCCCGGGTGGCGTTCATGTTCCCCGGCCAAGGCTCGCAGTACCCCGGCATGGGCCGCGGCCTCTACGAGCAGGAAACCGTCTTCCGCGACGCGGTGGACGAGTGCGCCAAGCTGCTGCAACCCCACCTGCAACTGGACATCCGCGCGCTGATCTACCCCGAAGCCACGGACGCCGCCGCCGCCGCGCTGAAGGGTTCGCAGGCGGCGCAGCCCGCGCTGTTCACGGTCGCGTATGCGCTGGCCCGGCTGTGCCTGTCGTGGGGCATCGAGCCGGTGGCGATGATCGGCCACAGCATCGGCGAGTACGTCGCGGCGTGCCTGGCCGGCGTGTTCTCGCTGGCCGATGCGCTGGAGCTGGTGGCCGTGCGCGGTCGGCTGATGCAGCAGGTGCCGGCCGGCGAGATGCTGGGCGTGATGCTGCCGTGCGAGGAGGTCGAGGCGCTGCTGCCCGAGGGTGTGCACGTCGCCGCACACAACGCACCCGGTCTCACCAGCGTGTCCGGCTCGCCCGAGGCGATCGGCCGCCTCGTCGCACTGCTGCAGGAGCGGCGCATCCTGTTCAGCCGCCTGCAAACGCTCAACGCCGCGCACTCGCCGGTGATGGCGCCGGTGCTGGAGCCGCTGCGCACACACCTGCGCACCGTGCGGCTGAACCCGCCGCAGCGGCCCTTCGTCTCGAACCTGACCGGCACCTGGATCACGCCCGAGCAGGCCACCTCGGCCGACTACTGGTGCGAGCACCTGCGCCAGCCGGTGCGCTTCACCGAGGGCTTGCAGACGCTGGCCGCACAGGGCGCCGACCTGCTGCTCGAAGTCGGCCCGGAGATGGTGCTGACCAGCTTCGCGCAGCAGCACCGGCCGCAGCTCAAGCTGACGGCGCTGAACCTGCTGCGCAGCGCAGCGTCCACGCAGGACGACCGCGCCTGGGTGCTCGGCGCGCTGGGGCAGCTCTGGCTGAAGGGGGTCGCCATCGACTGGGCGGCGCTGCACAGGGCCGAGCGGCGCCTGCGGCTGCCGCTGCCGACCTACCCGTTCGAGCGGCAGCGCTACTGGATCGAGCCGATGCAGCACCTGCCGGTGACTGCGGGCACGGCGACGGCGGCAGCCACGGCGACGACCTTGGCCGTACCGGTCGGCGGCAGTTGCACCGTCACCGGCCTGCCGTCCGGGAACCGCCCGGACCTGCCGACCGACTACCTGGCCCCGGTCACGGCCACGCAGCAGCAGCTCGCCGCGATCTGGCAGCAACTGCTCGGCATCGAACCGATCGGCCTGCACGACGACTTCTTCCGGCTCGGCGGCAACTCGCTGCTGGGCGTGCAGGTGCTTTCCCGACTGCGTGAAGCCTTCGCGGTCGAGATCCCGCTCAACGCGCTGTTCGTGCAGCCGGTGCTGGAAGACCTGGCCGCCTGGCTCGACAGCCAGTCCCGCCAAGGTCACACCCCGGTGGCCACCCTGCCGCCGATCCGCCCGCAAGCCGCGGACGCGCCGCTGGTGATGTCGTTCTCGCAGCAGCGCCTGCGTTTCCTGGCGCAGATGGATGACGACCAGGGCGAGAGCGCAACCTACAACCTGCCGGGTGTCGTTCACCTGGCTGGGCGGCTGGACGAGGCCGCGCTTCGCCAGGCGTTCATCGCGCTCGTGCAGCGCCACGACAGCCTGCGCCTGTCCTTCCCGCTCATCGCGGGCGAGGCCGTGGTGCGCAAGGGCGAGGTCTATGACCCGGTGGTGATCGACGACCTCCTCGACCAGACTCTTGAGGAGCGCCAGGCGGTCAGCCGCGCCTGGATGACGCGCCATGCCCAGGCGCCGTTCGACCTGTCCACCGGCCCGCTGCTGCGGCTGCACGTGCTGCGGCTGGCCGAGCAGGAGCACCTGCTGCTGGTCAACATGCACCACATCATCAGCGACGGCTGGACCATCGGCCTGCTGATCCACGAGTGGTGCCAGCTCTACAACGGCCTGGTGCGCGGCGAGCCGGCGGCGCTGCCGGCGCTGCCGATCCAGTACACCGATTACGCCGCCTGGCAGCGCCAGTGGCTGCAGGGCGAGGTGCTGGCGCGGCAGATGGACTACTGGGGCCACAAGCTTGCCGGGGCACCGGAGCTGCTGGAGCTGCCGACCGATTTCCCGCGTCCTGCCGCGATGCGCTACCAGGGCGCCCACCAGCGTCTGGTGATGCCGGCGGAGCTGGGGCAGCGCCTGCAGACCTTCGGGCAAGCCCACGGCGCGACCTTGTTCATGACGCTGATGGCAGCCTTCAAGGTGCTGCTGTACCGCTACAGCGGCCAGACCGACCTGCTGGTCGGCACGCCGGTGGCCAACCGCACGCAGCGCGACACCGAGCACCTGGTCGGCTTCTTCGTCAACACGCTGGTGTTGCGCGACGTGCTCGAACCGCAGGGCGATTTCCTGCAGGTGCTGCAGCAGGTCAAGCAGACCGAGCTGGACGCCCATGACCACCAGGACCTGCCGTTCGATCACCTGGTCGAACACCTGAACCCGGTGCGCAGCCTGAGCCACTCGCCGCTGTTCCAGGTGATGTTCGCGCTGCAGAACGCGCCGGCCCACGGGCTGGTGCTCGACGGCCTGCAGCCGACGCTGCTCGAATCCGATGTCCGGACCGCGAAGTTCGACCTGACCCTCAGCGTCGAGGAGCGCGACCAGACGCTGGCCTGCGACTGGGAGTACAGCACCGACCTGTTCCGGCCCGAGACGATCGCGCGGATGCACGCGCACCTGCAGGTCCTGCTGGAAGGCATCGTGGCCGAGCCGCGTCGGTCGATCGCCGGTCTGCCGATGCTCACGGAGGCCGACAAGGCACAGTTGCTGGCCTGGAACCAGACCGAGGTGGCGTATCCGCAGGAGTTGACGGTGGTCGATCTGTTCGAACAGCAGGTGGACCGGAGGCCCGATGCCCTGGCAGCGGTGTTCGAGGGCGCGACGCTGAGCTACGCCGAACTCGATGCCCGCGCCAACCAGGTCGCGCACGCGCTGGTGGCCCGTGGCGTCGGTCCTGACACGCTGGTCGGGTTGTGCGTACCGCGCTCGCTGGAACTGGTGGTCGGCCTGCTGGGGGTGCTCAAGGCGGGCGGCGCGTATGTGCCGCTAGACCCGGACTACCCCGAGGAGCGCTTGCGCTTCATGGTCGAGGATGCGCAGGCAGCGGTACTGCTGACGCACTCGGCGGTGCCGGCGCTGCCGGCCAGCGCCACTTTGGCGCTACAGCTCGACGACGTGGCGGCGTGGGCGACCTTCTCCGACGCCCGTCCGGCACGAAGCATTTCGCCGCAAGATCTCGCGTACGTGATCTACACCTCCGGCTCCACCGGGCGTCCCAAGGGGGTGATGCTGGCGCACACGGGGGCTGTCAACCTGGCGCTGGCGCAGCGTCAGATGCTGGATGTGGAGCCGGACAGTGCGGTGCTGCAGTTCGCTTCGCTGAGCTTTGACGCGGCCACCTGGGAAGTCCTGATGGCCCTGTCAACTGGTGCGGCCCTGCACCTTGTCCCGAGCCAGCGCCTGCGCGAGGATCTGCTCGCCGTGCTGCGGGAACAGGCCATCACGCACGCAACGCTGCCGCCGTCGATGGTGGCGGTGCTGCCGCCTGAAGCGCTGCCGGCTCTGACCACCCTGGTGGTGGGCGGCGAGGCCTGTTCGCCAGCGCTGCTGGCGCACTGGGCATCCGGTCGCCGGTTCATCAATGCCTACGGTCCCACCGAGACGACGGTGTGTTCCACGGTCAGTGTCTGCACACCGGAGATGCACCGTGCACCGATCGGCCGGCCGCTTGCCAACACGCGCCTCTATGTCGTGGACGATGCCTTCCATGTGCTGCCGCCGGGTGTGCCGGGCGAGCTGTGCATCGCCGGTGTCGGCCTGGCGCGCGGCTATCTCAACCGGCCGGAGCTGACGGCCGAGAAGTTCATCACCGCCGAGGTGCTCGACCGCACCGAGCGGCTTTACCGCACCGGCGACCTGGTGCGCTGGGGCGCCGATGGTCAGTTGGACTACCTCGGCCGCATCGACCAGCAGGTCAAGCTGCGCGGTTTCCGCATCGAGCTGGGCGAGATCGAGTCGGCGCTGATGGCGCACGCGGCGGTCAGCGCCGCGACGGTGGTGCTGCGCGAGCGTGAGGGGCTGAAGGCGCTGGCGGGCTATGTGGTGCTGCGCGCGGCGGTGGAGCCGGACGCGCTCAAGACCTGGCTGCAAGCGCGGCTGCCTGAATACATGGTGCCGGCGACGCTGACCGTGCTCGACGCGCTGCCGCTGACGCCCAACGGCAAGGTGGACCGCAAGGCGCTGCCCGAGCCGGTGGTGGCACTGTCGTCCGGGCGGGCACTGCGCGGCCCGACCGAGGAACTGCTCGGCGCGCTCTGGGCCGAGATGCTCGGATTGGGCAACGCCGCGCTGTCGGCCGCATCGCACTTCTTCGATCTGGGCGGGCACTCGCTGCTGGCCGCGCGTGCTGCCGCGCGCATCCGTGCGCAGCTCGGGGTGGACTGCCCCCTGCGGACGTTGTTCGAGCGGCCGGTGCTGGCAGATCTGGCCACTTGGCTGGACGCGCAGCAGCGCGGCGCGCCTCTGGAGGACATCACGGCGCTGGCCGAGGGCGAGCCGCAGGTGCTGTCGCCCGCGCAGCAGCGGCTGTGGTTCCTGGCACAGCTCGAAGGGCCGTCCAGCACCTACAACATGCCCGCGGCCCTGCGCCTGACGGGTGATCTCGACGAGGCGGCCCTGCGCGCGAGCCTGGTGGCGCTGACGGCGCGCCAGGCCAGCCTGCGCCAGCATTTCCCGGTCGAGGCCGGTCAGGCACGGCTGCACGAGCGTGCGCCGTGGGATCCGCTGGAACTGGTCGATCTGCAGTCGCTGGACGCCGTGACCCAGGCCGCCGAGGTCGAGCGCCTGGGCCATGCACACGCGCTGGCCCCGTTCGACCTGGCGCAGGGGCCGCTGTTCCGGGTCAGCCTGCTGCGCCTAGCACCGACCGCGCATGTGCTGCTGATCAACCTGCACCACAGCATCGCCGACGGCTGGTCGATCGCCGTGCTGGTGCGCGAATGGGGCGTGCTGTACGACGCCTGTTGCCGGGGCACCGCGCCAACGCTGGCGCCACTGCCGGTGGCCTACCGCGACGTGGCGGCCTGGCAGCAGCGCTGGAGCCTCGGCCCGGCGGCGGCCGAGCAGCTCGCCTGGTGGACGGCGCAGTTGCGCGGCGCGCCCGCGCTGCTGGAGCTGCCGACCGACTTCCCCCGTCCGGCCCGGCAGAGCTACCGGGGGACGAGCTTTGCCCGCACCCTCGATCCGGCACTGAGCCAGGCCGTCGCGGCCCTCGCCCGTGCGCAGGGCGCCACCGTCTTCATGACACTGATGGCGGCATTGCAGGTCGTGCTGCAGCGCCACAGCGGCCAGGACGACATCAGCGTCGGCACCCCGGTGGCCAACCGTGGCCACGCGCAGACCGAGCACCTCGTCGGCCTGTTCGTCAACACGCTGGTGCTGCGCAGCCGCATCGACCCGCAGCAGCCCTTCACGGCGCTGCTGGCGCAGGTTCGCCAGACCGCGCTCGGCGCTTTCGCGCGCCAGGAACAGCCCTTCGAGCGGCTGGTCGAGGCACTGCAGCCCGGGCGCAGCCTGGCCCACGCGCCGCTGTTCCAGGTCCTGTTCGTGCTGCAGAACAACGAGCAGATCGACACGCGCCTGGAGGGCCTGCAGATCACGCCGGTGGCGCGGACGAGCAGCGTGGCCAAGTTCGACCTCACGCTGAACGCGCTGGAGACGCCCGAGGGGCTGGTCTGCGACTGGGAGTTCGCCACCGATCTGTTCACGCCGGCACGCATCGAGCGGCTGGCGGCGCACTTCGAGCAGGTACTGCGGGCGGTCACCCGGCAGCCCGACACGCCCGTGCGCGACATCGACATCCTGACCGAGGCCGACCAGGTGCAATTGCTGGCCTGGAACCGGACCGAGTCGGCGCATCCCCAGGATCTGACACTGGTCGATCTGTTCGAGCGGCAGGTCAACGCCACGCCCGAGGCCATCGCGGTGGTCTTCGACGGTGCGTCGCTGAGCTACGCCGAGCTGGAGCGGCAATCCAACCGGATCGCGCACGGTCTCGTCGCCCAGGGCGTCCGAGCCGACGCGCTGGTGGGGCTGTGCATGCCCCGCTCCCTGGAGATGGTCACGGGCCTGCTGGGCATCCTCAAGGCGGGCGGGGCCTACGTGCCACTGGATCCGGCCTATCCCTCCGACCGCCTGGCCGCCATGGTCGAGGACTCGCAGGCCACGGTGGTGCTGACGCACTCCGAGGTCGAGCAGCGCCTGCCCGACGGCGCAGCGCGGAGGCTGCTGATCGACGCGCCGGCGCTCTGGCAGGTCTGGCCCGACACCCGGCTGGCGCGCCGCGCCGCGCCGACCGACCTGGCCTATGTGCTGTTCACCTCCGGTTCCACGGGCCGTGCCAAGGGTGTGACCATCGAGCATCGCAGCACCGCCACCTTCCTGTTCTGGGTACGCGAACACTTCGATGCCGCGCTGCTGCAGGGCATGCTGGCCTCGACCTCGATCAACTTCGACCTGTCGGTGTTCGAGCTGTTCGGCCCGCTGTGCTTCGGTGGCCGGGTGCTGCTGGCGCGCAATGCGCTGCACTTGCCCGAGATGGCCTGCCGCGATGAGGTCACGCTGATCAACACCGTACCGTCGGCCATGGCCGAGCTGGTGCGCAGCGCGCAGGTGCCCCGCTCGGTGCGGGTGGTCAACCTGGCCGGCGAGGCGCTGCAGAACGCGCTGGTGCAGCAGATCTATGCATTGCCGCACATCGAGGCGGTGAACAACCTGTACGGTCCCTCGGAAGACACGACCTACTCGACCTGGACCACGACCGGACGCGGGGCCTGCAGCGAGCCCACGATCGGGCGACCGCTGCCCGACACGCGCGTCTACATCGTGGACCGTGACCTGAACCCGCTGCCGCCCGGGGTTCCTGGCGAGCTGTGCATCGCCGGCGCGGGCCTGGCGCGCGGATACCTGAATCGCCCCGAACTCACGGCGGAGAAGTTCATCACCCGCGAGTTGCTCGGTTGCACGGAGCGGCTCTACCGCACGGGCGACCTGGTGCGCTGGAGCGCGGATGGCGATCTGGAGTACCTCGGTCGCCTCGACCACCAAATCAAGCTGCGGGGTTTCCGCATCGAGCTGGGCGAGATCGAGTCGGCGCTCAATGCCCATGCAGCGGTGAGCGCGGCCGTGGTCGTGTTGCACGAGCGCGAAGGGGTCAAATCCCTGGCCGGCTACGTCGTGCCCTGCGCGCCGGTGCAGTCCGCCGAGCTGAAGGGCTGGCTCGGTGGCCGCCTGCCGGATTACATGGTGCCGGCCAGCATCACCCTGCTGGAGGCCATGCCGCTGAACCCGAACGGCAAGATCGACCGCAAGGCGCTGCCCGAGCCGGACCTCTCCAGCGCGGGGGCCAGCGGCCCGGCCCAGGCGCTGCAGACCCCCGTCGAGCAGATGCTGTGCGCGCTGTGGTCGCAAGTGCTGAAGCAGGACATCACCGACACGCACAGCCACTTCTTCGACATCGGCGGCCACTCGCTGCTGGCCACACAGCTCGTGTCGCGCATCCGGGAGGGCTTCGGCGTCGCGATGTCGTTGCAGACGGTGTTCGAGCAACCGGTGCTGGCCCAGCAGGCCCGCTGGCTGGAGCAACAGCAGCGCGGCCAGACCGCCGAGGTACTCCCCCTGACGCCGGCCGGCGACGGCCCGCGCGTGATGTCCTACGCCCAGCAGCGGTTGTGGTTCCTGTCGCATCTGGAAGGCCAGAACGCGGCCTACAACATGCCGCTGGGGCTGCGCCTGCGCGGTGTGCTGGACGAAGCGGCACTGCGCCAGGCCTCGTGTGCGCTGGTCGAGCGCCACGAGAGCCTGCGGCTGTGCTTCCCCGAGGTGGACGGCCGCGGCACCGTGCAGCGCCTGCCGGTCTACGACCCGCTGAGCCGGGAAGACCTCTCGGCGCTGCCTGAGGCCGAGCGTCAGCAGCAACTCGACGCGCAGCTTGCCCGCCACGGTCGGGCCGCCTTCGACCTCGACGCCGGGCCGCTGTTCGCGTTGCACCTGCTGAAGCTGGACGCGCACGACCATGTGCTGCTGTTCAACATGCACCACATCATCAGTGACGGCTGGTCGATGGGCGTGATCGTGCGCGACTGGAGCGCGCTGTACGACGCGGCGCGCCAGCAGCAGGCGCCCGTGCTGCCCGCCTTGGCAATCCAGTACACCGACTACGCCGCCTGGCAAAAACGCTGGCTGTCCGGCCCGGCGCTGCAGGAGCAGCTCGGCTACTGGCGCGACACGCTGGCCGAGGCGCCGGAGCTGCTGGAACTGCCGACCGACTTCTCGCGGCCGGCGGTCAAGACGTATCAAGGGCGTCACCTCGGCTCGGTGCTGCCGGCCGACCTGGGCGCGGACCTCCGCCGCCTCTGCCGCGAACAGGGTGTCACGCCCTACATGGCGCTGCTGGCGGCGTTCAAGGTGCTGCTGTACCGCTACAGCGGCCAGACCGACCTGCTGGTCGGCAGCCCGATCGCCAACCGCACCCAGGGCCAGACCGAGGACCTGATCGGCTTCTTCGTCAACACGCTGGTGATGCGCAGCCGGCTCGACGCCGGTGAGAGCTTCGAGGCGCTGCTGCGCCAGGTACGCCGCACCGCGCTGGGCGCCTACAGCCACCAGGACATCCCCTTCGAGTACCTGGTCGAGAAGCTCAACCCGGCACGCAGCACCAGCCACTCGCCGCTGTTCCAGGTGATGTTTATCCTGCAGAACACGCCGATGGGCGCGCTGTCCTTCGGCGAGACCGAGGTGTCGGTGCTGGAAACCGAGCTGACGACGGCCAAGTTCGACCTGACGCTGAGCATGACCGAGCAAGGCGGGCAGTTCCTGTGCGACTGGGAATACGCCACCGACCTGTTCGAGGCAGAGAGCATCCGGCGCATGGCGGGCCACTTCGAGGCGCTGCTGCGCCGGCTGGTGCAGGCACCGCAGCAGCCGTATGCCAGCTTCTCGCTGCTGACGCCGGCGGAAGCACAAGAGCTGCAGGGCTGGAACCGCACCGCGTTCGACTACCCGCGCACGCAGACCCTGGTGGACCGGTTCGAGGCGCAGGTCGCGCAGCGTCCCGGCGAGGTCGCGGCCCGCTTCGGCGACGAGGCGCTCACCTACGCGGAACTCGACCAGCGCGCCAACCGGTTGGCGCACCACCTGATGGGGCTGGGCGTCGGGCCGGACGCGCTGGTCGGCCTGTGCGTGGAGCGCTCGCTCGACATGCTCGTCGGCCTGCTCGGCATCCTGAAGGCCGGCGGCGCCTATGTGCCGATGGATCCGGAGTACCCGCGCGAACGCCTGCAGATGATGCGCGAGGACGCCGCGATGGCGGTGCTGCTGACCCAGGAGTCCCTGTGCCCGCTGCTGTCGCCGAGCGACACGACCATGGTCTGCCTGGACCGTGACGCCGCGGCCATCGCACAACAGCCTGCCGAAGCGCCCCCCCGGCGCAGCGGCCCCGGCGATCTCGCTTACGTGATCTTCACCTCCGGCTCCACTGGCCGACCCAAGGGCGTGATGATCGGGCACGGCGCGCTGCTGAACTTCCTGGGCTACATGCAGCAGCGCCTGGGCGTCCAGCCGCAGGACCGGCTGCTCGCGCTGACGACGCTGTCCTTCGACATCGCCGGGCTGGAGCTGTGGCTGCCCCTGGTCAGCGGCAGCCCGGTCGTCATCGTCTCGCGCGAGACGGCGATGGACGGCGAGCGGCTGATGCAGGAGATGGCCGAGCGCCAGATCACCGTCATGCAGGCCACGCCGGCGACCTGGAAGCTGCTGCTGCAGAGCGGCTGGCAGCAGCAGACGCCGCTGACCCTCCTGTGCGGCGGCGAGGCGATGCCGAGTGAGCTGGGCCGCAAGCTGCTCGCCAACAGCCGGCAGCTCTGGAACGTCTATGGCCCGACCGAGACGACCATCTGGTCGTCGATGCAGGACGTGACGAGTCACCCCGAGCGCCCGCAGCTCATCGGCCAGCCGATCGGCAACACGCTGGTCCACATCCTCGACGCGCAGGGCTGCGTCGTGCCGCCGGGCATGCCCGGCGAGCTGTGCATCGGCGGTGACGGGCTGGCGCGCGGCTACCTCGGCCGCCCCGACCTGACGGCGGAGCGCTTCATCGAGATCGACCTGTTCGGCGAGCGCACGATGCTCTACCGCACCGGCGACCTGGCGCGCTGGCTGCGCAACGGCACGCTCGAATGCCTGGGCCGCATCGACCACCAGGTCAAGGTGCGCGGCTTCCGCATCGAACTCGGCGAGATCGAGGAGGTGCTCAACCAGCATCCCCGCGTGCGCGAATCGGCGGTCATCACCGATGCGACACGCGAAAGCCTGCTCGCCTACGTGGTGCCGCAGGACGAAGCCTCGTCCGAAGACGCTGCACCGGAAGGCCGCGAGGACCAGATCCGGCACTGGGAACAGGTCTGGAGCGACGCCTACAGCCAGTCCGGCGACGACATCGAGGACCGGCAGCGCAACGCCATCGGCTGGAACAGCAGCTACACGCTGGAGCCGATCCCCGAAGCCGAGATGAAGGACTGGCTCGACGCGACGATCGAGCCGATCCTGGCGCTGGCCCCGAAGCGGGTGCTGGAGATCGGCTGCGGCACCGGCATGCTGCTGTTCCGCCTGGCGCCGCACTGCGCGCACTACACCGGCGCGGACATCTCGGCCCAGGCACTGCACTGGATCGAGCAGCAGAAAGCCGGCTGGGACTTCGGCGACCGCGTCACGCTGCTGCACGCGGCGGCCGATCGCATCGAAGGGGTCGAGCCCGGTTCGGTCGACCTGGTCATCATCAACTCGGTCATCCAGTACTTCCCGTCGGTGGAGTACCTGGTCGAGGTGCTGCGCCGGGCGGTCGCGCTGCTGGCGCCGGGCGGACGGATCTTCGTCGGCGACGTGCGCAACCTGCAGTGGATGGAGGCCTTCCACGCCTCGATCCAGCTCTTCCAGGCGCAGGACGGCCTGTCGGTGAAGGAGTTGCAGCAGCGCGTGCGCGCCAGCCTGGCCCGCGAGCGCGAGCTGCTGGTCGATCCGGCCTTCTTCACCGCGCTGCGCCAGCACCTGCCGGCCATCACCGGGGTGGACGTCCAGCTCCGGCGCGGCGTCGCCCACAACGAGATGAGCTGCTTCCGCGTCGATGTGACGCTGCAGGTCGGTGGCGCGGCGGCGGCGGCGGTGCGTGCGCAGCCGCCGGTGCGTCGCCTCGACTGGGCCGGCGACGGGCTGACGCTGGCGCAGCTCGGCCAGCGGCTGTCCGAGCTGCAGGCCGATGTCATCGAGATCGAGTGCATCCCCAACGCCCGTCTGGCCACGGAGCAGCAGGTGCTGGAGCGGCTCGACCACTTCGACGGCACGGTGGCCGATCTGAAGCAGCAGGTGGACGTGCTAGGCGACGAGTGGGTGGATCCGGCGACGCTGCGGGCGCTGGCGCGCGAGGCGTCATGGCACTGCGCGCTGCACCACGCGGACCGCTTCCACTACACCGCGGTGCTGCAGCGCGTCGTGCCCGGCACCGACACGCCCGCACCAATCCTGCCGCGCGCGATGGCCGAGGCCTCGACGGCGGCGCCGCGTTCGTGGCGCAGCTACGCCAACACGCCGGCCTTCGACATCCTCGACCGCACCGCGCTGGTGGCCATGCTGCGGGAGCATCTGCAGCAGCGGCTGCCCGCCTACATGGTGCCGGCCAGCTTCACCGTGCTCGACCGCCTGCCGCTCACGCCCAACGGCAAGATCGACCGCAAGGCGCTGCCGGCGCCGGACTCGCAGCGCCGCGACACGACCCACCACGCGCCGCGCGACACGGTCGAGCTGCAACTGGTGCAGATCTGGGAAGACCTGCTCAAGGTGCGCCCGGTCGGCATCCGCGACCCGTTCTTCGAGCTGGGCGGGCATTCGCTGCTGGCGGTGCGCATGGTGGCGCAGATCGCGCAGGTCTTCGGCCAGCGCCTGAGCCTGACGACGCTGTTCCACCACACCACCATCGAGTCGCTGGCCACCGTGCTGCGCCAGCGCACCGACGCACGGCCGTGGTCCTGCCGCGTGCCGATCCAGCCGGCGGGTCAGGCCACGCCGCTGTTCCTGGTCCACCCGGCCGGCGGCAACGTGCTGTGCTACCTCGAACTGGCGCAGCAGCTCGGCACCGACCAGCCGGTCCACGCCTTCCAGGCGGAAGGTCTGGAGGACGGCCAGACCCCGTCCACCGAGGTGGCGGAGATGGCCCGCACCTACCTCCATGCGATGAAAGAGGTGCAGCCGCACGGGCCGTACCAGCTCGCCGGCTGGTCGTTCGGTGGCCTGGTGGCAGCGGAGATGGCGGCGCAACTGCAGGCCCGGCACGAGTCGGTCAGCTTCCTGGGCATGCTCGACGCGATCGCACCGCAGGTCATCCGCGACCTGACGCCCGAGCCTGAGGACGATGCGCAGTTCTTCGCCGATTACTTCGCGGCGTCGGACGCCACGCTCGACCTCGACCACCTGCGCCGGCTCGACCCGCAGGCGCAGCTCGACCACGTCGTCGAGCAGGGCCGCCAGCTCGGCGTCTTCCCGGCCGACGTGGAGGTCGCGCAGACCCGGCGCCTCGTGCGGACCTACCGCAGCAACATGGCCGCCGCTCTGCGCCACCACCCGAAGCCGCTGTCGGTGGCCATCACGCTGTTCCAGGCCACCGAGCGTCGCCCCGAGGATCCGGCGCTGCCGGCCGACCACGGCTGGCGGGCCTGCACCACCGGCCCGGTCGAGGTGGTGGTCGTGCCCGGGCAGCACCACACGATGGTGAGCCGGCCGCACGTCGAGGTGCTGGCGCAACGGCTGAAGGCGGGTCTGGAGCTGCGCCAGCGCACGGCCCGGCTGCCTGCACCGGACGTGGTGCCGGCCTGATGCCAACAGAACAACCGGATCCATCACCGAATGGACGACTGACATGACGACTGCATTGATGAACGACAGCCAAGGAAACCAAGGAGATCACATGGACATTCGCACCGTGGGGGTGATCGGCGCCGGGGTCATGGGGATCGGCGTGGCGCACAGCCTGGCCCAGACCGGGCACCAGGTCGTGCTGATTGACCTGAACGACGCGGTCCTGGACAAGGCCCGCACGCAGATCCGCAATAACCTGCGCTTTCAGGGGATGTTCAGCAAGGCGGCGCCGCAGGTGGACGCCGACAGCGTGCTGGCGCGCATCCATGGCACGACCGACCTCGGGCGCCTGTGCGAAGCGGACTTCGTGGTCGAGAACGTCAGCGAGCAATGGGCCGTCAAGCAGTCGGTGTATCCGGCGCTGGACGCGGTCTGCCCGGCGCATTGCATCTTCGCGGCCAACACGTCGGCCATCTCGATCACCCGCCTGGCCGCACTCACCCAGCGGCCCGACCGGGTCATCGGCATGCACTTCATGAACCCGGTGCCGATGAAGAAGACCGTCGAGACGATCCGGGGGTTTCATACCTCGGAGGCCACCATCGCGACGGCCCGGCAGTTCCTCAAGCAGATGGGCAAGGACGGCATCCTGGTGAACGACTCGCCGGGGTTTGTCGCCAACCGGCTCTCGCACCTGTTCATGAACGAAGCGGCCAATCTCGTGCTGGAGAACGTCGGCACGGCCCGGGACATCGACGACATCTTCAAGAAATGCTATGGGCACGCGATGGGGCCGCTGGAAACCGCCGACCTGATCGGCCTGGACACCGTGGTCGATACCCTGCAGGTGCTCTACGACGATTTGCAGGACAGCAAGTTCCGGTGCTCGCCGCTGCTGCAGAAAATGGTGCGCGCAGGCTTGCATGGTCGCAAGAGCGGCCAAGGTTTTTACCATTACCCAAAAGCCTGATTCTCCATTTCCTTCCAATTTATTCCCCCTTTCAATACCTTCCTGCCAGGACTACCCATGAGCGCTCAAGACATCCGCGAAAAAACCCTGTCGTTCCTCGAACAGTTTGTCAGTGTCGATGTGGAAGACGATGAAGACCTGTTTGCGTCCGGGCTGGTGAATTCCCTGTTCGCCATGCAACTGGTCCTGTTCGTGGAAAAGGAATTTGCCATCAAGGTCGAAAACCAGGACCTCGACATCGCCAATTTCCGTTCGGTGAACGCCATCACCAGCTTCATTCAACAAAAGACCGCGTGACGTAACGCATCGGAAATCTTCGGAAGCATTTCACATGGCATTGACCGCACAGCAACAAGAAGCCCGAGCCGCCTTCCGCGCCTTCGCGGCCCGGGAAGTCGTTCCGTTCGCCGATCAGCACGACCAGGACGAACACATGCCCGAGGGCCTCATCCGGACACTGGCGGACACCGGCTGGCTGGGCGCCACCGTGCCCGCGCAGTACGGCGGGCAAGGCATGGACGCCATGACCTTCGGGTTGCTGTGCGAGGAAATCGGCCGGGCCAGCGCCTCCTTGCTCAGCCTGGTGATCGTGCATGGCATGGTCTGCCAGTCCATCCTGAAATGGGGCACCCACGAGCAGCAAACCACCTGGCTGCCGAAACTGGCCACCGGCGAGCGCATTGGCGCCTTTGGCCTGACGGAGCCGGAATTCGGCAGCGACGCGGGTTCCGTGCAGACCGGCGCGGTGGCGGTGGACGGCGGCTATGTGCTGACCGGTGAGAAGCGCTGGATTTCGTTCGGCCAGGTGGCCAATCTGTTCGTGGTCATCGCCCAGTGCGAGGGGAAACCGTCGGCCTTTCTGTTGCCACGCGACACGCCGGGATTCTCCACGGAGCCGATCAAGGGCATGCTGGGTTTCCGCTCGGCGATGCTGGCCAAACTGCAAATCGACGGGTGCCAGATTCCTGCTGACCAACTGGTCGGCCGCATCGGGTTCGGTTTTTCCCATGTCGCCGGTTCTGCGCTGGACCACGGGCGTTATTGCGTGGCCTGGGGCTGCCTGGGATTGGTCGAGGCCTGTGTCGAGGCTTCCCTTCGTTATTCCAGCGAACGCAAGCAGTTCGGCGAATTCCTCAAGGGGCACCAGCTCATCCAGCAATTGGTGGCGGACATGCTCACCGATGCCAAGGCCACGCGACTGATGTGCTACCACGCCGCCGGCCTGAAAGACCAGGGCGATCCGTCGATGATCATGGAAACCTCGACGGCCAAGTACTTTGCGTCGCGCGCCGCCACGCGCGCGGCCAACAGCGCGGTGCAGATCCACGGCGCCAACGGCTGCCACAGCGCCTTCCCCGTGCAGCGTTATTTCCGCGACGCCCGCATCATGGAAATCATCGAAGGCAGCAACCAGATCCAGCAGATCATCATCGCCAAGAACGGCTACCAGCAAATGCTGCTGGAACAGCGCCGGGCCAGAAAAGCCAAGGCAGCCCCCAAGCCACTGGCAATAGAAGCAGAAGTCAAAACAGAAAAGGCAGCCCAGAAAATCAAGTGCCTCGTCTGGGATCTGGACAATACCCTGTGGGACGGCACGCTGCTGGAAGACACGGAAGTCCGCCTGCGCGACGGCGTGGTCGAGACCATCAAGGCCCTGGACCAGCGCGGCATTCTGCAATCCATCGCCAGTCGCAATGAGCATCACCACGCCATGACCAAGCTGGAGGATCTGGGGCTGGCCGATTATTTCCTGTATCCGCAGATCAACTGGAGTTCCAAGGCCGACAACATCAAGGCAATTGCCCAGAAACTCAACATCGGCCTGGACACCTTTGCCTTCATCGACGACCAGCCCTTCGAGCGCGAGGAGGTGAATTTCTCGCTGCCGGACGTGCTGTGCATCGATGCGACCGACCTGGACAAGGTGGCGGAGCTGCCGCGCATGCATCCCCGTTTCATCACCGACGATTCCGCCAAGCGTCGGCAGATGTACCTCAGCGACCTGCAGCGCAACACAGTGGAAGAAAAATTCGCCGGCCCGAAAAACGAATTCCTCGCCACGCTGAACATGATGCTGACGATCACACCTGCCCGTGAGGAGGATCTGAAACGGGCCGAGGAACTCACGCTGCGCACGCACCAGCTCAATACCACGGGTGACACCTATTCCTATGAGGAACTGGACCGCCTGCGGCAGTCGGATCGGCACCTGCTGCTGATTGCGGGGCTGGAGGACCGGTACGGGACGTACGGAAAGATCGGGCTGGTGCTGATCGAGTGCGGCGAGCAGATCTGGACCATCAAGTTGCTACTCATGTCCTGCCGTGTGATGTCCCGCGGTGTCGGTGGCGTGCTGATCAATTACATCCGCAACGCGGCCCGCGCCAAAGGCGTGCAACTGCTGGCGGAGTTTGTCGCCAACGACCGCAACCGGATGATGTACATGACCTACAAATTCGCCCATTTCAGTGAGCGGCCGGCAGCGGCTGACAGCGGGCGCATTGTCCTGGAAAATGACTTGAACCAGATTCACGAGTTTCCTGCCTACCTGACCATCCGGATGGCCTGACCTCGTCCGGATAATCCCGCTGCACTGCACCAGCTTCCGATTTCAGCAACTCCAATGATCAATATCGACTTCTTGCAGGTGCTCGCCGGATCGTGCACCGGATTGCTGGTCGGTTTGACCGGCGTCGGCGGGGGTGCGCTGATGACCCCTCTTCTGCTGATCGTGTTCGGTGTTGCACCGCTCACGGCGGTCGGTACCGATCTGTGGTTCGCCGCGATCACCAAACTGTTTGCATCACAGGTCCACCACAAGAGCAATCTGGTCGATTGGGGGATACTCCGGAAAATGTGGATGGGCAGCCTGACCATGTCGTTGGTCACCGTGGGCCTGATTCGTTTGTATCCCTCCTGGACGGCATCCGCAGGTTTTCTCAATGCCACGATCGCCATCGCCATCATGGTCACCGCGCTGGGCCTCGTGTTCCAGCGCCAATTGCACGCGCTCGGCAGGCGGTTCAGGCTGAACGACGCCGAGCAATTCAAACACTGGCAAGGCCCGCTGACCGGCATGGCCGGCGGTGTTCTGGGCATTCTCGTCAGCCTGACCTCCGTGGGGGCCGGGGCCTTGGGTGCTGTATTCCTGACCTATTTGTATCCATTGCGGCTGACCCCGCCACGACTGGTCGCCACCGACATCGTGCATGCCATTCCCCTGGCTGTGTTGGCAGGATTCGGGCACCTGATGATCGGCAACGTGAATTTCCCGCTGTTGGGAACCCTGCTGCTGGGGTCCATACCCGGTGCCATGTTGGGCGCCAGGCTGGCGACGAGGTTGCCGCATTCGGTACTCAAGTTCGGTCTGGCCACTGTCCTGCTGGCCGTGGGATCGAAGCTCGCATTCGCGCAATTGCATTGAGTTGGCTTGACTCAAATTGAATGAATCAAATCTCATTGATCGGGCAACCATGAAGTTCCTGGATGACCATGCATTGGCGGCTGAAGTGGCGCGATGTGCAGGCGATGTGCTGAATGCGCTGCGCAGATCACCGCTGCTGGAGGGCAAAGCATTGGCTCTGGCAGGCGACGCCATCGCGAATCAGGTGATCCTGCGCCTGCTGCAAACCCACCGCCCGGACGACGGCGTGCTGTCCGAAGAATCTGCCCCGGACCCGGCACGTCTGGCCAAGGAGCGGGTCTGGGTCATTGATCCGCTGGATGGTTCGCGCGAATATGGCGAGGTAAACCAGGCGCGAACGGATTGGGCCGTGCATGTCGCGTTGGCGATTCGCGGTATTCCCGCCGCCTGCGCAGTGGCCTTGCCCGCCACCGGCACCGTCCATTCCACCGCACCACCGCCCGCCCGCCCCGCAGCCCCCGCGGAGAAACTTAAGATCGTGGTCAGTCGGACCCGCACCCCGGACTTCGCATCCCATGTGGCAAAGGCGCTGGATGCGGAACTGGTCCCGATGGGGTCTGCCGGAGCGAAAGCCATGGCGGTGCTGAATGGGCAGGCGCATGCCTATTTGCATGCAGGTGGGCAGCATGAATGGGATTCCTGTGCGCCGGTGGGTGTGGCACTGGCTGCGGGACTGCATGCCAGCCGAATCGATGGCAGCGTGTGCATTTACAACCAGGAAAATACCTGGATGCCCGATTTGCTGGTGTGTCGGTCGGAATTGGCCCTCCTGTTCCTCGAAGCGATTGGCGAGACGCTGAAACCCATCCCAAAAAATCATGTCTGAAGGAACATCGACCATGGTTGCCTCATCGGATCTCTTTGCCAATCAACCACCGTCGCGTTTCATCATATGCGGCAGTAACCACAATGACCTGGGCACGTTGATCGGACAGCTCCGGAATGAATCCAAGTGGTGTCTGGAGGAACCGAATACCTCCGGCCACTGGATGCCCGACGCCGCTAAAGTCGATTTGGTGATCATCCTGACCGATGCGCACACGGGGATGGCGGCACCGATCCGTCGAAATATTTATCTGGCACATCTGGCTGGAATCCGCCAAGTGGTGGTCGCCGTCGATCAGATGGAATTGGTCGATTATTCCAAGGAAGTTTTCGGCCGGATCAAGGAACAGTGTTTTGGCTTTTTACAGGAATTTGGCATCGCCAATATCACCGTGCTGCCAATATCCAGTGCCAAGGGCTTCAATATCGTTGAAGGAAGCAGGAACACACCTTGGTACCAAAGCCCCACACTGCTGCATCACCAGGAAGCCGCTGACCTTGAGCGCCGAGTTCAGGCGACCAGACTTGAAAGCACTGTCACCCGAATTGGTTCAACCCACAACGAGTCGGACCCTAGCGACGCAAGGCAGCGTGTGTCCCTGACCCGCACCGATTTGGCCAATCGGTTTCAGGCGACGGTGGTATGGCTGCACGACGCCCCCTTGCTGAGGAGCCGCGAATATCGGATGAAGGTCGGCACCAGAACCGTGGTGGCCTCCGTGCAGCGCCTCAGACATCACCTCAACACCAGCACCCGGGAAAAAGCCGCTATCGAAAAACTGGAATTCGATGAGATTGGGGTCGTCGAGCTTGAACTGGACCAGCCGATCGAATATTCCACCTGCAGCAGGAATCGCGACATGTGTGGCTTTACCCTGGTCGATCAACTGACCAACACGACGGTCGGAGCCGGGATGCTCGATTTTGCATTGCGTCGGGCAGACAACATTCACTGGCAGGCCCTTGACGTCAACAAGCAAGCCCGCAGAACACTGAATGGACACGGCAGCGGCGTGATCTGGTTGACGGGTTTGTCGGGAGCGGGCAAATCGACGATTGCCAATCTGCTCGAAAAGAAATTCTATGCGGCAGGGCTCAGGACTTATCTGCTGGACGGAGACAATGTTCGACATGGCCTGAACAAGGATCTTGGATTCACCGCAGAGGACCGCGTCGAGAACATTCGTCGCGTCGCCGAAGTCGCCCGATTGATGGTGGACGCGGGCATTGTCGTCATCACGGCCTTCATTTCGCCCTTCCGCGCGGAACGAGACATGGCCAGAAACATGTTCGGCAAGAATGAATTCTGTGAAGTCTATGTCAGAACCCCTTTGGAGGTGGCCGAGCAGCGTGATGTCAAGGGTTTGTACAAAAAAGCAAGAAGTGGCCTGTTGAAGAATTTCACCGGCATTGACTCACCGTATGAAGAGCCACTGGGCCCTGATATTCTGATCGAGTCCGCGGTGACCAGTGCCGACATGGCAGCGCATCAGGTATATGAGTACGTAGTTCGTTTCATTTCTGAGGCACGGCGGTCTCCAACCTGAAGTGTCCTGATCTAATGATTTCGCACACACCGATAGGTGGAAATCACCTGGGCAACGAACGTGACGAACACGAAACGAAGAGTCTTTGACGCGAGCTTCAAGCTGCAGGTCGTGCAGATGATCCGGTCGCAGGGCCTGGGC
>NZ_JANPAB010000091.1:0-34783 GCF_031429695.1 Sphaerotilus sp.
GGAATAGGTCAACTTGACGATGACGTCAGTGACGGCGGGCTGGCTGAGCGAAACGGTGTAGCCGGAGGCGACTTCGCCTTCGACGACGGATCCGGGGCCAGTGATGGAGACGAGGCAGGTGTCCTCGGGGCCTGGCTTGTCAGGGCCGAACGGCCCGGAGTCGTCTGTGATGGTCGTGGTGACGCTGGCGTGGGTGGGGTCGATGTTGACGATCGCGGCATCGTTGGCGGAGAGGCCTGCGATCGTGACGGTGAATGGCTCCGCGCCTTCGGCCAGTGCGTCGTCGATGGTGGGGATATCGAATCGGACCGAGGACTGGCCGGCCGGAATCGTGACCGAGGTGGTCGGGGTGAAATCCTTGCCGGCTGTGGCCACGCCTGCATAGGCCAGTGTCACGGTCACGTCGACGGGGGAAGGGTGTGACAGTGAGACGGTGTAGTTGGCGGCGGTCTGGCCTTCGACTACGCTGGCTGGTCCGTCCAGGCGCGCGACAGTGTCGGCCGCTTCGAAGATCGGGGCGTCGGTCGGGCCGGTGTTGCCGCCGTTGAAGAGGGTGGCGCCTTGCTGGAACTGGTCGTAGGCGTACTGGTATTCCTGCGGCGAAACGACCTCGATGACGCGGTCCACGATCACGCCAGCCTGCAGCGACCCGTCACCGCCTTCTGCGCCAGCGCCAGTGACGAAGTCCAGTTCGCCGTCGTCCAGGCGCGCGACCAGTTTGTCGAGTGCCGGGTCGCCCGTGGTGACGAAACGCTTGCCTTCGATGGTCAACTGCACGATGCCACGCTGTTCGGTGAGCAGCACGTCGCCTTTGCGGATGACGTCGCCGAGCTTGAGCGGCGTGGTGCTGCCGTCGTCCAGGCGCTTGACCGCGCCGCCCCACAGCCCCGTCACGACGCCCGCTGGCATGCGGGCGGGAACGTAGTGCACGTTCAGTCCCTGCGGCTCATGGCGGTGCGCCGCGTCCGCGTGGCTGGAGGCGGCGCGTGTGGATGCCGAAACGGCGGTGGACTTGGATGCGGGCATGGGAAGCCTTTCGACGGAGCGCGGGATCGATGAGCGTGCGTCGCCCGGGCCGGATCGGCGCGGGGGGCGCGGTTGTCGTCGATATCGGCGTGCGGTCGATTGGCCTTGAGCCCCGACATGGGGGCCCGGCTCCCGCAATCAGGTGGTCGGAACGAAGGTGTCGACCGCGTCCGTGATGAGTCCGTCCAGCCCGAGGTCGAGCAGCAGATCGGCCCGCCCGGCGTCGTTGACCGTGTAGGCCAGCACCCGGAGCCCGTCGTGGTGCAGCTCCCGCAGGATTTCCTCGGTGACGAGCGACTCTTCGAGGATCACGGCCACGCAGTCCAGCCGCTCGGCGATGTCGAAACAGTCGGGCGTGAAGGCGTCCAGCAGCAAGGCCCGTGGCAGCTCCGGCACCGCCTCGCGGGCGGCAGCCAGTGTGCGCGGCTCGAAAGAGCTGAGCAGCGGCCAGACGCTCAGGCCGTCTCGCACCGCCTCGCCCCAACGCTGCCGGACGGTCTGCGCCACGATCTGCCCAGTGCGCTCCTCGTCGCCGGGAACCGGCTTGAGTTCCAGATTGAGCAGATGCCCATTGCGTAGACAGAAGGCGGCGATGGCGTCCAGGCTGGGTGGTGGCTCACCGGCGTGCAGGCGGCTGTGCCAGCCGCCGGCGTCCAGCCGCGAAAGATCGGCCCAGTTCAGCTCGCCCGCGCTGCCGGCGGCGTCGGTGGTGCGCTCCAGCGTGTCGTCGTGCAGCAGGAAGGGCACGCCGTCTGCGCTCAGTTTGACGTCGCACTCGAAGGCCCGCCAGCCCAGCGCAGCCCCAGCGCGAAAGGCGGCCAGCGTGTTTTCGGGGGCCAGCCGACCGGCGCCACGGTGGGCGATCCAGGTCGGGTAGGGCCAGGGCATGACCGCGGCGGCGGCCGGAATCGGTTGCTCGGGATCGTCGTCGTTCGGCAGGGTACGGTTCGGGCTCATGGTGGCACTCCAGCGCGGGCGAAGTCTGCAGTCTGCAGCATCTGGGGGCCGTGTGGCGTTGCGCCGTGTCAGGCGAAGCGGTTTGGTACAAACAACACTTGCCAAGGCGCCAAAGCACTTGCCTGCCGGCTGAAATGGCCGCTGCGGTAGCATGGCGGGCTCTGCGCGCCCCCCGCGCGCTGCTGCTTTCGCGGCCACATGAACGCACCGCTCCCCCTGAATCCTCTCCTGCAGATACCCGGTACTCCCCAGGATCCGGCCCACGCCGAAGCTCGCTTGCGCGAGATTCCGTACAACTACTCCTCGTTCTCGGACCGCGAAATCGTGATCCGGCTGCTGGGCGCACGCTCCTGGGAACTGCTCGACCGCCTGCGCGGCGAGCGCCGCACCGGCCGCTCCGCGCGCATGCTGTACGAGGTGCTGGGCGACATCTGGGTCGTGCAGCGCAACCCGTATCTCGAAGACGACCTCATCGACAACCCGAAGCGGCGCCAGCTGCTGATCGACGCGCTGCACCACCGCCTCGGCGAGGTCGAGAAGCGCCGCGATCCGGGCAACGATGCCGGCCGCGATGAACTCGTGGGTGAGCTGCTGACGGCTGCCCGCGGTGCGGTCGAGCGTTTCGGCGAACGGTTCCGCAGTGTCTGCGACCTGCGCCAGCGCACGAAGAAGGTGCTGGGTCGCCACACGCGCAAGGACAACCTGAAGTTCGACGGACTGAGCCGCGTCTCGCACGTGACCGACGCGACCGACTGGCGCGTCGAGTACCCCTTCGTCGTGCTGACGCCGGACACCGAGGCCGAGATGGCCGCGCTGGTGGCGGGCTGCGTCGAACTCGGTCTGACGATCATTCCGCGTGGCGGTGGCACCGGCTACACCGGTGGCGCCGTGCCGCTGACGTGGAAAAGCGCGGTCATCAACACCGAGAAGCTGGAGCAGATGACCGAGGTCGAGATGGTCGATCTGCCCGGCGTGGCGCACAAGGTGGCGACTGTCTGGACTGGCGCTGGCGTGGTGACGCAGCGCGTGTCGGATGCCGCTGAGCGGGCCGGCTTCGTCTTTGCGGTCGACCCCACGTCGGCCGAGGCGAGCTGCATCGGCGGCAACATCGCGATGAACGCGGGTGGCAAGAAGGCGGTGCTCTGGGGCACCGCGCTGGACAACCTGGCCTCGTGGAAGATGGTGACGCCCGAGGCCAAGTGGCTCGAAGTGAGCCGCCTGAACCACAACCTGGGCAAGATCCACGACATCGAGACGGCCAGTTTCGAGCTGAATTATTACGACGCCACCGGCCAGACGCTGGAGCGCACCGAGCGGCTCGACATCCCCGGCCGCACCTTCCGCAAGGAAGGGCTGGGCAAGGATGTCACCGACAAGTTCCTCGCCGGCCTGCCTGGCATCCAGAAGGAAGGCTGCGACGGCCTGATCACCTCGGCGCGCTGGGTGGTCCACCGCATGCCCGACCACGTGCGCACCGTGTGCCTGGAGTTCTTCGGCAATCCGATCCAGTGTGTGCCCTCGATCGTCGAGATCAAGAACTTCATGTTCGACGAGATGAAGAAGCCCGGTGGCGCGATCCTGGCCGGGCTGGAGCATCTGGACGACCGCTATCTGAAGGCAGACGGCTACGCGACCACGAGCAAGCGCGGCGGTCTGCCCAAGATGGTGCTGGTGGGCGACATCGTCGGTGACGACGCGGACGCCGTGGCCCGCGCCACCAGCGAGGTCATCCGCCTGGCCAATGCCCGCTCGGGCGAAGGCTTCGTGGCCATCAGCGCCGATGCGCGCAAGAAATTCTGGCTCGACCGCAAGCGCACGGCGGCCATCTCCAAGCACACCAACGCGTTCAAGGTGAACGAGGACGTGGTGATCCCGCTGGAGCGGATGGGCGAGTACACGCTGGGCATCGAGCGCATCAACATCGAGCTGAGCCTGCGCAACAAGCTTGCCCTGATGGACCGCCTCGAAGCGTTCTTCGCGGCGGGCAGCCTGCCGTTGGGCAAGACCGACGACGCCAATGAGATCCCGAGTGCCGAGCTGCTGGGCGACCGCGTGCAGCAGGCGTTGGGGCGCATCCGCGAGGTCCGCACCCAGTGGCAGGAATGGAAAGACGGTCTCGACACGGTGCAGCCGGGGGTGGACGACGCTCCCGGCCGCAGCTTCTTCGACCAGATCCAGGATGGCAGCCTGCGTGCTTCGTGGAAGACGCAGATCCTCAAGCCTTTCCAGCAGCAGATCTTCGCCGGCAGTGCCTTCATCCCGGTGATCGACGAGTGCAAGCGCATCCACAAGGAAGTGCTGCGCGGGCGGGTCTGGGTGGCGCTGCACATGCACGCGGGTGACGGCAACGTCCACACCAACATCCCCGTCAACAGCGACAACTACGAGATGCTGCAGACGGCGCACGAAGCCGTGGCGCGGATCATGGTGCTGGCGCGTTCGCTCGACGGCGTGATCTCCGGCGAACACGGCATCGGCATCACCAAGCTCGAATTCCTCACCGACGATGAGCTGAAGAACTTCGCGACCTACAAGGCCAAGGTCGATCCGGAAGGCCGCTTCAACAAGGGCAAGCTGCTGCGCCAGAAGGACCGCCTCACGGACCTCGGCGCCGATACCCGGTTGGGCGATCTGAGCGACGCCTACACGCCGAGCTTCGGGCTGATGACGCACGAGTCGCTGATCATGCAGCAGAGCGACATCGGCGACATCGCCGCGTCGATCAAGGACTGCCTACGCTGCGGCAAGTGCAAGCCGGTCTGCCCCACGCACGTGCCGCGGGCGAATCTGCTCTACAGCCCGCGCAACAAGATCCTGGCGACCTCGCTGCTGATCGAGGCGTTTCTCTATGAAGAGCAGACGCGCCGCGGCATCAGCCTGAAGCACTGGGAAGAGTTCGAGGACGTCGCTGATCACTGCACGGTCTGCCACAAGTGCCTGAGCCCCTGCCCGGTGAAGATCGACTTTGGCGACGTGTCGATGAACATGCGCAACCTGCTGCGCAAGATGGGCCAGAAGAGCTTCCGCCCCGGCAACGCCGCGGCGATGCTGATGCTCAACGCGACGAACCCGGAGACGATCAAGCTCGCCCGCAGCGCGCTGGTTGGTGTGGGCATGAAGGCGCAGCGGTTTGCCCATGACCTGCTGAAGTCGGTGGCGAAGAAGCAGACGTCGGCGCCGCCGTCCTCGGTCGGTACCGCGCCGATCAAGGAGCAGGTGATCCACTTCATCAACAAGAAGCTCCCCGGCGGCCTGCCGAAGAAGACCGCGCGCGCGCTGCTGGACATCGAGGACAAGGACTACGTCCCGATCATCCGCAACCCGAAGGCGACGACGGCCGAGACCGAGGCGGTGTTCTATTTCCCGGGCTGCGGCTCGGAGCGGCTGTTCTCGCAGGTCGGCTTGGCGACGCAGGCGATGCTCTGGCACGCGGGAGTGCAGACGGTGCTGCCGCCGGGTTACCTCTGCTGCGGCTATCCCCAGCGCGGCTCGGGCCAGTTCGACAAGGCCGAGAAGATCATCACCGACAACCGGGTGCTGTTCCACCGGGTCGCCAACACGCTGAACTACCTCGACATCAAGACGGTGGTGGTCTCGTGCGGCACCTGCTACGACCAGCTCCAGGGCTACGAGTTCGACAAGATCTTCCCCGGCTGCCGGATCATCGACATCCACGAGTACCTGCTGGAAAAGGGCATCACGCTGCAAGGGCAGGGCGGTTTCCTCTACCACGACCCCTGCCACACGCCGATGAAGCTGCAGGATCCGATGAAGACGGTCAAGGCGCTGCTGGGTGACAACGTCATCGAGAGCAAGCGTTGCTGCGGCGAGTCCGGGACGCTGGGCGTTAGCCGGCCGGACATCTCGACCCAGATCCGCTTCCGCAAGGAGGAGGAGATCCTCAAGGGCGAAGCGGAACTGCGCGCTGCCGGTCACCAGGGCGACATGAAGATCCTCACGTCGTGCCCGAGTTGCCTGCAGGGGCTGTCGCGCTACGGCGAAGACCTCAAGAGCGGGCTGCTTGAAGCCGATTACATCGTCGTCGAGATGGCCCGGCAGATCCTGGGCGAAAACTGGATGCCTGACTACGTGCAGCGTGCCAACGCGGGTGGCATCGAGCGGGTGCTGGTCTGATCGTCTGTCGTTGTCACCAGGTGTCGATCGGTGTATCTCTTCATCAAAAAGAACGAGATGAAACGATCGATACCGTCATAATTTCACACAAATTAACGAGCAATTCATGCTGTCGCAACGCCGCAAGGCACTGTTGTCGGCGATGAAGAGAGCCCGTTTCAGCCAAGGATTCCACCGATGTCGCGCCAATCCACCCATCAGCCGACCGCGCTGACTCTGCACCAGCAGTCCCGCGTGCTGGAAATCGGTTTCAGTGATGGTGCCGTGTTCCGGCTGCCCTACGAATTGCTGCGCGTGTATTCGCCTTCGGCCGAGGTGCGCGGGCATGGTCCTGGGCAAGAGGTGTTGCAGACCGGCAAGCGTCTGGTCGAGATCACCGACATCGAGCCGGTGGGGCACTACGCGGTGCAGCCGTCGTTCAACGATGGCCACAACACCGGGCTTTACACCTGGGAGATGCTCTACGACTTGGGTGTGAACCAGGATGCGTGCTGGCAGGACTATCTCGCGCGGGTTTGCGCGGCGGGCGTCGAGCGCGATGCTCCGATGCTGCAGGCAGCTGGCAGTGCTTGCGCCAGCCACTGACCATGAGCGACACCCATTTCGGTTTCAAGACCGTTGACGAGGGCCAGAAGGCCCGAATGGTGCGTGGGGTGTTCGACTCGGTCGCCTCGCGTTACGACTTGATGAATGACCTCATGTCCATGGGGATGCACCGCGTCTGGAAGGCCTACACGATGGCCGTTTCTGGGGCTCGCGAAGGGCACCAGGTTCTGGACATCGCCGGCGGTACAGGGGATCTCAGCCGCGCCTTTGCGCGCAAGGTCGGGCCGACGGGCGGGGTGGTGCACACTGACATCAACGAAGCCATGCTGCACACCGGACGCGACCGACTCGTCGACGAAGGTCTGGTGCTGCCGACGGTGATCTGCGACGCGGAGAAGCTGCCCTTCCCGGCCGAGCGTTTCGACATCGTCAGCGTTGCCTTCGGCCTGCGCAACATGACGCACAAGGACGTGGCGCTGGCGGAGATGTGCCGGGTGCTGAAGCCGGGTGGCAAGCTGCTTGTGCTGGAGTTCTCGAAGGTCGCGGCGCCGCTGGGCAAGGTCTACGACTGGTACTCCTTCAACGTGCTGCCGCGTCTGGGTCAACTCGTGACCGGGGATGCCGATAGCTACCGTTATCTGGCCGAATCGATTCGGATGCACCCACCCCAGGCCGAACTCAAGGCGATGATGAAGTCCGCTGGCTTCGGCCATGTGGATGTGCACAACCTGTCTGCGGGTGTGGTGGCGTTGCACGTCGGTCTTAAGTGCTAAATGTGATAAGCGCACGAACAGCCAGCGCCTGTTTATTTCATTTAAGTTTTCGGTATTAGCGTATTTTTCAATTCAAGCGTTGACTGTTAAAATTGAAAGCCTTGCTTGGGGAATGTTTTATTAAAGAGTTGGTGCCAGCCTTCACTTGACCGTTATTACGTCACACAATTGTGGTGAGATGGCCCCCGATCAAGGGATCGACGACTGTGCAAGTCTTGATCACCCCGGTCTTGGGGCGAGAATTCATGCAGTAGACCAAAGCGGTTCGTGATTCGAGATGCGGGTAACGCGGTGTTTTGCCTGTTTGCCTAGGGGGCCAGAGGATGTTCAGAGTTTTTCAGCACCGCACGTCGGGAACGCACTTCGTGGAGTTGTTCGCAGACGGGGTGCTCTGTTTCATAGCGGCATTGCTGTCGGCGGCAACCTTGGCCCATCCATCGCCGGGGGTCAATCCCTTGCTGCAGGTCATCAGTCCTGCCATCCTGTTCTCGGCGTTCTCGTTCGCCTTGGTGATGGCTTTGCTGTATTCGTTCGTCGGACTCTATCGCCATCGTAACCTCGGTCTGGTGCCGATGTTCATGCGCATTGGTTTTGCGTTTGTGGTAGGTGGATATATTACATATCTGACCATCAAATATATTCGCTATGACGGGTATGCCAGCAGTCTGGTTGGATACTCTCTGGTTTATCTGATGGGTGGCCTCGCCATTTATCGCGGTGCCGCGTGGGGTATCAGGCAGCTGGTTGGGACGCGTCGGGTATTGATTGTTGGCACGGGGCCGGATGCGCACCAGGTCTGCACCGATTTGCGCGCTGGTGGTCATTGGGCCGGGTATGACGTGGTGGGTTTCTTTCCGACCGCGGAGCAGACGGATCGTGTAGCGCTGCGTGGCGCGGCGCACATATTCGATACCCGCCTGCGGATGGTGGATCTGGTGCGTGAACACAAGATCAGCGAAATCATCGTCGCCGTGCGCGAGCAGCGCGGCGGTGGCGTGCCGATGGACCAGTTGCTCGAATGCCGCATCGGTGGCGTGCCGATCATGGATCTGGCCTATTTCTACGAGCGCACCAAGGCAGAAGTGCCAGTCGACAGCCTGAAGGCCAGTTGGCTGGTCTACGGCGACGGTTTCGTTCAGGGGCGGGCGCGCGAGTTCACCAAGCGGGTCTTCGACATCGTGAGTTCGTCGCTGCTGCTGTTGGTGGGCGCGCCGATCATGGTGCTGACCGCACTGGCGATCCGCATGGACAGCGTCGGCCCGATCCTCTACCGCCAGGAACGTGTCGGTCTGGGTGGTCAGGGCTTCATGTGCATCAAGTTCCGCAGCATGCGCACCGATGCGGAGAAGGACGGCGTCGCGCGTTGGGCGTCGAAGAACGACTCGCGCATCACCCGTGTGGGTGCGTTCATCCGCAAGACCCGGATCGATGAACTGCCACAGCTCTTCAGTGTGCTGAAGGGCGAAATGAGCATGGTCGGTCCGCGCCCGGAGCGTCCGTCGTTTGTGGCGCAACTGCGCGAGCAGATTCCGTTCTATGACCTCCGTCACACTGTCAAGCCTGGGCTGACCGGGTGGGCTCAGGTACGCTACGCGTATGGCGCGTCCCTGGAAGATGCCCGGAAAAAGCACCAGTTTGATTTGTACTATGTCAAAAACAACTCGCTGTTGCTGGATTTGCAGGTACTGATCGAAACCGTCAGTGTTGTGCTGTTCCGGGAGGGCGCCCATTGAAATTCGGTTATCAATGCGCGCCATGCTGCTGACTTGATGCAGTGCAAGACTTAAATTTGTAAGAAATTACCGTTGTCCCGCGGTACCATCCGGGACTGCTGCAATGCGGTGCGTTTGCAGACTATTGAGAGGAATTCGCATGAGGATCGAAATGAGCCGTTTCTCGCGGGCAGCGGCCCTGGCGTTGGCGTGCGTCACCGGTGTCGGTGCGTTGTCGGGATGTGGCTTGCTGCGCAGCAGCACGTATCCCCCGGCCCCCCGCTCGGCGCAGACGCCGGACCACCGCTACAAGATCGGTCCTCTCGATACCCTGAATGTCGTGGTGTGGCGCAATCCAGAGCTGTCGTCCACCGTGACCGTGCGTCCGGATGGACGCATCTCCACGCCGCTGGTCGAAGACGTGCTCGCTGCGGGCAAGAACCCGGCGGACCTGTCGCGCGAAATCGAGACGCTGCTGGCCCGCGTGATCCGCGATCCAGTCGTCACGGTGGTCGTCGGTACCTTCCAGGGGGTCTTCAATGACCAGATCCGCATCGTCGGTGAGGCGACGAAGCCGCAAAGCGTGGCGTTCCGCCAGAACATGACGATGCTGGACGTGATGATCCAGGCCGGTGGACTGACCGACTTCGCCGACGGCAATGGAGCTGTGCTGGTGCGTGGCGCCGAAGCGGGCAAGCAGTACAGCGTCCGGCTGAAGGATCTTCTCAAGCGCGGCGACATCTCGGCCAACGTCGACGTCAAGCCCGGCGACATCATCATCGTGCCGCAAAGCTGGTTCTGATTCCCCATCCTCTCTGATACGCCGCTGACCGGTCACTCAGAGCCGGTCAGTTCTGAACCCAAGAATGACAGGTAGACGGCCGGTATGAACGAATTCACCCGACAGGCTGCGATATTGGCTGGCAGTGTCTGGCAGCATCGCTGGATGGCCGTGGCAGTGGCCTGGATCGTGGCCCTCGCTGGCGCGCTGGTCGTGTGGGTCGTTCCCGAGCGGCACGAAGCCCGCGCAAGGGTCTACGTCGATACCCAGACCGTGCTGCGCCCCATGATGGTCGGACTGGCGTTCCAGCCGGACATCGACCAGCAGGTGCGCATGCTCGGGCGGACGCTGATCTCCCGTCCCAACGTCGAACGCCTGGTGAACAACCCGGCCATCGGTCTTGACAAGCTGGAGCCGGGGCAACTCGATGGTCAGATCGAGACCCTGATGAAGTCCATCAAGGTCGAGCTGACCGGGGGCAACAACCTCTACGCCATCAGCTACCGCGACCAGGATCCCATCCGTGCCCGCAAGCTGGTGGAGGTGCTGGTGGGCATGTTCATGGAGTCCGGTCTGGACACCAAGCGCAAGGACTCGGCCGAAGCCAGCCGCTTCATCGACGAGCAGATCAAGCTCTACGAATCCAAGCTGACCGAGGCCGAGAACCGCCTCAAGGACTTCAAGCTCAAGAACATGAGCGTGGCTGCGACCACGAACCAGGATTTCTTCGCCCGAATTCAGGTGTTGGCGGATGATGTGAACCGCCTGCGCGTGGCCTTGGGTGCGGCCGAACAGTCCCGCGATGCGACCCGCCGCGAACTGGGCAACGAAGAGCCGAACCTGCCGGTAGCTGCAGCCTCGGCCGTGTCGCTCACACCGGACCTCGACAGCCGTGTCGAAACGCAGAAGCGCCAGCTCGACGAAATGCTCCGCCGTTACACGGAAGAGCATCCGGACGTCCTGACGACCCGCCGCATCATTTCCCAGCTGGAGGACCAGCGTCGACGTGAGCTGGACGCGCTCAAGAGCAGCAACAGCGCCGTGCGCCGCGCCGCTGCCGCCACCAACCCGGTGTTCCAGCGCCTGCGCCTGAATCTGGCAGATGCCGAGGCCAATGTGGCTTCGCTGCGTTCGCAACTCGGCACCCAGCAGGCCCGCCTGGAAGAGATTCGCGCCCAGTCGAACAAGGTGCCGCAGGCGGAAGCCGAACTCGTCCAACTCAACCGTGACTACGAGATCATGCGCCGCAACTACGACCAGCTGGTGCAGCGCCGCGAGGCCGCTTCGCTGGGCGTGAAGATCGACCAGACCTCGTCGATGGCGGACTTCCGGTTGATCGAGCCGCCGCGTGTGTTGCCTACACCGGTGTTCCCGAGCCGCATCCAGCTGGCCATTGGGGTGATGTTGCTCGCGGTGGCGTCCGGAATCGCTGCGGCCTACGCACAGACGCTGCTGAGTCCCGTGTTTTCGAGTGAACGCGAGCTGCGCGAGTTCACCAAGCGCCCGGTGCTGGGCAGTCTCCTGAAGGTGGAGGATCCGCGGGACCGTGATCTGGAGCGCCAGGACCGGCTCAAGCTCGCGGGCGTGATGGGCCTGTTCGTTCTCGCGAATGTGGGATGGGTGGCCTGGATCTCCTTGCGTTCGGCCAGTTAAGTCATAGGTGCCCCAGATGAACACCATCGAGCAAGCCGCCAAGCGGCTAGCAGAACTCAAACGCGCCGGATTCGATATTCCGGTTCCCGACATGCCAGGTGCCACTGCGGCACCTGCGCCCATCGCATCCCAGCCGGTGGCACAGACCGAAGTGCCTGCCGGGGTGGCGGCGCATGCTGAAACGTCCGTAGTTCCAGTCATGCGGCCCGCTGCCCGCGCTGCCTCGGCCGTGGTCCCGGCCGCGCGCAGTGCGGTGGTCGAGACGCTGAATTCTTCGGGACGTCGCTCCCGGGAAGTGGCACTCGATCTGGCCCGGCTGGAGCGTGAAGGCTATCTGGTCCCCGCTCAGGCCCGCTCGCAGCTGGCCGAACAGATGCGCATCATCAAGCGCCCGCTGCTGGCCAATGCGCGTGGCGAGTCGGCCCAGGCGCTCAGCCGGCCGAATCTGATCCAGGTGGTCAGCGCGATGCCGGGCGAAGGCAAGACCTTCTTCGCCATCAATCTGGCGATGAGCATCGCGATGGAGGTGGACCTGTCGGTGCTGCTGGTGGATGCCGACGTGCTGCGGCCGTCCGTGCTGGCGCGCTGCGGGATCGAGCCTGCGCGTGGCCTGATGGACGTGCTGCAGTCGCCGAGCATCGAACTGCACGACGTGATGCTGCGCACCAATGTGGCCAAGCTGAGCATCCTGCCCGCAGGAACCGCCAACGCCCAATCCACCGAACTGCTGGCCAGCGGGGCGATGGAGTCGCTGCTGGACGAGCTGGCGTCCAAGTTTTCGGACCGCATCGTCGTCTTCGATGCGCCGCCGCTGATTCCGACCACCGAATCCCGTGTCCTGGCCTCGCGGGTCGGGCAGGTGGTCATGGTGGTCGAGGCCGGCAAGACGACCCACGCCCAGGTTTCGCAGGCATATGCCGCGGTGGAGCAGTGTCCGGTCGTGCTGTCCGTGCTGAACCGTGCGCGCGGCAAATCAGGCGAGGCGTATGGCTATTACTACGCCACTTGAACTGACCCGGACGGGGGTAGCCGCGGCGGTCCTGCTGCTGGCCGGCCTGGCGGTTCAGGGCGTTGCGCAGGCCCAGGCCTGGCGGATCGCTCCGGCAGTCAAGGCCACGGCAACCACCTCCAGCAATGCCGGAATGCAGGCGTCCGGCAACGCCACGATGGACACTGTCGTGACCGTCACCCCCCAGGTCCAGCTGCTCGGCACGGGCCCCGATTACCGGTTGACCGGTACGCTGGCGGCGGACATGGTGGTGTACCTGGGTCGGTCCCGCACCGACCTCTTCCTGCCGCGGGGACAGTTGGTCCTGAGCAGCCGCCTGTTGGACCGCCTGTTGTTCGTCGATGCCGAACTCGGTGCGGACACCACCTCGTCCACCCCGTTTGACCTGCTGAGTGACGGCGCCACGTTCTACAACGTCGGCACCACCACCCGCGAGCGCTTCAGCCCCTATATTGACCGTGAACTGTCGCCTTCGTCGCGCATCACGGCGCGTACCGACCACGTCCTGACCCAGGGCCGCGGCACGTCCACCATCGCCAACAACGCCGACGCCTATGTGCAGACGCACAGCGCACGCTATGACCTGCGGCCCGAACCGGCTGGCCTGCGTGGCGAGTGGAATTACCAGAACACCAGCTACAACGACAGCACCGCTGGCGGCCTCACGCTGCAGACTGCCCGCCTGTCCGCGCTCTATGCACCCGATCCGACCTTGACACTGGGATTGACCGGTGGCCGGGATGCGGCCAGCTACACGACCAACAACGTCAGCGAAACACTGCGCGGCGTGTCGATGCGCTGGGCGCCGTCCGAGCGCACGGTGTTCGACGCGCTGGTCGAAAAGCGCTTCTTCGGCACGGGCTGGACGGTGAATTTCACGCATCGCTCGCCTTTCATGGCGGTGTCGACCGGGCTGGTGCGCCAGGCGACCACCTACGCGGCCCGCCTTGGCGTGCTGCAGGCCGGCGGCGATGTGGCCACCTTGGTTGATTCCATCCTGCAGACCCGCATCCAGGATCCGGCGCTGCGCCAGATCGCCGTGCAGGACCTGATTGCCAAACGCGGGTTGCCCAACACGCTCACGGGTCCGGTCGATCTGTTTTCCCGGACCGTCCAGCTGCAGCAGGGCGCCAATGTGACGATGGCCCTGATCGGCGTGCGGCACACGGTCACGCTGCGCATATTCCAGACCCGCACCGAGGATCTGCGCGGCCCGACCGAGAACAGCGTCATCGGACTGGCCAGCGACGCCACGCAGCGTGGTGCCACCCTGGGACTGTCGCGTCGCCTGACGCCGGACATGTCAGCGGATCTGACCTTCACCCACACCAAGACCGATGGTCTGGGTCCGAACGTGGCGCTGCATTCGAGCAATTCGGTTGTTCGCCTGGGTGCCACGCACAGCCTGTCGCCCCGGACCACGCTGAGCGGCGCGGTGCGCCACCAGACCGGTTCGTCCACCCTCATCGGGGTCAAGGCGACGGAATCTGCCATCTCGGTCGGCATGTTGCACCGATTCTGACGGTCACACGATGTACGAATCAGCTTTCGGTTTCAGCGGCCCACCGTTTCAGCTCAATCCCGATCCGGCCTTCTACTTCAACAGCCGCGGCCACGGCCGGGCGCTGGCCTACCTGCAGTACGGGGTGGCGCAGGGTGAGGGATTCATCGTCATCACGGGCGAGATCGGGGCCGGCAAGACCACGCTGGTGCGCATGTTGCTCGACGGGCTGGACCGGCAGAAGGTGTTGCCGGCGCAGATCGTCAGCACGCAGCTGGAGTCGGGTGAACTGCTGCAGTCGATCATCACGGCGTTCGGCATCCCTTCCCAGAACAACACCTCCAAGGCGCACCTGATTGCCACGCTCGAAGCCTTCCTGACGGCACTCGCCGCGCAGGGACGCCATGCGCTGCTGGTGGTCGATGAAGCGCAGAACCTGGAACCGCGCGCGGTGGAAGAGCTGCGCATGCTGTCGAACTTCCAGCTCGGCAACCATTCGCTGCTGCAGAGCTTTCTGGTCGGCCAGCCGGAATTGCGCCGACTGCTCGAATCGCCGTCGATGGAGCAATTGCGCCAGCGCGTGACGGCCTCCTGCCACCTTGGGCCGCTCAGCCTGGAGGAAACACAGGCGTACATCGAACACCGGCTGCGGCGTGTGGGCTGGACCCAGCACCCGGCGTTTGGCGCTGGTGCGTTCGAGAGCCTGTACCGCTGGTCGGGTGGTGTGCCGCGCCGGCTCAATCGACTGGCCAATCGGGTTCTTCTGGCCGCGTTCCTCGATGGCGCAGAGGCCGTCTCGGCCGACCTGATCGAGCGCACTGCGGGTGAACTGCGGGCGGAGATCGGGGAGGGGGGGCTGGAAGTGCCGATCCCCGTGGTGGCTGTCGCCGAAACCCCAGTGGTGCCTGCTCCTCCTGTCCCTGCTGCGCCTGCAATGACTCCGTCGCCGATGCTGGTCGAACAGCCCGTGCTGACCTTCATTGAGCCACCGCCGCTGGTCGCCCCCGCAGCGCCGGAGCCGATGGCGCCGATTGCTTCCGAATCGCCAGCACCGGTTGTGCTGGACGCACCTGTGACCGTCGAAGCGGATGACGTGGAGCCGCCTGCCGAGGTGGAAGTCGAAATCGAACTCGATGCCCAGTCGCAGGCCGCACTCATGGCGCCTCGGCTGCGTTCCGTGTCGGATGCTGCAGTGAAGGCTGCGCGTGTGCATGCCGCGGGCCGGCTGTCGCGGCGGGACAGCCGCGACAAGGTTTTCTGTCTGGCCGATAGCACCAGCGGCGCGCTGAAGTTCGCCGCACTCGCGCAGGCGATGGCTGAACAGGGCCGCTCGCCGCGCATGATGCTGGTCAGCCTCGGGCCCTTGCCCCGGGTGTGGCCGTGGTCCGGCATGGGGCGTGTGCTGCCCGCCATGGAGATCGGTCTCGACCTGGAGTGGTCAGACTCGGATCCGGATGCGTCGGTGGACAAGATCACCGAAGGCTTCGGGCATTTCGCCGAGGAATACAAGCCGCTGGCTGTGGTCAGCCTGGGATCAAGCGACGCGATGGTGGCCTGCTGCCTGGCCGCGCAGCAGCGGGGTTTGCCACTGATCCGCCTTGAAGCGGGTGAGCGCCCGGCACCTGCCCGGCACGGGCTGAACGCGACGCTGATCGAGCAGATGTCTGACCTGCTGTGTGTTGCCAGTGTGCCGTCGCCGCTGCGGTTCCTCGCCCGTCAGGGGACATTGCCAGAGCGCATCGCCTGCGTGCCCGATCAACTGAGGACAGACGCCGTGGCCGCAGTGTGGCCAGAAGTGATGACACCCGATCGTGCTTTCCTGCGCAATGGATTGCCGATGTACCTGGGGCCGACCTGGTCGGTCAATGGCGTGAATGGAACGCCCTATGTGCTGGCAGCCTGTTCACTCATCGGTCTCCCGATCGACCGGGCGTTGACGGTCGTGCGGGCGCTGGCACAGGTCCACTGTGACGGCAAGGTGATCTGGGTGGTCGACGCGCCGACCCAGGCCATGCTGGTTGAACTGCTCGCTGCCGATACGTACTTGGCCGAGCGCGTGTTTGTGGTGCAGGGCGACGGTCTGCGCCGTGCCGAGGTGCGCGCGCGCATGGATGCGGCCACGGTGCTGTGCCGCGAAGTGGCCTCACTGCCAGAGCAGATCAGCCTGTTGCATGGGGCCAATGGCGCCGTGCTGGATGCGGGTCATGCGCTGGTGGACGTGGCTGGCCTGCTGGACCTGCCGTTCGTCAGCCTGGAGAGTGCGCAGAGCCTGGTTTCGCGCCGCAATGCCCATGGTGCTGCGCTGGATGTGCGGGCACTGGACGGCGACGCTCTGAATGCCGTGCTGGTCGATGCGCGTGCTGCGGCAGCCGGTCACCCGGTGTTGGTCGAGCCAGCGAACACGTCAGGTGCTGCAGCCGGGATTGCTGAGCACTTGCTCGCTTGGATCGACACCCGACAGCAGGCCGCGATGGTCGCCTGAGCCGGGGGCGGGCGGTCCCGGTGCTCGGTGCGCTCAACTCAGCAAGGCCTGTGCAAATTCTCGGGCATTGAAGGTCTGCAGGTCTTCCAGCTTCTCGCCCACGCCGATGAAGTAGACCGGCACGACCGGCTTGCCTTTGGCGACCCGCTCGCGGCCCCAGAGTGCGATCGCGGCGAGCACCCCCCCCTTGGCGGTGCCGTCCAGCTTGGTGACGACCAGCCCCGTCAGCTGGATAGCTTCGTCGAATGCCTTTACCTGGGTGAGTGCGTTCTGCCCGGTGTTGCCATCCACCACCAGGATCACTTCGTGTGGTGCACCCTCCATGGACCGGCCGAGCGAGCGGCGGATCTTGCGCAGCTCCTCCATCAGGTGCAACTGCGTGGCCAGACGCCCGGCGGTGTCGGCGATCACGACATCACAGCCACGGGCCTTGCCCGCGGTGACGGCGTCGAAACACACGGCCGCCGGATCGCCACCCTCCTGGCTGACGATCTCCACGCGGTTGCGGTCCGCCCAGACCGACAGTTGTTCGCGTGCCGCAGCCCGGAAGGTGTCGGCCGCCGCCAGCAGCACCTTGCAATCCTGCTGCGCGAGATGGCGGGTCAGCTTGCCGATGCTGGTGGTCTTGCCGGCGCCGTTGACCCCTGCAACCATCATCACCGTCGGTTGGGTGGCACCGATTTGCAGCGGTGCTTCCAGTGGCTGCAACAGCTCGGTCAATACCTCCATCAGCAGAGCCTTGACGGCAGCGGGATCCGTGCAACGGGTGTCCTTGACCCGACGCTTCAGCTCATCGAGCAAGTGTTGCGTGGCGCCGACACCGGCGTCGGCCATGAGCAACGCTGCTTCCAGCTCCTCGTAGAGCGTGTCGTCGATGCGGGTGCCGGTGAACACCTGGGCGATGCTGGAGCCCGTGCGGGCCAGACCGGACTTCAGCTTGTTCAGCCAGGTGGTGCGGATGGGCGCGGCTTCTGCCGTTGCAGCGGAGGCTGCGGCGACCGGTTTCTCCGGGACGAGGGGGCCTGCGGCGGGCGCTTCGGCGGCTGGTGTGCCCGGCGTCTCAGGCGGCGTAGGCGCGGAAAATAGCTTGCGACGAAGGAAACTGAACATGCGTGTCGGTGGTGACAGAAACGACCGGCTGGTCGGCCTTGGATTGTAGGCAGCGGGCCGGACACCGCCCGCCCGCCCGGGGCGCGATGTCTGCATCGCACCACTGAATGGCAGAATCCGTCCGTGCCTACCTCCCTGCCCCGACGCGCTCCGCTGCGCAAACCCTCCGCCGACCATGTCGCTGCTGCGACGCCAGGTGAAATACGCCTCATCGGCGGACGCTGGAAGCGCAGCAAGCTGCCGGTTGCCGACCATCCCGGTCTGCGTCCCACCCCGGACCGCGTGCGCGAGACGCTGTTCAATTGGCTCGGGCAGGACCTGGCGGGCTGGAGGGTGCTGGATGCCTTTGCGGGCACTGGGGCACTGGGTTTCGAGGCCGCGTCACGGGGCGCAGGCGAGGTGCTGCTGCTGGAGCATGACCAGAAGCTTGCGCTCCATCTCCAGTCCGCCTGCCGCCGCCTGGACGCCACGATGGTGCGCGTGGTGCGTGCCGAGGCGCTGGGCTGGATGGCGCGCCGCGAGGTGAGTGATCTGGATCTGGTGTTGCTGGATCCACCTTTTGGCGCGAATGTGTTCGATGCGGCAGTACGTGCTGCGCTGCCACTGCTCACACCTGAAGGCTGGCTCTATGTAGAGGCCGATCGGGCGTTCGATGAAGACACCTGCGCGGCCTGGGGCTGCCGCCTGCACCGGCATGGCCGCGCCGGCATGGTGCATTTCCATTTGCTGCAGCGCGGCGTTGTGCGTGCGCCCGACTACACTGGTGCATGACCCTTTGCCGGTGACCCCGTGATACCCGTGACTTCGATCAGGAGCCCGTCTTGAACCCCGTGACCCAGGATCTCACCGCGATCTATCCCGGCACCTTCGACCCGATGACCCTCGGTCACCAGGACCTGATGCGCCGGGGGAGTCGTCTTTTCAGCCGCCTGATCGTGGCGGTGGCGGCCGGTCACCACAAGCGCACGATGTTCAGCGTCGAGGAGCGGCTGGAGATCGCCCAGGAGCTGGCGGCGCAGTACCCCAATGTGGAAGTCATCGCATTCCGCGGCCTGCTGCGCAACTTCGTCATCGAACACGACGGCAAGGTGGTCGTGCGGGGGCTGCGTGCGGTCAGCGACTTTGAATACGAGTTCCAGATGGCTGGCATGAACCGCCAGCTCATGCCCGAGGTCGAGACCCTGTTCCTGACGCCCAGTGACCAGTACCAGTTCATCAGCGGCACCTTCGTGCGCGAGATCGCGGTACTGGGTGGTGATGTCTCGAAGTTTGTCGCGCCGATGGTGCTGCAGCGTCTGCAACAGCGTGTCGCGCAAAGCTGAGGCCCGACCACCATGGCGTTGCTCATCACCAGCGAGTGCATCAATTGCGATGTCTGCGAGCCCGAGTGCCCGAACCAGGCGATCTCGATGGGCGAGGAGTTCTACGTCATCGACCCGGCCCGCTGCACCGAGTGCGTTGGTCACTTCGGCGAGCCGCAATGCGTGCAGGTCTGCCCGGTCGAATGCATTCCTCTGAATCCGGACCACATCGAGTCCCCCGAGCAGTTGATGGCGAAGTACGAGCGCCTGCAGCACACTGCATTGCCGCGGCTGGTGATCGGCTAAGTCGGTTCTGAGGGCTCGGCCGGCGGCTTCGGCGGGCGCGGCGGCTTCGGACGCTGCGGCCCTGCGTGCAGTTGCATCATGGCCTTTGTCATGTCGCCAGCCAGCAGGGTGTCCAGCGCCTCCATCGATCGGTCGATGCAGCCCTCGATTGCTTCACGCTCGGCGGCAGGGGGCTTGCGCAGCACGAAGTCTGCCACCTCGGCGCGCACTCCAGGATGGCCGATGCCCAAGCGCAAGCGCCAGAACGCAGGCGAACCGAGCTGGGCCTGGATGTCCTTGAGCCCGTTGTGACCAGCGGCGCTGCCGCCCTGCTTGAGCTTCATCTGGCCTGGCAGCAGATCGAGTTCGTCGTGGACGACCAGGATCTCGTCTGGGGCGATCTTGAAGAACCGTGCGAGCGGTGCCACCGACTTGCCGGACAGATTCATGTAGGTCTGCGGCATGACCAGCCAGATGGGGCCTTCCGGGCGGTTCACCCGGGCCACGAAACCGTGGTAGGCCCGGTCGGCCTGCAGATGTGCGCCCAGGCGGCGTGCGACCGCGTCGATCCACCAGAAGCCGGCGTTGTGCCGGGTGGACTCGTATTCATGGCCCGGATTGCCCAGGCCGACCAGCAGACGGATCATGGTGTCGACTCCCTGGGATGTGCCCCAGAACGAGAAAAGCCCCGCCGAGGCGGGGCTTGCGGTCTGCACGCCATGGCGTGCATTCCCGGGCAGGAATTACTTCTTGCCCTTCTTGCCCTTGACCGGTACCGGCGCAGCAACCGCAGCGACAATGACTTCCTCGACGATCGCCACTGGCGTAGCGATGACCGGGTTCTTGAAGCCATGGGTCAGCACCACGACACCATTCGGCAGCGTCAGGTCGTTGACGTGCAGCGACTTGCCCAGGGACATGCCGCCCAGATCGACGGTCAGGAATTCCGGCAGTTGCTCGGCCAGGCACTCGATGTGCAGTTCCGACACCACGTGGGTGATGGTGCACTTTTCGAGCTTGACGGCCGGCGAGTCGGCTTCGTTGATGAAGTGCAGGGGCACCTTCTTGCGCAGGCGGGTGGTGGCGTCCACGCGCTGGAAGTCGGCGTGCAGCACCAGCGGCTTGAACGGGTGCATCTGCAGCGCGCGCAGCACGACCTTGGTGGTCTCGCCGGCGAGTTCCATCTCCAGCACGGACGAATGGAAAGCTTCCTTCTTCAGTGCGTGGAACATGGCGTTGTGATCGAGTTCGATCTGGGCGGGCGAGGCCGTGCCGCCGTAGACGATGGCGGGTACCTTGCCGGCGATGCGCAGGCGGCGGCTCGCTCCGGTCCCCTGCAGCTCGCGCGTGAATGCGACGAATTTCATGTGATTTCTCCGAAAGAGGAAGGTGCCCGCGACCAGGCACCCTGGGTGATGCAGCTCAGAAGTTGTTGTTCTGTTCCGCGAAGAGGGAGGTCACCGACTCGCCGTCGGAGATCCGACGGATGGTTTCGGCGAACAGGAAGGCGACCGACAACTGGCGGATCTTCTTGCAGTCCTTGGCGTGGCCGCTCAGCGGGATCGTGTTGGTGATCACCACTTCGTCCAACTGGGACTTGCTGATGCGCTCCACGGCCGGGCCGGACAGGATCGGGTGCGTGCAATACGCGAACACGCTTTTGGCGCCACGCTCCTTGAGCACATCGGCTGCCTTCACCAGCGTGCCGGCGGTGTCGATCATGTCGTCCATGATCACGCAGTTGCGCTTGTCGATCTCGCCGATGACGTGCTTCACCTCGGAGACATTGGCCTTCGGGCGGCGCTTGTCGATGATGGCGAGGTCACAGTCGAGCTGCTTGGCCAGTGCGCGTGCGCGCACCACGCCGCCGACGTCCGGCGACACCACGACCAGGTCGCTGTAACGCTTGCTCTTGAGGTCGGTCAGCAGCACCGGCGAGGCGTAGATGTTGTCCACCGGGATGTCGAAGAAGCCCTGGATCTGGTCGGCATGCAGATCCATCGTCAGCACGCGGTTGACCCCAGCGGCTTCGAGCATGTTGGCCACGACCTTGGCGCTGATCGGCACGCGGGTCGAGCGCGGGCGGCGGTCCTGACGGGCGTAGCCGTAGTAGGGGATGACGGCGGTGATGCGGCGGGCCGAAGCGCGCTTGAGCGCATCCACCATCAGCAGCAGTTCCATCAGGTGCTCGTTGGTCGGAGCGCAGGTTGGCTGCACCACGAACACATCACGCGCACGCACGTTCTGCTGGATTTCGACGGTCACTTCGCCGTCGGAGAAGTGGCCTACGGCGGCCTGGCCCAGTTCGATGCCCAGATCGGTGGCGATCTCGCGGGCGAGGATAGGGTTGGCGTTGCCGGTGAAGAGGACTGTATTGGAGAGCATGCTCGGTGCCCGCTGGGGACTTTGACGTGCCATCAAGAAACAAGCGCCTCACCGGAAGCCGGCAGGCGCTTGATGGATGGTTTGGCAGGGGAGGAAGGACTCGAACCCTCGCATGTCGGAATCAAAATCCGATGCCTTGACCAACTTGGCGACTCCCCTACACAGGACACTTCTTGCGAAGCACCCGAAATCTGTTTCTTCAATCAGCGCACCAAGACAACAAAGGGTGGTGCGCCAGACTGCTGCAGTACCTTGCTGTCCAGCCTGAACCCGGTGTCGCCAAACTCCGAATCCGTGCAATTGACATATTGACACTGCTTTCCTGCGACTGAGCTTCACACGGCGCGAACACTGCGCTTCCTGATCCGCTCATTCTGCTGAGCCCGAAATTCTGCTTGAGAATCTCAAGTCCGTCAACAATTTGTGAGCTGAACGCCTCGGCGCTGGCTTGCAAATCATTTTTTTCGAAGGACTTTGGCTGTGCAAGAAAGAACGACATTGTGGTGCGATGGGTATCTCGTGTCAAGAGAGGACTCGAAAATATCGCCGACGTAGGCACGGTGACGGGTGGTTTCAGCACGGCGTAGGCCGCTGGCGGCAGGTCGATCGGCGTGAGTTGTTCACCGATGCCTTCTACCCAGGCGTTGTGTCCACCGATGAAAAATGGCACGTCCGCACCCAGCGTCAGACCGAGTTCAAGCAGACGTGCGCGCGGCCAATGCAGGCCCCACAGCCGGTTCAGTGCGATCAGCGTGGTGGCTGCGTCGGAGCTGCCACCGCCGAGCCCTGCGCCCCACGGTACCTGCTTGTCGATGGCGATGTGCGCCCCCTGCGTGACGCCGCTGGCCGCTTGCAGTGCGCGGGCTGCCCGGGTGCAGAGGTCGTCGTCAGGCAGGGCCGGCCCGAGATCCTCCCGGCTGATCTTGCCGTCGGCGCGGCGCTCTATGTGCAGCGTGTCGCACCAGTCAATCAGCGTGAACACCGATTGCAGCAGGTGGTAGCCGTCCGGGCGGCGGCCGACGACGTGCAGGAAGAGGTTGAGCTTGGCCGGGGCGGGCAAGTCGTACAGGGCGGACAAGGACATGCGGGAATGGCTGTGGTTCAGGGGGTGTCGAGCTTGATGCGCACGGTCAGCGTGGGTGCGGGCAGGCGCCGCTGGGCGACGATCACGCCATCGGCGACACGGCCGGTCTGCACGTTCCAGCCGAGCTGCCGGAAGCCGGTCTCGGTGCCGCCATCTGCCACGGACAGTGGGCGGCTCGGTAGCGCGTGCCACGGTCGACCGGCCATCCAGTCGAACAGCGCCGCCAGCGGCACGGCTTCGCCCAGCATCTCCTCGGCGAGTGCATCGAGTGTGTCGAAGCGCCGGTCTCCGTCCGCACTCTGCCACAGCACGGATCCGGGCTGCCAGACCGCCCGCCCGACCTGCGTGCCGATCGGGCTGATCAATGCGAGTTGCCCGCGGACATCGGTGCCCTGGAGATCGAAACCGGCGCTGAACGAGCGGGCGTCGTCGCCCTCGACCTTCACGGCCAACCGGCCGGCGTAGCTGCGCGCCAGCGGATCGGGCGCTGCAGTGGGCGGGATGACGACCATGGCACAGCCGGCCAGCATGGCCGAAGCCAGGGCCACGAGAAGCAGCTTGCGCCGCTTCACAGCGCCACCTTCAGGCGTTTGAGCGTCTCGGACAGCACCTCGTTGCCCGCGTCCCGGACCTGGGCTTCACGCCAGACCTTGCGTGCATCCTCCTGCCGGCCCATCGACCACAGTACCTCACCCAGATGCGCGCCAATCTCCACATCAGGCCGCTGTCGGTAAGCGTCGCCAAGCAGGCGCGCGGCGTCCGGCAGGCGGCCGAGCCGGAATTCGATCCAGCCCAGGCTGTCGGTGATGAAGGGATCTCCCGGCGTGAACGACAGGGCTTTTTCGATCAGCGTGCGGGCTTCGGGCAGGCGCACATTGCGATCGGCCAGGCTGTAGCCGAGGGCGTTGTAGGCGTGCTGCTGGTCGGGCTTGAGCTGGATGACGCGGCGCAACAGCGTCTCCATCTCGTCGAAGCGCAGCAGTTTCTCGGCCAGCAGGGCCTGTTCGTAGAGCAGGTCGGTGTCATCAGGAACCTGCGCGTTGGCCTGTGTGAGCAGCGTGTAGGCCGCTGTCCATTCCTTTGCGTCGCGCAGGAGCTGGGCTTCGGCCATGAAGCGCGTGCGCTTTTCCTCCGGAGTGCCGGTCGGCATCTGCTGGAGGAGGGCGCGGGCCTGCGGGAGCTGCCCCTGGCGCATCAGCAACGATGCCCGCCGCTGCAGCACGCTGGCACTGGCCGACTGGCCGGATTGGTTGGCCAGCTTTTCGAGCCAGTTCAAGGCACCGGGGTAGTCCTTGAGCTGCTCGGCGGCCTGCGACAGCATCAGGTAGGCCTGGCCCAGCTCCTGGTTGTCGTTGCGCTGCAGGGCGAGCTGGGCCTGATCGTCCGGTTTGTCGGACATCTCGTCGTCCTCGCCGGTGCTGGCGATCGGCGGCGTCAGTGCCTGCGCAGGCGTGGCTTCCTTGAGTGCGAGAAAGCGCAGCAGCGAGGCCTTGGCACCTGCCGGCTGACCCAGTTCGATCTGCAGCGCCCCTCGCATCAGCCAACCGGTGGCCAGTTCAGGCTCGCCTGCGGTGAGCTTGCTGACCTCGGCCAGGGCTTCGCCATAGCGTTGCGCGGTGGTGAGCCGGCGGACATAGGCCGCGCGCACGCCACTGGCCGAATTCGCGGTGGCCAGGTAGCCGGTGACGAACACCTCGGCTTGCGGGGTGTCCTTCATCAGCTCCAGCGCAAGCAACGCGGTGGGCTGGTGGCTGCGGTCGGCGTCGTGGGCTTCGCGCAGCAGCGCCAGGGGGCGTTCGCGGTTGCCGGCGGTCAGCCAGGCGCCGGCCGAGGCGGTCAGCGCAGCGAGCCGGGTCGCCGGCTTGCTGCGCCAGGGCTTGAGCACCTCGTCGATGGCCTGCGCAGCCTCTTCGGGCTTCTCGCCGCTGAGCACCAGCCGCGGCAGGCTGGCGATGGCGCCTGCGCGCTCCTCGGCCGGCGTGAGGTCGATGAAGGCATTGAGCGGCTCGCGGGCCTCCTGGTGGCGGCCGAGGGCCATGAGCATCTGGGTCTCGATCTCGGCGGCGTCGCGCGATTTCGGGACGGTCTGGCGCCAGGCCTTGAGCGCGGACACCGCCTGCTCGCCTGCACGGGCCCCGATGGCGATGTCCACGGCACGCCGGAACAGCGCTTCCTCCCGGCTGCGCTTGGCGGCTTCGAGCATCACCTGAAAGGCGAGACCGGCATCGCCTTGGCGCAGCTCCAGCTCGCTGACGAGCAGCTGGTAGAACAGCACGCCGTCCATCGCCGAGCGGCTGATCACGGGCGACTTGGCTGCGGGCGCGGCGGCGGCAGTCTGCGCGGCGCCAAGCGCGGGGGTCAGTCCGAGGGCGACCAGCCATGCGAGCCACCGCCGGACAGGTGGACGGGCAGACCGGCTTCGGACCGCTCGGGAAGGGCGTGCGGCAAGGTGCAGTGGCATCGAGGTGGGCTCCGTGGTGCAGGCCATTCTAGGCGGGTGGCGGGCGGGCGATCGGCCGCTCCGATAATGCCGACATGCCTGAATTGCCCGAAGTCGAAGTCACCCGCCTGAGCCTGACGCACCGCATTGAAGGTGCGCGTGTGCGTGCCGCCCGCCTGGGCAAACCGCTGCGCTGGCCACTGGGGGTCGAGCCGGACAGCCTTGCCGGCCGGATCGTCGGGCCGCTGCTGCGCCGTGGCAAATACCTGTGGATGCCACTGGACACGGGAGGCATCCTCCTGCACTTGGGGATGTCGGGCTCATTGAGGTTCGAGGCCGCCTTGCCACCGCCCGGCCCGCACGACCATTTCGAGCTGGACACCGACCGCGGCACGCTGCGGTTGACCGACCCGCGCCGCTTTGGCGCTGTGGTCTGGTCCGACGGATTGGACCGTGCGCCTGCCGCGACCCTGCTGGCGCGTCTCGGTGTCGAGCCACTGGAGCGGGGTTTTTCCGCCTCGGTGCTGCAGGAGGGGCTGCGTGGGCGGCGCGTGGCCATCAAGCAGGCATTGCTGGCGGGCGACGTGGTGGTGGGCGTCGGCAATATCTACTGCTCCGAGGCCCTGTTCGAGGCAGGCATCGACCCGGAGACCCCCGCGCAGCAACTTGGCGCCGAGCGCTGCGAGCGTCTCGTCGCTGCGGTGCAGGATGTGCTGCGCCGCGCGCTGGCTGCGGGCGGTTCGACGCTGCGCGACTTCCGCGATGCCCACGGCATGGGCGGCGCTTTCCAGTCTCAGGCCCGGGTCTACGACCGCGCCGGGCTGCCCTGTCGGCACTGTGCCACGCCGATCCAACGCATCGTGCAAGGACAACGGGCTACCTATTTCTGCCCCAGTTGCCAGCATCCCTGAGACAGGGGCTGCGCTACCATGATCGCTGACCCTTCAGCGGACGCAAGCACCGGCACAGCGATGAGCGAGCACTCCCACGATCAGACCAGCACCACGCCGACCCCTGTCGAATCCGTTCTCGCCGAAGCGAGCAGTGGTTCGGTCCAGGAGCCGTTTGTCCGCAGCCTCGATGCGCTTGGGGTCTGGCGCGTCACGCTGGAAGAGCGGGTACGCGATCTGGTGCGTTTCCTGCGCGAGCAGAGCCTGCTGGATGAGGGCGCCGGCGACCTGCTCGACTCGCTGCGCCAGCGGCTGGCGGGGGAGAAGCTGGTGGTGGCCTTTGTCGCCGAGTTCTCGCGTGGCAAGTCCGAGCTGATCAACGCCATCTTCTTCGCCGACGCCGGCCGGCGCATCATGCCGGCCTCGCCGGGGCGCACGACGATGTGCCCGGTCGAACTGGGCTGGGATCCCGAAGATCCGCCGGGCCTGTCGCTGCTGCCGATCGAGACGCGGCTGGATGGCGCTTCGCTGGCCGAGCTGCGCGGGCAGCCACGGGCCTGGCGCCGTGAACCCATCGATGTGTCCGATCCCGCGTCGTTCGCCAACGCGCTCAACGCGGTCAAGGGTATCCGTGCCGCTACCGTGGACGAGGCCCGCCAGCTCGGTTTCTGGGACGACGACCACCCCGCCGACAACCCGCCCATGCTCGACGACGGGCGGGTCGAGATTCCGCTGTGGCGCCACGCGGTCATCAACGTGCCGCACCCGCTGCTCAAGCGCGGGCTGGTCGTGCTCGACACGCCGGGCCTGAACGCGATCGGCGCCGAGCCTGAGCTGACCGTCGGCCTGCTGCCGAGCGCACACGTCGTTGTCTTCGTGCTGGGCGCGGACACCGGCGTCACCAAATCCGATCTGGAGATCTGGCGTGACCACCTCGCCTCGCAGGCACTGACACGCTACGTGGTGCTGAACAAGATCGACGCGCTGGTGGACCCGCTGTCGTCTACCGAAGAGAACGAGGCGCAGATCACCCAGCAGTGTGTCCAGGTGGCGCGCACGCTGGACATGCCGATGGCGCGGGTGTTTCCGATCTCCGCCCGGCAGGCGCTGGAGGCACGGGTCGAGGGCAATGCGCAGCTGCTCGCTGACAGCCGTCTGCTGGCGCTGGAGCAGGCGCTGGCGCAGCAACTGCTGCCGCAGCGCCGCGCGGTGTTCGAGCAGCTCACGCTGGAGGCGCTGGCCGTCGTTCAGCAACAGACCTCGCGCAACCTCACCGACCTGCGCTGCCATCTCTCCGAGCAGCTGCACGAGCTGCGCGGCCTGCGCGGGCGCAGCAGCGGCAAGGTGGCGCTGATGCTGCAGCGGGTGGGCACCGAGACGGTCGAGTTCGAGCAATGCACGACCCAGATCCAGGCGCTGCGCACGGTGCATTCGCGCACGCTGCGCAATGTGCTCAACGGGCTGTCCGGCGAGCCGCTGCGCACCCTGGTGGACGGCATGGTCCGCTCGATCCGCGAGTCCTTCCTCAAGCTGGGCGCGCGACGCTCGTTCGTGCAGCTCTTCGCCGACTTGCGCGTGGCGCTCGATGGCGCGCAGAAAGAAGCGCAGGACCTGCGCGACATGCTCGCCGGCTCGTTTGCCAGGCTCAATGCTGAATATGGCTTCTCGCTGGCCACGCCCTCGGCACCGGAGCTGTCGCGCTTCCGCGATGACCTGGCGCTGATCGAGCGCAATTACGTGCAGTACCTTGGCCTGAGCCAGGCGATGCGGTTGTCGCAACCCCGTTTCCTGGAGCAGTTCCGCCGCATGCTGATGTCGCGGCTGCGCGTGGTGTTCGAGAGCGCGGCCAGCGAGATCGAACTGTGGAGCCGCACGACCTCCGCACAGGTTGACGCCCAGTTGCGCGAGCGCCGCAAGGCCTTCAAGCGCCGGCGTGAGTCGCTGGAACGCATCCGCACTGCCGCCAGCGATCTGGAGGCACGGCTGCTGGAGATCGAGGCGCAGGACCAGCGGCTGGCATCGATCGAGGTGCGGCTGCACGCGCTGTTCGAGCGCAGCCGCCGCGCCGCCACCCGCCACGAGATGGGCCTGGCCAGCGATTTCGGCCCCTTCCAGTCGTCCATGCCGGGCACCTTGCCGCTTCCCGCTGCCCCGGTGCCCGCTTCGGCATGAGTCAGCTCGCCGACGCGCTGGTGGCGTGGCAGCGCACCCACGGCCGCCACGCCTTGCCCTGGCAGAACACCCGCGACCCCTACCGCGTGTGGCTGTCGGAAATCATGCTGCAGCAGACACAGGTCGCTGCGGTGCTGCGTTACTACGACCGCTTTCTGGCGCGATTCCCCGATGTCGCGGCGCTGGCCGCGGCGCCGCTGGACGACGTGCTGGCGCTGTGGAGCGGGCTGGGTTACTACAGCCGCGCCCGCAATCTGCACCGCTGCGCGCAGACCGTGGTGTCGGCGCACGGCGGCGTGTTTCCGCCGAGTGCTGCGGTACTGGCCGAGCTGCCCGGCATCGGGCGTTCGACCGCAGCCGCCATCGCGGCGTTCTGTCACGAGGAGCGCGTCTCCATCCTCGATGGCAACGTCAAGCGCGTGCTGAGCCGCGCGCTGGCCTTCGATGGCGATCTGGCGCAGCAGGCGCAGGAGCGCATCCTGTGGCAGCACGCCACCGCGCTGCTGCCCGCCGACCGCACCGACATGCCCGCCTATACGCAGGGACTGATGGACCTGGGGGCCACCGTCTGCGCGCGGAGCAAACCCGATTGCCTGATCTGCCCGCTGTCGGGGCTGTGCGCGGCGCGTGCGTCGGGCCGGATGACCGACTACCCGGTGCGTACCCGCAAGCTCAAGCGTTCGCGCCGCGAGAACTGGTGCCTGTGGCTGCAGACCGCCGATGCGGTGTGGCTGCAGCAGCGGCCGGACAGTGGCATCTGGGCGGGGCTGTGGTCGCTGCCGATGTTCGACGATGCCGAATCCCTGCAGGATGCGGTGGGTGCGAGCGGGGCGAACGTGGTCGCGTTGCCCGGGTTTGTCCATGTCCTCACCCACCTCGACTGGACGCTGCACCCGCGCCGGCTCGACCTGACCAGGCCCGAGGCGGATGCGCTCGCCGCGGGTCTGGGTGCAGGTCGCTGGTGGCCGCTGGACCAGCTCGACCGCATCGGGCTGCCTGCGCCGTTCACCCGGCTGCTCCTCAGTCGCTGACAATGCCGTGGCGGCGCAGGAAGCCGTCCACCAGTTGCAGCCGGGCGTGCGGGTCGGGCAGCATCATCAGCTTGTGGCGGGTGGGCAGCGGGATCGGCAGGATCTCGCACCAGCGATTGGCGACCCAGCCCGCATCGTCCAGCGCGTGCGGCGTCAGGAAGGGCGCCTGGTCGCGGGCCTGCAGGGTGTCGATGGCCCGCTGCAAGGCGACGACGCTGGCCTGAAAGTCGGGGCGTGGAGGCTCCACGGCGTCGGCGGGCTGCAACACCGCGTCCGCGCGCCACAGGCCGTCAGGCGCCTGGTGGACCTGCGAGACGGTGAAGCGTTGCAAGCCACGGCAACGGATCTGCAGGATGCCGGCCTGCGGGCTGTCGCAGTCGATCAGCTCGGCCAGACAGCCTTCGTGTTCGAAACGCACCTCGCCATCCCCGGCGCGCACCTCCGCACCTTGCACGAGCGTCACCACGCCGAACGGCGCGCCGCTGCGCAGGCAGTGCGTGATCAGATCGAGGTAGCGCGTCTCGAAGATCTTCAGCGCCAGCAGGCCCTGGGGAAACAGCACCGTGCCCAGCGGGAACAGCGGCAGATGGGGCAGCAGATCGCCAAAGGCGCCCCGCACCACCGGCTCCGTGGCAGGGTGCCCGCTCATGGGTGTGCCGCCGCGGCCTCGCGGGCCTCGATTTCGCGGTGCCGGATCAGCGTGGGGATGCGCTCCCGGAAGCGCGCGGCGAGCTGCTCGGCCGAGTACACCGAGCGGTGCTGCCCGCCGGTGCAGCCGATCGCCACCGTCAGGTAGCTGCGCTGGTCCTGCTCATAGGCGGGCAGCCAGCGGGCGAGGAAGCCTTCGATCTGCGCCAGCATCTCGGCCACCTCGGGCTGCGCGCGCAGGAAGTCGATCACGCCGGCATCGCGGCCGTTGAGTGCACGCAGCTCGCGCACGTAGTGCGGGTTCGGCAGCACGCGCAAGTCGAACACCAGATCCGCATCGCGCGGCACGCCGTGCTTGAACGCAAACGATTCGAACACCAGCGTCAGCGACGAATGCGCGGCGCCCACGAGCTGGCGCACCCACGAGCGCAGCTGTGTCGGGCGCAGGTCGCTGGTGTCGATCACGGTGCTGATCTCGCGCAGCAGGCTGAGCATGTCGCGCTCGCGCTCGATGGCCTCGCCCAGCGCCGAGCGGGAGTGGCCGTGGTCGTCGTCCTCGGCCGACAGCGGGTGGCGGCGGCGCGTCTCGGAGAAGCGCCGCACCAGCGTCTCGGTGCGCGAGTCCAGGAAGATCGGCAGCACCGGCGTGCCCTCGCGCCGCAGGGCGTCGATCACCGGCAGCAGCTTGGGCAGCGACGAGGCCGTGCGCACGTCGGCGGCGATCGCCAGCCGGCGTGTGGGGAACTTGCGCTCCAGCCGGATGAACTCGTGCAGCAATTCCGGCGGGAGGTTGTCCACGCAGAAATAGCCGGCATCTTCCAGCGCATTGAGCGCCACGGACTTGCCCGAGCCGGAGATGCCGGAAATCAGGACCACGGGCGGAATCTTTGCAGGAGCGGCGTCGGGACGGCTGCTGTCGTTGTTGTTGGGCATGGTCAAGGGGCGCGGTTGGTCTGGAAACGCTGGGGCTGGAAACGAATGTCCACAGCGGCAAGCATCTCACGGGCGTGTGCCTGCCCGGCGTCCGAGCGCGCTTGTCCACCCAGCATGCGGGCAATTTCGCCGATGCGTTCCGCCGGATCAAGGGTGCGGATGTCGCTGCGGGTGCGGCCTGCTTCGCTGGCCTTGCTGACCAGCAGGTGCGTGTCGGCGCAGGCGGCCACCTGCGGCAGGTGGGTCACGGCCAGCACCTGCCGCTCGCTGCCCAGTCGGCGCATCAGCCGCCCCACGGTGTCCGCCACCGCACCGCCCACGCCCGAATCCACCTCGTCGAAGATCAGCGTGGCCGCGCCGGTGCCGCGGGCCTGGCGCTGCTGGCTGGTGGTCACGGCGATGGCCAGCGCGATGCGCGACAGCTCGCCACCCGAGGCGACCTTGCCCAGCGGCCGGGGCGTGCTGCCCGCGTGGCCGGCGACGAGGAACTCGGCCGACTCCAGCCCGTGCGACTGGGGCTCGGGCAGCGGCTCCAGCGCGATCTCGAAGCGCCCGCCGGCCATGCCCAGCGCCTGCATCGCGGTGGTGACCGCGGCGGCCAGCGTGGGTGCGGCCTGGTGGCGTGTCGCTGACACCCGGCTGGCGGCGGCCAGGTAGAGCTGCCGCGCGGCCTCGGTCTGCTGCTGCAGCGCGTCGAGGTCGGCGGTGGCGTCGATCTCGTGGAGCTGCGCGCGCCATTGCGCCAGCACCGCCGGCAGCTCCTCCGGCATGCGCCGGTAGCGCCGCGCCAGCCCGACCCAGGAGGACAGCCGGGCGTCGAGTTCGTCGAGCCGGTCGGGGTCGAGTTCGGTGCGGCGCAGCAGGGCGTTGAGGCTGTGTGCCGCATCGGCGAGCTGTGCGTGGGCGCTTTGCAGCACCTCGATGACCTCCTGCAATTCGGGCGCGTAGTTGCTGACTTCGCCGAGCGTGTCGAGCGCGCGGCCGGTGAGCGTTTCGGCGCTGGATTCGCTCTCGCTGGTGGCCTCGATCGCCGCCCGCAGTGCGTCGAGGATGGCCTGTGCATGCGCCAGCCGCTGGTGCTCGCCGTTCAGCTCGGCCCACTCGTGTTCGCCGGGGGCGAGCTTGTCGACCTCGCCGATCTGCCAGGCCAGCCGCTCGCGCTCCAGCGCCCGCTCGGCGCCTTGCTGGCGGGCGGTGTCGAGCCGGGCCTGCTGCGTGCGCCACTGCTGCCAGGCGTCGGTCATGTGGCGCGGGTCGATCGCGGCGTAGTCGTCCAGCAGCGCACGCACCGAGGCCGGCCGCGTCAGGCTCTGCCAGGCGTGCTGGCCGTGGATGTCGACCAGGTGTTCGCCGACCTCCTTGAGCTGGCCGACCGTCGCCGGGCTGCCGTTGATCCAGGCGCGGCTCTTGCCCTGCGCGTCCACTGTGCGGCGCAGCAGCAGGGTGCCGGGCGCGTCGTCCTGGGCGTCGAAGCCGGCCTCGTCCAGCCAGGCGGTCAGCGCCGCGGGGATCGGCTCGAACTCGGCGCCGATCTCCGCCCGCGATTCGCCTTCGCGGACCACGCCCGCATCACCACGGCCGCCGAGCGCCAGCTGCAGCGCGTCGATCAGGATCGACTTGCCGGCGCCGGTCTCGCCGGTCAGCACGGCAAATCCGGCCTGGAATTCCACCTCCAGCCGGCTCACGATCACGAAGTGGCGCAGGGACAGCCGTCTGAGCATCAGGCGCTCCCGTCGCCGGAGACGACACCTTCGTTCCAGTGCAGCTTGTGGCGCAGCGTGGCGTAGTAGTTCCAGCCACGCGGGTGCAGGAAGCGCACCCGGTGTTCCGAGCGGTTCACGGTGATCCGGTCCCCGTGCAGCAGGCTGGCCAGCGACTGCATGTCGAAGTTCACCGACGGCTCGCGCCCCGAGACGATCTCGATGCTGATCTCGCACGAGTCCGGCAGCACGATCGGCCGGTTCGACAGCATGTGCGGCGCGATCGGCACCATCAGCCAGCCGGCCACGCCCGGGTGCAGGATCGGCCCGCCCGCCGACAGCGCATAGGCGGTCGAGCCGGTCGGCGACGACACGATCAGCCCGTCGGCGCGGAAGTTGGCGACGAACTGGCCGTCCACCTCCACGCGCAGCTCCACCATCGAGGTCGTCCCGCTGCGCAGCACCACGTCGTTCATCGCCACCGCGCTGTAGATCGATTCGCCCCCGCGCACCACGCGGCCGTCGAGCATCGCGCGGTGCTCCTCCTCGTAGTCGCCGGCCAGCATGGCCCGCAGCGTCTGCGTCACGCGGGCCACGGGGATGTCGGTGATGAAACCGAGCCGGCCCTGGTTGATGCCCACCATCGGCACCCCGTAGCGCGCCAGCGTGCGGGCGATGCCGAGCATCGTGCCGTCGCCGCCGACGACGATGGCCAGGTCGCAGTGCTGGCCCAGCTCGTCCGGGGTGAGCATCGGGTAGCCGGTCAGGCCGGTGTTCTGCGCGGTGGCCGTCTCGACCGACACCTCCAGACCCCGGCGGGTCAGCAGGTGGGCGATCTCTTCCAGCAGCGGGCGCATGCCCTGGGCCTGGTACTTGCCGATGAGCGCGGCGTGTCGGAATCGGCTGGTCATGCAGAAATTACACCACAGGCGTTTGAAGGATCCCCGAGGGCCGAACCCGCCCGGGCAGGCCCGCGAACTCTACAATCGTTTGCATGATGGATGACCGCGCGAAGATGCTGCTGAAGACGCTCGTGGAGCGCTATATCGCCGATGGGCAGCCCGTGGGGTCGCGCACGCTGTCGAAGACCTCGGGGCTGGAGCTGTCGCCCGCCACGATCCGCAACGTGATGGCCGATCTGGAGGAGCTGGGCCTGATCGCCAGTCCGCACACCTCTGCTGGCCGCATCCCCACGGCGCGGGGCTACCGCGTCTTCGTGGACACGATGCTCACCTCGCGCCCGGCGCACCGCTTCGAGGATTCGTCGATGGCGCCGCTGATCGAGCCGCTGCAGCCCGACCAGCCCAAGCGCGTGATCGCCAGCGCGGCGCACCTGCTGTCGAACCTGTCGAGCTTCGTCGGCGTCATCACCGCGCCGCGCAAGACCAGCGTGTTCCGGCACATGGAGTTCCTGCGCCTGGGTGAGCGGCGGGTGCTGCTGATTCTGGTGTCGCCCGACGGTGACGTGCAGAACCGCGTGCTTTTCACCCTCCACGACTACACCCAGGGCCAGTTGATCGAGGCCACCAACTACCTCAACACCCACTACGCCGGCCGCAGCATCGAGGACGTGCGCGAGGGCCTGAAGCACGAGGTCGACGCCCTGCGCGGCGAGATCGCCACGCTGATGCAGGCGGCGGTGCAGGCCGGCAGCGAGGCCGCAAGCGACGACTCGGCCCGCGTGGTCGTCTCCGGCGAGCGCAAGTTGCTGCAGGTCAGCGACTTCGGCAGCGACCTGGGCTCGCTGCGCAAGATGTTCGACCTGTTCGAGCAGAAGACGCAACTCATGCGCCTGCTCGACGGCTCCAGCCGCGCCGAGGGCGTGCGCATCTACATCGGCGGCGAGAGCGGGCTGGTGCCGATCGACGACCTGTCGGTGGTCTCCGCGCCCTATGAAGTCGATGGTCAGGTGGTGGGCACGCTCGGCGTGATCGGCCCGACCCGCATGGCCTATGACCGCATGATCCAGATCGTGGACATCACGTCACGGCTGGTGGGCAACGCGCTGAGTCAGAAGTGAAACCAGCGGCAAAAGCCCTACAATCGCGGTCCTTCCTCCGGGGGCCGTTAGCTCAGTTGGTTAGAGCAGAGGACTCATAATCCTTTGGTCGTAGGTTCAAGTCCTACACGGCCTACCAATTCCTTGCCCACTGCCTGCCCAAGGGCCCGGTCCAGGTGCGTGTAGCCTCCATCGACCACGATCCACTGTCCCGTGGTGTGGCTCGACCGC
>NZ_JANPAB010000092.1:0-111755 GCF_031429695.1 Sphaerotilus sp.
GACATCGCCGACTACATCGTCAGCTTCTACAACAGCGTGCGTCTGCACTCCACACTGGGCAACTTGCCTCCCAATGCCTTCGAGCAGCAATCGGCAATCACACAACCTGTCGGGCTGTGCGAAATAACTTGACCAGGACAGGATGGTCCTCGCCGAGGACGCGCCGCATCGTGTCGAGTTGATGCTGCCAAGCATGCCGAGCTGGCCCGTAGGTGCCTTGCTGGTAGTCGTGCCGGCCGACCCATCCCAGCAGATCGGCTGTCCGGGCATCCTGCACTTCCGTGCTGACCTGCCGCGCATGGGCCACCCAGTCCTTCAGCGCCTCGTGCATTCGGATGTCCGCGACCAGCGGCATCAGCTTCAGCAGTATCTCGACCGCCGCCCGTCGCAGCGCCTCGACCCGCTCCGGCCGCCCGTCATGAAACCGCACCGTCCGCACCACCAGCGTATGAACCGTGAACGCCCCATCCCCGGCTGCGCCGGCCTCGTCCGCCAGACTCGTCTCGACCAGTTGCGCCGCCGCCGGATCGGCCACGTCCTGCGCGTCATCGTCGCCCAGCCCATCGGCCAGCCCTATCGTGCGCCACTGCAAGTCCCTCGGAATCGGCGCCGCCGCCAGCACCGACGCCAGCCGCAGCAGATCCCGCGCCGGCTCGTCGAGTTCGCGCAGGCTCGCCAGCAGCGTGGCGGCGATGCTGCGTTCGTGGCCGTTGGGCAGCGCCTCGCGGAACTGCGTCGCGGCGAACTCCAGCGCGTCGCGGTCGGGCTGGCGCAGGTTCTCCAGCACCTTGGCATAGCCGCGCCGCCGGATCAGCGCCGCCGTCACGTCGATCGCCAGCGCGTGGCAGCCGAGTTCGGCGCAGATCGCCCGCGCCATCGCCGCGTCCTCATCCGACAGCGCCTGCCCGCGTGTCAGCAGCCGCAGCGCCTCGTCCGGTTCAAGCTGCTGCAGGTCGATCGGCTTGACCGACTCGACCAACCGCGCCCGCGTCGTGATCAGCGTCCGCCCGAGTTCATGCGGCGCGAGCCACGGCGCCAGCGCGTCGGTGCGCTCGATGGGCGGCAGGTCATCGACGATCCACAGGAACGGCTGCCCGATCCCCTGGAAATGCTGGCGCAGCAGCCCGCGCACCTGCGGCGTCTCCAGCCCGTGCGGGTTCAGCCCGAGTTCCATCGCGATCGTCCGCACCTGGCTGTCGCGCTGCGCCTCACGCAGGGCGGGGTCGATCTCGCGCTCGCTGTCCGAGTAGCCATACGCCCGCAGCCAGAACACCCCGCCCGGATACGCCGCCCCGAAGCGCAGCGCGTATTCCTCCGCCAGCAGGCTCTTGCCCATCCCGCCCGAGCCGCGCACCTGCAACACGCCCGGCCGCCCCGCGCCGCCGACGCCGGTGAGCATCGCTGCCTGCTCGGCCTGCAAGGTCGCGTGCAGCGCCCACATCTCGCGCAGTCGCCCGACGAAGCGCATCGAGCCGAGGCCCGCCGAGCCATGCCACGCCGGCCGGGCGAGCTTGCGCAGGCTGCCCAGCGGCTCGACGGGCACTCCTGCGTGATCGGCCAGCCGGGCCGCGATCCGCTCAGCCATCTCCTCCACCGACAGCGCCGCCGCATTCAGGTGCAACTGATCGAACAACTCGGGCAACACGATGTGCCCCGGTGACGACTCCGGATTGACCACGAGCACGCGCTGCCGCGGATCACCCCCCGACGCCTGCGCCGCGCAGTACGCCGTCGTCAGCTCCCACTGACAAGCCCGCGAGGCGTTGTAGTCCTTCGAGTACCAGACCAGCAGCGCCCGCGCATGGGCCAGGCCGTGGTCGATGGCGCGCTGGATGCTGGCGAGGTCGTCGATCTCATTGGCGTCCTGCCAGACGGTGACGCCGCGTGTGTTCAAGGCGGCCACGAGCGGCGCGACTCGCTCCGCGTCGAGGCGGCGATAGCTCAGGAACAAGTCGCGGCGCTGGGCGTCGTCCATCGTGGTGTCTCCCCGGATTTTTGGATCGGGGCGACGATGCCATGGGTGCTTGACGGGTGTCAATCGGCATTGACGCACTAATATATCAGTGCTCTACTGCCGCCCATGACTTCCCGCCGCTCCCCCCGCACCCCGGATTCCCTGCGCAGCGCCCGCTGGTTCGCCCCCGACGATTTCCGCTCCTTCGGCCACCGCTCCCGCGTGATGCAGATGGGCTTCGCGCCGATCGACTGGAAGGACAAGCCGGTCATCGCCATCGTCAACACCTGGAGCGACGCCAACCAGTGCCACACGCATTTCAAGCAGCGCGTCGAGGACGTGAAGCGCGGCGTGCTGCAGGCGGGTGGCTTCCCGCTGGAGCTGCCGGCGATCTCGCTGTCGGAGTCGATGGTCAAGCCGACCTCGATGCTCTACCGCAACTTCCTGGCGATGGAAACCGAGGAGCTGCTGCGCTCGCACCCGGTCGATGGCGCGGTGCTGATGGGCGGCTGCGACAAGACGACGCCGGGGCTGGTGATGGGCGCGCTGTCGATGGGCCTGCCGTTTGTCTACCTGCCCGCCGGCCCGATGCTGCGTGGCAACTGGAAGGGCAAGGTGCTCGGCTCCGGCTCCGATGCGTTCAAGTACTGGGACGAACGCCGCGCCGGCCGCCTCTCCGACCAGGCGTGGCAGGAGATGGAAGCCGGCATCGCCCGCAGCCACGGCACCTGCATGACGATGGGCACGGCCGCGACGATGATGGGCATCGCCGAGGCGTGCGGCTTCACGCTGCCGGGCGCGTCGTCGATCCCGGCCGCCGACGTGAACCACATCCGCATGAGCGCCGAATGTGGCCGGCGCATCGTCGAGATGGTGTGGGACGACCTGACGCCGGCGCGGATGCTGACGCGGGCGAACTTCGAGAACGGGATTGCCTGCGCGATGGCGATGGGCTGCTCGACCAACGCGGTGATCCACCTGATCGCGATGTCGCGCCGCGCCGGCCACCCGGTCACGCTCGACGACTTCGACGCCTTCAGCCGCCGCGTGCCGGTGGTCGCCAACATCCGGCCGAGTGGCGACCGCTACCTGATGGAGGATTTCTACTACGCGGGTGGCCTGCCGGCGATGCTGGAACAGATCCGCCCGCACCTGCGCACCGACGCGCTGACCGTCAACGGCCGCACGCTCGGCGAGAACATCGCGGGCGCCGAGACCTATAACGATGACGTGATCCGCCCGGTCACGAACCCGATCTATGCCGAGGGGGCGCTGGCCGTGCTGCGCGGCAATCTGGCGCCGGACGGCGTGGCGATCAAGCCGAGCGCCTGCGCGCCGCACCTGCTGCAGCACACCGGCCGGGCGCTGGTGTTCGACGACTATCCGGCGCTGAAGAAGGCCGTGGACGACCCGGACCTCGACGTGACCGGCGACGACATCCTCGTGCTGCGCAACGCTGGGCCGAAGGGCGCGGGGATGCCGGAGTGGGGGATGCTGCCGATCCCGACCAAGCTGCTCAAGGCGGGCGTGACCGACATGCTGCGGCTGTCGGATGCACGCATGAGCGGCACGAGCTACGGCGGCTGCCTGCTGCACTGCGCGCCCGAGGCGGCGGTGGGCGGGCCGCTGGCGCTGGTGCGGACAGGCGACACGATCACCGTCGATGTGCCGGCGCGCACGATCCACCTCAACATTGGCGACGACGAACTCGCCGCCCGCCGCGCCGCGTGGACACCGCCGCCGCCGCGGTACGAGCGCGGCTACGGCTGGCTGTTCGGCCGCCACATCCTGCAGGCCGACCAGGGCTGCGACTTCGATTTCCTCGAAACCAGCTTCGGTGCGCCTGTGCCCGAGCCGGACATCTTTTGATTCCCGTTGGCCATTCCTGACCATCGGCTGCCCACGCCCCAAGGAGACACCCCCATGACTACCCGTCGCTCTGTCCTCACCACTGGCCTTGGCGCGGGGCTGGCCGCCGCACTGCCGCTGCCCGCCTGGGCTGCCTGGCCCGACAAGGTACTGAAGATCATCGTGCCGTTCCCGCCGGGGGGGACTTCGGACGTGATCGCCCGCCTCATCGCCAAGCCGCTGGGCGAACTGCTCGGGCAGAACGTCATCGTGGAGAACAAGACCGGCGCCAACGGGGCCATCGGCGCGGCGGCCGTCGCCCAGGCCACCGACGAGCACACCATGCTGCTGTCGGACATGAGTTCGCTGGCCATCAACGCCGTGATGAGCAAGGAGTTGCCGTACAAGCCCGAGCAGCTCAGCGGGGCCACGCTGCTGGCTTACTCGCCCCACCTGCTGGTCACCAACCCGGCGTTCCCGGCGTCCAACCTGAAGGAGATGGTGGCGCAGAGCCAGAAGAAGTCCATCGCCATCGCGTCGTCGGGCGTGGGCTCCGCCAACCACCTGGCGGCGGTCGAGATCGCGCTCGCCACGGGGATGAAGTTCGTCCATGTGCCGTTCCGGGGGGGCGCACAAAGCATCGCCGATGTCGCCGCCGGTAACACCCAACTGGTGCTCAACGGCATGGTCGCGACGCTGCCGCTGGTGCAGGGTGGCCGTCTGAAGGTGCTGGGCGTGAGCAAGCGCACCCGCATGGCGCTGATCGCCGATGTGCCGACCATCGCCGAGCAGGGAATCAAGGATTTCGAGTCCGGCACCTACCAGGGCATTGCCGTGCCGTCGAGCATGCCCAAGGCCACGGTGGATCGGCTGAGCGCGGCGCTGATCCAGGTGATCCGCTCGCCGGAGATGCGTTCGCGCCTGGTGGCCGCTGGCGCCGAGGTCATGACGTCCACTCCGCAGCAGACCACGGCCTTCCTCGCCGCCGAGGGCAAGCGGTGGGGCGGACTGATCCAGCGGGCGGGCGCGCAGTTGGAAGGCAACTCCTGAGATGCGCGGTTCGTCTGAATCGGCCTTCTCGATCGCCACGCTCGAAGCCTTCGGCGCGGCGCTGTTCGTCGCTGCCGGCATGGACGGCGACAAGGCCCGCAGCGTCGCCCGGCTGCTGGTGCTGACCGACGCGATGGGCCGGCGCACGCACGGGCTGGCGATGGCGCCGCTCTACCTCGCCGAGATCGCCAAGGGCGGGATGCGCGTGCAGGGCGAGCCGGAGACCGTGCGCGACACGGGGCTGACGGCGGTGTGGGACGGCGGCTACCTGCCGGGGCTGTGGCTGATGGAGCGGGCGCTGGACGTGGCGATGGCGCGGGCCGCCGCGCACGGGCTGGCCGCCATCGCCATTCGCCGCACGCACCACATCGGCTGTCTGGCCGCGCTCGTCAAGCAGGCGGCCGACCGGGGCTTCGTCGCGCAGGTCTACAACTCCGACCCCGCCGGCCGCCGCGTCGCCCCGTATGGCGGCACCGAAGCCGTGTTCACGCCGAACCCGTTCGCGATCGGCTACCCCGGCGCCGAGCACCCGGTGCTGGTGGACATCTGCGCCTCGATCACCACGACCTCGATGACGCGCCAGACCTACGCGGCCGGCGAGCAGTTCGCGCACCCGTGGCTGCTCGACGCGCAGGGCGTACCAACCCGCGACCCGGCCGTGCTGGAGCACACCGAGCCGCGTGGCTCGATCCAGCTCGTCGGCGGGCAGGAGTACGGCCACAAGGGCTACGGGCTGGCGCTGATGGTCGAGGCGCTGTCGCAGGGCTTGTCCGGCCACGGTCGGCTCGACGCGCCGACGCGCTGGGGCGGCAATGTCTTCCTGCAGGTCACCGATCCCGACTTCTTCGCCGGCCGCGACGCCTTCGCCGCGCAGATGGACCACCTCTCCGACCGCTGCCGCAGCAACCGGCCGATCCGTGCCGACCGGCCCGTGCGCCTGCCGGGTGATCAGGCGGCGGCTGGGCTGGCGCAGGCGGAGGCCGACGGGCTGCGGCTCGACGACGCCACCTGGCAGCAACTCGCGGCCTGCGCCGAGCGCCTCGGCGTGGCGCTGCCTGAAGCTTCCTGACATCCCGAGAACTTCCCCATGACCACGATGAACCCCGACACCCGCGCCAAGCTGATGACCGTCAGCACGGCCACCCTCTGCACCGCCCTGTTCAAGCGCGGCCTGCGCAACCAGTTCATCCAGGACGTGCGCCCGCTCAACCCCGGCCTGCCGAACATGGTCGGGCCGGCGTACACGATGCGCTACATCCCGGCGCGCGAGGATCTGAACCCGATCGGCGTCTTCCTCGACCCGAAGCACCCGCAGCGCGTCGGCGTCGAGGAGTGCCCCGAAGGCGCCGTGATGGTGATCGACAGCCGCAAGGACGCCCGCGCCGCGTCGGCGGGCGGCATCCTCGTCGCCCGGTTGATGCAGCGTGGCGTGGCGGGCATCGTCACCGATGGCGGCTTCCGCGACTCGCCCGACATCGCCAGGTACACGATGCCGGCGTACCACACCCGCCCGAGCGCGCCGACCAACCTGACGCTGCACCAGGCGCTCGACCTGAACGTGCCGATCGGCTGCGGCGACGTGGCGGTGTGGCCCGGCGACATCGTGGTCGGGGATGCCGAAGGCGTGATCGTGGTCCCGGCGCATCTGGCCGACGAGGTCGCGGCCGAGGCGGTCGAGATGACGGCGTTCGAGGACTTCGTGCAGGAAGAGGTGATGAAGGGCCGCCCGATCATCGGTCTGTACCCGCCGACGCTGGAGCAGAGCCGGATCGACTTCGCGGCGTGGCGCGTCGCCAAGGGGCGCTGAACGGGCGAGATACCCGCCAGTCCGGCACCTGCCCAGCCTGCAGTCCTCGGGTAATCCCGTCTGTCTGGCGCAGTGGCATGGCCCTAGAGTTCGGTCTATTGGTCTGACCAATTAACCAAATATCCTGACCATGCCCTTCCAGCCCATCGAGCCCCGCCGCCTCTACCGCCAGATCGCCGACCAGTTGCGCCAGCACATCCAGCGCGGCGAGTTCCCGGTCGGCTCCAAGCTGCCCACCGAGCGCGACCTTGCGCAGAAGCTGGGCGTGTCGCGGCCGTCGGTGCGGGAGGCGCTGATCGCGCTGGAGGTCGAGGGGCTGATCGAGGTGCGCATGAGCGCGGGCATCTTCGTGATGGCCCGCGAGTCCGTGCGCCGTGTCGAGACGAGCGCCCACGGTCCGCTGGAGACCATCCGCGCCCGGCAGGTGCTGGAGAGCGAACTGGCCGCTGCCGCTGCGCAAGCTGCCAGCCCGGGCCTCGTGGATGGTCTGGCCGCCGCGCTGCGCCAGATGCGCGAGGACATCGACCGCGGCGTGATGCCGATCGCCGGGGACCGCGAGTTCCACCTCGGCATCGCGCAGGCCAGCGACAACAGCGTGCTGCTGAGCGTCGTGACGCAGCTCTTCGACGAGCGTTACGGCGCGCTGTTCAAGCGGTTCGGCACCCACTTCGAGCGCGAGCGCACCTGGCGTGCCGCGGTGCAGGAGCACCAGGCCGTGCTCGACGCCATCGCCGCCCGCGACCCCGCCGCCGCCCGCGTGGCGATGCAGACCCACCTCGGCCATTCCCACGACCGCTTCGCCGATGTCTGGCCAGTGGCGGAACCGGCTGCTGTTGCCCCCACGAACCTGCTGACCTTGCCATGAGCTTCGCCTGTACCTTGCACGCGCCGATGGACCTGCGCGTCGATCCGCACCCTGTCGGCGAACCCGGCCCCGGCGAGGTCCGCGTGCGGCTCGGCGCGGGCGGCATCTGCGGCTCCGACCTGCATTACTACCAGCACGGCCGCATCGGCGCCTTCGCCTTGCGCGCGCCGTTCGTGCCGGGCCACGAGGCGTCGGGCGTGGTCGAGGTGGTCGGGGAGGGCGTGCAGCGCGTGCAGCCCGGCCAGCGCGTCGCCATCAACCCATCCCACCCTTGCGGACAGTGCCGCGCCTGCCGCGCAGGGCGGGCCAACCTGTGCGACCACATGGTCTACCTCGGCAGCGCGGCGATCTTCCCGCACCGGCCGGGCCTGTTCCGCGCCCAGTTCCTGATCGGCCAGGCGCAGCTCACGCCGATCGACGAGGACATCGGACTCGACGAGATCGCCTGTGCCGAGCCGCTGTCGATCGGACTGCACGCCGTCCACCGCGCCGGGCCGTTGCTGGGCGCCACGGTGCTGGTCACGGGCGCGGGCACGATCGGCTGCATGGCGGTGATGGCCGCACGGCTGGCCGGCGCGCAGACCGTCGTCGTCAGCGACCCGACGCCGCGTGCCCGTGCGCTGGCGCTGACCGTGGGTGCGGACGCGGTGGTCGGTTCGGACGATGAACTGCAGGCGTGGCGCGACCGCGTGGACATCGCCATCGAGGCGGCCGGCCACCCGGCGGCGCTCGCGGGTGCCTTCGGCGTCGTGCGGCGCGGCGGGCGCATCGTGCAGGTCGGCACGTTGCCCAACGACATGCCGTTCCCGGCCAACACGCTGATGGCCCGCGAGCTGGACTACGTGGGCGCCTTCCGTGCGGATCGCGCCTTCGACTGGGCGGTGCAGGCGCTGCGCAGCCGGCGGGTCGATGTGCGTCCGCTGATCACGGCCAAGGTGCCCCTGAGCCGCGCGAAGGAAGCCTTCGACCTCGCGCTCGACCGCAACGCCAGCACCAAGGTGCTGCTCGTGCCCGACAACTGATCCTCAATCCCTGATCCCTACACCGACAACCGGAGACAACGATGACGCTGACCAAAACCCTCGGCCCCCTGGCCTTCGCTCTGGCCGCTGGCCTGCTGGCGGCCTCTCCCGCCAGCGCACAGACCAAGCTCAAGTGGGCGCACGTCTACGAGACCTCGGAAGCCTTCCACAAGTGGTCGGTCTGGGCGGCAGACGAGATCAAGAAGCGCAGCGACGGCCGCTACCAGATCGATGTCTACCCAGCCTCGCAGCTCGGCAAGGAAAACGACATCAACCAGGGTCTGTCGCTCGGCACGGTGGACATCATCATCTCTGGCTCCAGCTTCGCGGCCAAGGCGTTCCCGCGCATCGGCGTCACCTACTACCCCTACACCTTCCGCGGCCCCGAGCACCTGCTGGCCTACACCCGCAGCGACATCTACAAGGAACTCACCGCCGGCTACGAGCAGAAGACCGGCAACGAGATCGTCGCCACCACCTACTACGGCACCCGCCACACCACCAGCAACCGCGCCATCACCAAATGCGCGGACATGAAGGGCCTGAAGATGCGCGTGCCGGACGTGCCGGCGTACCTGGCGATGCCGCGTGCCTGCGGGGCGAACACCACGCCGATCGCCTTCGCCGAGGTGTATCTGGCACTGCAGAACGGCACCGTCGAGGCGCAGGAAAACCCGCTGCCCACCATCGAGGCCAAGAAGTTCTTCGAGGTGCAGAAGCACATCGTGCTGACCGGCCACATCGTCGATCACCTCAACACCGTGGTGGCGGGCGGCGTGTGGAAGAAGCTCTCGGAAGCCGACCGCAAGCTCTTCACCGACGTGATGCTGGAAGCCGCCGGCAAGGCCACGCAGGAAGTCGCCGCCCGCGAGCGTGAACTGGCCGCCGTGTTCCGCAGCAAGGGCATTTCCGTCACCGAGGTCAACACGGCCGAGTTCCGCGACACGGTGCTGAAGAACGTGCCCTTCGAGCAGTTCGGCTACCAGAAGGCCGACTGGGAACGCATCCAGGCGGTGAAGTGAACGCCATGAACGCCGGCACCCACGCCCCGGAGGCGCCCGAAGCCATCGTCGCCAGCTTCGCCGAAGCCGACACACAGGCGGCCGACATCGACCTGTCGGGCTATTCGTTCGAGGACTGGGTCTGCCTGGTCTTCTTCTGGACCATGGCGCTGCTGGTGTTCCTGCAGTTCTTCACCCGCTACGTGCTGAACGACTCGTTCGCGTGGACCGAGGAGCTGGCGGTCTACTGCCTGATCCCGATCGTCTTCATCGGCGCGGCGGCCTGCGTGCGGCGGATGCGGCACATCCAGGTGAACTTCCTCTACCGCTACCTGGGTGCCGGGGCAGGGCGGGTGCTGTCCGGTGCGGTGGATGTCGCCTGCGTGCTGTTCTACGGCTACGCCACCTGGCTGGTGGCGCGCTACACGCTGGCGGTGGGCGACGAGCCGATGACCACCGTGCCGTGGAGCAAGGCGATCCTGTACTGGCTGGCCTGCGCGGGTTTCGCGCTCATGGCGATCCGGGCGGTGCAGGTCGCGTGGCAGAACCACCGGCGCGGCTACTCGGCGCTGCAACGCCCCGAAGCCTTCGACGACACCGACGCCTGAGCCGCGAACGCGCCGGCGGTTGCGCCGGTCTTCCTTCCTCCTTCCCGGAGCTGTTTCCATGTTCCTGCTGATTGCCAGCTTCCTCGGCCTGATGGTCTGCGGCGTGCCGGTGGCCGTCGCCATGGCCGGCGGCTCGCTGGTCTACATCCTCGTCTCCGGCACGGTGCCCGACATCGTGCTCGCCCAGCGCATGATCGCCGGCATCGAGTCGTTCCCGCTGCTGGCCGTGCCCTTCTTCATCCTGGCCGGCAACCTGATGAACATCGCCGGCATCACTGGCCGCATCTACGACTTCGCCGTCGCGCTGGTCGGCTGGATGCGCGGCGGCCTGGGGCAGGTCAACATCATCGGCTCGGTGGTCTTCTCCGGCATGTCGGGCACGGCCATCGCCGACGCGGCCGGTCTCGGCTCCATCGAGATCAAGGCGATGAAGGACCACGGCTACCCGACCGAGTTCGCCGTCGGTGTCACGGCGGCGTCGGCCACGCTCGGGCCGATCATCCCGCCGTCGCTGCCCTTCGTGATCTACGGGATGATGGCCAACGTCTCGATCGGCGCGCTGTTCGTGGCCGGGGTCGTGCCGGGCATCTTCATGACGCTGCTGATGATGCTGACGGTGGCGTATTTCGCCCGCCGCAACGGCTGGGGCGGCGACGTGGCCTTCGACTGGAAGCGCCTCGGCGTCGCGGGGCTGGAGATCGGCATCGTGCTGGCCTTCCCGCTGGCGGTGTGGGGGATGACGCGCAACGGGGTGTCGCCCAACGTGGCGGCCGGCATCGCCTTCGCCGTGCTGCTGGGGCTGGACTGGCGCTTCAACTTCTCGGCCGTGATGGCGCTGATGGCCCCGGTGATCCTGATCGGCGGCATGACGATGGGCTGGTTCACGCCCACCGAAGCGGCGGTCGCGGCCGTGCTGTGGGCGCTGTTCCTCGGGCTGGTGCGCTACCGGTCGATGTCGCTGAAGGGGCTGGTCAAGGCCACCTTCGACACCATCGAGACCACCGCCTCGGTGCTGTTCATCGTCACCGCCGCGTCGATCTTCGCCTGGCTGCTGACCACCACGCAGGCCGCGCAGGCCTTGGCCACCGGCATCCTGGCCTTCACGCAGACGCCGTGGGTGTTCCTGCTGCTGGCGAACCTGCTGATCCTGTTCGTCGGCTGCTTCATCGACACCATCGCGGCCATCACCATCCTCGTGCCGATCCTGCTGCCGATCGTGCGCCAGCTTGGCATCGACCCGGTGCAGTTCGGCCTGATCATGACGCTGAACCTGATGATCGGCCTGCTGCACCCGCCGCTGGGCATGGTGCTGTTCGTGCTGGCGCGCATCGCCAAGCTCTCGGTGGAGCGCACGACGATGGCGATCCTGCCGTGGCTGGTGCCGCTGATCGTCGCGCTGCTCGCCATCACCTACATCCCTGCCATCACGCTGTGGCTGCCGCAGCACCTTGGATTGCTGAAATGAAAATCACTGCCGCGCGCGTCATCGTCTGCAGCCCCGGCCGCAACTTCGTCACCCTCAAGATCGAGACCGACGAGGGCCTCACCGGCATCGGCGACGCCACCCTCAACGGCCGCGAGCTGTCGGTGGCGAGCTACCTGACCGACCACGTCATCCCCTGCCTGATCGGCCGCGATCCGCACCAGATCGAGGACATCTGGCAGTACCTCTACAAGGGGGCCTACTGGCGGCGCGGCCCGGTGACGATGAGCGCCATCGCCGCCGTGGACACCGCGCTGTGGGACATCAAGGCCAAGGCGGCTGGCCTGCCGCTGTACCAGTTGCTCGGGGGCGCGAGCCGCACCGGCGTGATGGTCTACGGCCACGCCAACGGCCGCGACACCGAGCAGACGGTGGACGAGGTGCTGCGCTACCGCGAGATGGGCTACAAGGCGATCCGGGCGCAGAGCGGCGTGCCGGGGCTGGAGAAGGTCTACGGCGTGGGAAAAAGCACGATGTTCTACGAGCCGGCCGACGCCGACCTGCCGAGCGAACACGACTGGTCCACCGAGAAATACCTGCGCCACACGCCGCAACTCTTCGACAAGGTGCGCGCCGCCGTCGGGCCGGACATCCACCTGCTGCACGATGTCCACCACCGCCTCACGCCGATCGAGGCGGCGCGGCTCGGCAAGGATCTGGAGCCGTTCCGCCTGTTCTGGATGGAGGACGCGACCCCGGCCGAGAACCAGGACGCCTTCCGCCTGATCCGCCAGCACACGACGACGCCGCTGGCCGTCGGCGAGGTCTTCAACACCATCTGGGACTGCAAGGGGCTGATCGAGAATCAGCTCATCGACTACATCCGCACCACGGTGGTCCACGCGGGCGGCATCACCCACCTGCGCCGCATCGCCGATCTGGCCTCGCTCTACCAGGTGCGCACCGGCAGCCACGGCGCCACCGACCTCTCGCCGGTCTGCATGGGCGCGGCGCTGCACTTCGACCTGTGGGTGCCGAACTTCGGCATCCAGGAGTACATGCGCCACACCGACGAGACCGACGCGGTGTTCCCGCATGCCTACACCTTCCGGGACGGCTTCATGCACCCCGGCCAGGTGCCCGGCCACGGCGTGACGATCGACGAAGCGGTCGCCGCGAAATTCCCCTACCAGCGCGCCTACCTGCCCGTGAACCGGCAGCAGCACGACGGCACGCTGTGGAACTGGTGAGGCAGCGATCCGCATGACACCACGCCTGCATCCCTCCACCCTGGACACGCTGCCTGCCGCTGTCGCCCGTCCGACGTTCGACCGCTATGCCCTGCAACCCGGCATCGTCCACCTCGGCATCGGCGCCTTCATGCGCGCCCACCTCGCGCCGATCACCGAGGCCGCGCTGGCGGCGGGTGACACGCGCTTCGGCATCGTCGGCGTCTCGCTGCGCCAGCCCGATACCCGCGACGCGCTGGCGCCGCAGAACGGGCTGTACACGCTGGCCGTGCGCGATGCCGACGAACACGGTCGGCCCCGCGAGCGGCTGCAGGTCGTCGGCGCGGTGCTGTCGGTGCTGGTCGCGCCGGAACACCCGCAGGCGGTGCTGGACCAGATCGCCAACCCGGCCACCCGCATCGTCAGCCTGACCGTGACCGAGAAGGGCTACTGCCTCGACCCGGCCACCGGGCGGTTGCGGCTCGACCATCCCGACATTGCCCACGATCTGGCGCAGTCGGCGGACGCGGTGGCACCGGTCAGCGCCATTGGCTTCCTGGTGCGCGGCCTGGCCTTGCGGCGTGCGCAGGGCAGGGGGCCGATCACGCTGCTGTCGCTCGACAACCTGCCGGCGAACGGCCACACGCTGCGCGGCGCCGTGCTCGCCTTCGCCGAGGCGGTGGATCCGGATCTGGCGGTGTGGATCGACGCGGGTTGCACCTTCCCCTGCTCGATGGTGGACCGCATCGTGCCGCGCACCACCGACGCCGACCGCGACGCGATCAGCACGGCGCTCGGCCTGCGCGATGCGTGGCCGGTGCTGGGCGAATCCTTCCTCGACTGGGCCGTGGAAGACCGCTTTGCTGCTGGTCGGCCGGACTGGACGCTGGGTGGCGCCCGCTTCGTCGCGGCTGCCGAACCGTGGGAGCACCTCAAGCTGCGCATGGTCAACGGCACGCACTCGTGCATCGCCTACCTGAGCGTCATGGCCGGCTGGACGACGGTGGACGTGGCGATCACGCAGCCGGACCTGCGCCGTTTCATCGAGGCGCTGATGCGCGAGGAGATCGAGCCAACGCTGCCCGATCTGCCCGGACTGGACCTGGCCGTCTACCGTCAGAGCCTGCTGCAACGCTACGCCAACCCCGCGCTCGCGCACCGCACCAAGCAGATCGCGATGGACGGCTCGCAGAAGCTGCCGCAGCGCCTGCTCGGCACCGTGCGCGACCGGCGGCGTGGTTTGGCAGGTGATGGGCGATCGGTGGCGCGGCTCGGGCTGGCGGTGGCGGCGTGGCTCCATTTCCTGCGCGGCGTGGACGAACTCGGCCAGCCGTACCCGATCGACGACCCGCAGGCCGAGGCCCTGACCGCGCTGCACCGCGCCACGATTGGCCAGCGGCTGGACGGCGACACGGTGCGCGCCATGCTGGGCTACGCGCCGGTGTTCGGTGATCTGGCCGGCAGCGCGCCACTGGCGGATCCGGTGCTGGCGGCGTTGCAGTCGCTGCAATCGCGTGGGGTGGCGGGGACGCTGCGCCACTGGGCCGCGTCCGGTTTCGACGTGCTGTCCATCGGCGAGACGATGGCGATGCTGGTCGCCGACGAGCCGGGGCCGCTCGCGCAGGCGCAGCATTTCAGCAAGCGGCTGGCCGGCGCTGACACGAACGTGGCGATCGGCCTGGCGCGGCTCGGGCTGCGTGTCGGCTGGATCAGCCGGCTGGGCGCGGACTCGTTCGGCGCCTACGTGCGCACCTCGATCGAGGCGGAAGGGATCGACACCTCGCACGTGGAGACCGACCCGACGCGCTCGACCGGCTGCATGCTGAAGACCCGCAGCGTCGATGGCCGCGACCCGGCAATCGAGTATTACCGCCGAGGCTCCGCCGCCAGCCAGCTCGGCCCGCAGCATTTCGACGCCGCCTGGGCGCTCCAGGCCCGCCACGTCCACGCCACCGGCATCACGCCCGCGCTGTCGCCGGCCGCCTGCGAACTCGTCGCGCTGGCGATGCGCAGCTTCCGCGCCAGCGGGCGCAGCGTCTCGTTCGACCCCAACCTGCGCCCGAGCCTGTGGCCCGACACCGCGACGATGCGCAACACGCTCAACGCGCTGGCCGTCCACGCCGACTGGGTGCTGCCCGGCATCGAGGAAGGCCGCCTGCTCACCGGCCGCGACACGCCCGACGCCATCGCCGACTTCTACCTCGAACGCGGCGCCCGTGCCGTGGTCGTCAAGCTCGGCGCCGACGGTGCGCATGTGCGCACGGCCGAGGGCGCGTCGCTGCACGTCCCCGGCGAGGTCGTCCCGGTCATCGTGGACACCGTCGGCGCGGGCGACGCCTTCGCGGTCGGCATCATCAGCGCCCGCCTGGAAGGCCGCTCTTGGCCCGACGCGCTGCGGCGTGCGAACTGGATCGCCTCGCGTGCCCTGCAGGTGGTCGGCGACATGGAAGGGCTGCCGATGCGTCATGAACTGCCCGCCACGTACTGAAAGCAAACCATGCTCACCGTCATCTGCGAAACCCCCGGCCTGCTGCGTGCCGAAGAACGCCCCCGGCCCGTCCGCGCCGTCGACGAGGTGCTGGTGCGCGTCAAGCGCGTCGGCGTGTGCGGCACCGACCTGCACATCTACACCGGCAAGCAGCCCTACCTCAGCTACCCCCGCGTCATGGGCCACGAACTCTCCGGCCTCGTCGAGGAAGCGCCCGAGGGCAGCGCGCTGCAACCGGGTGATGTCGTCTACGTGATGCCCTACCTGTCGTGCGGCCACTGCATCGCCTGCCGCGCCGGCAAGACCAACTGCTGCACGCACATCCAGGTGCTCGGCGTCCACCGTGACGGCGCCTTCACCGAAGTCCTGAGCGTCCCGCAAGCCTTCGTCCACCGCGCGGACGGCGTGACGCTGGACCAGGCCGCGATGGTCGAATTCCTGGCCATCGGCGCACATGCCGTGCGCCGCGCCAACGTGCAGGCGGGCCAGCGCGTGCTGGTCGTCGGCGCTGGCCCGATCGGCATGGCGGCGATGGTCTTCGCCAAGCTGCGCGGGGCTATCGTCACTGCGCTCGACGGGCGCCAGGACCGGCTCGACTTCTGCCGCGACACCTTGGGCATGGCGGCCACGGTCGCCCTCGGGGAGCAGGACGAGGCGCAGCTCGCTGCGCTGACCGATGGCGAGTTCTTCGACACGGTCTTCGACGCCACCGGCAATCCGCAGGCGATGGAGCGCGGCTTCCGCTTCGTCGCCCACGGCGGCACCTACGTGCTGATCTCGATCGTCGGCGCCAACATCACCTTCTCCGACCCCGAGTTCCACAAGCGCGAAACCACGCTGCTGGCCAGCCGCAACGCCACCACCGAGGACTTCGAGACCGTGCTGCAGGCGATGCGCGCTGGCCTGATCCCGTCGGCGCTGAACACGCACCGCATGCCGCTGTCGCGCGTGCCAACCGACTTCGCCGGTTTGCTGGACCCCGCGGCCAGGGTGATCAAGGCCATCGTGGAGTGCTGACGCCGCGCAGGCGCCTGGCGCTTCTTACTCCGCCGGCATCGCCTGCCCGTCCTTGAGCCGCAGCCAGCCCCGCGCGATCCGGTAGATCGCCCACACGCCGAGCAGGAACATGCCCAGCGGCAGCGTGGCGAATCCGATCAGCAGCGCCATGAGCGGCACCGACACCACCAGCACCAGCAGCGACCAGGCCAGCGCGATCCAGAAGGTGCGGATCACCCAGTCGATGTGCGAGGACATCCATGTGTTGGCGACCTTGCTGCGCTCGATGTAGCTCAGCACCACCGCGATGATCGATGGCCAGCCGAACAGGAACGAGCCGACCACTGTGGCCGCGCCGAACGCGCCCAGGCCGAGTCCGAGCGCGTGCAGCGCATAGATGATGTGCAACATGCGCTGCGAGCTGCGCAGCTCGTCGTCCTGGATGATCACGTTGTTCATGGCTGGAGTCTCCGATGCCGGCGATGGGCTGATGGGGTGTGAAAACTTTAACGCAATCGGCCGGGTTCAGCGGTGGACATCGAACAGCGCTGCGCCCTTCTTCAGCGCGCTCCTGGCGATCACGCTGCGGTGGATTTCGGACGTGCCGTCGAAGATCCGGTAGATGCGGGCGTCGCGGTAGTAACGCTCGATCGGCAGCTCCTTGCAGAAGCCCATGCCGCCGAAGAGTTGCACGGCGCGGTCCACCACGCGCCCCAGCATCTCGGCCGCGTGGACCTTCACCATGGCGATTTGCTCGCGGGCGTCGAAGCCTTGGTCGAGCATCCACGCTGCGTGGTAGACCATCCAGCGCGCTGCGTTGATCTCGATGACGCTGTCGGCGAGCTGCTGCTGGACCATCTGGAAGTCGCCGATGCGGGTGCCGAACTGCTGGCGCTCGCGGGCGTAGTCCAGCATCCGCTCGCAGACGTGGCTGGCCTTGCCGACCGCGCGCGCCCCGACCTGCGCCAGCCGCACCACGTTGAGCGCGCCCATCGCCAGCTTGAAGCCCTGGCCCTCGCCGCCCAGCAGTGACAGTGGCTCCAGTGGCACGTTGTCGAAGAACAGCTCGACGTGCGGCGTGCCGCGCAGGCCCATCATCTGCTGGTCCTTGCCGACGGTGAAACCGGGCAGGCCCTTGTCCACCATGAACATGGAGATCTCCTTGCTGCCCGCCTCGCCGGTCCTGGCCGAGACGAGGAAGAAATCGCTCCACAGGCCATCGCTGATGAAGTGCTTGCTGCCGTTGAGCACCCAGCCGCCATCGGCTGATCCCGTCCGCTTGGCGTGGGTGCGGATGCCGGCCGCGTCGGATCCCGCGCCCGGCTCGGTGATGGCGATGGCGCAGGTGCGCTCGCCCGCCACGGTCGGCTTCAGCCAGCGATCGACCTGCGCGCCCTGGCAGTGCAGCAGCGGCTCGTAGACGTTGCCGAAGGCACGGCGGATCAAGTAGTCGCTGGTGTGGCCGAACTGCTCCTCGCACAGGATGCGGTCCAGGTTCGACAGCCCGCCACCACCGAGCGCCTCGGGCATGTTCAGCGCGTACAGGCCGAGCGAGCGGGCCTTGTCGTGGAGGGCGCGGGCGGTGGCGTCGTCGAGCCGGCCGTCGTGTTCCAGCCGGTCTTCCAGCGGGCGGAGTTCCTCGCGGATGAAACGGCGCACCGTCTCGATGAGCATCTTCTGGTCGTCTTGGAGCGTGAAGTCCATGGTCGGTGTGGCACAGTGCTGCTTGTGTAAATGTGGAATGCTATTCCATAATTGAACTGTGTTCCAATAAATCCCTGCACTCCGACAAAGGCCCCGCATGTCCAGCCTGACGGCACGAACCCTGGCCATCCTCGAACGGCTGGCCCACCACGTCCACGGCGTGCCGCTGGCGACGCTGGCTGACGACCTGGGGATACCCCGCAGCGGCGCCCACCGGCTGCTGACGGAGCTGTGCGAGCTGGGCTACGTGCGCCAGTCCCGCGAGCGCGGCACCTACATGCTGACGACGCGGCTGGTGTCGCTGGGGCTGAACTTCCTCAAAAGCTCCGGCGTGGTGGACATCTGCCAGCCCATCCTCGACCGGCTGGCCGAGTCGTGCGGCGAACTGGTGCGGCTGGCAGTGGTGGACGTGGACCACATCACCTGGGTCGGGCTGTCGCAGGGCGCACGCTCCGGGCTGCGCTACGACCCGGACATGGGCATCGACGCCAGGCTGTCCTGCACCTCCTCGGGTTTCATCTGGCTGTCTACCCTGGCCGAGGACGACGCGATCGCGCTGCTCAGCCGCCAGGGCATCGGCTCGCCTGCGGAGTACGGGCCGAACGCGCCCGGCTCGGTGCAGGCCGTGCTTGAACAGGTGGCGCTGGCCCGGCAGCGCGGCTATGGCACCGGCATCGAGACCTACGCCCGCGGCCTGAGCGCCATCGCCACGGCCATCCGCCCCAACGGGCGCGATGCGGTCGGCGTGCTCGCGATCTCCGGCCCGACCGTGCGCCTGATTGAGGCGCGCCTGCACACGCTCGCCCCCGACCTGATGGCCGCCGCCGCCGACATCGCCGCGATCAGCAGCGCCTCGCCGCTCTTCGACCGCGCCCACGCCCGACCGGACCTGCAGCCTTGAACCCTGGAATGCCCCTGTCGCACGACCTGATCGTCATCGGCGCGGGAGGCGCCGGGATGGCCTGCGCACTGTTTGCCGCGATCCGCGGGCTGGACGTGCTGCTGCTGGAAAGCACCGAATACATTGGCGGCACGACCGCGTTCTCGGCCGGCACGGTCTGGGTGCCCAACTCGGCCCACGCGGCGGAAGTCGGCGCGCAGGACAGCGTGGCGCAGGCCGCCGCGTATCTGGACCGCGTCTGCGGGCCGCATGGCGATCCGGTGCTGCGCGACGCCTTCCTGCGCCACGGCCCGCAGGCGCTGGCCGAACTGGAAGCCGAATCGCTGGTCAAGCTGCGCGCCTATGCCCGCCATCCCGACTACGAATCCGACCTCGACGGCGCCACGCTGGCCGGCCGGGCGCTGGAGCCGCTGCCCTTCGATGGCCGCCTGCTCGGGCGCCACTTCGGGCTGGTGCGGCCACCGATCCCGGAGTTCACCGTGCTGGGCGGGATGATGGTGGACCGCACCGACATCGGCCACCTGCTGGCGATGCAGCGTTCCCTGACCTCGTTGCGCCACGGCCTCGGCCTGATCGCGCGCCACGCCATCGACCGACTGCGCCACCCGCGCGGCACCCGGCTGGTCATGGGCAATGCGCTGGTCGGGCGGCTGCTGGCGTCGCTGGTGGCGCGTCAGGTGCCGGTCTGGACGCAGGCGCGGGTCGAGCGGCTCACCACCGCAGGCACGGCCATCACGGGTGTCGAGGTCACCCACGCCGGGCAGACCCACCGCCTCGCCGCCCGCGCCGGGGTCGTGCTGGCCTCGGGCGGCTTCAACCGGCATCCGCAACTGCGGGCGCAACTGCTGCCGGCCGGCGAAACCCACACCCCCGGCGCACCGGGCCACACGGGCGAGGCGCTGTCGCTGGCCCTCGCGGCGGGCGCCCGCCTGGGCCGCGGCAACCTGGACCACGCTTTCTGGGCGCCCGTCTCGGTGCGCCAGCGGGCCGATGGCAGCCGGGCCGTGTTCCCGCATTTCGTGCTGGACCGGGCCAAGCCGGGCACCGTGGTCGTCAACCAGGCCGGGGAACGCTTCGTCAACGAATCGACCTCCTACCACCGCTTCGGCCGTGCCATGTTCGAGGCCCACCCGCTTGGCCCGAGCATCCCCGCCTACCTGATCGCCGATGCGCGGGCGCTGAAGGCCTACGGGCTGGGCATGGTGCGGCCGGGCGGCGGCGGCCTGCGGCCCTTCCTCGACGACGGCTATCTGGTCAAGGGCCGCACGCTGGCCGAACTCGCCAGCCGCCTGGGCATCGACCCCGCCGCCCTGGCCCGCACCGTGGCCCGCCTGAACGACCACGCCCGCGCCGGCCACGACCCCGACTTCGGCCGTGGCCGCACCGACTACCAGCGCAGCCTCGGCGACGCCACGTTTGCTCCCAATCCCACCCTCGGCCCGGTCGAGACCGCGCCGTTCTACGCCGTGCGCCTCTACCCCGGCGACATCGGCGCGGCCACCGGCCTGCAGACCGACGCCGACGCCCGCGTCCACGGCGCGCAGGGCCGGCCGATGCGTGGTCTCTACGCCGTGGGCAACGACATGCAGTCCGTCATGGGCGGTACCTATCCGGGGCCGGGCATCACGATCGGCCCGGGACTCACCTTCGCCTACCTCGCCGCGCGCCACGCCGCGGCCCGACTTGCCGGACCTGCTGCCCGATGAGCGACCACGATCACCCTCACCATTTCCCTCTCAGCGGCGCCACCCGCGTCATCGCCATCGTCGGCGACCCGATCGCGCAGGTGAAATCCCCCGCCGGCGTCACGGCCACGCTGCAGGCACTCGGCCGCAATGCCGTGGTCATCCCGGCCCACGTCGCCCCCGCCGATCTGGCCGACTACGTGCGCGGCATGGGCCGGGCGCGCAACGTGGACGGGCTGATCATGACCATGCCGCACAAGTTCGCGGCCTACGCGCTGTGCGGCACCGTCACCGAGCGGGCGCGTTTCCTCGACGCCGTCAACACGCTGCGCCGCAACGCGGACGGATCCTGGCACGGCGACATGTGCGACGGCCTCGGCTTCGTGCGCGCGATCCGGCAGGCGGGCTGTGTGCTGGACGGCGCCCGCGTGCTGCTGGTCGGCGCGGGCGGGGCGGGCAGCGCCATCGGGCAGGCAATGCTGGACAGCGGCGCAGCCGAACTCGCCATCCACGACGCCGACACGGCACGGCGCGACACGCTGGTCGGGCGGCTCGGCGCGCGTGCCCGCGTCGGCAGCGACGACCCGAGCGGCTTCGACGTGGTGGCCAACGCCTCCTGGTGCGGCATGCAAGCGGGCGATCCCTTCCCGGTGCAGGTCGATCGCCTCACCGCGCAGATGTTCGTCGGCGATGTCATCACCGCGCCCGCCGTCACGCCGCTGGTGCAGGCCGCCCGCGACCTCGGCTGCCGCACGCAGACGGGCGGCGGCATGTTCACGGCGGTCTGTGCGCTGATGGTCGAGTTCCTCACTGCCGAAGGGCCGCTGGCGTGACCTCCGCGACCCAGACCGCGATCCGCACCGCGACCGACTGCGACCTGCTGGTGGTCGGCTCCGGCGCGGGCGGCCTGTCGGCGGCGGTGACGGCGGCCGAGCTGGGTCTGCGGGTGGTCGTGGTCGAGAAGGCGCCGGTGCTGGGCGGCACGACCGCGTGGTCCGGCGGCTGGATGTGGATCCCGCGCAATCCGCTGGCGGTCGAGGCCGGCTTCGTCGAGGACGCCGACGCCCCGCGCCGCTACCTGCACCACGTGCTCGGCGCGCAAGCGGACCCCGAGCGCCTCGACGCCTTCCTGCACCAGGGGCCGCGCATGGTCGGGTTCTTCCGCTCGCGCACCGCGCTGCAGTTCATCGACGGCAACGCCATCCCCGACTTCCACGGCCACGCACCCGGCGCGGCGCCGGGCGGCCGGTCGGTCTGCGCCGCGCCCTTCGATGCGCGGCAACTCGGTGCCCGGCTGGCCGACCTGCGCCGCCCGCTGGACCTGGTCTCGCTGTGGGGCATGGGCATCGCGGCGGGTGCCGATCTGCGGCATTTCCTGCATGCGATGCGGGCCTGGCCGTCGTTTGTCCACGCGGCGAAGCGGGTCACGCGCCACCTCGCGGACCTCGCGCTGCACGGCCGCGGCCAGCACCTCGTCGCCGGCAATGCGCTGGTGGCGCGGCTGCTGACATCGGCGCTGGACCGGGGGGTCGAACTGCGGGTGTCGTCGCCGGTGCGGCGCCTGCTGCGGGAGGGCGGGCGGGTGGTCGGCGCCGTCGTGGCGGGTGCCGCAGGCGAAACGGAACTGCGGGCCGGGCGGGGCGTCGTGCTCGCCTGCGGTGGGTTCCCGCACGACGTCGAGCGGATGCGGACCCTGTTTCCCCATGCGCCGACCGGCCGTGAACACTGGTCCGCCGCACCGCCGGAGAACACGGGCGATGGCCTGCGTCTGGGCGAGTCCGTTGGGGCCGAGGTCCGCACCGACCTGCCGCACGCGGGGGCCTGGGCGCCGGTCTCGCTGGTGCCGCGGGCCGATGGCAGCACGGGGCACTTCCCGCACCTGATCGAGCGCGGCAAGCCTGGGCTGATCGCGGTGACGCGGGACGGGCGGCGCTTCGTCAACGAGGCCGGGCCGTACCACGACTTCATGGCGGCGCTGTTTTCGGCGGTTCCTGCCGGCGAGCCGGTGCAGGCGTGGCTGGTCTGCGACCACCGTTTCATCCGCCGCTACGGGCTGGGCCATGCCAAGCCGGCGCCGATGCCGCTGGGGCCGTCGCTGCGCTCGGGGTATCTGCGGCGCGGGCGGGATCTGCTGGCGCTGGCCGAGGCGTGTGGCATCGACGCGGCGGCATTGCGATCGACCGTCGCGGCCTTCAACGCCGAAGCGCGCCACGGCCGAGATCCCGCCTTCGGCCGCGGCGCCACCCCCTACAACCGGATGCAGGGCGACGCCGCGCAGCAGCCCAACCCCTGCGTCGCGCCGATCGAACACGGGCCGTTCTACGCGGTGCGCGTCGTGCCCGGCAGTCTCGGCACCTTCGCCGGGCTGCGCACCGATGCCAGCGCCCGCGTGCTTGGCAGCGGTGGCGAGCCCATCCCCGGCCTCTACGCCGCCGGCAACGACATGGCCAGCGTCATGGGCGGAGGCTATCCCAGCGGTGGCATCACGCTGGGGCCGGCCATGACTTTCGGCTTCATCGCCGGGCACCACGCCGCAGGGGTTGCGCTGCCGACGGTCGATCCCAACCCCGATTCCTTCCCGCACGCCGACTGAGACCCACGCCCATGCACTACGAACTCGCCACCCTCACCATCCGCCTCGGCACGCTGAACGCCGCCGTCGCCGCGATCGACGCCTATGTCCACGCCCCCGAGGCCCACGGCACGCTGCTGGGCTGCTGGTTCTCGGACGTGGGGGAACTCAACCAGATCTCCGTATTGCGCCGCTTCGCCGATCCCGCCGAACGCGTGCTGGAACGCGAGCGCGGTCTCTTCAGCGCCAATCCCTTTGGCTGCGGCGAGTTCCTGACGGCGCTCGACCAGACCAGCTACCAGGGCTTCCCGTGGATGGCGCCGATCGAGCCGGGCACGCTGGGCACGGTCGGCCCGATCTTCGAGATCCGCACCTACGAATACAAGCTCGGCGGCCTGCAACCGACGATCGACGCCTGGGAGGCTGCCATGCCGGCGCGTTCGGCCGTGTCGCCCTGCCTGGTGGCGATGTACGCGCTGGACGGCACACCGCGCTTCACCCACATCTGGCCGGCCGCCAGCCTGAACGACCGCTCGGCCGCCCGCGCCGAGGCGGTCAGGATCGGGGTGTGGCCACCCAAGGGCGGGCCGGCGTGGCTGACCACGAACATGCAGTCGACCATGTTCCTGCCGACGGCGATTTCACCGCTGAAATGACTCCAGATCGGGCGCGTCCGGCTGCGCGAGGAACTGCCCCCGCGCCGCCGCCGTGATCGCCACGACGCAGGGATGCGTGATGCGCCGCTCCACCGAGATGGCGAAGAATGCCTCCACCAATGTGTCCGAACGCCCCAGCACCTCGACGCCGTACTGAGCGCAGGTTTGTGGCTCCAGCACCGTCGGCGACATGAACACGCCTCGGCCCTCGGCGCCAAACGCCTTCAGCAGCGCCGCATCGTCGAATTCACCCACGCGCTGCGGGCGGATGCCTTGTTCGACGAGCCACCCGTCCAGCCGTTGCCGCATCGCCGACGCCGCGCCCTGGATCAGCATCGGCGCGCCGTCGAGGCATTGCGGGAACGCACCTTGCAGCGTGGCTTTCAGTGCAGGGGTGGCGAAGAAGCTCATCGCCGTCGTGCCCAGCGGGTGGCTGTAGGCTTTCACGCTCAGGTTCGGCGCCATCACTTCGTCAGCGATCACCAGATCGAGCCGGTGGACCGCCAGTTGCGCGAGCAGGTCGGCCAGCGAGCCTTCATGGCAGATCAGCCGCACGGGTTCCGGCCCGTCGAGCGCCGGCTCCAGCAGGCGGTAGGCGATCGACTTCGGCACCTGGTCGGCGATGCCCACGCGGAATTCGGGCCGCGCCTGGCCACGCCGCGCTGGTCCGATCGCCGCCTCCAGCTCCGCGCCGAGCGCGAAGATCTGGTCCGCATACCGCAGCGCCGCGCGGCCGTCGTCCGTCAGCTCCAGGCCGCGCCCGCGCTTGCGGAACAGCGCGCAGCCGAGGCTGTCTTCCAGCAATTTGATCTGCGCCGACAGCGTCTGCGGCGTCGTGTGGAGCTGCTCGCTGGCGCGCATCACGCCGCCGGCCTTGGCGGTCGCCCAGAAGTAGTGGAGGTGGCGGAAATTCAGCATGGTGCGCACATGGCGGGAAAACACTTCCGTTTTTGCGAAGTAAACCTTCGTATCAAACGACTGTACGCGAAGTATTTCGGCCCCTACATTGCGCCCCATGGACTTCTTATTCGACCCCAATCTCTGGATCGCCTTCGCGATGCTGACCGCCCTGGAAATCGTCCTGGGCATCGACAACATCATCTTCATCTCCATTCTCGTCGGCCGATTGCCGCCCGAGCAGCGTGATCTGGCGCGGCGACTCGGCCTCGGCTTCGCGATGGTGTCGCGGCTGATGCTGCTGTTTTCGCTGAGCTGGGTGATGGGCCTGACGGAGGATCTGTTCACCGTGCTGGGCAAGGGCATCAGCGGACGTGACCTCGTGCTGCTCGGCGGTGGCCTGTTCCTGCTCTACAAGGCATCGCACGAGATCTTCGTCGAGGTCGAGGCCCGCGAAGACGACGGCCCGCCCCCGGTGACCGACGCCGCCGCACTCAAGACCGCCAGCCAGCGTGCGCTGTGGGCGACGATTGGTCAGATCGGCGTGATCGACATCGTGTTCTCGCTCGACTCGGTGATCACTGCGGTCGGCATGGTGGACCAGATCGGCGTCATGGTGGCGGCTGTGGTCGCCTCGGTGGGCGTGATGCTCTTCGCCGCCAAGCCGATCGGCGACTTCGTGGATGCCCACCCATCGGTCAAGGTGCTGGCGCTGGCCTTCCTGGTGATGGTGGGCATGGCGCTGACCGGCGAGGCGCTGGACATGCACATTCCCAAGGGCTATCTGTACGCGGCGATGGCCTTCTCGCTGGGGGTGGAGGCGCTCAACATCCGGGCGCGGGCCAAGCGGCTGAAGCAACGCCATTCCGTGGCCTGACGCAATGCCACCGCGTGCCCGGTTTCAGCCGCCACGGCTGAGAGCGGGTGCAGGGGGTGCCCGGCGCAGTCCCCCACCACCGATGCTGCGTGGGGTGTGGTTGATGACCACCTCCAGCCGCTCGACCAGTGTGCGCAACGCGGCCGAATGGATGCGGGCTGCGGTGTCGTGGACCGCTGGCTCCCCTTGGAAAGCGACCGGGCCACCCGCCCGCACCGTGTCGGTGATGCAGGCGCCGAAGTCCTGCAACGCCCGGGCGAGCACGGTTTCCGGCCCGGGTTGCAGGCCGAGCGTGTCCAGCGCCACCTCGGGCGGCAACGCCAGCAGGCTGCCGAGGTGCAGGTTCCCGGCCGTGCCGTAGCGCCGCCCGTCGCCGTCGTCGGCGGAGGCGGCCGGCCAGACCCAGGCGTTCCCCTGCGGGCCGAGCCGGTTGAGCGCCTGCGGCGGCACGGCCAGCGCGAGCACATGGGCGATCCCGTGGTCCAGCTCGCCCTGGCGGACCAGGCCACCGAGCGCCGAGCCACCGCTGGCACGCACCCCATGCCACGCGCTGTCCAGCCCCATGCCGGTCAGCGCATTGACGACGACCGCTTCCGCCACGATGCGGTCCGACCCGACGCGCTCGGCCCGCCACAGCTCGACCACGCTGCGCCGTGGCACGTCGATCAGCAGCAGCGTGCCATCGGCCATCGGGTCCGGCTGTGCCTGCGGAGGCACACGCTGCACCCGCACCGGCCGGCTCTGGCCGCGCAGGTGCAGCGCCACGGTCGGGTCGTCGGCCTGGGCGATGAACACCGGGTGGCTCCACTGCCGGGTGTTGATCCGGGCGCCGGCGGTCGGGTCGAAGCCGGGGCTGCGGATCGCCGCGTAGCGGGCGCCGTCGCCGAGCGGCGTGTTCCACGGGCTGTCCGAGGCGAAGGGCCACAGCGCCGGGTCGCGGGTCGGGTGGATGTCGTCTGCCGGGCCGGGTGCATGGCCACAGCCAGCGCCCACCCCCAGCAGCGCCGCGCCAGACGCCGACAGCAGCCAGCGGCGGTTCATGGCGCCTGCACCGGCACCGCCTGCAGCACCGCGAACGAGCCGGCCGGCAGCGTCACCGTGGCGCGGCCCTGCGCGTCGAGCGTCACGTCGGCGGCACCGGCGGGCCAGCGGCGGCGCAGCGTCATCCCGGCGGGCAGGTCGGCGAGGTCGAGCGTCGCGGCCCGGTCGCCGTAGTTGAAGCCGACCCAGACGGTGTCGGTGCCCCTGGCGGTGGTCAGCACGCGGCGGAACTGCATCCGCGTGTCCTGCGCCAGCGCGCCGCCGTACTGGCCCAGCGTCAGCGCGGGCAGCGACTGGCGCAGCGCGATGACCTGTTGGTAGAACGACCGCAGCGAAGCTGGGTCGCTGCGCTGCGCCGCCACATTCGCGCTGGCGACGTTGGCGGACAGCTCGCGGAACGGGCGCCCGGTGGTGAAGCCGGCGTTGGTCGTGCTGCCGGTCCAGCTCATCGGCGTGCGCAGGGCCGGGTCGCCGCTCAGGCCGCTGGCGCCGGCCATGCCGATCTCTTCGCCGTAGTAGACAAACGCGGTGGGCGACGACAGCAGGTAGGTCGCCGCTGCAAGCCGCATCTTGGCGCCGTCGCCGCCGAGCTGGTCCCACAACCGCTCGCCCGCGAAGCCGTCGTGGTTGGACGCGAAGCCGGCCAGCGTGTCGGACGCGGTGCTGCGGTACGCCGCGACGCGGGCGATGGCCGCCGTGTCGCCCTTGGCGGCGGAAACGATGTCGTATTGCTGCCCGAACGCGAAGGCACTGCCGCAGGAGTCGGCTTCGGCGTAGCGGCGCGGCTGCCCCGGCGCTTCGCAGACGAGGAAGCGTCGCGAATAACCGGCGAGCACGCCTTGCACCGCCGCCATCAGCGCGTGGTTCTCCGGCTGGTTTTCCCAGGCGGCGGGGCCGTTCTCGACGAGGTTGCCGACCGCATCGAAGCGGAAGCCATCCACACCCCGGTTCAGCCAGAAGCGCAGGTTGTCCCGGTGCCACTCGGCGACGCGGGCGTTCTTCAGGTTGAAGTCCGGCATCTGGCTCCAGAATCCGGCGAAGTAGGCGCCGACGCCACTGCCGCCATTGCTGCTCGCGCCGTACCACGGGTTGCTGCCGTAGATGTTCCAGCCCGAGGGTGCCGAGTTCTGCCAGACATACCAGTCGCGCCACGGGTTGTCCGCCGCGCTGCGCGAATTGGTGAACAGTGGGTGCGCGGCGGCGCTGTGGTTCATCACGTAGTCGATGACCACGCCGATGCCGCGGGCGTGGGCCTGACGCAGCAGTTCGTCGAGGTCGGCGAGCGTGCCGTACTCGGGCGCGACAGCGCGGTAGTCTGTGACCGCGTAGCCGTGGTCGCGGTCCTGGCTCGGGTGAATCGGCATCAGCCACAGGCCGGTGATGCCGAGTTCCTTCAGGTCGTCGAGGCGCGAGGTCAGCCCCTTGAGGTCGCCGATGCCGTCGCCGTCGCTGTCCTGGTAGGCGCGGACGAAGATTTCCATGAAGACGCCGCGCTGCCAGTGTGCGGGCAGGGTGCTGCCGGGATCGGATGCGGCGACGGCGCTGACGCTGGCGGCGTCGATGGTGGGCGGGATGGCGGGCGTGTCGCTGCCACCACCGCCGCAACCGGCCAGCAGGGCGAGCGACAACAGCGCGGCGTGGGCGCGGGCGCTGCTGATGCCGTGCCGGTTACTTCGCGGCATCGACGGCATACACGGCGAATGACTGCGGCCCGAGCTTGACCCGCGCCTGCCCCTGCACATTGCTGCGCGTGGCGCGACCGGCGGCGGGCCACAGCGGGCGCAGCGCCTGTTTCGCGGGCAGGCCGGCGACAGTGGTGGCCGCAGGCTGGAGGCCGTAGTTGATGACGACGACCGTGCGTTCGCCCTCGTGGATGCGGTTGAAGCTGATGACCCAACCGGTCGATTTCGGCGCTTCGTAGCGTCCTTTCTGCAGCGACGGCCGGCTGTTGCGCAGCGCGATCAGCGACTTGTAGAACAACAGGATCGAGTGCGGGTCGCCGACCTGTGCCTCGACGTTGTGCGTCGCCACGTTCGCCGACAGCGGGCGGAAGGGCGTGCCGGGCTGCAGCAGGTAGGTCGCAGCCACGAGGCGGTAGGCGTTTTCATCGCGTGGCGAGACTCGCGTGTTCGCTGTATGGGTGGGCGCATGCACATGGATTCCTTGGGCGCTGAGGGTTGGCTACTTCGCTGAATCGATGGCATAGACCGCGAACGACTGCGGCCCGAGCTTGACCCGCGCCTGCCCCTGCGCATTGCTGCGCGTGGCGCGACCGGCGGCGGGCCACAGCGGGCGCAGCGCCTGTTTCGCAGGCAGGCCGGCGACGGCCGTGGCGGCGGCCTGCAATCCGTAGTTGAGGACAATCACCGTGCGCTCGCTCCCGTGGACACGCTGGAAGCTGATCACCCAGCCGGTCGATGTCGGCGCCTCGTAGCGGCCCTGCTGCAGCGACGGCCGGCTGTTGCGCAGCGCGATCACGGCCTTGTAGAACGACAGGATCGAGTTCGGATCGCCGACCTGCGCCGCGACGTTGTGCGTCGCCACGTTGCCCGACAGCGCCCGGAACGGCTCGGCGGTCGTGAAGCCGGCGGTCTGCGCGTCCGCTGTCCAGCTCATCGGCGTGCGCAGCTTGTGGTCGCCGCTCAGGCCCTTGCCGCCCGACAGGCCGATCTCCTCGCCGTAGTAGAGGAAGGGCGTGCCGGGTTGCAGCAGGTAGGTCGCGGCCACGAGGCGGTAGGCGTTTTCGTCGCCACGCATCCGGTCCCACAGCCGGGCGCCCGCGAAGCCGTCGTGGTTCGAGGCGAAGGTGGCCATCGTCGCCGGGGCGGTCTCGAAGTAGCGGGCGACCTGCTCCAGCATCGACGGGCTGCCGAGCGCGCCGCCGACGAGCTTGTGCTGGTGCCCGAAGGCGAAGGAGCAGCCGCAGGAATCCGGTTGGCCGAACGCCAGCGGGTCGCCCGGTGCCTCGCAGACCATGTAGCGGTTCGCGTAGCTGTCCACCAGCCGGCGCACGCCGCGCATGATGGCGTGGTTCTCGGGCTGACCTTCCCATGCGAGCGGCCCGTGTTCGACGAGGTTGCCTACGGCGTCGAAGCGGAAGCCGTCCACGCCCCGGTTGAGCCAGAAGCGCAGGTTGTCGTGGTGCCAGTCGAGCACCTTCGGGTTCTTCAGGTTGAAGTCCGGCATCTCGCTGTAGAAGCCGGCGAAGTACCAGCCGTGGTCGGATTCGTACCAGGGCGTGTTGCCGTAGATGTGCCAGCCGGCGGGCTTGTCGTTTTCCCAGATGTACCAGTCGCGCCACGGGCTTTTCGGCGACGACTCGGCGTGGCGGAACAGCGGGTGGTCGGCGGCGCTGTGGTTGATGACGTAATCGATGATCACGCCGATGCCGCGCGCATGGGCCTGTTTCAGCAGTTCGTCGAAGTCGGCGAGCGTGCCGTAGTCCTGCTCGATGCCGCGGTAGTCGCTGGTCGAGTAGCCGTGGTCGTTGTCCTGGCTGCGCGTGATGGGCATCAGCCAGATCCCGCGAATGCCCAGCGCCTTCAGGTGGTCCAGCCGCGCGGTGACACCGCGCAGGTCGCCGATGCCGTCGCCGTTGCTGTCCTGGTAGCCCCGGACGTAGATTTCCATGAAGGGGCCGTGTTTCCAGTCCGGTGACAGCGTGCTGCCCGGATCGGCGCCGGCGATGGGGGCGATGTCGGTCGGGACCGGTGGCGCCGCCTCAGCCGCTCCGGCTGCGCCCACGGCGAGGCTGGTGCTGAGGAGCAGGTGGGTCGAGAGGCGGCGCAGGGTCATGGCGGGCTGAGGCTTGGAGAGGCTTACTTGCAGGGCTTCTCTTCGCGGGCCTTCTTCGCCTCGTCCAGCGAGGTGTAGCTGCGGCGGTCGCCGTCCAGCACCCAGATCTCCTTGGTGGCCTTGCCGTCGAACTTCATGTCCCGGCCGCCCTGTTCCTTCGAGTCACCCTTGTGGATGATGTAGTTGACGGTACCGGTGCTGCCGAACTCCGAGATGTCGGCATGCCAGTAGGCACCGAAGTCGGTGTTGCCGGTCGGCGGCATCGGCTTTTGCCAGTCCACGCCCGGCAGCGGGATGCCGGGGTTCTTCCAGATGTGCAGGCCCCAGCCCTCGAAGTTCTTGTCGCAGCGGCTGTAGTTGATGGCGATCTTGCCTTCGCCAGGGTTGGATGTGGCGTGGGCGGGCAGCATCGCGGCCAGGGCCAGCGTCAGGCCGGCGAGCAGTCGGGTAGCCGTGTGGGTGCGGGTGTGCATGAGCGTCTCCTTCGAGGTGGGTGGCGTGGTGAACGTGGTGGGCGTGGGGAAATCAACCCTTGATGCCGCCGGCGGTCAGCCCGGCGATCATCCATTTCTGGGCCAGCAGGAAGACGGCCGTGATCGGCAGGCCCGACAGGATCGCGATCGCGGCGAAGTCGCCCCAGCGGAAGTTGTGCTCGTGGGCGAGCATCTTGGTGCCGACCGCCAGCGTCAGCATCTCCTCGCGGTGCAGCAGCACCGAGGCGACCGGGTACTCGATGACCGTGCCGATGAAGGCGAGCAGGAACACGACCACCAGGATCGGCAGCGCCATCGGCAGCAGCACCAGCCGGAACGACTGCCATGGCGTCGCGCCATCGACCTTGGCGGCTTCCTCGACCTCCATCGGGATGGTTTCGTAGTAGCCCTTGATGGTCCAGATGTGCATCGCGATGCCGCCCGAGTACGCCAGCAGCAGCGCCCAGTGCGTGTCCAGCCCGAAAGCGGGGAAGGCGGCGCCGATGCGGTCGAAGATGGCGTAGATCGCCACCAGCGCCAGCACCGAGGGGAACATCTGCATCAGCATCATCCCGGTCAGCACCTGCTGGCGGCCCCGGAACTTCATGCGTGCCACCGCATAGGCGCCGGTGGTGGAAAACAGCAGCGTGACGCAGGCCGAGAGCGTGGCGATCTTCACCGAGTTCCAAAGCCACCGCAGCACGGGCAGCTCCGGCTCGATCAGCGTGCCGTCCGGGCCGGGGTAGGGCAGGCCGAAGGCGAACTTCCAGTGTTCGAGGCTGATGGTGTCGGGGATCAGGCTGCCGGTGGCGAAGTTGCCGGGCCGCAGCGACACCGACAGCACGATCAGGAACGGTGACACCACGAGGATGCACAGCGCGATCAGGAAGACGTGCGCGGCGACGACCCGCCAGCGTTGGGACTTGTCGAGGACGATGGCCATGGAGTGCTCCGAATGCGCGGTGGGCGGTCAGCGGCCGGATTGCTCGGCCAGCTTGGTGAACCGCATCTGCACCAGCGTGATGGCGGCGACGATGAAGAAGATCACCGTCGAGATGGCCGAGGCGAGGCCGAACTGCTGCCCCGAGTCCTGGAAGGCCATGCGGAAGGTGTAGGACACCAGCAGGTCGGTGGAGCCGGCCGGTACGGTGATGTCGAGGAAGTCCGGCCGCCCGCCCGTCAGCAGCGTGATCAGCACGAAGTTGTTGAAGTTGAACGCGAACGACGAGATCAGCAGCGGCGTCAGCGGCTTGAGGATCAGCGGCAGCGTGATCTCGACGAAGTTGGTGATCGGCCCGGCACCGGCCACCGCGGACGCCTCGTACAGGTCGGCCGGGATCGACTTGATGAGCCCCATGCAGACGATCATCATGTACGGGAAGCCCAGCCAGGTGTTGACGATCAGGATCATCGTCTTGGCCAGGAAGGGGTCCGAGAACCACGCCGGCTTGACCCCGAACAGCGCGTTCAGCACCAGGTTCACCTCGCCCATGTTCTGGTTGAACATGCCCTTGAAGATCAGGATCGAGATGAAGCCCGGCACCGCGTAGGGCAGGAACAGCGCCAGCCGGTACGCGCCCTTGAAGCGCAGGCTGTCCCAGTTCAGCAGCACCGCCAGCAGCATGCCCAGCGACGCGGCGAACAGGACGGTCAGCCCCGAGAACGCCACCGTCCACACGAAGATGCGCCCGAAGGGCTCGCGGAACTTGCTGTCCGTGAAGATGCGGGCGTAGTGCGCCAGCCCGACACCGACCTTGAACCCCGGTGCGATCGGCTCGCCCGCCGCTGTCTCGAAGAAGCCGGTCTTGAAGTTGGGCGTCAGCAGCACATCGTCGCGCAGGTTCTTCAGCGTGCCGTCGGGCTGCGCGGCGTAGAGTGGCTGTACCGGGCTGAACTGGCGCAGCGAGGCCATGCGGACCTGGATGCCGTCGGGCGTGAGCAGCGTCAGCGGCTTGAGCCGCTTCTGGCGGGCGATCACCTCGGTCAGCGGCGCGGCGTCGGCTTCAGCCGTGGCTGCGTCTGCCGCATTCAGGCGGATCTCGGCGGCGGTGCCATCGAGGGCCAGCGGCGGCGAAACGAAGACCTTCTGCTCGTCGTCCTGGTCCTGCAGCCGCAGGCGGAACTTGCCCTCCGCGCCACCGCCGACCAGCGCAAACGAGAACACCCCGCCCTCGGCCTGCCAGGTTTCATCGACCAGGTACTGCCGCGCCCGCTCGAAGTCGAGCAGGTTGCGCGAGCTGTAGTTGGTGAAGCCGATCGACACCGTGTAGAGCATCGGGAAGACCACGAACACCGCCGCCGCCGCGATGCCGGGAAAGAGGTAGCGCAGCGCCATCGTCTTCGCCGAGGTGTAGGTCCACGCCGCCAGCGCGACCAGCACCAGCAGCATCCCCGCCAGCAGCGTCTCGCCGACGGCGTACATCAGCGTGACGAGGTAGAGCGCGCCCAGCACCAGCGCGGCCAGCAACGCGGGGCCGGTCCAGCGGCGAACGAAGTGATCGAGTCTCATGCGGGGTCGATGCTCACGGGGCCACGGCCGGTTCGGATCACTTGCTCAGGATGCGCTTGGCGGCGGCGTCCATCGCTTCCTTGGGCGACTGGCGGCCGTCCATGATGTTGCCCAGCGACGAGACCATCGCCGACCAGAAGCGGCCCATCTCGGGGTTGTTGGGCATCGGGGCGCCGTCCTGGGCCGAGGCCATCGTCGCGGCGATGTTCGGGTTGGACTTCACCTCCTCGAAGAACGCCTTGCTGGCGGGCACGGCGATCGACTCGGCGTCGTTGAGCGCCTTCAGCCCCTTGGGCGTGAGCATGAAGTTCTCGATGAACTCGACCGCCAGGTCCTTGTTCGGCGACGCCTTGTTGATCATCGCGCCCTTGACGCCGACGAAGGGCGATGCCTTGTGGCCGTTGACCGCCGGGATCTTCGCCACGCCGTAATCGATGTTGGCCTTCTTCAGGTTGTCCCACGACCACGGGCCGTTGATCATCATCGCGACCTTGCCCTGCGCCATCGCGCCTTCCATCTCGGCATAGCCGGATTCGAGCGGCATGTATTTCTCGCGCAGCAGCTTGTTCAGCAGCTCGACGCCGGCCACCGCGCCCGCGTTGTTCACGCCCACGTCGGTGCCGTCATAGGTGCCGTCCGGCTTCTGCTTGAACGCATAGCCACCCCCGGCGGCCAGCAGCGGCCAGGTGAAGTAGGTGTTGGTGTAGTCCCAGAGGATGGCGCGCTTGCCCTGCGGCTGGAGCTGCTTGTCGAGCGCGAGCACGTCCTCGAAGGTCTTCGGCGGCGTCTTGACGAGGGCCTTGTTGTAGACCAGCGAGATCGCCTCGATCGAGTACGGGTAGCCCCAGGTCTTGCCGCCGATGCTGAAGGCCTTCCACGCCAGCGGGTCGATGTCGGCCTGCACCTTCTTGCTCGGCGTCACGGGCACGATCAGGCCACCCGCGATCCACTCGCCCGCGCGGTCGTGCGCCCAGATCCAGATGTCCGGGCCTTTGCCGCCGGCCGCGGCCTGCTGGAACTTGCCGGGGCCGTCTTCCGGCGCCTCGACGGTGACGGGGATGCCGGTCTTGGCGGTGAACTCGGCGCCGATCTTCTGCATGCCCTTGGCGCCGTCGGTGCTGTACCAGATCAGCAGCTTGCCGGGTTCGGCGGCGAGGGCGGCCGGGGTGGTGAACGCGCCCGCAGCGAGCAGGGCGGCGCCGAGGGTGGACAGGGCGAAGGTGGATCGGGTGGAACGGGTGGACTTCATGGCGATTCCTTGGAGCGGGGATCAGGTCCGGCGCGGCAGGGCCAGCCCTTGCGCGTCGAAGAGGTGGCAGCGGTGCGGCGGCAGCACGAGGTGCGCCATGTCGCCGCTGTTCAGCGGGTTCTCAGGGTCGGTGCGGGACACGACGGTCTGCGGTACGCCGGCCACCTGCAGATAGAGATAGGTCACGTCGCCCAGGTGCTCGGCGGCCTGCACCGTGCCGCGCACCGCGTTGTCACCGGGCAGCGTGCTCGCCAGCAGATGCTCCGGCCGCACGCCCAGCGTCACCGCCGCACCGCGCTGCAGCCGGCTGGCATCGACGTGCGCCGTGACGAGGTGGCCGCTGTCGAGGCGGACCTCGGCCCGTTCGGCGGTGGCGGATTCGAGCTGGCCAGGCATGAAATTCATCGTCGGCGAGCCGATGAAACCCGCCACGAACAGGTTGGCCGGCTGGTGGTAGAGCTGCATCGGTGTGCCGACCTGCTCGATCACGCCGGCATGGAACACGGCGATCCGGCTCGCCAGCGTCATCGCCTCGACCTGATCGTGGGTGACGTAGACCATCGTGGTCTGCAGTTCGCGGTGCAGCCGCGCCAGCTCCACCCGCATCTGCACCCGCAGCGCGGCGTCCAGGTTCGACAGCGGCTCATCGAACAGGAACACGCCCGGCTTGCGCACGATGGCGCGGCCGATCGCCACGCGCTGGCGCTGGCCACCGGAGAGGTCTTTCGGCCGGCGCTCCAGCAGCGGCTCGATCTTGAGGATCTGCGCGGCGCGCTGCACGGCGGTGTCGATCTCCGGCTGCGACATGCCCGCCAGCTTCAGCCCGAACGCCATGTTCTTGGCCACCGACATGTGCGGATAGAGCGCGTAGCTCTGGAACACCATCGCGATGCTGCGTTTCGAGGGCGGGATCTCGTTGACGAGCTGGCCACCGATGTGCAGCTCGCCCGAGGTGATCTCCTCCAGCCCCGCGATGCAGCGCAGCATGGTCGATTTGCCGCAGCCGGACGGGCCGACGAAGACCATGAACTCGCCATCGGCCACGGTCAGGTCGATCCCGTGCAGGATCTCCGTCTGGTCGAAGGACTTGCGCAGCGCCTTGAATTGCAGATCAGCCATGGGGTGCGCCTTCCAGTGCGCCGAAGTAGATGCCGTGTGCGGGCAGGGAGAAGTGATGGCCCGTGCGGCGGGTGCGTTGCGCGTCGGGCAGGCCCGGCACGGTCATGGGGACGCTGGCTGGCGCATCGCCCAGCGTGACCTGGACCGGCGCGGTGCCGAGGTTGAGCACCACCAGCAGCGATGGCCCCAGGTTGCGCGCCGGCGCCTCGCGCACCAGCGCCATCACCGGCTCGGGGGCGTCGAGGAAGCGGATGCCGCCCTTGACCAGCGCCGGAAACGAGCGCCGCCACGGCAGCAGGGTGCGCAGGTAGTGCAGCGGCGCGTTCGGGTCGGCCTCGCTGGCGTCCACGGCCAGCCGGCGGTGGGCGTCGGGTACCGGCAGCCAAGGTGTCACGTCCTGCCCGCCGCTGAAGCCGGCGTGCGGCGCGTCGGCCTCCCACGGGATTGGCGTGCGGCAGCCGTCGCGGCCCTTGTACTCGGGCCAGAAGGCGATGCCCGGCGGATCGACCAGCGCCTCAAAGGGCAGATCGGCCTGCTCCAGCGCGAGTTCGTCCCCTTGGTACCAGCACACGCTGCCGCGCAGGCTGACCAGCATCGTCAGCATCACGCGCACGAAGGAGGCGGGGGACTCGGTGCCGTTCCAGCGCGTGAGCACGCGGTCGGCATCGTGGTTGCCGATGGTCCAGCAGGCCCAGCCGCCCTGGCCGGGTGCGGCGGCGGCGGCCTCGAACTGCTCGACCTGCCGCCGCAGGTGCCCGACGCTCGCGTCCGGCGACAGCATCGAGAAGCTGTAGGTCATGTGCAGGCGCTTGTCGCCCGCGGTGTAGTCGAGCATCGTCGCCAGCGCGTCGGCGTCGCCCACCTCGCCGACGGAGGTGGCCCCGTATTGGTTCAGCAGGGCACGCACTTCCTCCAGGAACTGCACGTTCTCCGGGCGGTTCTTGTCGTGGGCGTGGACCTGCATGTCATACGGGTTGTGCGCGTAGGCGACCGCGTCGGGTGCGTCTGGGCGCAGCGCCGCGTTCGGCCGCAGCGCGAGGTCGTGGAAGTAGTAGTTGGTCGTGTCGAAGCGGAATCCGTCCACGCCGCGGTCGAGCCAGAACCGGATGTCGTCCAGCACGGCGGCGCGCACGGCAGGGTTGTGGAAATTCAGGTCCGGCTGCGCGGCCAGGAAGTTGTGCAGGTAGAACTGTCGGCGGCGCGTGTCCCACTGCCACGACGAGCCGCCGAACACGCTCAGCCAGTTGTTGGGGGGCGAGCCGTCCGGCTGCGCGTCCGCCCAGACGTACCAGTCGGCGCGCGGGTTGTCGCGGCTCGACCGGCTTTCCCGGAACCAGGCGTGGGTGTCCGCCGTGTGGGACACCACCTGGTCGATGAGCACCTTCAACCCCAGGGTGTGGGCCTGCTCCACCAGCCGGTCGAAGTCGTCCAGCGTGCCGAACAGCGGATCGACCGCCCGGTAGTCCTCCACGTCGTAGCCGAAGTCCTTCATTGGCGACTTGAAAAACGGCGAGATCCAGACCGCGTCCACGCCCAGCCCGGCGAGGTAGCCGAGCCGGTCGAGGATACCTGGCAGATCCCCCACGCCGTCGCCGTTGTGGTCGGCGAAGCTGCGGGGATAGACCTGGTACAGCACCGCGCCGCGCCACCAGTCGGCGTCGGGCGGGCTGCGTTCTTCCCTGAGGTTGGTCGTGTTCATGCGGCGTCCGGGATGGAGGGCGCGGCTGCGCTTACCACCACACCTCGGCCTGGAAGCCGTAGGTGGTGCCGTTCTTCTGCGTCCCGAAGACGCCGTTGGCCTGCGTGCCGGCGGCGTCGTTCCACTTGGCGTGGGTGACGAAGGCGCGCAGCGCCGGACGCGCCCAGAAGCCGCTCTGCAGCGTCAGTTGCTGCGCCACGGTCACCTTGGCGATCTTGGGCTTGCTGCCGCCATCGGTCTTGCCCTGGTCGTAGCCGATCTCGACGGCAGTGCTGTGCAGGTCGCTGTAGTTGTATTGCGGGCGGATGCCGACACTGGCCCAGATGTTGTCGTTGTCGCCGCCGAAGTTGGCGCGACCGTAGCTGGCGGTCACGACACCACTGATCTTGGTGCCGGCCGGCGAGAAGTAGAAGTGGTCATGGATGCGCCACGACTTGCCCTGCGAGACACCACCGCCCTGGTAGGACGGCAGCCACTCGAAGCCGCTGCCAAGCTTCTCGCCGATGACCAGGCTGGCCTTGTTCCAGCCGCCCATCAGGCCGGTCTGGGTGTGCTGCAGGAACAGCATCGTGCCCTTGCCGGTTTCCTTGGTGGCGTCCTTGGAGGCGGTGCTGCCGCTGAGCAGCACGAGTTCGCCTTCGAGCTTGCCGTTCGGGTTGACGTTCACGTCGTAGAAACGGGCCGAGATGCGCTTGCCGACGATGTCATCGACCGCGTTGGCGTTGCCACCGTTCTGGAAGTAGGCCAGCGACAGCTTGGCCGCGCCGAGGTTGATCTCCTCGATGCCGGCGCCGGTGCCGTTGTTGCCCCAGTAGTAGTAGTCGCTCATGTGGATGTCGTGGCGGTTGTAGAACCGCTTGCCCACCCAGACCTTGGACGAATCGAGCGCCGGGCTGCCGTCGAAGAAGCCACCCGCCTCGATGTACGCCTGCTCGCTGGCGATGTTGAAGTTCTTGTTGTCGGTCGTGTCTTCCCAGGGCTGCTTGCCCTTTTCCTTGAACGACAGGGTCTGGTGGAACTTGGCCCAGGCGCCGTCCGACTTGCCGAACGGAACCGATGTGGTGACGCTGGCGAAGTTGTCGCACTCGTTGCCCAGGCGGTACTTCGAGCGGATCGGCCAGGTGCCTTCGCCGAAGCACTGCAGGTTGCCGCCTTCGCTGGTGCCGCCGACCTGGGTGCGGACATAGCCGTGAACGTCGATGCCGTCGGCGCGGACGGCCGTGGCGGTGAACAGGCTGCCGATGGCCAGGGCCAGGGGCAGCAGCGCCTTGTTGCTTTGCATCTCGATGCTCCTCGTGGTGTCTGTGAAGCCCCGAGCGGGGCAGTTCCGTGCGCTCGAATTCGACCGATTTTGCAAACTTAATCGATTCAGATAACGCATGACCGCCATTCTGAATCGGTTCAGAAAATCGTCAAGCCATTCTGCGTCCGGTCTTTCCCTAGGTGTCGCGCACCACCAGCTCGACGCTCAGCGGCGCTGGCCGCAGCCCATCGAGCAGCGCCTGCACCGCCAGCACCCCCTTGCGGTGGGCGTCCTGGCGCAGCGTGGTCAGACCGGCGGCGGCGGCGGCGGGGATGTCGTCGAAGCCGACCGCGGCGGCCAGCGTCACACCGGCCCAGGTGCGTACCTCGTCGAGTGCGGCCAGCGCCATGCGGTCCGTCATGGCGACGATGGCGATGCGGCTGCCGGTGGGCAGCATCGTGCGCAGGGCAACCAGCGCCTGCGCGGAGGACTCGGGGCGGATGTCGTCCACCTCGATCCAGTCGATGGTGTCGATCGGGCGGCCCAGCCGCTGGGCCGCCCGCACATAGCCGATGCGCCGCTCGATGGCCACCGACGCGCTGCGCGGCTGGACCTTGCGTGGACTGACGGCCATGGCGTGTCGGCGCTGTTGTCCATTGAGCGTGAAGCAGAGCGCGAGCACCCGGTCGGGCTGCTTCGACAACACGTAGGCCATGGCCTGTTCCGCGCCATCGCGGTCCTCGATGCCAATGGCCGGCACGCCCTCCACCACCGTGTCCACCAGCACCAGCGGCTTGCGGGCGGCCACGACTTCCGGCACCAGATTGGGGCCGATCTCGGCGTGGACGATGAGGGCATCGGCCGTGGTCTGGAACGCGGCAGCGAGTTGCAGGTCGCGGCCGAGCTTGGGGATGAGCTGCAGCGACAGCGCGCGCTGGTCCAGCTCGTGGCTGACGCCGCGCAGGAAGTCCAGGCTCACCGGGTCGCTGAGCGCGAACTCCAGCCCGTGGTGGTAGATGACCGCCACCTCGCGCACCGCGTCGCGTCGGCGCAGGGCGCGGGCGGCCGGATCCGGGCCGAAATAGCCCAGTTCACGCGAGCGGCTGATGATCTCGGTGCGCAGCGTCACCGATAGCTGGTCCGGGCGGTTGAAGGCGTTCGAGATGGTGGCGGGGCTGACGCCCAGCGCCTTGGCGACATCGCTGGCGGTGACCTTGGCGCGCGGCGGCGCCGGGATCGGGGCAGAGTCGAGGTCGGGGGAGGTCGGTTCCGGGCGCTTGGAAGCCATGGGTTTGCGTGGTCGGTGACGGCGGCAGGGGACGGGCGGCATTGTCGGCGCTCGCCGTGCCGTTCAACCCGCCAGGTACGGTCCACCGCGGATATTTTCAGCGCAGAACAAGCGAAACTCGTTCGGCTCGGCCGGTGCGGGCTGCTCGACATGGCCGCTGGCGTGCAGCAGGTGGTGCAGCGCGCTGGCGATCTGGCCGTCCGGATCCTGGTCGATCACGAGGTCGAGCAGGCCCAGCCGCAGCAGCGTGCGGTGTTCGTCGCTGAGTTCGTGGCCAACCCAGATCGGGCGCTCGGCGGGCGCGAGCCGCTGCAGCTCCGCGGCGATGCCCGCCGAGCCGGCGCCGCTGTGGTACAGGCCGACCAGCGGCACGCCGTCGCGCTGTGCAGCGGCCAATGCGTGGCGCAGCGCGAGCTGGCAGCGGTCCGCGTCGTCGTGGCAGGGCACGGGTGCGCCGGGGTCGATCAGCGGATGCCGCTCGGCCAGCACCTCGGCGCAACCGCGCAGGCGGTCGGCGTGGGCGCGGTAGTCGAGGGTGTTGGTCAGGCGCAGCACGCGGCCGGGGCGGTGGGCGAGGCGGCCGATGAAGTGACCGGCGGTGCGGCCGGCGCCCAGGTTGTCGATGCCGGCGTAGTGCAGGCCCGGCACGTCGCCGATGCCGCTCATCAGCGTCACCACCGGCACGCCCGCGTCCACCTGCTCGCGCAGCGCCGCCCGCACATCCGGCGTGTCGTGCAGCGCGACGATCAGCCCGTCTCGGCGGTGGCGCGGTCGGGTCAGTCGCTCGCGGACCTGCGCGGCGTCGGTGGCATCGACGACGTGGCAATGGACCAGAATGCGTCGGTCGAGTACCTGCACCGCGCGGGTCAGTGCCAGGTCGAGGCGGCGGAAATAGGGCGTCTCGCTGCGGGCCAGCACCACGTCGAAGCGGGTCAGGCCATGGCGCGGATCGGGCAGCACCCGCGGCACACCGAGCTGTCGGGCCGCAGCGAGGACACGGGCGGTGGTCTCGGCCGAGACGCCGCCATGTTCGTTGAGCACGCGGTTGACGGTGGCGGTGCCCACGCCTGCGGCGGCGGCGATCTCGGTGAAGCGGGCGCTGCGCTTGCGCCGGGGTGGCGGCGCAGAGGGAGGGACGGATTCAGTCATCCCGCCGTGATGCCACGGTCAGGCGGTGCTGGCAAGGGCGGCGACACCCGCTTGCAGGTGCGCCATGCTCGCAGCCAGACGCGCCTCGATGTCGGTGGCGGCGGCGATCTCCTCGGCGAACGGCTCGTAGGAGACGAAGCCGGTGTAGCCCGCGTCCAGCAGCGTGCGCAGCTGTGCGATGTTGCCCAGACGATCGTCACCACCGACCAGCACGCGGTGGCCGTCGCGCATGTCGGGCACGGTCACGGCCGAGTCCTCGACGCCGGAGATGTGGACGAGGCCGGTCCAGGCGGGGAAGAACAAGCCTTCGCCGGCGAGGTGGTGGTGGAAGGTGTCGTGGACGACGCGGAAGGTGCTGTCGGCACCGATTTCCTCGAAGGCGCGCACGGCTTGCGACTTGCGGCGCACGGCACATTCCTCGAAGCCCAGCGGCTCGACCAGTCCGACCAGGCCGTGGTCGTTGAGGATCGGCTTCAGCGCGGTCAGCGCGTGGACCAGCGCGGCGTGGCGCTCCTCGGCGGTGCGCTTGTCGCCGCGGTTGTTGGTCGGGCACAGCACCAGGGCTTCGGCGCCGCAGTCGCGGGCGTACTGCGCCATGGCGACCGCCTCGGCCTCGCGCTCGGCGGTGAACTGCTCGAAGCGCTGCAGCGCGTTGATCGAGCGGATCGTCAGGCCGTGGGCCTTGGCGATGGCGCCGATCTCGGTGGCTGGCACACCGTCGCCGATCTCGATGTCCGGCAGGTCATTGCGGATCTCGATGGCCGTCACGCCCAGGCGGCGCGTCATCGCGGCGAAATCGGCGAAACGCACACGCGGCACGGCCATGCGGTTCAGGGCGAAGTGGAGGGGCTGGGTCATGGGCTGTCTCGCTCAGTGGGATGGATTGGTCCGCACTCTATGGTCGCCCGCAGTGGGCTGCAGCCCTTGTGTTGATCAAATCGGATCAGAGTCCACCGACCGGCCCTGGCGCCGTGGGGTGGCGGCGGTGGACCGTGACAGTCATCTCGTCCGGCAAGGGCGCGGTCTGGCCGGCGTCGCGTTGCACTACCCGCTCGCCCACGCTGGCGATGGTCGGGGCTGCGGCCCGTTCGGCCAGCCGCGCCGATCGGGCGTCGGCCAGCAGTCGGCGCACCGCGTCGGCAGGGCTGATCGGCAGCGTGTAGAGCACCGGCCCCTCCGCCAGACCCAGCGTGGCGGTGCTGGCGGTCACGCCGCGCAGCAGCAGCGCCGAGCCCGCCACCTGCGTGCCTTGGGGCTGCACCTGCAACTGGCCGTCCAGCAGCAGCGTGGCCTGCGGGGGCTGGGCATCCGGCGCGGTGGAGACCAGCACGATGCCGGGTGGCAGTGTTGCCGGCTGCTGGGCAAGGGCGGCGGCCGGGGGCGGCGCCACGGCGGCCGACACACGCACGGCCGTGGACTCGGTGAAGGTGCCCGGGCTGGCCGTTGCGTCCGGTGTGACTGTCGGCGCATCGCCCGGAGCGAGTACATGGCAACCGAGTCCACCGGCTGCAGTCAGCGCTGCCAGCAGGGCGATCGCGATCCCTGTGGATTGCATGGATTTGGATGGGCTTGCCGATTTCATGAATATCCCAGGTTGCCTTGACAGGCACGTTTTTACACCTGCAAATTTTCATGCAAATGGTCTGTTTTCGATGAAGACATCGCCACCTGAACGCAGGATGAAGATGAGGGGGGTGAGTTTTGGGGGATACCACAGCATGGCATGGCTTTGTTAAGATGAATCAAGATGTAAATTTGTAAACAAAAGCAAACTATTTCATGCCTTCACTGTTGCCGTTCCTACGCCGTCGCCGTGGTGTCCAGGCTTTCTTGACGACGACCGTGCTGGTGATGTCGATGGCGAGCCCGGTGATGCCGGCCAGAGGACACGAACCCGCTGCCCGGACCGACGCCACGGCGGTGCGGCGCAGCGAACAGCGGTACCAGGTGCCGACCGTGAAGGTGCTCACCGCCGACGGCAGGGCCCAGGCGTTGCGGCCGTTGCTCGACGATGGCCGGCCGGTCGTGCTGACCTTTCTCTACACGTCCTGCACCACCGTCTGCCCGGTGACCAGCCACGTGATCGACGAATTCATGCGTGCGCTCGGCCCGGAGGCGAGGCAGGTCAATGTCGTGTCGGTGTCGATCGACCCGGACCACGATACCGTTGCCCGGCTCGCCGAGCACGCCCGCAGCCGCGGCGCCCAAGGCAGCTTCGTCACTGGCGATCCGCAGTCCTCCGAGACCGTCCAGCGCGCTTTCGACGCCTGGCGCGGCGACAAGATGAACCACGACGCGGTGATCTTCCTGCGTGCGTCGGCCAGCCTGGTCTGGGTACGGCTGGACGGGTTCGTCAGCCCGCGCCGCCTGCTCGACGAGTACCGCCGCCTCAAGCCGGCCTGACCAACCCCGGCCCCGCCCGCCCCCACTCCGCTCCGCTCCAGCCTCTTCCCCTGTCCACGCGAGTTCCTCCATGCCTGACCACACCGACACCCCGCACACCAGCCGCCGCCGCTTTCTCACCCTGTCCGCAGGTGCCGCCGCCGCTACGGCTTCGCTGTCCCTGGCGCCGACCCGGGTCGCGGCGGCTGTCCAGGGCACCAACACCCGCTGGGCGGCGACCTCCGATCCGGTGCTGTGGCAACGGGCATGGGCGCGTCGTTTCTCCAACGTGCTGCCCAATCCGCTGGCCGCGGCCGGCATCTACAAACCGACGGTCGGCGCGTCGGACTACACCATCGGCGCAGGCCAGGCGGTCGCGGACGTGCTCGGCGTGGTGGGCATCACCACGACCATCTGGGGCTACGCCAACCAGGAAACCGGCCCGACCTTCCCGGGTCGCACGCTGCAGGTCACCAAGGGCGTGCCGATCACGGTCCACTGGGTCAACCGGCTCGTCGACGCCAATGGCCAGGCGCTGCCGCACCTCCTGCCCATCGACCAGACCATGACGATCCAGACGCCGACCACCGGCGTGCCGCTGGCGGTGCACCACCACGGCAGCAACTCGGCGGCCGAGTTCGACGGCGGCCCTGACCAGTGGGCCACGCCGCTGCGCCGCCAGACCGGGCCGGGCATCACCGGCAATGCGGTGCAGGTCGGCACAGCCGAAGCGGTCACCTACGTCTACGACAACAACCAGGAGGCCTCGCTGCACTGGTACCACGACCATGCCGAGAGCCTGACCGGCGTGAACGTGCAGGCCGGGCTGGCCGGGCTCTACGTCGTGCGCGACGCGAACGAGACGGCCTTGCAATCGGGCTGGAAAATCCCCGCCGCGCAGCACGAGGTCGGTCTGGTGCTGCAGGACCGCACCTTCGACGCCCAGGGCCAGTTCGTCTACTCCGCCAATCCGGCGAATTCGCCGACGCCGCTGCCGGGATCCTTCCCGGCGAACAGCCCGAGCCACATGCCCGAGGTGTTCGGCGACGTGGTCCTGGTGAACGGCAAGGCCTGGCCGAGCCTGTCGGTGGAGCCGCGGCCGTACCGGTTGCGGCTGCTCAACGGGTCGGACTCGCGCTTCTACACCCTGAGGAACTCGGCGCCGACCTGGGTGCCGATGTACGTGATCGGCACGGATGTCGGCCTGCTCAACAACCCGGTGCCGGTGGGTGCGGCCGGGCTGACGATCGCGCCGGGCGAGCGCTATGACGTCGTGATCGACTTCTCGTGGGCGCTGCTGGCCGGCGGCAAGATCGACCTGCTCAACTCGGCACCGACGCCGTTCCCGCTGGGCGGTCCGCCGTCTGCGGGCGCGGCGACCGTGATGCGGTTCAAGGTCGGGCTGCTGGCCAACCTGCTGGTCCCCAGGCCGATCCTGGGCACGGGCACCGTGCTGCGTGGCAGCAACGGCACGGCCCTGCTGCCGGCCGCGCCGGGCGACACGCCGGCAACGCCGGTGCGCCGCATCCTGCTCGGCGAGGGCACCGACGAGTACGGCCGCATCAACCCGATGCTGGGCATCTACGATCCGAAGGGTGTCAACAACCTTGGCACGCAAGGCTTCAACGACCCGGCCACCGAAACGCCTCGGCTCGGCAGCACGGAGGTCTGGGAGTTCTGGAACACCACGGTGGACGCCCACCCGGTCCACCTGCACCTGGTCAAGTTCCGCATCAAGAACCGCCAGGCCTTCACCGGCACCATCCAGTCCACCGCGATGCGCAATGGCTGGACAGGGGTGCAACTGCAGCCGGGCGCGGCCCTGAGCGGTGCAGCGCTGGCCCCCGCGGCAACCGAGAGCGGCTGGAAGGACACGGTCATCTGCCCGCCGGGCCAGGTCACGCGCATCGTCGCCACCTTCGACCGGCCGGGCAAGTTTGTCTACCACTGCCACATCCTGTCGCACGAGGACCACGACATGATGCGGTGGTACCAGGTCGTCTGACCGGAGGCACCCTCAGCGGTTGGCGTTGAGCACGGGCGACAGCGGCACCAGCGTGCGGTAGTCCGGCGGCGCCCAGCCCTGGATCTGGCCAACCTGCGCGGCGACACGCTGGCCTTGTCCCAGCGACAGCCGCAGGTAGGCGCCTGCGGCGGCACGGTTGTTGACCCCCGCTTCGAGCCGCTCCAGCAGGTGTTCCACCGACCACGCACCGCGGCTGCGCTGCAGCGCGTCGGTGAAGAAGTAGGCGGCGGCGTACACCTCGCCCTGCAGTGGCGTCGCTTGCAGCGGGTCCATGCCCAGGGTGCGCAGCCACGGCTGCAGGCCGGTGACCGCGGCCGCCCGGAAGCGCTCCGGCGTCGCCCGCAGCGAGGCCCAGCGCACCCGCGCCCGCCACGCCGGCGCCAGGTCGAGCGTCTCGGGCGGCGCCAGCTGCGCCGACAGCCAGACCGCCGGCAGCGTGTCCGCTTGCCGCGCATCGGCCGTGGGGGCGAGCAGGGCGCGCACCTGGGGTGCCGCCAGCCAGGCGAGCACCAGGTCGTCCGGTGCCGCGAGTGCCTGGTCCATGGCCACCGGCTGCGTGCGCAGATCCCGGAGCTGCACGTCCGGGCCGGCCTGCCCCAGCAGCGCCTGGAAGGCCTGCGCCGCGTCGCGGCCAAGGTCCGAATCGAACCAGACCCGCAGGCGCGCAGGCGCCGCAGCCAGCGCCGCCACGGCGCGCGCGGCCACCCGTGCCTCCGCGACCAGGCCTTCGGACAGGTAGAGCGCGTGGTGCCGCGCCGCTGCGGGGGCAGAGGCCGGCGCACCGTCGATCAGCGGAAACACACACGGCAGCGACGCCGCCTCGCAGAAGGCCTCGACCGGCGCCCACTGCGCGGCACCGGCGCCGGAGACCACGGCGTACACCGGCTGCGCGGCCAGCTTGTGCTGCAACTGCGCGCTCCACCCGGCCGGCTCGCCGGTCAGACGCCAGACGTGTAGCGCCACGCGCACCTCGCCGAAGGTCTGCTGGCGTGCCCACGCTGCCAGGGTCGTCTCCACGGCCCCGCGCCGCGCCGCGGGTGCGTCGGGTGTGACGATGGTGGCGAGGTGCAGCGTCCCGTCCACCAGCCCCCGCAGCGAGGCGCCGCCGACCGGGCCGATCTGCTGCAACCAGGCCAGCAGATCGGCGACCGCCGCGTCGTCAAGGTCATACCGCGGCATCCACGGCGCCAGCGCCCGCCCCGCCGGATCGGTGCCGCTGCGCAGCGCCCGGGCGAAGCTGTCCGCCGTGTAGGCCGGCCGGGTCTCGGTCCGGGTGCCGGCGACGCCGATGCCCGAGGCCGCCCGTCCGACCGCCATGGCCCGGCCCGGCGCGAACAGGCTCGCAGCCGTGATCGGCGGCACGCGCAGGCGCCCCTCCTGGTCACCCAGCCCGCTGCGCCGGTGGCATTGCGCGCACGCGGCTGCCGTGCCGGTCATGTCGGGCAAGTCTGCGCGCCGGGCCCGCAGCCCGCTGCCATCTGGACGCCGCCCGTCCTGGTAAATGGCCCGGCCCCGCGCCGGACCAGCGTTCTCCGCCGTCTCCGCGAATGCCAATGGGAGGTTGATCGCCAACAGCAGGATGGTGACAAGATGCTTCATGCAGGCAGTGTGCCGGGGTCTTGGCGACTGAAACGTTCAAAAAGATGTTCCATGGAAAACACCAATGGAAAAATATTTCCAAAATTGAGGACCGTGGCTATAGTTCCGACCCAAGGACGACCCGGCCCCTGCGGTCGTCAATGCCCCATTCCCCAGGAGACTCCATGAAAAACGTCGCCGTCTTCGGTGCCGGTCGCATCGGCCGCATCCACGCCACCAACCTCGCCAGCCTGCCCGGCGTGAACCTGCAATTCATCTGCGACCCCTTCGGCGACAGCGCCGCGCAGCTCTCGCAGCAGCTGGGTGCCCAGGTCTCGACCATCGACGCCGTGCTGGCCGACCCGTCGATCGACGTGGTCGCGATCACCTCGCCCACCTCGACCCACTCCGACCTGATCACCCGTGCCGCCGCCGCTGGCAAGCACATCTTCTGCGAGAAGCCGGTGGACCTGTCGGTGCCGCGCGCCATCGCCTGCGGCGAAGCGGTCAAGGCTGCGGGGGTTGCCTGCATGATCGGCTTCCAGCGCCGCTTCGACCCCACCTTCAACGAAGCCCGCACCCGCATGGATGCCGGTGCCATCGGCAACCCCGAGATGCTGATCATCACCAGCCGCGACCCGGGCGCCCCGCCGGCCGAGTACATCAAGGCCTCGGGCGGCATCTTCCGCGACATGCTGATCCACGACCTGGACGTGTTCCGCTGGATCCTGTGCGCCGACGGCGACGAGGCCGAGTGGCTGAGCGCGTCCGGCTCCGTGCTGACCGACCCGAGCATTGCCGATCTGGGCGACTTCGACAGCACTGCCGTGACGATCCGCACCAAGCAGGGCCGCCTCTGCCAGATCAACACCAGCCGCCGCGCCGCGTATGGCTACGACCAGCGGTTCGAGGTGCTGGGGTCGGCCGGCATGCTGCAGTGTGGCAACCAGACGCCCAACCAGGTCATCCAGTGGGACGCCAACGGCATCTCCAGCGACAAGCCCGAGCCGTTTTTCCTGCAGCGCTACGCTGCGGCCTACAAGCTGGAACTGGCGCACTTCTTCGAGTGCCTGCAGACCGGCGCGCCGTTCCGCACGACCGTCGCCGACGGCGTGAAGGCGCAGATCCTCGCCGACGCCGCGTCCGAGAGCGCGCTCAGCGGCCAACCGGTGCGCTTCTGATGGCCGCCGCCCGCTTGCGTGTCGGCATCGCCGGCCTCGGGCGGCTGGGGCGGCGCCACGCCGAGGCGCTGGCGTTCTCCACCCGCCATGTCGATCTGGTCGCCGCGTGCAGCCCGGTCGAGGCCGAGCGTGACTTCGCCGGCCGCGAGCTGGGCATCGCTGCGGATCGGCTGTACGCGGACTTTGACGCGTTCATCGCTGACCCCGACCTGGACGCGGTCGTGCTGGTCACGCCCACCTCGCTGCACGCCGACCAGGCGATCGCAGTGCTGAAGGCCGGCAAGCACGTCTTCATCGAGAAGCCGCTGGCGCTGAACCTGCCGGACTGCGAACGCGTGCTGGCGATGGCCGCCGAACATCCCGCGCAGGTGGCGATGGTCGGCTTCGTGCGGCGCTTCGACCCGAGCTACCGCAACGCGGCGGCGGCGGTCGAGGCGGGCGAGATCGGCCGGCCCTTCCTCGTGCGCTCGCAGACCTGCGACAAGAACGACCCGGACGGCTTCTTCGTCCGCTTCGCGCCGACTTCGGGCGGCATCTTCATGGACTGCAGCGTCCACGACATCGACCTGGCGCGCTGGCTGCTCGGCCGCCCGAAGGCGCTGCGGGCGTTCGCCAGCGGCACCATCGTGCTGCACCCCGGCCTGGCCGAGTGTGGCGACGTGGACAACGGGCTGGCGATCGTCGAGTTCGAGGGTGGGGCTCGGGCGGTGTTCTACGCCTCGCGCACGCTGGCGCACGGGCATGAAACGACGACCGAGGTGATCGGCACCGCAGGCAAGCTGCTGGTGGGCGAACACGCGGCGCGCGACCGGGTGATCCGCAGCGACGCGGGTGGGGTGTCGCACGCGGTGCTCGGCGATTTCCACGAGCGCTTCGAGGCGGCGTTCGCGCACGAGATGGCGGCGTTCGTCGCGGCCTGCCGCGGTGTCGAGCCGCTGTCGCTCACGCTGTCGGACGCGATGGAGGCCACGCGGATCGGGCTGGCGATCACGCGGTCGCTGCGGTCGGGGATGCCGGAGGCGGTGTGACCGCGGGCACCGGTGCTCAGAACCCCGCCGGCCCCCCCGGCATCTGCAGCCCCAGCCCGCTCACCGCCCCCCGCGGCTCCAGGCTGAAGCGCAGGTAGATCGACCCCGTGCTCTGCGTGAACTGCGCGGCGCGTTCCAGGCCGAGCCGGGTGCCGATGTCGAGCTGCCGGGTGATCTGGTATTCCAGCGCCCCGCCCAGGTTCAGCACCAGCCCCGAATCGCTGCGTGCCGCGTAGGTGGACGCGGGCGCCCGCTGCTGCGCGACCAGGCTGTCCATCGTCACCTGCGCTGCGGCGTCGGTGGGGAAGTAGGGCGCGGCGTCCTCGCGGGACGCCTGCACGCCGGCCGAGCCTTGCAGCCCCCAGCTCAGCCGCCCGCTGCGCCCGAACCAGTTCACCGGCACCGTCAGCGACAGCAGGTGCTGCGGGCTGAAGTAGCCGCCGTGGCCCCAGGTGAAGCCGCTCAGGTTGCGCCGGTAGTGCTGGTAGCCGAGGTTCATGCCGAGGTCGATCTGCGAGTCGGCCAGCCGCTGCGCCTGCCAGAAGCTGCCGGCGCCCATCTCGAAGCGGCTGTTGCTGGCGACGCGCTCGCCTGTCAGCGCGTGCAGGCCGCCATAACCGTAGACCCCGACATCCGTCTGTTCCCACGCCAGTTGGGCCCGCGCCCCGGTGCTGCGCACGCCGCCCCAGACCCGGTCGGTGCGCGCATCCCGCGTCCCTGCAAACGACAGCAGGCTGTCGGTGACGGCGCGGCGCGAGGCATCCACGGTCAGCGTCAGGTTGTTGCGGAACTCGTCGATGTAGCGCAGCCCGCCGACCACATCGACCACCGCGAAGCCGACCGGCGTGGTGCCGACATCGACGGTCAGCGTGCGGGTCTTCAGCGCCACGGCAACCGCCGTGCCGGCGTCGCTCTGGGACGGGGCGACCAGCACGCCGGTGGCGTCCAGCCCGAGCGTGCCGGTGCGGGTGCGCGCGTTGATGGCGACCTGTCCGGCGCTCAGCACGACCGGCGTCACGCGCACGCTGACCTGCCCGACGTTCTCGATCGTCTTGCGGCCCTCGACAGGCGTCTGCACGCTGTCGAGCTTGCCGAGGCCAGCATCGCCCGTGCGCGAGCCGATCGAGCCGGCGATGGCCAGGCTGGTGCGGCCCCGCTCGATCTGCACCTCGGCGAGTTCGTCGCTCAGGGTCTTGGGGATGCGGGGCGGCTGCATCGGCACCTGGGCCTGCGCCACGACCACCGGCGCCGGATCACGCCACCGCAGCGAGCGGCTCACGGCGCTGGCGTTGTCCACCTGCGTACTGGGGCGGCCGGCGCCTGTGGGTGGCAACTGGTCCAGGTTCGCCAGCCCCAGCCCTGTGTTCGCTCCAAACCCCGGCAGCACGCCCGGCACCGGTCCACCGCCCGGCACCCGGTTCGGCACGCCGCCCACCGCCAGCAGCGTGCGCGAGCGTCCGTCCGCCGCGTGGGCCGCAAAGGGATTGCCCGCCGCCTTGGCCTGGCCCCACTGCAGGCGGTTCGGCTGTTCGGCCGCCACCGCCGCCCGCAGGTACTCGGTCGCCTTGCTGAACTGACCGAGCGCCCGGTGGTGGCGGGCGTACTGGGCGAGCACGGCGGGCGTGTTCGGAGCGAGCCGGCCGGCTTCCTGCAGCGCCATCGTCGCCGAGTCGTGGTCCTTCTGTGCATCGGCGGCACCCGCCAGCCCGAGCCAGGCGTCTACCTCGTCCGGCCGCTGCTGCAGCACCGCCTCGAACAGCGCCCGCGACTGGTCGTGTTCCCCGGCCGCGCTGTGCAGCCGGGCCAATGCCATCTGCAGCCGCGGATCCTGCGGCCGGTCCTGCAGCACCGGGGCGAGCGCTTCCCAGGCGTTGTAGAGGTCACCGCCTTCGCGCAACTGGTCGGACTGCCGCAGCGCGACGGCCGTGCGCAGTTCGTCGAAATCGCGCCGCTGCCCGGCGGTCAGCGGCTGCACGGCGATCTGGCGCAGCACGCCGACCAGCTCGATGTCCTGGCGCGTCTGCAGCAGCAGCGCCGCGTGGCGCAGGCGCAGCCCCGCGCCGGCCTGCGGCTGGGCGGCCAGCGTGGCGCGGATGAGCTGCCCGGCGCGGGCCTCGTCGCCCAGCTCCAGCCGCGCACTCGCCACGGCGCCGACCATGTCGGGGTCTTGCCCGGCAGCGGCTTCGGCTTCCACCAGCATGGCCTCGGCCTGCCAGCGCTGGCCGGCACGGGCCTGGGCAACGGCTTCGGTGGCCTGTGCCTGCACGGCGAGGCGGCGCTGCAGCCGACCCATGTCGGTCGTGCGCTCGCGGGCGGGCACTTGCTCCAGCGTCTTGAGCGCACCGGTCCAGTCCTTCAACTCGCTCTGCAGCAGCGCCCGCGCCTGCAAGGCTTCTCCGGGATGGGCCGCGGGGACCACGAATGCATCGACCTGCGTGCGCGCCGCGTCCAGCCGCCCCTGCCGCATCAGCAACTGACCGAGGGACAGCCGCACCCACGGCGATCCCGGCGCCAGCGTCACGGCCTGCTCCAGCAGCGCCTGCGCGCCGGCCAGATCCCCACGCTGCTGTGCCAAGTCGGCCTGCAGGCGCATCTGGCTCGCTTGTAAACCCTTCTCGCCGCCGAGACGGGCCTTCACCTCGCTGTCCATGCGTTGCACCACCGTGCGCAGCGCCTCGGTGCGGCCCGCGGCGCCGAGTACCTGGTACAGCCCGCTGTTGGCACGCAGGTGGTCGGCGTTCTGGCGCAGCGCCTCGCGGTAGGCGGTTTCGGCGGTCAGGAACTGGCCCTGCTCGGCCAGCAGGTCGCCGAGCAGCACCTGGCCTTCCGGCTCCTTGGGATCGGTTTCGACGGCACCCTTGGCGAGACGGGTGGCGCGGTCGAGGTCGCCGACCTGCCGGGCGGCCTGGCCGTCGTGGACCGCCTGCCAGTGCATCGCCGAGCGGTAGACCGGCTTCCAGCGGTTGCCGTTGGTCGCCGCACTGGCGCGCCCGAGCAGCTCGCCCGCGTCGGCAAAGCGGTCTTCGCGCATCCGCACGATGCCCAGGCCTGCCAGCGCGTCGGTGTCGTCCGGGCGCTGGCGCAGCACGGACTCGAAGCGGTCCAGGGCGGTCTTCAGGTCACCACTGTCGAGTGCAGCAAAGCCCTGGCGCACGACCGGGGACAGCGGGGGCTGGGCGGCGGGTGCGCTGGCGGTGCGCGGGCCGGTGGCGCGGCGCGGACCGGCGGCCGTGGTGGCCGCTTTGGCCGGGGCGCTGCCGGGGCGCGCCAGCTCGGCCAGCCGTGTGCGCAGCTCGGCGTCGTCACCCGCGCTGGCGATGAACTGGCGGTACAGCGGCGCGTCGGCAGCGCGGGCGTCGAGCCAGACCAGCGCCTGGCGCCACGCGGCGCGGGCGTCTTTCTGTACCTGCGGGGAGGCGCCGGTCTGCGTGGACAGGCTGGCCAGCCGCTGGATGGCGTCGCGCCGGGTCGGTTCGCGGTAGCTCAGGTGGCGGGCGTAGGCGAGGGCCGATGCGGCTTGGCCAGGGGCCGACTGGGTCAGGCGTTCCAGGCCACGGCGGGCTTCATCCCAGCCTTCGCGGGTGCCGCCGAGCGTCTGGTAATACTCGATGGCGAGGTCGTCGCCCGGAGGCTGCGCGCCGAGGGCCTGCTTGTAGGCGCTGGCGGCGGCCTCGGGCTGACCGGCCTGCGCGTACTGGCGGGCGGTGGCGATGAGCGACTTGTTCGATGTCTGCGACTGGGCCTGCTTCGTCAGCGCAGCCAGCCCGGGATGATCGGGGCGCACCTGGCGCAGCCGGTTGAGGTAGGCGCTGGCTTCCTCGAAGCGCCCCGCCTCGACGTTCTGCGCAGCCAGACCGTAGAGCGCATCCGGCTGCCGCGGGTCGACACCCAGCAGTTTCTGCCAGGTCTGGCCGGCCAGATCGGCGCGGCCGCGCTGTTGCCAGTGGTGCGCCTGGGCGACCAGTTGCTGCACCGTGGTGGCGACGGTTGTGTCGGGCGGCGCGGGCGTGGTGCTGGCCGCGGCGGCCAGGCCGGACATCAGGCCGGCACAGGCCCATGCAACCAGGGTGGGCGTCGGGCGGGCGCGGGGAGGGGCGGAGGGCAGGGAGGACGGATGCGTCATGGCGTCGGGCAGCGAAAAATTGATGGAATAGGGGCACGCTGCAGCCGGCCGTGGCGGTCGCAGCGCCAGCGCTGCTGCAGCCAGCCGGCACTGAAGAGCGCCAGGGCGTGGTCGTAATAGCGCAAGCGGGTTCCGCTGGCGCAGGCAGTGGCGAGGCGTTCGGCCAGGTGCTGGACGCCGGCACAGTCGCCGAGCGCGGCGAGATAGGGTTGCAGCGCGGCGGCAAAACCGGGCGGTGCCGTGCCGCGGGCGATGGCGGCCGGGTCTGCGCCGGCGGGCGCTCGGGTGGCGAAACGCTCGGGCAACGTGGCTGCGCGGGTGTGCCGCTGCATGCCGGACAGCCCTTGGAGCAGGGCTGCGCGCAGCGGATCGTCGGCCGGCGCGACACCGGCCCAGAGGTAGCAGCGGATGGCGTCGTAGCTGCCGGTGTCGCCGTGCTGCGTGTCGGCGATCCAGTGACCGCGCAGGGGCGCCGTGTGCTGCACCGACCAGGTGGCCCAGTCGGGCGCGAGGCCGTGCGGCACCATGCCCGGCAGTGTGCGCACCGATTGTTCGGCCAGCACCGTCCACGGCCCGCCCGGGTCGGCGCTGGCCAGCCCGCGCAGCAGGTGCAGCGGCGCGTAGCTCGGGTTGAAGCGCCAGAACAGGCGGTCTGCGCTGACAAAGCCCTGCGGTCCGGGCAGCAGCATGGTGCCCAGCCCCGGCACCTCGACCACCTCCTCGGCCCGAATGCGGGCCAGCAGTGCACGACCCTCGGTGGCCAGCGCTGGAGCATTCCACAGGCGGGCGGCCTCGATCAGTGTCCAGGCCAGCCAGAGATCGGCGTCGCTGGCGGCGTTGGTGTCGAGCACGCCCCAACGGCCGTCGCGCTGCCGGCCCCATTGCCAGGCGGGCAGGCGTGCGGCCAGATCGCCGTTGCAGAGGTTCTGGCGTGTCCACTGCAGCAGCTGGTCGAAGCGCGGGCGGTCGTCGGCCACCAGCGCGAAGAACAGCGCGTAGGCCTGGCCCTCGGAGGTGCTGGTGCGGGCCTCGGTGTCGGGGTCGAGCACGCGGCCATCCGGCTGCAGGAAGTTGCCGACGAAGCTGGCCCACAGCGCATCGAAGTCGTCGCAGGCCAGCCGGCGCAGGGGCGGCACGGGCGCGGCACACGCCGTGCTCGCGAGCGCACCCGCCCCACCAGCCAGGGCGCCGATCCGCAGCAGCAGGCGCCTGCGCGGCGGACTGGTCAGCGGTTCAGGTCGATGCCCCGGCATGGCGGCGCATGGCATGGCGCTGGAGCAGCACGTAGATCACGGCGGAGAGGACCAGGATGCCCAGCATCAGCACCGCCCACAGCAGCACGGGGCGGTCCGAGAGCTTCCAGCGGATCCAGCTCAGCCAGGGCAGGTCGCCACTGGCGTAGGTCGGTTCGGCGCTGAAGACGGTGATGCGGCCGGATTCGTCGAACAGCGAGATGTGGCCGTGGATCTGCGCCAGGCGGCGGCTGTCGAGCAGGGCGTCGGTGATGAAGGACAGCGCGGCCGGGGTGGTGGCCATCAGCCCGACCACGCTGCGGTTGCTTGCCAGCGGCGATTCGAAGCCGACCAGCGCCGCCTGCAGGTCCGTACCGCGGAAGGCGAGCGTTTCCTGGGGCGCAAGCCCGTCGTGCTGCCAGAGCGTGCGCAGCCAGCGCAGGCTGTCCGGCAGCGCCCAGTCCGCCGGGGACAGGCCCGCGATCGACATCGACAGGGCGGTTTTCGGTGCCACCGACGTGGCAGCGTGGACCGCGGCCAGATCCCGGAAGGGCATGGCGCTGGCCCAGTCGGCGAACAGGCGCTGGTTGCCAGCGCTGCCGATGACGATCAGGTCGCGGTCGGCCACCTGCCCCACGCCGCGGGTGTGCACCACCCGGATCAGCCGTGCCGCCAGGCCGGTGGCCTCGCCCGCCCGGCCCATCAGCGTCAGGAAGGTGTCCACGTCTTCGCGCGAAGGCTCGTCGGGTAGCACCACCGCGGTTTCGGCCAGGTCAGCCAGCCGGGTGTAGGGGTGGGTGGTGTTGGCGAAGGCAGCCAGGTCCGGCATCGGCAGGAAGTGGGGCGTGTCCGAGAAATCGATGGTGGAGGCACCATCGACTACGCTGCGCGGGCGGTCCAGTGCGGTGTCGACGCCGTTTTCGCGCTGGCACTCGACGGCGTCGTCGGTGGCGCCGGGTTGCAGCGTCACGTCCAGGCGGGCGTAGGACTGTGTGCCGAGTGTGGCAACCGGAATGCGCAGGCTGCGGCGCACCGAGCGGGTCAGTGCCTCGTCGCGTTCGCCGCGGACGCTGCGCTGCAGGTTGTCCAGCCAGCGCCCGGCGATGCCCGGGTCGAGCAGTTCGTCGAGCTGGTTCTCGCCGTTGAACCGTACGCGCAGCGCGACCGCCGTGTCGTCAGGCCGCGCCTCGTAGCGCATGCGCAGATCGACCAGCACCTTGCGTTCGCGCCACGAGAACAGGTCGGGTGGCAAGCGCATTGGCACGTGCACTTTCAGCGGGCCGGCGTCGCGGGTGGCCAGCGTGGCAGTGGAGATCAGCTCGTCCAGACGCACCGGGCGGTGGGTTGGCGTCCAGTTGGGCGCGTCCCAGGCGCGGCGCGGAGGGGCGTCGGTCAGGCGGTCGATCAGCGCGCTGCTGCCGTGACCGGGCAACTGGCCGCGCACGAGGGCGTCAGCGGCGCGGCGCAGCTCCTCGCCGTCGCGGCCGAGCAGGTAGAGCACCTTGCGCTGCGGGTAGTCCGGGTGCGCAGCCAGTGTCACCAAGGCCCCGGCAATGGGCGGCAGTGCCACGCCGGGTGGTGCGTCCTCGGGCGTGGCGAGCACGATGGCGTTGCCGCCCGGCAGGCGGTCGCGCGCCTGGATGCGCACGCCGCGGTAGGCCGACAGCGCACCGAACCACGAGGCCACATTGCCGGCGGCCTGCAGCGTCGCCTCGCTGGCACGCGGCGAGAGCACCAGCGTCAGCTCGTTGCGGCGCGGGTCGCGGGGATCGAAAAAGGGCGCGGGCAACAGCGACAGGTCATTGGCCAGCGGCAGCGGTGCCATCACCAGGTTCAGCGTCGAGGTCAGGGCGATCTGCGCCCAGAGGCCGGCGCTGTCCGCGGATGCGCAGTCGATCGGCTCGGCAAACTGCACGGTCAGCTCGTTCTGGTCGATCACCAGGCGCGGATCGATCGGGATCGTGTAGCTGGCGCCGCGGCTGTCGCTGCTGGCCGTCGTGGATGGGTCCAGGCGGCTCACGAGTTCGCCATTCACCCGCACCTCCAGTGCCCCTGCGCGGCCGGCCAGCATCGGCGACTGCGCCAGATCCAGCTTGAGGACCGCGGACGCAACCACCTCATCCGCGCGCAAGGCAAACGGAATCTGGTGGCGCGAATGGCCGCGCTTGAGCATCACCGCCTCGCGCTGGCCAAGCTGCGAGAAGGGCATCACCAGATCGCGGCCGGCGTTGGCGGCCAGCGCGCCGGTCAAGCCCAGCGTCAGCGCCAGCATGGCGGCCAGCGCCTGCCGGACGGTCTGGCGTACTGGCGTCAGCGTGCCCCGTGTCTTGTCGTTGCGCTTCGTCATCCCCTGCAATCCTTGTTGTCTTGGTCCATGCCGGTCTTCAGGCGCGGGCCGGGGCTGGCCGGCGGGGCTGGCCCGCGTGTTTCGCTGCCTGTTTCGATTTCCAGCCAAACACCTTTGCGCAGCCGCGCACACCCAGGCCGATGATCTGGCGCATCGCATGGGCCGGACGGTCGGGTGCGTGGCGCGAGGCGTGGTCGATCCAGGCATCGGCGCGGGCGAAGGTGATTTCCACCAGGTCCATCTGCTGCTGCAGCGTCATCGGGTCGAAGCGCAGGCCGTGGTGTTCGCCCTGGCGGAACACGATCAGCGCCGAGAACAGCGCGGCGTGGTCGCCGCGCAGCAGCGCCAGCGTGACGGGGGTCTGCTCGTCCAGCATCACGCCGGGCGGCAGGCGCACGCGCAGGCCGCCTTCCGAGAAGTCTTCCGTCTCCACGTGCCAGACACGGCCGTCGGCGGTTTCCATGCGCGCCGGGATGCCGAACTGGACGCGGTGCGACTGGCGCACCTGCCGCGTCTCGGAGGCGGCGGCTGCCGCCGCACCCAGGATCACGAGGTTGTAGACCGTCCACAGCATGTTCAGCAGCACAGTGTCCAGTTCATGCGTGTTCCACCAGAACAGCCGAAGGATGCCCACCATGAGGCCGATCAGGTTCAGCGACAGCAGCACGACGTAGGGCCGCGCGATGCCCCAGTCGAAGAAGTCGCGCTCGATGTAGCCGCCTTTGGCGGTGACGTTGAAGCTGCCGGCCTTGGGGTCGATCAGCGCGAGCATGGTGGGACGGAAGATGTACCAGGCCAGCACCGCCTCGTAGACCTCGGCCCAGAACGAATGCCGGAACTTGCCCTGCGTGCGCGAGTTGACGAGATTGGCGTGCACCAGGTGGGGCAGGGCCATCACCGCGATCATCACGGCCGAGGCGTGGATGACGTGGGCCTCGAAGAACAGGAAGGCCAGCGGCGCGGTCAGGAACACCAGCCGCGGCAGGCCGTAGAAGAAGTGCAGCATCGCGTTCGAGTAGCACAGCCGCTGCGCCCAGGTCAGGCCCTTGCCCAGCAGCGGGCAGTCGGTGCGGAAGATCTGCGCCATGCCACGTGCCCAGCGGATGCGCTGACCGACGTGGGCGGACAGGCTTTCGGTGGCCAGGCCCGCGGCCTGCGGGACGCCGATGTAGGCGGTGTTCCAGCCCTTGCGGTGCAGCTTGAGCGCGGTGTGGGCGTCCTCCGTCACGGTCTCCACGGCCACGCCGCCGACCTCCATCAGCATGTCCCGGCGCAGCACCGCGCACGAACCGCAGAAGAAGGTCGCGTTCCAGAGGTCGTTGCCGTCCTGCACCAGCCCGTAGAACAGCTCGCCCTCGTTGGGCACGTTGCCGAAGGTATCGAGGTTGCGCTCGAAGGGGTCGGGCGAGAAGAAGTGGTGCGGCGTCTGCAGCATCGCCAGCTTGGGGTCCTTGTAGAACCAGCCCAGCGTCATCTGCAGGAAGGAGCGTGTCGGGATGTGGTCGCAATCGAAGATGGCGACGAACTCGCCATCGGTGTGCGAGAGCGCGGCATTGATGTTGCCGGCCTTGGCGTGGCGGTTGTCGCTGCGGATCACCCAGTCGATCCCGACCTCTTCGGCGAAATCGCGGAACTCCTCGCGCCGGCCATCATCGAGCAGATGGATGCGCAGCTTGTCGAGCGGCCAGTCCAGCGCCATGGCCGCCAGCACGGTCGGCTTCACCACCTTGAGCGGCTCGTTGTAGGTCGGGATGAAGACGTCGATCGTCGGCCAGTCCTCCACCGGCATGGTCAGTGCCACGGGGCGGCGCTCCAGCGGCCAGATGGTCTGGAAGAACCCCAGCACCAGCACCAGCCAGGCGTAGATCTCGGCGGCGATCAGGCCGCTGCCGAAGAACAGGTCCAGGCCGTGGTCCATCTGCAGCGTCTCGGTCAGCCGCCAGTAGAGGTAGCGGCTGGAGACGGTCAGCGAGATGAAGGTCAGCAGCAGCGTGACGAAGCGGCCGGGCGAGCGGTTCAGCAGCACTGCGCACAGGAAACACAGCACGCCGAACACCACCTGCTCCCACAGGTCGAGCGGCACGGAGATGACCGTGACCATCAGCAGTGCGCCGCTGAGCAGCATCGCGAGTTGCAGTGCCCGGTATTCCCAGGTGTCCCAGTGCCAGCCGGCGGTGCGCCGTGCGCCCACCAGGGACAGCGGTGCGCGGGCCGCGCGGGACGGATGGGAGGGCGAGGACAGATCCGGCGATTCGGCCATGGCGGGTAGGAAGGTCGGACGGGCAGGCAGATCCCGCCACCGGCGCGCTCAGGGCAGGCGCGGCCAGGGCAGGGGGGTGGTGTGACTCAGCGGCCCAGCGGACCGGGCGTGCGACTGGCGAGGCGGCCGAACAGGCGATCGAGACGGGTCGGTTGCGGTGTGGGGGCCGCGGAGGGCGTACGGACGGGCGTCGGGCCATGGCCCGAGCCGTGCGTCGGCGCAGGGTCGCTCGGACTCGCCAGCCGGTTCAGGATCGACGAGAGCGACGACGGCCCGGTGTGCGCCTCCGGGCCCAGACGAAGTACCCGCGGCACTTCGCTGGCCGACGGCGGCACTGCTGGGACAGCCGGGACCGACGCCACCACGGCGGCCGCCGCCGGATCGGTCGGCCGCCCCATCGCGGCGCGGCGCACCGCCGCCCGCGAGGCGTTGTACTTGGCCAGATCCTGGTAGATACCGGCGTCGTGGCCCAGTGTCTTCAGCAGGTTGTGGATGTCGTCACCGTTGTTCATGAGAATGCTCTTGCTGCGGCAGGACAACTGGGGCCTGAGGCGCCGGATCAGGCGGCCAGGGCAAACACGTAAAGGGGTTCGACGCTGGTGCTGTCAGTGGCAAGCTGCTGCACGCGCAGCCGGTCGCCGGCGCCGGCTGCCCGCAGCCACTGCTCGTAGGCACCCTCCAGCACCGCTGGAGACCAGGCGCGGCTGCCGGCACCGAATGCGGCCTCGATCGGTGCACAGTGGTGGACAATGCGCAGCGCATCATCGGTATCGTTGAGTTCCACCCAGCCCCAGTTCATCGCCGACCAGACGCTGTTCATGGCGGCCTCCAGATCGGGCAGCAACTCCAGCGCAGGCAGCGGGGCGTTGCGGGCCATCGAGGCGCCCAGGCGACGCATGAGCGCGCGCGACTGCTCCGTCTCGATCCGGGTGTTCAGCTCCTGGGCCAGGGCGCCAAGGAAGGGCCGCCATTGCGGAGAACACCGGTAACGCAGGTGGTAGTCATGGTCGGATTGCGGACGGTTCATCGGCGATAAATCTGCAAAAACCGGTTAAATTCAGCAAAATTGTGCAAAATTACACTTATTCGTGGGATGGTACCATGCTGAATATTGGTGTATTGCAAACTTTTTCATTCCGTTGCAGATTGTGGCGAATGCTGAATCGACGGTGAATTTTGCAATTTTTGCACTCCCTCTTGTGGGGGAGGCAGATACGCTGTCCGGGGGGATGGAGCACCGCTACCATCGATTCACTGTGCGGGTGCGCAGTGCGTTTGGTTCTCCCTGGAGTGTTTGATGAAGGTGCTGCTGATCGATGACCATCCGCTGATCCTGTCGGCGATGCAGAGCGTGATCCTGGGCCTGGGCGCCAACGTGGAGGCGATTGGCGTGGAGACTGCCGCCGAGTGCCGCGAGCTGCTGCGGCACGACTCTGATTTCGATCTGGTGCTGCTGGATCTGCACCTGGACGATGCCAGTGGCTTCGACGTGCTCGGCGAGTTGCGCATGGGCTATCCGGCACTTCCGGTGGTGGTGGTGTCGGCGTCCGACCGGGCCAGCGACGTGATCCGCGCCATCGACTCGGGGGCCATGGGCTTCGTGCCCAAGCGGGCGAGCAACGAGCTGCTGTTCGAGGCGCTGCACCTCGTGATGTCCGGCGGCATTTACGTGCCGCCGATGACGCTCAACCTCGGGGATTCCGCCCTGCCGCTGGCCTTGCCGAACGGCTTGTCGAGCCCGGGTGTCAGGCAACTGCTGCCCGGCCCGCTGAGCGCTGCAGCTGGGGATGATCGTCTGTCGTTCGGCCTCCGACGTTTCGATGCGCGCCGGGGCACCGAGGAAACTGACCGCGACACCTCGCTGGAGCGTCTGGGCATGACCCCGCGCCAGCGCGAAGTGCTGGCGCTGTTGCTGGACGGCAAGTCGAACAAGATGATTGCGCGCGATCTGGCCATCTCGGTCGAGACGGTCAAGGACCACGTCGCGGCCGTGTTGCGCACGCTGGGCGTCAACTCGCGCACCCAGGCCGTGCTGGCGGTCGGTCGCATGCACCTGCCCGCCAGCGGTGGTGCGGGTGAGGCTGGCGGGCGCGGCGCGGTGCTGCGCTGAACAGGGTGGGCGTGGTGCCGATGACATCCGGTTCGGACGTGCTGGCCGACCGTGTCGGCAGCCTCTATGCGCAATTACCCGCCAGCCTGCTTGGCCAGGCGCTGGGCGTGGTGGTGATTGGTGTGCTGTTTCTGGTCTTGCCGGGTCCGCAGGTGCTGGGGGTTGTATCGGGCTGGCTTCTGCTGGCGGTGCTCGCCTGGGGCTGGCGCTGGCGACTGCACCGCCTGCACCAGACCCAGCCCGCGCCTCAGGTGGCCGACTGGACGGGTTGGCGCCGCCGCTGGGAGCTGTCGACGCTGCTGTGTTCGGGGGTCTGGTCGCTGGCCATGCTCTGGTTTTACCCGTTGGGCACCGAGCTGCAGCGCGCCGGCCTGATCGCGCTGCTGGCCTGCCTGTGCATCGGTTCGGCCGCAGCGGGGCATCGCACCACGCTGGTTGGCATCGCATTGATGGCGCTGGCGACCAGCTGGCAGTTCTTCACCACGGCCGCCGCCACGCCCTGGGCGAACACGCTTGGCCTGGCAGGCGCCTTCCTCGGGGTCGCGCTGGTCGGGCACCACCAGCGCCAGTGCTACACCCGACTGCTTCTGTACAAGCAGCGCTCCGAGCGGCTCGCCGCCCAGCTGGCCGCCGAGAAGGACGTTGCCGAAGAGGCCCGCCTCGACGCTGAGGCGGCGACCCGCGCCCGCACGCAGTTCTTCATCGCTGCCAGCCACGACCTGCGCCAGCCGCTGCACGCGCTGGTGCTGTTCACCGAGTCGCTGCGCCTGCGCAACCGGGACACCGCGCTGGAGCCGACCATCGCCAGCATCGGCGAGTCGGTCGATGCGCTGGAGGCGCTGTTCGACAAGCTGCTCGACCTGACCAGCATCGACAGCAGCGCCATCGTGGTCGAGCCGAAGCTGTTCCACATGCGCGAGTTGTACGCGCGCTTGAAGCTGCACTTCGAGCCACAGGCCTTCGACAAGGGGCTGGGGCTCGACTTTGTGGGCGGGCGCCACGCGGTGCGGACCGATCCGCTGCTGGTCGAGCGCATCCTGCGCAACCTGGTGTCCAACGCGATCCGGTACACCGCGGACGGCGGTCTCCTGGTGAGCTGCCGTACGCGCGGTGACCGGCTGCTGCTTCAGGTCTGGGACACGGGGGTCGGCATCGACGCGCGCCTGTTGCCGAGCATTTTCGACGAGTTCTACCAGGTGAGTACCGCCAGCGGGCCGGACCAGTCGCCGCGCAAGGGGCTGGGTCTCGGGCTGGCGATCGTGCGGCGCCTGTCGGAGTTGCTGCAGGCGCCCTTGGGCGTACGCTCGCGTCCAGGCCACGGCACCGTGTTCAGCCTGCTGCTGCCGCCCATGACCACGCCGCCCACGGACGAGGAACTCACCGTACCGATGGGCATGACCCCGACCTGGTCGAGCCCGACGCTCGCGGGGCGGCACGTGGTGGTGGTCGGCGCTGACCTGGATGCGGGCGCGGACGGCCTCGGTGCGATGTTGCAGGCCTGGGGCGCGCAGGTCAGTGCGTTCAGCAATGCCGCCACGGTGCTGGACTGGTCCACCAGCCAAGGGCGTCTGCCGGATCTGGTTGTCGTCGGCCGCACACCCGCGCACGAGCGTGGCGGTGTCGATCTGGTGCGGGCCTTGCGGCTGGTCTTCGGCGTTGCGCTGCCGGCCGTGCTGCTGAGTGACGGGGAGGGCGATGCTGCTGCGGCGACCGAGCCTGGTGTCCACCTGCTCGCCCGGCCGGTGGCGCCCAACCGGCTGCGGGCGATGGTGAACTTCAAGCTCTCGGCCCGTACAATCTCTCACCCCGACCTGTAGCCCACGTAGGCAAGAAATCACCATGTCGATGCACGACCGAGACGGAAAAATCTGGATGGACGGACAGCTGGTGGACTGGCGCGACGCCAAGATCCACGTCCTGTCCCACACGTTGCACTACGGCTGCGGCGCCTTCGAGGGCGTGCGCGCCTACAAGACACCCGACGGCACGGCGATCTTCCGCCTGCGCGAGCACACCGAGCGCCTGTTCAACAGCGCCAAGATCCTGCGCATGAAGATCCCCTTCTCGTTCGAGGATGTGATGGAAGCGCAGAAGGCCGTCGTGCGCGAGAACCAGCTGGAAAGCTGCTACCTGCGTCCGCTGACCTGGATCGGCTCCGAGAAGCTCGGCGTCAGCCCGAAAGGCAACACCGTGCACCTGATGGTCGCCGCGTGGCCCTGGGGCGCCTACCTGGGCGAGGAAGGTCTGAAGCGCGGCATCCGCGTCAAGATCAGCAGCTACACCCGCCACCACGTCAACATCACGATGACGCAGGCCAAGGCGGTGAGCAACTACACCAACTCGATCCTGGCCAACATGGAGGCGACCGAGGACGGCTATGACGAGGCGATGCTGCTAGACGCCAGCGGCTTCGTCTCCGAAGGCGCGGGCGAGAACCTGTTCGTCATCAAGAACGGTGTCGTCTACACGCCCGACCTGTCCGCAGGCGCCCTCAACGGCATCACGCGCAACACGATCTTCTCGATCTGCGCCGACCTGGGCCTGAAGGTGGTGGAAAAACGCATCACCCGCGACGAGGTCTACATCTGCGACGAGGCCTTCTTCACCGGTACCGCCGCGGAAGTCACCCCGATCCGCGAACTCGACCGCATCGAACTCGGCAGCGGCTCGCGCGGTCCGCTCACCGAGAAGATCCAGGCGGCCTTCTTCGACATCGTCGGTGGCCGCAATCCCAAGTACGCCGAGTGGCTGACGCCGGTCTGAGCCCGGTCCTGAGGAGATCCAAGACATGAGTGACAACAAAGCAGCAGCCGTCGTCGAGGTGCTGGCCTCTGATTTGCAAGGTCCGGGCGTCGTGTTCTGCCCGAACCCGAAGCAGGACCTGGGGAGCAACCACCCCAAGGTCTACATCGACCTGAGCCACGGCGGCGAAGGCAAGTGCGCCTACTGCGGCACCGTCTACCGCCTGAAGGCGGGCGAGAAAATCCACTCGCACCATTGAGCGGTCGCGCGGCTCCCCCATGACCCGGTCGCTGATCGTCGCGCCGCAGTGGATTGGCGACGCGGTGATGAGCCAGCCGCTGATGGCCGCGCTTTCGGCGCGCGGCGAGACGCTGGGCGTGGCCGCGCTGCCCTGGGTGTCACCGGTCTACCGGGCAATGCCCGAGGTGGCGGAGGTGATCGACCTGCCGTTCGCGCATGGCCGGCTGGACTTCAAGGCGCGGCGCGCGCTGGGCCAGGCGTGGCGCGGGCGTTTCGAAAACGCCTACGTGCTGCCCAATTCCCTCAAGTCGGCATTGCTGCCGTGGTTCGCCCGGATTCCGCGCCGGGTGGGTTACCACGGCGAAGGGCGCTGGCTGCTGCTCAACGACCGGCGTGTGGCCCCAGGCGAGAAGCGTCCGCCGATGGTGGCGTTTTACCGCGCACTTGCAGGTGACGACACCACGGCGACACAGGCGGCCGCCGATCCGGTGATGCACTTGCCGGTCGAGCGGGTCGCGGCGGTCCTGCAGACCCATGGGCTGCAGGCCGGCGCTTACTGGGTGCTGGCCCCCGGCGCGGAGTACGGCCCCGCCAAGTGCTGGCCCGCAGCGCATTACGCCGATCTGGCCCGCAGTCTGTACGCCGACAGCGGCCAACCGGTCGTCCTGCTTGGCTCGGGCAAGGAAGCGGCGCTGGCCGAGGACATCGCCCGTCAGGCCGGTGCCGGCTGTGTCGTGCTGGCCGGCAAGACCTCGCTGGATGCGGCAATGGCGCTGATTGCCGGTGCGCGGGGCCTCGTCAGCAACGACTCCGGCCTGATGCACGTCGGTGCGGCGTTCGGCCTGCCGCAGGTCGCCGTTTTCGGTTCGACCAGTCCCGAGCACACGCCGCCACTGAATGCACGGGCCGAGGTGATCTGGCTCAAGGACGAACTCCCGCTCGACTGCGCGCCGTGTTTCGAGCGGGTCTGTCCGCTTGGCCACACGCGTTGCCTGACGGAAATCGCGCCTGAGCGGGTCCGCCGGGCGCTGTGGGCGCGGGTCGAAGCCGCCGCGCCTCAGAGTTCCAGGTGACCCACCGAGACCACCGGCCCGGTCGGCGCGCCGGTCGGTGACCCGCCAGTCGGCTCGACGCTGACGGCAAACGCGGCGGTGCCCTGCAGCAGGTGCTCGCGCAGCACCGTGGTGGCGCCCTTGTTCGACACCAGTCCCAGCGAACGCGGCGCGCCCTTCGGCGGCACGGCCCACAGCTCCAGCGCCTGCGCGGCCGTCACGGTCACGCCCGCCAGCGGCTTGAGCACCAGGCTGCGGCCATCGGCCCCGACGCTGGCAACGAAGCTGGCCGGCCCCTGCTCGGTGCCCATCACCACGACGACCGGCGGTTGCACCGGGCCGGGCAAGGTCAGCGCGACGGCCAGCGCGAGTGTGGCCAGGCTCGTGGCGCCGGCCAGACCCTGCCAGAGTCCGAGGCGCTCCCACCAGCGGGTGATGCGCTGCTGCACCGAGGCCGAGGCGCCTGCCGGCGCACCCTCTCCGAAGAGCCGTTGTTCAATGCCCTTCCACACGGCGGACGACGGCGTCACCGGTGGCACGCTGGCCGTCAGCGGTACCAGCCGGTCCTGCCAGCGCCAGACGGCCTTGCGCAATCCGGGATGCGCCGGCAGCAGGGATTCGAAGCGGCGGCGTGCGCCCCCGCGCAAGGTGCCCAGCACATATTCGGCGGCCAGGCGATCGCTCAGTTCACGGCAGCTGTAGTCCATGGCTCAACCCCGCGGTCCGGTGACGATCGCCACCGTCGGCCCGGCATCGCTGCCCAGGCCGGCGCGTTCCAGGCAGGTGCGCAGCGCCAGCAGGCCGCGGCGCACCCAGCTCTTCACGCTGCCCAGCGGCTGCGTCATCTGGTCGGCCACCTCGGCGTGTGACAGCCCCTGGTAGAAGGCCAGGGCGAGGCTTTGTTTCTGGTCGGCGCTCAAGGCGTCCATGCAGACCCGCACGGCGCGGGCCTCGACGGCGTTGCTGAACAGCGTCTGGGGATCGGGGTCATCGGAGGCGAAATCCTGCAACATGTCGTGGTCTTCCTCATCCGCCCTCCCGGGGCGGTGGGTGCTGACGGTTTCCGGTTCGGTCTGGCGCCGACGCAGGCTGTCGATGGCGCGGTTGCGCGCCACGCTCGACAGCCAGGTCAGCGCCTGGGCGCGGCTGGCATCGAAACCCGCTGCACTGCGCCAGACGTTCACGTAGACCTCCTGGAGAAGCTCTTCGGCGAGATCTCTCTGCCGCTGGATACGCAGGATCACCCCGAGCAGATGCGCGCTGGTGCGCTGGTAGAGGGTGGAAAAGGCCTGGCGGTCACCGAGACCCGTTCTGGCGAGCAGATCTGCCAATTCCTGCGCACGTTCCGGGGAAGTTGCCGCCATTCGTTGGTCCTCGTCGATGTCGGCGCATTCTAGAGGCCACACGGTCGGCAGGGTGGCTGCGTAGAATCCAGTCCACCCTCTCTGCCGCTAAAAGAACTCCATGCCCCGTGCCAAGCCCTTGCAGGCCGCCCTGATGGCGACTCCTGACGAAACCGAAGCCCAGTTCTACGATGCCCTGCAGCATGCGGATCTCGAACGGGTGATGTCGGTCTGGTCCGATGACGAGGACATCGCCTGCATTCACCCGGGCGGACCGCGGCTGGTCGGCGCGCAGGCGATCCGTTCGGCGTTCGAGAGCCTGTTCGCCAACGGCAGCGTCGATGCCCGCGTCTCGCAAGTACGCCGCATCGTGGCGGGGGGCTTTGCCGTGCACCATGTGCTGGAAGAGATCCGTGTGGCCACACCCGAGGGGCCGCAGCGCGCCTTTGTGCTGGCCACCAACATCTTTGTGAAAACACCCCAAGGCTGGCGCTTGCTCGCCCACCATGCCAGCCCGGGCAGTCCGCGTCAGGTGCAGGAATTCAGCGACGAACCCTCGACGCTGCACTGACTTGACCCTCGATCCCGCTCCCGCCTGGCTGCCCGGTGGCCAGGCACAGACCGTCTGGCCGGCGCTGTTCTCGCGCAGCCACGACCCCGCCGTTCCGATCGTCTACCGCCGCGAGCGCCACACCACGCCCGACGCGGACTTCATCGACATCGACTGGCTCGACCCGGCCGGTGTGAACGACGGCACGGCGGGCGAGGGCGTCGGCCTGCTGGTGCTGTTCCACGGGCTGGAAGGCTCCTCGCGCAGCCATTACGCGCTGGCCTTCGCCGACTGGGCGCGCCGTAACGGCTGGCGCTACGCGGTGCCGCATTTCCGCGGCTGCTCAGGCGAGCTGAATCTGGCGCCACGCGCCTACCACTCGGGCGACCATGTCGAGATCGGCTGGATGCTGGACCAGATCCGCCAGTCGCACCCGACCGGACCGGTCGTCGCCGTCGGTGTCTCGCTGGGCGGCAATGCGCTGCTGCGCTGGGCGCAGGAATCGGGCGAGCAAGCGGGCCGGGTGGTGCAGGCGGTGGCGTCGGTGTGTTCGCCGATCGACCTGACCGCCGCCGGCCACGCGATCGGGCGCGGTCTGAACCGCCACCTCTACACGCCCATGTTCCTGCGCACGATGAAGCCCAAGGCACTGGCCAAGCTCGCGCAGCATCCCGGTCTCTTCGATGCGGAACGGCTGCGGCAGGCCCGTGACCTCTACGCCTTCGACAACCTGTTCACCGCGCCGCTGCACGGCTACCGCGACACCGAGGACTACTGGCACCGCGCGTCCGCCAAGCCCCATCTGGCCGACATCCGGATCCCGGCGCTGGTGGTCAATGCGCGCAATGACCCGTTCGTGCCCGCCGAGAGCCTGCCCGCTGCGCACGAGGTCGGGCGCCACGTCACCCTGTGGCAACCCGAGCATGGCGGGCACGTCGGTTTTGCGTCCGGGCCACCGCCGGGCGATGTGCGCGGGCTGCCGCGGGCCGTGATGGGCTGGATGCAGGGGCCACTCGGTTCCCGCTGGCCGTCGCCGGCGCGCTGAGGCAAGATCGGCCGCATGGATGACATCGTCAAAGCGGCCCTGAAGAAGTGGCCCAACGTGCCCGACTGCCGCGGCTGGCTCGCGCTGGACGCCCGCGGTGACTGGTACATGCGCGACGACCGCACGCAGGCGGCCGGCCCGTTCCCGCGCGTCAAGGGCAGCCGCATCCTGCACGACAAGCTGCGGGAGTTCATCGGCCGCAACTACGAGGCCGACGCCGACGGCTGCTGGTTCTTCCAGAACGGTCCGCAGAAGGTGTTTGTCGAGCTGGAGGCGGCGCCCTGGGTGTTCGGCGTGCAGTGGCTGGACGGCGCGTTCCGGGTCGAGACGCAGACCGGGCGCCCGGTGCCCTCGGTGGACGAGGTGCTGGTGGACGAGCAGGGGCGGCTGTTCCTGCACACGCCGCTGGGCCTCGGGCTGGTCCGCTCGGCGGACATGGACACCGCGGCGGATGCGGTGGTCGCAGGCGTATGGGTGCCGCAGGACGTGCGCTCTGCCGATCTGCCGGTGCGCTACGGCCATGACCTCAGCCCGCAGCGGCGCGGTCAGGCCTGAACACAGGCATGAAAAAGCCGGTCGCGCAGACCGGCTCTTGCTGATGCTCGGAAAACCCCGAGCGACTTACTTCGAGGCAGCGTCCGCAGGCGCAGCAGCGGCCTTCGGCTCGTCGAACTTGGCACCACCGGCGTTGGCCATGTAGACCACGGCACGGCCGATTTCGACATCACTGAAATCACCGCCGCCCTGGGCGCCCATGGCGCCTTTGCCCTTGAGGGCCGAGGTCAGCAGGGCCTCGTAGCCCTTGCCGACACGCGGGCCCCAGGCAGCAGCGTCACCAAACTTCGGTGCACCGGCCAGACCGGCGGTGTGACAGGCCGTACATTGGCCCTTGAACACTTCTTCGCCGCTCTTCAGCGGGCCGCCTTCGAGCTTGATGGTCACGGCACCAACGGGCTGGATGCGCGCGGCCGTGGCTTCGGCACCCAAGGCGTCGGCACCGGCACCTTCACGGGCGTCGCTGCCCACGTTCTTCACCAGCAAGACGATGGCAAAGATGGGCACCACAAAGGCAAAGATCACCGCCAGGATGAGTTGCTTGGGGGTCTTGATCGGGCTTTCGTGCTCGTCGTGGGCTTGGCTCATGGATTCCTCAGGGCTGTTGAACGCGGTGTGGGCACTGGTCGCGTGCAGGGCAGGCAGGGTGCGCAAAACCGTCGAATTATAAGGGCCGGATGCAGCGCGCCCGTGTTGCGCGCATGCTGCGTTGCGATAACTGCTAGAATCGCATTCGCTGCGCCCGTAGCTCAATGGATAGAGTATTGGCCTCCGAAGCCAAGGGTTGCTGGTTCGATCCCAGCCGGGCGCACCACCCAATCTGTCAAACGCCAACCGCAGCCGGTTGGCGTTTTCGCTTGTGGGGCGGTTTTCTGCGATGGATGCGATTCCGGAGTGCCTGTGACAGCAGCAAAGTATCTTTCCTGGTGGACCGTTCTGGTCGCCGCACTGAGCGGAGTGGCCGCACCGGCCAGTGCCGCCCCCTATGACCACATCGTGGTGGTCGTGCTCGAGAACCGCTCGGCCGATGCCGGCGGCGAACAGCGCATCTGGGGCAACCCGGCGATGCCCTTCCTCAACGGACTGGCCAACGATCCGCAGCACGGCGCACGTTTCACCAATGCCTACGCGGCCGAAACGCCGTACCGCCGCATTCCCGCCGGCTTCAAGACGCCGCTGTCGGCACGGCCGAGCCAGCCGAACTACCTCTACCTGTTCGCCGCGAGCCACCAGGGTGTGCTGCCCGCGTGGTTCCAGGATCCGACCTCGCCCTACCGCGGCGACGTGCGCATGGCGAACCACGGCGATGCGCTGCCGGCCAAGCTCGACGACCAGCCCGCCGGCATCGGCAACCGGCTGGTCCCCGCAGCGCGTCGCCCGTTCAGCACCGCCAACCTCGGCGCCGCCCTGCGCCAGTCCGGCAAGACCTTCCTGAGCTTCTCCGAGAGCCTGCCGCACCCGCTCTGGGACGGCGAGGGCGATGTCAACCCGCTCGCCGACCACTACCGCCGCAAGCACAACCCCGCCATCAACTGGATCGACTTCGGCCTGGCGTACACCCCGCGCAAGGTGTCCGAGGCGCAGCGCCGCTTCCTGCTGCCGGTGGACGTGAATCTCGGTTTCCACGCCACCGAAGATCCGACGGGCCGCCGCTGGCGCGGTTTTGCCGAGGACGAACACGGTCGCGCGCTCGACTACACGAAGCTGCCGACGGTCTCGTTCGTCGTGCCGAACGAGCAGCACGACGCCCACAGCGCCCCGCTGGCCGACGCCGACGACTGGCTGCGCCGCCACATTGGCCCCTATGCCGCCTGGGCGCGCACGCACAACAGCCTGCTCATCGTCACCTTCGACGAGGACGGCTCCACCGACACCGCGCAAGGCGATGGCTACCGCACCGGCCGCCACACCATTGCCACGCTGTTCCACGGTGCCGGTGTGCGCCCGGGGGTCTACCGGGAACGCATCGACGCGCTGAACGTGCTGGCCACCGTGTTGCACGATCAGGGCCTGCTGGAAGGCTTCCGCCGCGACTTCCTCGCCACCTGCGTCGAAGACCGGCCGACCTGCGAGCGTGAGCACGCCAACCTGCGCCCCATCGCTGACGTGTTCGGCCGCGGCGAGCCGCTGATCGAACTGCCTGCGGTGCGGTGACTGCGGCCCTATACCGCGGTATGGGGCCGATTCTGGTGAAACAAGTCACGCTTGCCATGCGATCGCGGTGCGTCTACTCTGTCTGCCCAGACGTGCCGCGCTGGCACGTTGTCTACCCACCGAAGCAAACTGCGTGAAGGAACCGAGACCATGGGATTGATGAGTTTCATCAAGGAAGCCGGCGAGAAGCTCTTCGGCAGCCACAACCCTGAAAAGGCCGCTGCGGAAGCTGCGTCCGCGGCCGATCCGGCTGCTGCGCAAGCCAAGCTGGACGCGGCCAATGCGGGCGCTGCCGCTGCCATCGAGAAGTACATCGGTGCGCAGGGCCTGAACGTCGATGGCCTGCAGGTCGCCTTCGACGGCACCACCTGCCAGGCCACCGTCTCCGGCTGCGCCAATGACCAGACGACGAAGGAAAAAGTCCTGCTGTGCTGCGGCAACGTCGCGGGCGTCACGGGTGTCAACGACCTGATGACCGTCAACGAGCCGGCCGACGAGTCGCGCTGGCACACCGTCGTGCGTGGCGACACGCTGTCGGGCATCGCCAAGGCCGAGTACGGCAATGCCAACGCCTACATGAAGATCTTCGAGGCCAACAAGCCGATGTTGAGCCACCCGGACAAGATCTATCCGGGGCAGACACTGCGCATCCCGGTCTGACCTCAGCAGGACCGCGTATGCATGGACGGCGACCGGGTGATCGGTCGCCGTCTTTTTTTATCGGATGGTCAGCGCCAGACCATCACCGGAATCTTCGTGTGCATCAGCACCCGCTGCGTTTCGCTGCCGAGCAGCAGTCCAGCCATGCCGCGCCGGCCGTGCGAGGCCATCACGATCAGGTCGCAGCCGTCGCGCTCGGCAGTGCCGAGCCGTCGGTGGATAGCAGGATGTGCTGGAACATGAGGAGCCTCCGTTCGGTGGCCGAGGTCACGGCGTCATCGTAGGCCGATGGTCAGGTGCCGGCAATCCGATCGCGGAACATGCCACGGTGGCAGGGTCTTGCGCGCCATTGACGCGGCGTTAACACCCCGGCGCGACGCTGCCAGCGTGTTCTTCCCACAACCACTTGCGCAGGAGGTTCCCGCTAGGTACGCCCGCTGCCCGCCAGCAGCCCGGCTTTGTCTCCGCCATGCTGCTCACCGACCACTCGACCTGATCGGTCGGCCCTCAAACAGGCTGCAGCGGCGCGATGTCGTGGACCACGACCCGCGTCCAGAACGACGCGCAGACCGCGATGAACCGGGCGTGGTCCGGGCACCGGGTCTGGTAGAACGCGTGGTCCTCCATCGACTTGAAGTGCAGGCTGGTCGCGTAGCCGAAGGTGTTGTCCGTCACCGGGCGGCGCTCGGTGGCCGCCGCAGGGCCGGCGTAACCGCGCTCCAGATAAGGGATCGCGGCCAGGCGCTGTAGCTCGGCCTCGAACAAGGTCCGTTGCTCGGCCGAGAGATCGTCGCGCAGCCAGAACAAGGCGCTGTGGATCAGCATGGTGGTGACTCCTTGACGCTCAGGCCGGCGCGAACCACTCGCCCGCCAGCGTCACCCCGACCTCGCCCCGGATGTCCCGCGACGAGGCCCCGACCCGCAGCCCGAACGCCCCCGCCTCTGCCACCCAGCCGCCGCGCGCCGTGTCGAACCACGCGAAGGCGCGCATGCCGAGCGTGATCGTCGCCGTGCCGGTCTCGCCGGGCTGCAGCGCGAGCTTGGCGAAGCCCTTGAGTTCCTGCGCCGGCCGGCTCGCGCCGCTGACCGGGTCGCTGACGTAGAGCTGCACGACCTCGGCGCCCGCCCGCGTGCCGGTGTTGGTCACGTCCACCGACAAGGTGACACTCCCGCCCGCCTCAATGTCGCTGCGATCGACGCGCACGTCACCCCAGGCGAACGAGGTGTACGACAACCCGTGCCCGAACGGGAACATCGGCTCGACCCCGTGCGTGTCGTGGTGCCGGTAGCCGATGAACACGCCTTCGTCGTAGACCACGCGCCCGTCCACGCCGGGATAGCGCAGCGGATCGCCGTTCGAGGTGACGACATCGGCGAGCTGCTTCGGCCACGTCTGCGGCAGCCGCCCGCCCGGTGCGGCGCGGCCCGTCAGCACGTCCGCGATCGCGTGGCCGCACTCCTGCCCGGGGTACCACGCCTGCAGCACCGCCGGCACCTTGTCCAGCCACGGCAGCTCGACTGGCGCCCCGGTCTGCAGCACGACGATGGTGTTCGGGTTCGCGGCGACGACACGCTCGACCAGCGCGTTCTGCTGGTGCGGCAGCGCCATGTCGGGCCGGTCCAGCCCCTCGCAGTCCCACTCGGCGTTCAGCCCGATGAAGACCACTGCCACGTCGGCTTGACGCGCCGCCGCTTCGGCCGCTACCAGATCGGCCTCGCCACGCGGCAGATGCACGCCCAGCCGCAGCGCCTTGAACGACACCGGCACGCCCGTCGGCGACGAATACTCGACCGTGATCGTCACCGGCACGCCCGCCTGCAGCCGGTGGCTGACAACGCGCTCGGTGCAGCCAAAGGTGAAGTAGGTGTCGCCCTGCGCCCAGCTCTCCCACGCCTCGACGACCTGCACGCCATCGAACAGCACGCGGCTGAGGCCCGCGCTGGTGATCGAGACCTGGTAGTCGCCATCGGCTGGCGGCACGAACTCGACCGTCGCCCGTGCGGAGAAATGCATCGGGTCGATGCCGTCCTCCACCGCGCCGGCCCACAGCTTCTCGCTGCTCGGATAGACCGCTTGCACTGCCGGCTCGCCGCTCAGGTCGATCGAGGTGTAGAACGCCACCGCCATCGGCTGGTTCAGCACCGGCACCCAGCGGTAGTTGTCCGCGCCGGGCGCACAGACCAGCGCGGCGTCGGTCTGCGCGGCCAGCCCTTCGTGCGGCGTGATGCGGTGCAGCGCGTTCACGTTGGCACTGCCGCCGCCCATGATCTGCGCGGTGTCCACGTTCGGGCCGATCAGCGCGATCGTGCGCGCCGTGCCAGCGTTGTCGCCCAGCGGCAGCAACGCGCCGTCGTTCTTCAGCAGCACCGAGCCTTCCGTGCCGAGGCGGCGGATCAGGGCGCGGCGCTCGGCGGAGTCCTCCGAACGCTCGTCCGGGATGCCCGGCGACGCGAAGCCGCCGACCCGCTCGACCAGTTGCAGCACCCGCCCGGCGCACGCCCGCACATCGTCGGCCGACACTCGGCCGTCACGCACCGCCTGCACCAGCGCCTCGCCCCGGTGGCGGGTCGTGCCGGGCATCTCCAGGTCCATGCCGGCCGTGGTTGACTGGTCGGTGCGGTGCTCGGCGAACCAGTCCGACATCACCAGCCCGTCGAATCCCCATTGGCCGCGCAGGATGTCGCGCACCAGCGGCGCGTTGTCGCCTGCGAAGTCGCCGTTGATGCGGTTGTACGAGGTCATCACCGCCTGCACGCCCGCTTCCTTGACCGCCTTCTCGAACGGCACCAGGTACAGCTCGCGCATCGTCCGCTCATCGACCACCGAGTCGATCGACATGCGCTCCACCTCGCTGTCGTTGCAGACGAAGTGCTTGATGGTGGCGGCGATGCCGTTGTCCTGCAGCCCGCGGATGTAGCCGCAGGCGATCTCGCCGGTGAGAAACGGGTCTTCCGAGTAGCACTCGAAGTTGCGGCCGTTGAGGGTCGAGCGGTGCAGGTTGACGGTCGGCGCCAGCAGCACGGTGGCGCCCTTGAGCTTGGCCTCGTCCGCCAGCGCGTGGCCGGTTTCGGCGATCAGCGCGGGGTTCCAGGTGGCGCCGAGCGCGATGGCGGCGGGGAAACACGCGGTCTGCGGGCCACCGTTGAAGATGCCGCCACGGGCGCCGTTCGGTCCGTCGGTGACCTTGATGGCCGGGATGCCCAGGCGGGGGATGGCGACGGTACACCAGAAGTCGGCGCCGGTGAGCAGGCTGACCTGTTCTTCCAGCGTCAGGGCGTCGAGCAGGGCGGGGATGTTGGGGGTGGTCATGAAAAGGGGTTCCAAATCAGGAAAGCTCAGGAAAGATCAGCAGGAAGGTCGGTCCACGCGCCTTCATGCGATGCGCTGGCGAGGACCGTTTCCACGAAGGCGAGGCTGCGCACGCCATCGTCCACACCGGGCACGCTGGCCGGGCGGGCGAGGTCGCGCAGGTCGCTGGCGAAGTCGCGGTAAAGCTGGGCGAAGGCTTCGAGGTAGCCCTCGGGGTGACCGCCCGGCGTGCGGGTCGCCGCCGCAGCGACGGCCGGCAGCGACGCCATGCCGCGGGTCAGTCGCTGCGCCGGTTGTCCGGCCGGGTGCCAGGTCAGCTCGTTCGGTGATTCCTGGTCCCAGTGCAGCGCGGCCTTGGTGCCGTAGACACGCAGGCGAAGATGGTTTTCCTCGCCGGTCGCCACCTGGCTGGCCCAGAGCATCCCGCGTGCGCCGCTGGCGTAGCGCAGTTGCACCTGCACGTGGTCATCGACGCGCCGGCCGGGAACGAAGGTGATCAGCTCGGCGCTGAGCTGCTGCGGTGACTGGCCGGTAACGAATTCGGCGAGCTGCGCCGCATGCGTGCCCACGTCGCCGAGGCAACCGGCGGGGCCGGCCAGCGCGGGGTCGGTGCGCCACGCGGCCTGCTTCTGGCCCGAGGCTTCGAGCGGCTGGGCGAGCCAGTCCTGCGCATATTCGACCTGCACGATGCGCACGTCGCCCAGCTCGCCCGCCTCGACCAGCGCCCGTGCGGCGCGGATCAGCGGATAGCCGCTGTAGTTGTGCGTCAGCGCGAGCCGCACGCCGTGGCGCTGCACGAGGGCTTGCAGGTGCTGCGCGTCGGCGAGGTTCGTGGTCAGCGGCTTGTCGCAGATGACGTGGAGGCCGGCCTCGATGAAGGCGCAGGCGACGGGGAAGTGCAGGTGGTTCGGCGTGACGATCGCCACCGCGTCGATGCCGCTGCCGTCAGCCCGGCGGGCGGCTTCGGTGCGGGCCATCTCGCGGAAATCGCTGTAGCAGCGCGCCGGGTCGATGCGCAGCTCGGCCCCGCTGGCGCGGGCACGTTCCGGGTCGGACGACAGCGCGCCTGCCACCAGCTCCCAGTCGTCGTCGAGCCGCGCCGCGATGCGATGCACGGCGCCGATGAACGCACCTTGCCCCCCGCCGACCATGCCCAGCCGCAAACGGCGCGGTGCGGAGGTCGGCGCGGTCATGCCCGTGGCTCCAGGCCGAGCATCCGGCGGTTGGTCGCGTCGTCGGTGGCGCTGGCCGCGAAGTCGTCGAAGGCCCGTTCGGCCACGCGGATCAGGTGATCGCGGATGAACGGCGCGCCCTCGGCCGCGCCCTGCTCGGGATGCTTGATGCAGCATTCCCACTCCAGCACCGCCCAGCCCGTGTAGCCGTGCTGCGTCAGCTTCGAGAAGATGGCGCGGAAATCCACCTGCCCGTCGCCGAGCGAGCGGAAGCGGCCGGCGCGGTCCTTCCACGACTGGAAGCCGCCGTAGACCCCGAGCCGGCCGGTTGGGCGGAACTCGGCGTCCTTGACGTGGAACGCCTTGATGCGCTCGTGGTAGCAGTCGATGTAGGCGAGGTAGTCGAGCTGCTGCAGCACGAAGTGGCTCGGGTCGTACAGCAGGTTCGCCCGCGGGTGGTTGCCGACACGCTCCAGGAACATCTCGACGCTCGCCCCGTCGCACAGGTCTTCGCCGGGATGGACCTCGTAGCAGACATCGACCCCCGCCGCGTCGAAGGCATCGAGGATCGGCCGCCAGCGCGCCGCGAGTTCGTCGAACGCCGCTTCGATCAGTCCGGCCGGCCGCTGCGGCCACGGGTAGAGGTAGGGCCACGCGAGGGCGCCGCTGAAGGTCGCGTGTGCGGTCAGGCCGAGGCGTTGCGAGGCTTTGGCGGCGAAGTGCAGTTGCTGCTTGGCCCATTCCGTGCGCTCGGCGTACTTGCCGCGCACTGCCTCGGGGGCGAAGGCGTCCATCGGCGCGTCGTAGGCCGGATGGACCGCGACGAGCTGGCCTTGCAGGTGCGTGGACAGCTCGGTGATCTGCACGCCATGCGCCGCCAGCCGCCCCTGCAGTTCGTCGCAGTAGGTCTGGCTCTCGGCGGCCAGCGCGAGGTCCATCAGCCGCGTGTCCCAGCTCGGGATCTGCACGCCCGCATAGCCGTGGCCCGCCGCCCAGCCGGCCAGGCCGTCGAGCGAGTTGTACGGCGCGGCGTCTCCCGCGAACTGCGCCAGGAAGACGCCGGGGCCTCGGATCGGGGAAGTCGTGGTCATGGCAGATCTTCGCTCCGTGGTGGCTCAGTTGGCGATCAGGTGCTGGTGCATGAAGTCAAAGCTGGTCTTCAGCATCACCGCGTGGTCTTTCGGCTTGTCGTGTTCCAGCACGAACAGGCTGACCCGCTGCTGCAGGTCGGCGAGCAGCGCTGCCCACGGCACGATGCCCTGACCGAGCGCACACCAGCCGTCCTCGTCGGCGGCAGTGCCGGGGGCGGCGATGTCCTTGGTGTGGATGGCCACGAGGCGGTCGGCGTAGGGTGCGATCGCCGCCATCGGATCCAGCCCGGCGCGGGCGACCCAGCCCAGGTCCGCTTCCCAGCCGAGCTGCTTGGCGCTGGCGGTGCTGAAGATCCAGTCCAGCGCAGTGCGGCCGCTGTAGTGCAGGAACTCGAACTCGTGGTTGTGGTACGCCAGCCGCAGCCCTTCGGCATTGAGCTTGTCGCCGACCTTGGCGAGCCGCGCGCCGAGCGCCTGCCAGCCGATGGCGGTGGCGGGCCGCTCGCCCATCGGCAGCCACGGCATGATCGCCAGCCGGCAGTCGGTGGCGTGGCAGGTGTCGATGACGGTCTGCAGGTCGTGTTCCACCAGCGCGAGGCTGACGTGCATCGACGACACGCGCAGGCCGTGCGCGGCGACCTTGGCAGCGAATTCGTCCGCGGGCAGGCCGTGGCTGGCGACCGACTCGATCCACTTGAAGCCGGCGGCGCGGGCCAGTGCGAGCTGGGTGTCGAGGTCGCCCGCATCGCGCAGGGAATAGATCTGGACGGAGAGTTTCATCATCAGACTCCTAGAACAACTTGCCCGTCAGCGGCGCCGGGCGCTCGCAGCGGGTGGTGAGGGAGACGGGCTGGCCGGTGCGGCCGGCGTCGAGGGCGCGGTCCATGATTTCGAGGACGTGCAGCGCCATGTCCGCGCTGCAGCGGTGAGGGCGGTTTTCCTGCAAGGCCAGCGCCATGTCAATCAGCCCGATGCCGCGGCTGTTGGTCGTGTAGGGTCTTCCGCCCGGTGCGCGCACGAACTCGCCGGTCTGGCGGTTGTGGCGCACGGTGCCGCCGAACTGGTTCGGGTCGGCGCCGAGCAGGGTGCCGTCGTCGCCGTAGAGTTCCATCGGCGTGTGCGTGTGGCGCCAGACATCGAAGCTGGAGGTGAGCACGATGTGCGCGCCGCTCTCGAAGGCGAGCTGTGTCACGACGTGCGTCGGCACCGCCACCGGGAGTTGCTCGCCGGCCCGCTCGCCCAGCGGAACGGTGCGCGGGTTGTGCGTGGTGTGGCTGGTCGAGGTGAGGCGGTCGACCGGGCCGAGGTGGTTGACGAGGTGCGTCAGGTAGTAGACGCCGACATCGTGCAGCGGCCCGCCGCCGGGCTGGTAGAAGAAGGCCGGGTTCGGGTGCCAGTGGTCGGGGCCGTGGTTCATGAACTGCGCGGTGCCATGGCGGATCGCACCGACCGTGCCGGCGTCCACCAGCGCCCGCAGCGCCTGCCCCGCCGCGCCGAGGAAGGTGTCCGGCGCGCAGCCGACCCGCAGGCCCTTGGCGCGGGCCAGCTCGACCAGCTCCAGCCCCTGCGCGAAGGTGGCGGCCAGCGGCTTCTCGGTGAAGAAGTGCTTGCCGGCGTTCAGCACGCGCAGGCCGACCGCGTGGTGCGCCTGCGGCGGCGTGAGGTTGAGGATGATCTGTGCCTCGCTGGCGAGCAGGGCGTCGATGGACAGCGCGGTCAGGCCGTGTTCGGCGGCGCGGCTGGCGGCGAGTTCGGCGTTGGCGTCCGCGATGGCGACGATGCGCACGCGGCGGCAGCGGGCCAGCGTTCTCAGGTAGGCGGGGAAGATGTTGCCGCAGCCGATGATGCCGATCGGCAAGGCAGGGGTGGCAGTGGTCATGGGAGGTCCGGGAGGGCAGGGTGCGGGCCGGGGCCGACCGACTGGCGCCAGACGACTTCGGGAGGGAAGTCACGCGCCACCGGCCAGTCCAGGCCATAGCAGAGGTTGAGGACTTGCCGGCTGGCGCTGATGGTCACGTCGGCGGTGGGGATGCGGATGGTGGTCAGGGGCGGCGAGGTGAAGGGCGCGAATTCGGCGTCGTCGTAGCCGAGCACCGACACGTCTTCCGGTACCCGCAACCCCGCTTGCGTGAGATGGCTGATGACGGCCAGCGCCATGAGGTCGTTGGCGACGAACACGGCGGTGAAGGCCGGTCGCCCACCCGCTGCGCCGGCCAGCAGTTGTCGGGCGGCTGCTGCCCCGCTGGCGAGGTCGAAATCGCCATCGACGCTGTGCGCGGGCCGCACCGACACGCCGTGGCGGGCCAGCTCGTCGCTGAAGCCGTTCAGGCGCGCCTCGTTGTCGGGGGTGTTGCGCGGGCCGCGGACAGTGGCGATGCAGCGGTGGCCGCGGGCCAGCAAGGCGCGGGCGGCCAGCCGTCCTCCGGCCTGGTGATCGGCGCAGAAGGCGTTGTCGTGGTGCTCGGCCAGGCGGCGGTTGATGACCACCAGCGTCGGCATGCGCTCCATCAACCGCTCCAGGTCATCGTCGTGCAGGCGGTTGGAGGCGACGATCAGGCCGTCGCAGTCGCGCCCGATCAGGAAGTCGATGCCGTCGAGGTCGAGCTGGCGGGTCGAGCCGATGCCGCAGCCGTTGGCGGCGATCATGTGCCGGCCATTGGCGCGCAGCACGCTGTCGATGGTGGCGACGATGCCGGAGTAGAAATGGCCGTCGAAGCCGGGGACATAGACGCCGATGGCCCCGGATTGCTGCAGCGACAGCGCACGCGCCGTGCTGGAGGGGCGGTAGTCGAGCTGGGCCGCGGCGTCGCGCACGCGCCGGGCCGTGTCCTCGGACACCGAGCCGTTGCCCGACAGTGCGCGGGATGCGGTGGCTACCCCCACGCCTGCCAGTCGGGCGACATCCTTGATGGTGCTCACGGAGCGTCCTGCCAAGTGTTGAGACAACTGGCGAGGATCCCATGCACGGATCCGCTCACCCGCAGCCGCCGCACCTCACCCGGCAGCAGGTCGAGGAAGTTGTCCTCGAAGCGCCCATCCGGTGCCTCCAGCCAAACCCCCTTGGCGGGGCGACTGGCGCTCACCTGGACAAAGTCGCTGCCCGGCTCGGCGACGACCTGCACCTGCGGGTCGGGGAAGCGGTGCCAGCGGAACGGCTCGGGCCAGGCATGGGCCTGTGCCGCCTGGGTGGCGCCGGTCAGCGTGAGTCGGGCGATCAGCGGTCGTGCCTGATCGGCGAACCACGCGGGCGGCGGCGTCAGCGGGGTCACGGCATTGGCGGCGAGCGACACGTCCGCGGGGGTCGTGTCGTCGATCGGCGCACCGTCGATCGCCAGCAACTGCCAGCGTGCCTGCACGGTCAGCACGGCGTCCGTCCCGTTCACGGCCCAGGCCGACACGCCGGCATCGCCGCGCCGCACCGCGCAGGCCAGCGGCGCCATCGCCCGGCGGATCGTGTACCACGCCGGCTTGGGGCGGCCGTCGCTGTCGATGATCGCCCAGCTTGTCACCGGCCAGCAGTCGTTCAACTGCCAGACCAGCGCCCCGCCGCAGGCCCGCGCGCCTGGGGTCTGCCAGCGGCGGCGGAAGGCTTCGTAGGCGTGGCGCATCGCCTCGGCCTGCACGAACTGCGTCGCATAGACCTCGGCGGCCAGCGTGTCCGGGTGGCGCAGCGTGTCGGCGCGGTAGACGGCGAGCCGGCGGTGGCCGTCCATGCCGACCGGGGACGAGGCCTTGTTGTGCCACTGCAGCGTGCGGCTGCCGGGAAAGCGCTCCTCCGCCGGGATCGCCTTGTCCAGCACGGCCATCGACGGGTGCGACTGCATCCCGAACTCGCTGACGAAGCGCGCGCCGACCTCGGCATACCGCTGGTACGGGAGCATGAGCTGGTGCCAGACCTCCCAGCTGTGGCGGTCGCCGGCGGTGGCGTCCTGCGACAGGCGGGGTTGGCCGGTGCCGGAGGCCGGCGGGGTGTAGGGACTGCCGGGCCAGTACGGGCGACCCGGATCAAGCGCGTGGCACAGCGTGGGCAGCACCTGCTCGTAGAGCACGCGGGCCTCGAAGCGTGTCGGGTCGCTGCCCGGGGCTGAACCGAGTGCGCCGACTGTCTCCGCCAGCGTGTAATCCTCGTTGTTGCCACACCAGATCGCCAGACTCGCCCGATGCCGCAGCCGGGTGATCGCGGCGCGGGCCTCGGCTTCGACGCTGGCGACAAACGCCGGATGGGCTGGATACAGGCCGCAGGCGAAGACAAAATCCTGCCAGACCAGCACGCCGAGGGCGTCACAGGCGTCGTAGAACGCCTCGTCCTCGTAGATGCCGCCGCCCCAGACTCGAAGCATCACCAGGTTGGCGTCCACCGCCTGCTGCACGCGTTCGCGGTAGCGGGCCGGGGTGATGCGGTTGAGCAGGTTGTCGTCGGGAATCCAGTTGGCGCCGCCGCAGAAGAGTTCGCGGCCATTGACCTCGAACACGAAGCTGCGTCCCGCCTCGCCCGCCACCGGCGCCTGCACCAGCCGCAGCCGGCGCAGGCCGAGGCTGCGCTGCTGCGCGGCGATCACCGTGCCATCGGCGCGGAGAAGGCGGGTGTGGAGGATGTAGAGCGGCTGTGCCCCGTGGCCGGCTGGCCACCAGAGTTGCGGCGTGTCCACCGACAGCGAGGCGGTGTGCTGCGCGGTGGCGCGGCTGTGGTGCGTGGCGACCAGCGTGCCGGCGGGGTCGAACAGCGCATGCTCCAGCGCCACGTTGTTGCTCGGGTCACCGCCGAGGCGGGTGTGCAGGTCCACGCGGGCGTGGGTCCAGTCGCCGCTGAGCGTCACCGGGCTGGCCAGCTCGGCGATGCGCAGATCGGCGGCTTCCAGGTGGACCGCCTTCCACGGACCGCAGGTCAGCAGCGTCGGGCCCCAGTCCCAGCCGTAGTGGTAGGGCGCCTTGCGGACATGGAGCCGGCTGGAATCACCGTTCCACAGCGGACGGGCGCCGTGGTGCGCTTCGAGGTCGCGGCCGCGGCGCAGCGCGCTGTCGAAGCGGATCCACAGTGTGTGCCGACTCGGCCCGGCATGCGGCAACCGGTCGGTGATGTCCACGCGCAGCGGCACGAACATGTTGTCGCTCTCGGCCAGCGGCTGGCCGTCGAGCCAGACGCGGGCGAAGGTGTCCAGCCCGTCGAACACCAGCGCCATCCGGTCGCGCAAGGCATCGGCACCCAGGTCGAAGTCCAGCCGGTAACACCAGTCACGCTCTGCCACCCACTGCACTTCGGCCTCCTGGCGCCCGACGAGCGGGTCCGGGATGGCGCCGCTGGCGATCAGGTCCTGGTAGACGGTGCCGGGCACGCTGGCGGTCTGCCAGCCGTCGGTTGTGGTGAACTGTTCCGTGTCACCCAGCCGTGGATCGGCCGCACGAAACCGCCAGCCGTCGTGCAACGGCTGCTGGATCAGGGGGCGGGGCATGGGGTGTCCTGGGGTTGGCCTGGCTCAGAGCCGGGCTTCGCTCTTGGCGTCGAACACCGAGGCGCGCGGCAGGTCGAAGCCGAAGGCGATGGGCTCGCCGACCGTGCCCTGCCACTGGTCGTCGGCGATGGCGCTCAACAGCACGTCACCCACCGTGAACCAGACGATCTTCTGCGGCCCGAGCGGCTCGATCAGCGTGAGGCGGCCAGTGTGGGGTGTGGCGGTGCCGACCGTGTGCGCCAGCCGGACCTGCTCGGGTCGCACGCCCAGCACCACTTCCCGGCCATCCAGCGCGGGTGCGGTGAAGGGGTAGGCCGACACGTCGGTGCTCAGCTCCTTGCCGACAAAACCGGTGGTGCCGCCGCTGCGGGCCACCAGACTGCCGCGCAGCGTGTTCATGGTCGGCGAGCCGAGGAAGCCGGCGACGAACAGGTTCACCGGGCGGGTGTAGATCTCGTCCGGCGTGCCGATCTGCTGGATCACGCCGAGCTTCATCACCGCGATGCGGTCGGCCAGCGTCATGGCTTCGACCTGGTCGTGGGTGACGTAGACCATGGTGGCGCCGAGCTGCAGGTGCAGCTGCTTCAGCTCGCGGCGCAGCTCGGCGCGCAGCTTGGCGTCGAGGTTGGACAGCGGTTCGTCGAACAGGTAGACCTTGGCGTCGCGCACCACGGCGCGGCCGATGGCGACCCGCTGGCGCTGGCCACCGGAGAGCTGCGCCGGGCGGCGCTTGAGCAGCTCCGTCAGGTGCAGCATCTCGGCGGCCTTGGCCACGCGCTTCTCGATCTCGGCTTTCGGTATCCGCGCCACCCGCAGCCCGAAGGACATGTTGCGCTCGACGTTCATCGTCGGGTAGAGCGCGTAGGACTGGAACACCATGCCGATCTCGCGGTCCTTGGGGTCGGCCCAGGTGACGTCGCGGTCGCCGATGCGGATGCTGCCTTCGGCGACATCGTTGAAGCCGGCGATGGTGTGCAGCAGCGTGGACTTGCCGCAGCCCGAAGGACCGAGCAGCACGAGGAACTCGCCGTCGGCGACCTCCAGGTTCATGCCCTTCAGGATGGTGTTGCCGCCGAGGACGATGTCGAGGTTGTCAATGTGGACGCTGGCCATGGTGGAGTCTCGAAAAAATTGAAATCAGCCCTTGACCGCGCCGGCGGCAATGCCACGCACGAACCAGCGACCGGAGAAGAAGTACACCGCCAGCGGCACCAGCGACGTGAGGATGGTGGCGGCCATGTCGATGTGGTAGCGGCGCACGCCGAAGGTGGTGTTGACCAGGTTGTTGAGCTGCACCGTCATCGGGTAGTTGTCCTTGCCGGCGAAGATCAGGCCGAAGAGGTAGTCGTTCCAGATGCCGGTGACCTGCAGGATGGTCGCCACGATCAGCATGGGCGTGCCCATCGGCAGCATGAGCTGGAAGAAAATGCGCCAGAAACCGCCGCCGTCGATGCGCGCCGCCTTGAACAGCTCGTTCGGCACGGAGATGTAGTAGTTGCGGAACAGCAGCGTCAGCACCGGCATCCCGAAGATGCAGTGGACCAGCAGGATCGCCCAGTAGGTGTTGTAGAAGCCGCCCAGCCGGAACCACGCCACCAGCGGGTAAATCATCACCTGGAAGGGCACGAAGGCGCCCAGCAGCATGATGCCGAACAGGATGTCGCCCCAGCGCGAGCGCCAGAAGCTCAGCGCGTAGCCGTTGAGCGCGCCGAGGAACACCGAGAGGAGGGTGGCCGGGATGACCAGCCGCACCGAGTTCCAGAAGCCGCCCTGGATGCCCTCGCAGGCCAGGGCGATGCAGGCCGACGACCAGGCTTCCGCCCAGTTGCCGAATTGCGGCGAGGACGGCCAGGCGAACATCACCGCCTGGCGCACCTCGTCGGCCGACTTCAGCGAGGTCACCACCATCACGTACAACGGCAGCAGGAAGAAGGCGGAGGTGACCAGCAGGAAGGCGTAGATGCCGATGCGGGCAGGGGTGACCAGCGGGCGGCGCGGACGCTGGCCACGCGGCGTCGCCGGGGCGGCGGGGAGGGCCGTGGAAGTTGCAGTGGTGCTCATGTCGATAAACCCTCAGTGGCCGGCGTTCTGACGCGCCTGGACCTTGGAGCGCCAGTACAGCAGCGGCGCGAGCACGGTGAACACGGTGACCAGCATCACCACCGAAGCGGCCGAGGCCAGTCCGATGTTGTTGCGGCCGAACAGGTGGTCGATGATGAATTTGGCGGGCACTTCGCTGGCGTCGCCGGGGCCGCCGCTGGTCATCACGGCCACCACGTCGAAGGTGCGCACCAGCGCCACGGCCAGCAGCACGAACGCCGTGGCATACGCCGGGCCGAGCTGCGGCAGCACGACGCTGAGGTAGTAGCGCGGCTTGGAGACACCCTCCAGGCGGGCGGCCTTCCACTGCTCCTCATCGACGCCACGCAGCGCCGCCAGCAGGATGGCCATCGTCGTGCCGCTGCCCTGCCAGACCATGGCCAGGCCGATGGCGTAGAGCACCATGTCGGAGCGCACCGTCCAGTCGAGCGTGAAGCTCTCCCAGCCCATCAGGCGGAAGGCGTTCTGCAGGCCCAGCGTGGGGTTGAACAGCCACTGCCAGATCAGGCCCGTGACGACAAAGCTCATCGCATAGGGATACAGGAAGATCGTGCGGAACCAGCTCTCGGCCTTGACCTGCTGGTCGATGAAGATCGCCATCAGCGTGCCCAGAACGAGCACGCCCAGCACATAGACCACCGCCAGCACACCCAGGTGCTGCAGCGACACGGTCCAGCGGTCGGTCTCGAACAGGCGCTCGAACTGCATCAGCCCGACCCAGTCGTCCCGCGGGAATAGCTTGGACGAGGACAGGGAGATCCGGATGCTCCAGATCACCGAGCCGACGTAGGCCAGCAAGGCAGTGATGGCCAGCGGCAGCAGCGCGGCGTGCAGGGCCAGGTTCAGGCGTTTCGGTCGTGCGGCGCGCGCCATGGCGGACCTCGCTGGTCATGCGGCAGCGCGACCCGGACGACTGGCGTCTGCGGCGTCGCTTGCGCGCGGAAGGGGAGAAAGAGAGCGCAGGGTCGGGCAGCCGACCCCGCGCGGGGAAGCCTTAGCGCTTCAGGGCCGTGGCCATCGCCTTGATGGCGTCGTCGGCGGACTGGGCAGAGTTCCAGTACTTGCTGATGGCGTCCTCGAAAGCACCGACGGCATCCGGGCTCAGGAGTTCGTTGGTGCCTTGCAGCAGACGGCCTTCCTTGACAGCCTGCACACCCATCTGGGCGCACATGTCCATCTTGCTGGTGTCCACGTCGGTGCGGATCGGGATCGAGCCCTTCTTGTTGTTGAAGGCGACCTGACCTTCCGGCGAGATCATCATCTCGGCCAGCTTCTTCTGCGCGGCAGCGGCGTCAGGCGCCTTCTGCTTCGGGAACACGAACACGTCACCGCCGATGGCGTAAGGCATCTTCGGGCCGCCGGCCATGAAGCAGCCGTATTCCTTGCCTGCGGTCTTGCCGGCGTTGACGAACTCGCCCTTGGCCCAGTCGCCCATCATCTGGAAGGCAGCCTTGCCTTCGATGACCATGCCGGTGGCCAGATTCCAGTCACGGCCCGGCGAGCCGGCGTCCACGTAGCCCTTGAGCTTCTTGAAGGTCTCGACGGCCTTGCGGAAACCCGGGGTGGAAGCGTCCTTGTCCTTGAAGGTCTTCAGGTACAGGTCTTGCCCGCCAGTGGCCAGCAGCACGCCGCGGAAGGTGATGCCTTCCTGCCAGCCTTGGCCGCCCAGCGCCAGCGGCGTGACTCCGCCAGCGGCCTTGACCTTGTCCATGGCCGCGAACATCTCGTCCATGTTGGTCGGCTCCTTGGCGCCGGCCTTGGCCAGAACGGCCTTGTTGTACCAGACCCAGTTTTCGTTGTGCAGGTTGACCGGCACAGCGTAGTAGTGGCCGTTGACCTTCACGGCGTTGCGGATCTTCTCCGGCAGCAGCTTGTCCCAGTTGCCCTTGGCGGCGATGTCATCGAGGTTGTTCAGCAGACCTTCCTTGATGATTTCCTCGTACTGCTTGCCGTAGTTGTACTGGGCCGCCGTCGGAGCGTCGCCGCCCATGGTGCGGTTGGCCATCACGGTGCGGGCCTGCGCGCCGCCACCACCGGCGATGGGGGTGTCGATCCAGGTGCCGCCGGCCTTGGTGTACATCGTGGCGAATTCCTTGATGGCGGCGGCTTCGCCACCCGAGGTCCACCAGTGGATGACTTCCGCCTTCTGGGCGTGGGCGGCGCCGACTGCGCCGACGCTGATCAGCGCGGCGGCGGCCAGTTGCTTCATGCGAATGTTCAGGATCGTCGTCATTGCTTGTGTCTCCTCAGGTTGTAAGGGCGGCTGGGGTAGCGGCTGCCCGACGCTGTTGCAGAAAGGATCGAAAAGCGTGCGCACTGTCCTTGAGCGTGCGCACCTGGGTGCCGTAGTCGACATGGACCAGCCCGAAACGGCGCTCGTAGCCGAAGGCCCATTCGAAGTTGTCCATCAGCGACCACACGAAGTACCCACGGACTTCAACGCCCGCCTCCATCGCGCGGCTGACCGCCGCGAAGTGGCCCTTCAGGTAAGCCTGGCGCTGGGTGTCGTCCACCCGGCCATCGACCACGGCGTCGTCGCTGGCCATGCCGTTTTCGGTGATGTAGATGGGCGGCAGATCGGGGTAGACCGACTTGAAGCGGCGCAGCAGGTCTTCCAGCCCCTGCGGGTAGACCTCCCAGCCCATCTGCGTGCGCTCGACGCCGTCGAGCGGGACATCGCGGAAGCCGTGCGCGCCGTCGCTGCGCAGGTTGCTGCGGAAGTAGTAGTTGATGCCGAGAAAATCGAGCGGCTGGCGGATGGTGGCCATGTCACCGGGCAGCACCAGCGGTGCGCTGCCGGGCCAGAGCTTGTCCCACAGGTCGGTGGGATAGCTGCCGGCGAGCAGCGGCTGCAGCACCCAGTCGTTGTGCTGCAGCTCATAGAGCCGCGCGGCTTCCTGATCGGCCGGGTCGGTGCTGTCCGAGGTGCCGCGGCCGATGTTGGCGACAATGCCGGCGGGTGTACCAGGGTCGTTCTTGCGGATGGCTTCCAGCGCCAGCCCGTGGCCGAGCAGCAGGTGGTGCATCGCCTGCGTGGCGTAGCGTGGATCGGCCAGGCCCGGCGCGTGGTGGCCGTTGCCGTAGCCGAGGAAGGCCGAGCACCACGGCTCGTTCAGCGTCATCCAGCCCTCGACCAGCCCGCTCAGCTCGCGGGCGACCAGCGCGGCGTAGTCGGCGAAGCGGTAGGCCGTGTCGCGGTTGAGCCAGCCGCCGCGGTCTTCGAGGTGCTGCGGCAGATCCCAGTGGTAGAGCGTGACGAAGCGCTGCACACCGTGGGCCCCGAGGCGGGCCAGCAAGCGGCGGTAGAACGACAGGCCATCCTGGTTGGGCGTGCCGTCGGCGTGCATGACACGCGGCCACGCAATGGAAAGGCGGTAGGCATCGACACCCAGATCGGCGATCAGGTCAACGTCATCGGCCCAGCGGCTGTAGTGTTCGCAGGCGTGCTCACCGGTGTCGCCGCCCAATGTCTTGCCCGGGGTGGTCGAGAAGGTGTCCCAGATGCTTGGCAGGCGGCCGTCGGCACGGATGGCGCCTTCGATCTGGTACGAAGCCGTGGCCACACCCCACAGGAAATCGGGCTGCGCCATCGCGGAATCCGTCGGGGGAGCGATGGTGTCGGACAGCGGGTGCGCGATGGAATCGGACAAGAAGGGCTCCGGACTGACAGTGTGTTGGAACCGGTTCCAAAACGCTGTCAGTGTCGCCATGTCAGCGCGCCGTCAGGAGAGGGGAAACCCGGGCCATCGGGAAATCCCGGGGTCGGCACTTCAGGCGCCGCTCAGCGATCGCAGGAGGTCTCGGCCTTTGCCCGTCGGCGCAGATCGCGGAATGGCCCGAACAGCCATGAGCGCATGCCGATCACCAGCGTGTAGGGCTGCTTCTGGTCCTCGGGCAGGCGCTGGTCGGCCAGGTGCTGCTGGGCGAAATCGCTGGCGATGCGCGCCAGGCGCTCGTTGAAGACCTGGGCTAGCCGGGTGTTGATCTCGCCGTGGACCAGCATGAGCTGCTCGCCCTCGCCGTCGAAGCCACCGCGGAAGTAGTCCGGCACCACCTCCGCGCGGAAGAACTGCATCACCGGCCCGTGCGGGCGCCAGCGGAAGGTCTTGGCCACCTTCATGCGGTAGCGGTTCTGCGGTTTCAGTTCGATGAAACCGAGCCGGTCGAGCTGCACGAAGTAGCCGGTCAGTTCTGCCTCGGTGTAGCCGTAGCCTGCCAGCACCTGCTCGAAGGTCCACTGGCTCAGGCAGCAGATCGCCGCCAGCAGCAGCTTGCGGTCGGCGACCACGGCGCGCTCCTGCTCGGGGGTCAGCTCGGTGCGTGCGGGCGTGTCGTCGGCGACGCGCCGGGCCAGCTCGGCGAAGTCGGTGCGCAGCACGCGGCAGATGGCGTCGATGCGCGACAGCGGCATGTCGCCCTGCGCGAACATGCGCTTGACGCTCGACTCGGCCATGTCGAGCTGCACGGCCAGCGCGGCGTAGGTGATGCCGGCCGACTTCAGCTCGGCCTTCAAGACCCGGATCAGGTCGGCGGTGGTGCTCACGGCGTGTCCTCTGGCGTTTTCGGTCGATCAGGTATCGCCAAATGATACTCATCGAGGCATTGCCCGATATTTCGTTGCTTATCGTTGCACCCCGGGACGCTCTGCCCGAGCATCCATTCCGTGTTCAACGCACCAGCCGCCGAAAGGCCCCACACCATGTCCTCCGATGCTTTTTCCCCGTCTTCGTCCTCGGTCGTGCGCCGCGATACCCCCGCCTGGCGCGCCCAGGTCTGGATCTCGTTCGGTCTGGCGGTGACGCTGTGCGCCACCGGCTTGGCCTGGCTGCCAGGGCAGGACCTGGACCGCGCGTTCATGGTGATGGGCTACCTGTTCTGCCTGACCTCCGCGTTCGGGCTGTCCAAGTTCATCCGCGACAACGACAAGCGCCGCAGCGACACGCCCGGCTGGAAGTGGGTGGTGTGGGGCGGCTTCTTCCTGGCGATGGCGCTGACGGGCTGGGGCCTGTGGCGCATGGACGTGCAGCCGGTGTGGAAGGCCTACCTCGCCGTGAGCTGGCTATTCCTGATCTCGTCGGTGTTCACGCTGGCCAAGACGCTGCGCGATGCCCACGAGGCGGATGTGCTGGAAGCGCGCCTGCAAGGTCGCCGCGAAGCCCGCGAAGAAACGTGAAAACAAGGTGAATCCCATGAAAACCCCGAACAAGCTCCTCGGCTTCCTGCTGGCCGCCACGGTCACCCTGGCCCCGATGGCAGCGCAGGCGCACCGCGATGGCTCTGAGGCCAGCGCCCTGTCCGCCCTGTCGCTGGGCGTGCCACTGGCGATCTCGGCAGCGCCGGCTGCGGCCGTGCTGTCGGCGGGTGCCGTGCTGACGGTGGCCAGCGTGCAGGTGGCGGCGGCTGGAACGGTCTGGGTGCTGACGCAGGCGTCCACGGGCGCCAGCGTCGTGCTGACCTTGAGCGCAGCCGGCGCCGAAGCCGTGTCGGCGACTGTCGGCACCGCCGTGGTGGTGACGGCATTGAGCACTGGCTGGATCCTGTCGGCGGCGGGCAAGGCGCTGTGCTTCGTGCCCAACGAGATCGGCGCCTCGCTGCTCTACAACGAACGGATGACGCGATGAACACCGCCGCTGCCGCTGCCGTTGCCACCCTGGCGCTGGCCGTGGTGCTGACGCCGCCACCGGCCCGGGCCGGCCAGAACTGTGCCGAGAAACCGCCGTCGCCGGACCAGATCCGCCGCTCCCTTGACCTCGCCGTGAAGACCGTGCGCTGGCTCGACGACAGCGGCGCCACGCTGGCCGTCATCGCCCGCCGCGGCCAGAACCTCGACCGCTACGGCCTGCGCTACTCGCACTTCGGTTACGTCTACCGCGACGAGGCGGCCAAGGCATGGCGTGTGGTCCACAAGCTCAACCAGTGCGGCACGGCCGAATCGGCGCTGTACCGGCAAGGGCTGGCCGAGTTCTTCAGCGACGACCTGTTCGACTACGAAGCCGCGCTGGTCCTCCCGACACCCGCCGTGCAGGCCGCGCTGCGCCCGCTGCTGCAGGACAACCAGCGCGCCGCCGTGCTGCACCACAAGCCGTACAGCATGGTCGCCTACCCGTGGTCGCAGCGTTACCAGCAGAGCAACCAGTGGGCGCTCGAAACGCTGGCCTGCGCGGTGGAGCCCGGTGCCTGCGACCGCACCCGCGCCCAGGCGTGGCTGCAGTTCAAGGGCTACCAGCCCACCACGCTCAACCTCAGCGCCGGCCAGCGCCTGGGTGCCCGCGTCGGCACCGCCAACGTGGCCTTCGACGACCATCCCAGCGCCCGGCGCTTCTCCGACCGCATCGACACCGTCACCGTCGATTCGGTGTTCGCTTTCCTGCAACGCACCGCGCTGGCCGGTGCGCCCCAGACCGTGCGCTGATCCGGCACGGCTTGCACTACAGTGTTCTGGCGGCGCCACCCCCGGCGCGCCGCCCCTGACGAGGACTTCCCCCGATGAGTCACCCCGACCAGACCAGCCAGTTCGCGCTGCTCGGCCAGCGCCGCTTCGCGCCGTTCTTCTGGACCCAGTTCCTCGGCGCCGCCAACGACAACCTGTTCAAGTTCGCCTTCACCGTGCTGGTGACCTACCAGTTGCAGGTGGCGTGGCTGCCGCCGTCGCTGGCCGGGCTGGCGATCGGGGCGCTGTTCATCCTGCCCTTCCTGCTGTTCTCGGCCACCAGCGGCCAGCTCGCCGACAAGCTCGACAAGGCGCTGCTGATGCGCCTCGTCAAGTCGCTGGAGATCGGGATCATGGGGCTCGCAGCATGGGCGTTCGTGCAGGACGCGGTGAACGTGCGCGTCGTGACGCTGCTGGGCTGCGTGTTCCTGATGGGGCTGCACTCCACGCTGTTCGGCCCGGTCAAGTTCGCTTACCTGCCGCAGCACCTCGGCGAGCGCGAGATCACCGGCGGCAACGGCATGGTCGAGATGGGCACCTTCGTCGCCATCCTGCTCGGCAACGTCGCGGGCGGGCTGCTGATCGGCATGGCCGAGGGTGGCGCCCGTGCGGTGGCGATCGGCTGCATCGCGATGGCGCTGCTCGGGCGCGCCGTGGTGCAGTTCGTGCCACCGACCCCGGCCACCGACCCGGCCCTGCAGATCAACCCCAACCCCTTCACCGAGACCTGGCGCAACCTGAAGCTCGCGCACGGCAACATCGTCGTCTTCCGCTCGCTGCTGGGCATCTCGTGGATGTGGTTCTTCGGCGCGGTCTTCCTGAGCCAGTTCCCGGCCTTCGCCAAGGAGGTGCTGCACGGCAACGAGCAGGTCGCCTCGCTGCTGCTGGTGGTGTTCTCGGTGGGCATCGGCACCGGCTCGCTGCTGTGCGAGGTGCTGTCGAGGCGCCATGTCGAGATCGGCCTGGTCCCGCTGGGCGCGATCGGGATGACGGTGTTCTCGGTCGATCTGTACTTCGCCGCGACCGGTCTGCCGCTGCCGCAGGGCGCGGCGTCGTACACGCTCGGCGCTTTCCTGGCCGAGCCGGCGCACTGGCGCGTGATGGCCGATCTGGCGCTGCTGGCGGGGTCGGCGGGCCTCTACAGCGTGCCGATGTACGCACTGATCCAGTTGCGGGCACCCAGGAGCCACCGCGCCCGCATCATCGCTGCCAACAACATCCTCAACGCGCTGTTCATGATCGCCAGCTCGGTGATCGCGGGCGCGATGCTCGGGGCGGGCGCGACCATCCCGCAGGTGTTCCTGGCGACCGGACTGGCCAACGCGCTGGTGGCCGGCTACATCTTCCTGCTGGTGCCGGAGTACCTGCTGCGCTTCCTGGCCTTCGTGCTGACGCGCTTCGTCTACCGCCTGAAACTGACCGGCGATCAGCACATCCCGACCGAGGGCGCCGCCATCGTCGCCGCCAACCATGTCAGCTACGTGGACGCGCTGGTGCTGGCCGCCGCCAGCCCGCGGCCGATCCGTTTCATGATGGACCACCGCATCTTCGCCACGCCGGTGCTGGGCGCGCTGTTCCGGCTCGTCAAGGCGATCCCGGTCGCTCCGCAGAAGGAAGACCCGGTGGTCTACGAACGTGCCTTCGCCGAGGCCGCCCAGGTGCTCGCAGAGGGTGACCTGCTCGGCATCTTCCCGGAAGGCGGCATCACCCGCGACGGCACGCTGCAGCCGTTCAAGGGCGGGATCATGAAGATCCTGGAGCGCCAGCCGGCGCCGGTCGTTCCGGTGGCGCTGGTCAATCTGTGGGGCTCGACGTTTTCGCGCATCGAGGGCGGGCGGGCGATGGCCAGGCCGCTGCGGCGCGGGCTGTTCAGCCGGGTCGAGGTGGTCGCCGGCCCCGCGCTGCCCGCGGCGCAGGTCACGCCCGAGCGGCTGCAATCGGCGGTCGGCGCCTTGTTGCACACTGGCGGACCAAACCCCGACCCTGTCCCCAGCCCGTCGATGCCATGAACCTGCCTGCGCCCCGCCTGCCTGCACTCTCCGTCACCGTCGTGCGCAACGAGTCTGCGCTGGTGACGCTGCGGACGGCGTGGGAATCGCTGGAGGACCAGGCCGAGGTGTACGGGCTGTACGTCACCTGGGGCTACGTGCGTCTCGCCTGGCAGCACCTGGCGGCGGCGGGTGACCAGCTCTGGGTGCTGGTGGTGCGTGATGACCAGGATCGGCTGTATGGCGTGCTGCCACTGGTGCGGGTCACCGAGCGGCACTACGGCATGGCGCTGCAGGTGCTGCGCCACATCGGCATCTGGGAGGGCGACCGGCCCGGCCTGCTGGCGCTGGAAGACGCCGACCGGGTCTGGGCCGTGCTCTGGGAGGCGCTGGTCGCGCGGCGCTCGGAGTGGCAGGTGCTCGACCTGCGCGAACTGGTCTCCGGCAGCTGGCCGCTGCGCATGCTGCAGCGCCCCGGCAAGGGATTTTCCAGCGAGACGCAGCCCGACATCGACGCCCCGTTCCAGCGGCTCGACACCGACTGGGCGCTGCATGTCGCCACCCGGCGCGCGTCCGTGCAGGCCCAGCGCCTGCGGATGCAGCAGCGGCTGCAGGCCGAACAACCGGGCACCTGCGTCGTGGTCGCCGAGACACCCGAGGAGATCAGCGCGGCGCTGGAGCGCTACCTCCTGCTGGAAAAGGCGCTGGTGCAGGCCGGCAGCGGCGTCACCATCGGCAGCAACCTGCGCCTCGTCGCGTTCTACCGCGACTGGCTGCCCCGGCTGGCGGCCCGCGGCGACGCGGCGGTGTGGCTGCTCGGCGGCGACGGCGGCGAGATCGCCGGCCTGATCCGCCTGCGCTGCGGCGACACCTGGATCGAGCGCCACGCCTGCTACGACCCCGCCCACGCCGACATCACCCCCAGCCTGCTGCTCACCGTCGAGGCGCTGCAGCACAGCGTCGACACCACCGCCGACGAATCCACGCTGGTCAGCGTGCGCGAGCCGGACGGCGCCACCGCCTCGGTGCTCGACTGGTACGACGGGCGCAGCCGGACGCAGCGGCTGTCTGTGTGGAACCTGCAATCGCGGCTCGGGCCGATCGCGTTGCTGAAGGGGCTGGGCAGCAAGTTCCGGGGCGGGTGACCCCCTTCGGCCAGCCCGTCAGCGTCAGGCTGGCTTGGCGCTTGGCGGCGGCACCGGCTGCTTCTCGACCTGCTCCAGCGCTGCATCGAGGCAGGCCCACGTCGGCGCGCGGCTGGTCCAGATGTTCATCGTCGGCTGCACCGAAGAAGGATCGTCCAGCGCGCCCACGCGGACGACGGTGAATTGCGGGCGCCCGGACGAGTTGGCAAACAGATGCGCCCCGCAGGTCGGGCAGAAACGCCGGCGCATGGTGTTGCCGCTGTCGGCGGTGCTGGTGTACTCGCTCGTCTGCCCGTCAACGTCGAGCGCCGCTGTCGGCACGAGCATGTTGACCGTGCCGTTGGCGGACAGGTGCTGGCAGTCGCGGCACCAGCAGACGCGGGCCGCGACTGGATCGGCCGAGAGGCGGAAGCGGACGGCGCCGCAGAGGCAGTGGCCGGTTCGTTCGGTCATTTGAGGTTCCTCGGTTGTCACGTCCCGTCTGTTCATAAACCCGCTTGACGAGCGATTCGTGACGCCGCCACGCGGTGCCCCAGCATAGCGAAATCACCATTCCCGGTCTACGCCCGCCACCCCCGAACCCGCCGCACCACCCCCCGCCGAATCCACCGTCCAATCCGCCAAGCCCGCGACGCCCGTACCTGCGCCACCGCGGTTTCTTTCCACACGATCCACCACCCGTGAACCCGCGCAAACCATGCCAGTTGCATCAGCGCCGGTTGCGTGAGCTGAAAGATGCGGGCCACCAGCGCGGTGCCGAGCAGTTTGGCCAGCACGATCACGGAGATGCCCGTGAAGACGTGGCCATGTGACACCAGCGCCAGCGCGGCGAGCTTGATCGGCAGCAGCATCAGCCCCGGCGCCAGGAACACCACCAGCGCCAGCGCGGGCGGCAGCCGGGCCACGCGGCGCTCCAGCCAGCCGATCAGCGGCAACTGCGCCAGTTGCGCCATCCACCGGGCCAGCGGCTCCCAGCCCCATTCCTCGAACAGGACGATCAGCGCGATCAGCCACTGGAACAGCCAGCGCAGCGGGCGGGTGAGCAGTTCGACGACAGGGTGCATGGCGGTCAGTCTGGCACAGCGCGGCAGGCTTCGGCCGGCGTCATCAACCCTGATGAAGTGCCGACAGAAGGGGGCTGTTCAGTACCCCGTAATGTGAATACTGTGAAGGCTTGCTGTATCGAAAGGCTCGCCGTGCCCAAACCTCCTCCCGGTGTACCGCTGAATCCGCGCGGCCCCGTGCCCGGTGGACCGGCGCGCGAGCGGCTGGACGAGTTCGAGCGGGGCCGTGATCTCCCGCCGACCTTGCCACCACCGCCAGAGGCGCCCAAGCCTCCGGCGCCCACCGCCCCGCACCCCGTTCGACCGCCACGTTCATCCCCCAAGGAGAACACATGAAGACCCCGCTCGAGAGTGACACCGGCCCCGCCGCAGCGGCGCCCGGCACCCGTGCGCTCCAGCCCAAGCCCGCAGGCGGCAAGGCGCTGGCCCGGTTGCGCGAGTTCAGCGACCCCCGTGGTCTGCAGGTCATCGCCGATGCGGCAATGGACCCTGACCCCGTGCCCGATGAGCCGACCGCCGGCACCAAGGCGCGGCGAGGCGTCGGCAAGGCCGCCACCACGGCGTCGGACCAGGCGGCGGAACTCGCCCAGCGCTACGCCGATGCGGCGGTGGCCCTGGGCGCTGCCGAAGCCGTTGGCGCCGCCCCTGACTACGCACCGCAAACCGACGCGGCCGGCGGCCCGGCCGAGCGCGACGGCCCCCCGGCGCCCGCCCCGCGTGCCGTGCCACCGGCCTGGCGCTCGCTCGGCCCGGTCTACATGCCCAATGGCCAGACCTACGGCAGCAACCCGGGGCGCACCATCGTCTCGGGCCGCGTGTCCAGCATCGCCGTCGATCCCTCGAACGGCAACCACCTGCTCTGCGGCTCGGCCGCGGGCGGTGTCTGGGAATCGTTCGACAACGGCACCACCTGGTGGCCGCGCACCGACTCGGCCCCCACGCTGACCGTGGGCGCACTCGCCTATGCCAAGTCCGCGCCCGCCACCGTCTATTGCGGCACCGGCGAGGGCAACTTCTACGCCGGCCTCGGCGCCGGGGTGCTCAAGTCGGCCAATGGCGGCACGACCTGGTCGCTGGTCGCGGGCGCACCGTTTGTCGGACAAGGCTTCTACGAACTCGTCGTCGATCCGGTCAATGTGAACCACGTGCTGGCGGGCACCACCGGCGGGCTGTACGAATCGACCAACGGCGGCGTGGCCTGGACGCTGCGGCGCGCCCGGCGCACCTGGTCGCTGGCCTACCAGACCAGCGGCGGCGCGGCGGCCGAGGTGCTGGCCGCCTGCAGCGACGGCGTGTTCCGCTCGACCAATGGCGGGACGACCTGGGCGGCGGTGGCGCTGCCCGGCGCCCCGGCGAGCTGGAACCGGCTGGCGGTGTCGATGGTGCGCGGCGATCCGCGGGTCGCTTACGCGTTCGGCTCGTCCGGCGGCGCGGCCCGGCTCTACCGGCGCGACGTGGCCGGCGTCTGGAGCGCGGTGGCGCTGCCCGCGGGCGTGACGGTGGGGCAGGACTGGTACGACTGGTGCCTGATGGCCGCGCCCGACACGGTCAACCAGGTCTATGTCGGGGCGATCGACAACTTCCGAGGCACGCTGTCCGGCGCGACCTGGACCTGGATGGCGATGTCCGCCAAGACCAGCGGCGACTCGATCCACCCGGACCAGCACGCCTTCGCGCTGCACCCGACCGATCCGAACGTGCTGTTCGCCGGCAGCGACGGCGGGCTCTACCGCTCGCCCAACCGCGGCGTGAACTGGACCTCGCTGAACAACGGGCTGGCGATCACCGAGATCGAGTACCTCGCGCAGGACTGGGGCAGCACCCGCCTGCTGTTGGCCGGCACGCAGGACAACGGCACGATCCGCTACACCGGTTCGGCCGTCTGGGAACACGCCCAGGACGGCGACGGCGGCGACTGCGGCCTGAACCGGCCCAGCCCGAACGTCTGCTTCCACACCTTCTACGGCATGGGCATGGAGCGCTCCACCACCGGCGGCGGCTGGGGCAGCTGGGGCTGGATCGGGCCGGCCGTGCCCGCCGGGTACAGCGCGCTGTTCTACCCACCGGTCGAGGTCAATGGCGACACCGTGGCGCAGGCCGGGCAGAGCGTGTTTGTCTCGCGCAACCGCGGCACGGCGTTCACCGAGGTGGCGCTGCCGGCCGGCCTGCTGACAACGGCGATGCACGCCTCGACCGCGGACCGGCTCTATGTCGGCGTCAGCGTGGGCCGGGTCTTCCGGCTGGACTGGAACGGCGCGTCCTGGGTGCGCACCGAACTGACCGTCCCGCGCAGTGGCGCCCAGGTGAGCGACCTCCATGTCGAAGCCGGCACGCCCAACAACGTCTGGGTGACCTACCGGGCCTCCAGCGGCGGGCGGGTCTATGCCTCGACCAACGGCGGTACCTCGTGGACCGACCGCAGCGCCGGCTTGCCTGTGCTGCCGATCAACGCAGTCTGCACCGACCCGGGCAACGCCGGGCGGGTCTGGGTGGCGGCGGACATCGGCGTGTACGAGTCGCTCAGCAGCGGCGCGGCCTGGGCGGCGCTGGGCACCGGGTTGCCGAACGTGATGGTGGCCGATCTGGTCTTTCACCCGCACGCCCGTGTGCTGCGGGCCGGCACGCGCAACCGTGGCGTCTGGGAAGTACCGGTCGATGGCTGGCTGACGGCGCCGATCTGCGGCACGCAGTTCACCGGCACGATCGCCGGCAACCAGAGCGGACGCTGGTTCACCTTCAACTGGCCCGCGACCTGGCACGTCGTCTGGACCGTGATGCCTGTCAGCCCGACCTCGGGCACACCGCAATTGCGCTGGACCGTGCAGGTCGAACGCGGCTCGTCCGAGTACGTGACCTACTGGATCAACGTCACCAACCTCACCGCGGCGGCCGTCCAGTTCGAAGGACGCTACGCCATCCTGAGCAAGTACTGAGATCGGCACCCGAACTGCACTGCACTGACCAAGGAGCACGGATCATGTGGACTGGAACCCAATTCACCGGCAGCCTCGCCCCCAGCGCGACCAACAGCTGGTTCACGTTCAACTGGCCTTCGGACTGGCACGTGGTCTGGTACGCGGTGCCGACCTCGCCCTATGGCGGCGGCGCGCAGATCGAGTGGTCCGTGACGGTCGCCCGCGGCGACGCCACGCACACCACCTACTGGATCACGGTCCGCAACCTGACCGCCCAGACCGTCAATTTCGAGGGGCGGTTTGCCGTCCTCAACTGAGCTGATGGAGCCAGCCATGCGCATCGTCATCGAGATCGACCAAGCCGGCACCGACGCCCAGCAGGTGCGTGCCACCAGCGACGCCGCGCCCGCCAGCGACACGGGCCAGTCGCCCGGCGCGGCCGCCGCCGCGACCCCAATCAATGCCGGTGCGGCGCCTTCCCGCCCCGGCTCCGCTGCAGCGATCGCTCTGTCCGACACCAGTGCTGTTTCCCCCGACAGCGCCGATGCCGGGCAGGCGATCTCTGCCGGCCCTGCCGTCCTGCCCGCCTGACTGACCTTTCAGGAGAAGCGCCATGGAAGTCCTTGTCGAATCGTTCCCCTTCGTGTTCGGCCTGCTGCTGGGCCTGACCAGCCACCGCCTGGGCGGGCTGCGTGCCCGCTGGCCGGTCTGGGCTGGGGCCAGTGTGGCGCTGGGCAGCTTCGCCACGTTCTGCAGCGGCGAGTACCTGGTCAGCCCCGTGTACTTCCTGCTCGACAGCGCGCTGGTGGGCGGTGTCTGCGTAGCCACGGTGCTGTTCCTGCAGTGGCGCGCGCAGCGCCGCGCCGTGCGCTGAACCACGGACGCCTTCCGGCCTTACTTCGCGGACAGCGTCATCGCGGCGGACGGCTTCCACGCCGCCGCGTCGCCGTCGCTGCGGCTTGCCTTGGGGGCGCCGAGGAAGATGCGCTCGTTCGACAACTGCCGCGCCAGCAGTGCGTCGCGCACCGCTTCGCCACGCCGGGCGGCGAGTTCGCGCCAGACGTCGGCGGACACGGGGATGGCGGCGGCCAGGGTCGCGGTCATCTCGGCGTCGGTCGGCTCTGCTGACACCTTGGCGGGTGCTGCGGACGCAGACGCACCGGGCTTGGCAGGCACCGCCTTCGGCAGTTGTCGGACCAGCGCCTTGAGCAGGCGCGTCCGCTCGTCCGGTGACAGCGGTGCGTCGAGGGCGTCGGGCGCTGTGCCGGCCTCGGTGCGCTCCCGGCGTGCCGTGGCGAGCAGGCGTTGTTCCAGCGCCGCGGCCCGGTAGGCGGCCTGTTCGGCGGGGCCGTCGGCTTGGCCATGCAGGGTCAGCGTCAGCGTGGGGCGGTCCGCCAGTGCTTTCGCCACCTTGTCGGTCGTGTCGCGCCCCTCGGAGGTCAGCGTGGCCGTTCCCGGCTCGAAGGTGACCACGCTGAGGTCGTCGCTCCCGCCGCCCGAGAGGAAGGAAAACGGCGCCGTGATGGCCTTGGTCAGCACGTTGCCGATCACCTTCAGCACCAGCCCGAAGACGCTGAACTGCGGGTCGTTGAGCGAGCCACCGATCGGCAGGTCCAGGTCGATCACGCCGTTGCGGTCTTTCAGCAGCGCCACGGCCAGCAGCACCGGCAACTGCGTCGCGGTCGGGCTCTCGACCCGCTCGCCGAAGGTGAGCTGGTTCAGCACGAGCTTGTTGGTGGCGGTGAGCTGGCCCTCGGGCGTGATGCGGTAGGCGACTTCCATCGTCAGCTTGCCGCGCTCGATGCCGTAGCCCGCGTACTTGCCGGCGTAGGGCGACAGCGGGGTCAGCTCCAGGTCGGAGGCGCGGGCGCGCAGGTCCATCACGGGCGGGTTCGCGGTCGGGTTGATCTGGCCGCCGAGGTCGAGCGTGCCGGTGCGCGCGACCTTGCCGCGCAGCGTGATCTCGGCCATCTCGCGGCTGCCGGCACGCAGCGTGCCAAGGGTGCCTTGCAGCTCGCTCAGGTCGGCGCTGTAGCTGGGGCGGATGAAGCGGTCGGTGAAATCGACGCGGCCATTGCGCAGGCGGGTGGCGGTGATGGTCAGGTCGATCGGCAGCTCGGAGGCCTTGGCGGGCGCGCTGGCGGGTGTGGCCGGGGCGCTGGCTGCTGCGTCGGGGGCGGTCGCTGGCGCAGGGCCGACATCCTGCAGATTGAAGCGGCCATCCTCGGTGATGACGAGCTTCGAGTAGAAGTCGTTCAAGCCGAGCGCGCCGATTCCTACCTTGGGTTTCTGCGGCGGCTTGAGCACGACCTCCAGCCCCTGCAGCGTCAGCGCCTGCCAGCGCAGCAGCTCGTCGCTGGTGCGCTGCGCGGTGCGGCGGGTGTGGAGCTGCACGTCGCCGACGCGGCCGTCGCCCTTGAGCGTGACGTTCAGCCCGGCCGGGCCGTCCTGCAGCGCTAGATCGCCTTCGTAGCCCAGGTTCGCCCGCAGCAGGCTCAGTCCGAGCGCTTCGCCGAAATACGGCTCCAGCGCGTGGACCGGGAAGTTCTGCACCTTGAGCTTGCTCTGCACCCGCAGCGGCGCGAGGCCCAGCTCGCCACGGCCATCGAGCGTGCGGACCACGGGGCCTTTGCCCTTTGCGGTGGTCGTCGCAGCAGGGGCCACGGTGGCGCCGATCTGCCAGCGCAGTGGCGTGACGAGCTGGTCACCGCGGAGCGCGAGGTTCTGCAATCCGACACTGAGCTGGGCAATGTCGAGCTGAACTGGCGATGCGGTCTGCGCATCGGTGAACTGGAGGTGGCCGTCCTGGAGCTGCAGGTCGTTCAGCGTGACCTGCCACGGTGGCGAGGCGGGCGGGCTGGGCGGCTGCGGGACCAGCCACTGCAGCACATTCCACTGGCCCTTGGCGTCCCGCGCCAGGCGGGTGTCGGGGCGACCGATCTGCACGCGGGCGAGCGCCACGGTGTGGGCGTTCAGGTCGATGGTGGCATCGTCGAGTTGCAGCTTGCCCAGCGCGGCCAGCGTGGTGCTGCGGTCGTCGAGCTGGAGCGCCTCGACGGTGGCCTGCTTCAGGTCGAGCTGGAGTTGCGCCGGTTTCTGCGTGTCCGCCGCCGCCCAGCGCAGCTGCCCGCTGGCCGACAGCGCGCCGCCGAGCTGGGGTTTGAGGGTGGCGTTGAGGTAAGGCTGCAGGGCGGACAGGGCCAGGCGTTCGATCTGCAGGTCCACCTGTGCGCCGCGGTCGCTGGCTTCGCCTTGCGCGGTCAGCTTGCCTTGGGCGGGGCTGTCGGCGCCGGGGCCGTGCAGCGTGGCGCTCAGCTTGAGCGGGATCGGTGCAGCCAGCGGCCATTGCACGGTGCCGGTCTCCAGATCCAGCCCCTGCAGCGTCAAGGCGGCGGCAGGTTGCGTGGTGGCGTCGCGCCAGTGGACACGGGTGTTCCGCAGCGCGATGGAGTCGACCTGGACCTGCCACGCGGGGGCGGGTGCGGCCGCGGGTGTCGGTGTGGAGTCGGCCGGGCCCGCGAGCTGCTGCAGGCTCAACCGGCCTTGTGCATCGCGCGACACGTCCAGCGTCAGGCCATCGAGCGTGACGGCACCGAGCGTGCTCTGGCGCGCCAGCGGCTGCACATCGCGCAGCGCCACGTCCAGTGCGCCCCACGACAGCAGCGCGGCGCCGGCGCGGTCGGTCAATGCGAGGTCTTCCGCATGCAGTTGGCCGCTCAGGCGCACGACGGGCGGCTGCTTCGGCGGCGCCTCGAAGTGCAGCGCCAGCTCGCTCGACACCCGTCCGCGCTGCAACTTCACCGGCAGCGCATCGGGCCAGTACCCGAGCCACGGCGCCAGATCGAAGCCATTGAGCTTGAATTGCGCCTGGGTGGGCCGCTGGACGGCGAATGGGCGGGCCTTGGCTTCGGAGTCGAAGGCGGTGCCGTCGAGCTGGAAGGCCAGCCGCGGCGTCACCTCGGTGTCGATCGCCGCGGGCAGGTTGGACAGGAAGGGCACGGCCAGCGTCAGGCGGGTGAGCCGGTGTTCGCGCTGCAGCGGCTGGTCGGTGAACTGCACCGCGCCGCCGCGCAACTGCACGTTGTGCAGCGCGAAGCGGGCCGGTTCCTCCGGCGGAGGCGTGGTCGCGGGCTGGCTGAAGCGGGCGATCAGGTCGTCGATGTCGTAGTGGCCTTCGGCGGTGCGCGTCAGGCGGAGTTCGGGTTGGTCGATCTCCAGCGCGGTGAGCACGGGCGCGAGGTTCAGCACCGAGCGCAGATCGGCGTTGGCGTAGAGCCGGGCGATCTTCAGCAGCGGCTCGGCGGATGCACCACCCGGCGCAGCGCCGATGGCGAATTGTTCGGCCGTCAGCTCCAGCGTCCAGGGCTTGAAGTCGATCCGGCCGACCGTCACCGGGCGGCCGATGGCGGCGCTGGCACGCTGCTCGACCTGCGACTTCAGCAGCGGTGGCACGCCGACCCAGGCCAGCGCCAACAGCCCCAGCACCGCCAGCACGGCCCACCCCAGTCGCTTCAGTCCATTCGCCACAGTTGCACCCTTTTCGTGAATTAAATCGCCCGCTCTGTCTGGCAGCGCACAGACGTGCGCCCGTGTGACCGGGACGATTCGCGCCGAATCGTCACACGCTTTGCATGGGAAATCTGCATGTCCGACACCGAAATTGGCCTCACCCTGGCTGAAGTGCAGCGCCAAGCGTCCTTGCTGAAGACCGGTGCCTTGCAGGACGCGATCTTCAACAGCGCGAATTTTTCCAGCATTGCCACCGACGCCAGAGGCGTGATCCAGATTTTCAACGTGGGCGCCGAGCGCATGCTGGGCTATGCCGCGGTCGATGTGGTGAACAAGATCACGCCGGCCGACATCTCGGACCCGCTGGAGGTGATCGCCCGGGCGCGGGAGCTGAGCGCGGAGCTGTCGACGCCGATCACCCCTGGCTTCGAGGCGCTGGTGTTCAAGGCTTCGCGTGGCATCGAGGACATCTACGAGCTGAGCTACATCCGCAAGGACGGCAGCCGGTTTCCGGCCGTGGTGTCGGTCACCGCGCTGCGCGACGCCGGCAACCTCATCATCGGCTACCTGCTGATCGGCACCGACAACAGCGCCCGCAAGCAGGTCGAGGCCGAACAGAAGAAGCTGGACCAGCGCTTGCGCGACCAGCAGTTCTACACCCGCTCGCTGATCGAGTCGAACGTGGACGCGCTGATGACGACCGACCCCTCGGGCATCCTCTCCGACGTCAACAAGCAGACCGAGGCGCTCACCGGCTGTACCCGCGACGAGCTGATCGGCGCGCCGTTCAAGAACTACTTCACCGACCCGGGGCGGGCCGCGGCGGCCATCAAGCTGGTGCTCAACAAGAACAAGGTCACCAACTACGAACTGATCGCCCGCGCCCGCGACGGCAAGGAAACCGTGGTCTCGTTGAACGCCACCACCTTCTATGACCGCGACCGGATGCTGCAGGGCGTGTTCGCCGCGGCGCGCGATGTCACCGAGCGCAAGTTCCTCGACCAGGCCCTGCAGGAAACCAACGTCGAGCTGGAGAGCGCCAAGTTCGCGGCCGAACAGGCGAACCTGGCCAAGTCCGACTTCCTGTCCAGCATGAGCCACGAGTTGCGCTCGCCGCTGAACGCGATCCTCGGCTTCGCGCAGCTCATGGAGTCCGGCGCACCCAAGCCCACGCCCGTCCAGAAGGCCAGCATCGACCAGATCCTGCAGGCCGGCTGGTACCTGCTGGAGCTGATCAACGAGATCCTTGATCTGGCGCTCATCGAGTCCGGCAAGCTCTCGCTGTCCCAGGAGGCGATGTCGCTGACCGAGGTGCTGGCCGACTGCGAGGCCATGATCGAGCCGCAGGCGCAGGGGGGACACATCCACCTGCAGTTCCCGGTGTTCGACTGCCCCTGTTTTGTCAAGGCCGACCGTACGCGGGTGAAGCAGGTGTTCATCAACCTGCTGTCCAATGCCATCAAGTACAACCGCGTCGGCGGCGGGGTGGAGGTGTCGTGCAGCAGTGCCGGCGCGCGCACGCGCATCAGTTTTCGCGACACCGGCGCCGGCCTCTCGCCGGACAAGCTCGCCCAGCTGTTCCAGCCCTTCAACCGCCTCGGGCAGGAGGGCAGCGCGACCGAAGGCACCGGCATCGGCTTGGTGGTGAGCAAGCGGCTGGTGGAGCTGATGGGCGGCGAGATCGGCGCGCAAAGCACGGTCGGCGTGGGCAGCGTGTTCTGGGTCGAGCTGAACACGACGGCCGCACCGGAGTTGGCGGGCTGCGTTATTGCACCCCCGCCGGTTGCGCACATCCCTGTACCCCACGGTCTGCCCACCCGCACGCTGCTGTGTGTCGAGGACAATCCGGCCAACCTGATGCTGATCGAGCAGCTCGTGGCGCGCCGGCCCGATCTCCGCCTGCTGAGCGCGCGCGACGGCCAGAGTGGCGTGGAAATCGCCCGCATGGCGCTGCCGGACGTGATCCTGATGGACATCAACCTGCCCGGCATCAATGGCATCCAGGCGCTGAAGATCCTGGCCTGCGAGCCCGCCACGGCCGGCATTCCGGTGATCGCGCTCAGCGCCAATGCCATGCCGCGGGACATCGAGAAGGGGCTGGAGGTGGGCTTCTTCGGCTACCTCACCAAGCCGATCAAGGTCGATGTCTTCATGGCGGCGGTGGACGCGGCCCTGCAGGTGCGCGCCACTCCCCACGTTCTCACGCCAGAAAGCACCTGATGGTCACCGAGCATGAAATCCGTGCCGCCAGCATCCTCATCGTCGATGACCAGGAGGCTAATGTGCTGCTGCTGCAGCGCCTGCTGGCCGACAGCGGCTACACCCGCGTCAGCGCGACCCGGCAACCGACCGAGGTCTGTGCGCTGCACCGGCACCAGTCCTTCGACCTGATCCTGCTGGACCTGCAGATGCCGGAGATGGACGGCTTCCAGGTGATGGAGGGCTTGAAGGCGGGTCTGCAGGACGACTATCTGCCGGTGATCGTGCTGACCGCACAACCGGGGCACAAGCTGCGCGCGCTGCAGGCCGGGGCCAAGGACTTCATCAGCAAGCCCTTCGACCTGCTCGAAGTCCGCACCCGCATTCGCAACATGCTCGAAGTGCGGCTGCTTTACCGCCATCTTGCCCACGCCAACGCAGTGCTGGAGGCGGCCGTCGCGGAGCGCACCGCCGAACTGCGCGAGAGCGAGGCCCGCTTCCGCAGTCTGGCGGAGCTGGCCTCGGACTGGTACTGGGAGCAGGACGAACACGGCCACTTCACGCGGGTGTCCGGCCCGGTGCTGGAGATGCTCGGGCTGTGTGTCGATCCGCTGGCGGGCGAGGCCGAGCCGAAGCCGATGGATGGATGGAATGCGCTGGAGCGCCAGACCCTGAAGGCCACCATCGCCGCGCGCCAGCCCTTCCTGGACTTCACCTTCAGCCGCGTCCGCCCCGACGGCTCGACCCAGCGCTTCCGCGTCAGCGGAGAGCCGATGTTCGGGGAGGCCTGTCGTTTCATCGGCTACCGCGGCATCGGCGTTGAGATCACCGCTTGAGCGGGTTCGCCATGGTCACGCCGTCCGCCCCGGCCCACCATCCTGAGCAGAATCACCTGCTCGCCGGGCTGCCTGCCGCGGTGTTCGCGCCGCTGGTGTCACATCTGGAGCTGGTGGCGATGCCGCTCGGGCAGTTGTTGTACGGGCCGGGCCGGCCCTTGGAACACGCGTATTTCCCCACCACGGCCATCGTGTCGCTGCACTATGTGACGCAGTCCGGCGCCTCGGCGGAAACTGCGGGGGTGGGCAACGAAGGGGTGGTCGGCCTGGCGCTGTTCATGGGGGGCGACACGACGCCCAGCTCGGCCATGGTGCAGACCGCCGGGCACGCTTACCGGCTGGAGCGCAGCGTGCTGAAGGCGGCGTTCGAACAGGTGGCGCAGGTGCGCGACCCGCTGCTGCGCTACACCCAGGCGCTGATGACCCAGGTCTGCCAGACGGCGGTGTGCAACCGCCACCACTCGGTTGACCAGCAGCTCAGTCGCTGGCTGCTGCTGAGCGCCGACCGGGTGCCGGAGCGGGAGCTGGTCGTGACGCAGGAGCTGATCGCCGGCCTGCTGGGTGTGCGCCGCGAGAGCATCACCGAAGCGGCCGGCAAGCTGCAGCACGCCGGCTGCATCCGCTACCGCCGCGGGCACATCGCGGTGCTGGACCGCGCGGGGCTGGAGTCCCGCGCCTGCGAGTGTTACGGCGTGGTGCGCCGGGAGTGGTCGCGGCTGCTGGACAGGGCCAGCAGGTAGCCTCCGCCGGCCGGATCCGCCACGGCCGAGGCGTCGACGTGGCGGCGCCGGCCGTCGCGGGTGAGCAGCTCCAGCGTGCAGGTGGCGTGGTCTTCGCCGTTGTGGCCACCGCCGAGGCCGGCATCGACCTGCGCCAGCACGGCCTGCAGCGCGTCGGCGCTGTGCGGGGCCAGAAAGGCGTCCAGCGTGCACCCCGTCAGCGCCTCGCGCTCGACACCGAGCAGGCGCGCGCCGGTCAGGTTGACCTCGCACAGCACCGTGCCGCGGTCGATGGTGAAACAGCCGACCGGCGCATGGTCGTGACGCTGGGTCAGGCGTAGCAGATCGGCTTCCAGCTCGGTGCGGCTGCGGTGCAGCTCCTCGTCCTGCAGCTCGACCTCCACCTGGTGGACCTGCAGCTCGTGCAGCAGGGCCAGTGCGTCGGCGGCCGTCGAGGGCGACGAGGCGAGCTGGTGCAGCACGCCGAGTGCCGTCGACGCGTTGGACCGTGTGCCTGCCGGGCTGTGGTGTCCGGTCAGGCGGGACAGGGCCTGCGTGCGCAGGGCGTGTTGCCGGTCAAGTTCGGTGGTGTGGTGGGGCATGGCGACCACTCTACGCCGCACGCAGCCGGGATTCGAGTTCTTTCGCGACCGTGATGTCGACCAGGGTGATCACCACGCCCTGGATCACGTTGGCCACCGTCCGGTACGGCATGATCCGCACGCTGAACCAGCGCCCGTCTGTCGTGGTGATCTGCTTTTCGGAGACCGCCAGCGTGCGCAGCGTTTCTCGGGCATCGGCGTGCAGTTCCGGGTAGACCAGGGCGCTGGCGAGGTCGCTGAGCGGGCGGCCGATGTCGCCTTCGCGCAGGTGGATGATGCGCGTGACCCGCTCGGTGTAGCGGCGCACGTTCAGCGCGCTGTCGAGGAAGAGCGTGGCGATGTCGGTGCTGTTGAGCAGGTTCTGCATGTCGCTCTGTGCCAGCGCGAGGTCGTCGAGCTTGGAGTTCAGCTCGTTGTTGATGGTCTGCAGCTCCTCGTTCATCGACTGGGCCTCTTCCTTCGAGGTGGTCAGTTCCTCGTTGGCCGACTGCAGTTCCTCGTTGGTGGACTGCAGCTCTTCGTTGGCGGCCTGCAGCTCTTCCTCCGAGGAGCGCATCTCCTGGCGCAGCACGCGGATCTCTTCCTGCAGGCGCACGAGTTCGTCGCTGGCAGACGGATCAACCGCCCGTGCCGCCCGCCGCCGCCGCACCCCGCCGGACGGCGCATCGGCCATCTCGCGGAACACGATCATCACCATGCCGGCGAGCGGCTTCGGCTCGTCGACACACTGCACCGTCACGTCCACCGTGCGGCGCGCGTCGTGCTCCAGCCGCAGCCCGTGCAGCGCGACGGGCCGCTTGTCCTGCAGCGTCTGGTGCAGTGCGGCGGCGATCTGCGTGCGCAGGCCCGGGCGCGCCATGACGTGGATGTTCCAGTTTGCCTTGCCCGCCGCGGGTTCGAGGTACTGGCCGGTGCGCCCGCTGATGTAGACGATGTCGCCGCTGTCATTGACCAGCACCGCCGGGGGCGAGAACTGCTGCAGCAGTACCTGTTCGGCCAGCGTCTGGAGGTTGGCGAGGTGGGGCGGGGGGGAGGAAGGGGACACGTTCGGCTCCTGCGCAAGGTTGCGCGGCGGGAAATGGCGGTGCACCGGGAAATCCAGCGTGCTGATGCGGAGGGCCTGGTCGCTGCGCTGGTAGAGCCGCGTGCCGGGATCGAGCGGGGCGAACAGCGCCAGCGAGCGCCCGACGGTTTCCGAGCCACCCAGCAGCAGCACCCCTTGCGGGCGCAGGCTGTAGTGGAACAGCGGCACCAGCCGGCGCTGCAGCGCCGCGTTGAAGTAGATCAGCACGTTGCGGCAGGACAGCAGGTCGAGCCGCGTGAAGGGCGGGTCGAGGATCACGTCGTGCTGCGCGAACAGCACGGCCGCGCGCAGCGACTTGTCCACGCTGTAGCCGTCACCCTGGGCGCTGAAGAAGCGGGCCAGGCGCTCGGGGGCGATGTCGCTGGCGATCTTCTTGGGGTAGTGCCCCTTGCGGGCCAGCGCGATGGCGTCCGTGCTGAGGTCGGTGGCGAAGATCTGCAGCGTGAACGCTTCGGGATCAGGCTGGGCGTCCATCGCCTCCCGGAAGACGACGGCCAGCGAATACGCTTCTTCCCCGGTCGAGCAGCCGACCACCCAGGCGCGCAGCCGTGTGCCCGGCGCGGTGCGGGCGAGCAGCGCGGGTAGCACGGTGTCCTTCAGCGCCTGCCACACGGGCGGATCGCGGAAGAAGCTGGTGACGCCGATCAGCATTTCCTTGAACAGCAGGTCCAGCTCCTGCGGATTGCGGTGCAGGAACTCCTCGTAGTCCGCCACCGACGCCAGCCCATGCACGGCCACGCGCCGCTCGATGCGGCGCGTCAGGGTGCTGGGCTTGTAGAGGGAGAGGTCATGTTTGCTGCGTTCGCGCAGCAGGGCGAGGATGGTGGTCAGCGGATGGGGGGCGGGGCTGTCGTTCGCTGGGGATCCTGCGGAGGGCGGCGGTGCAGGCGGTTGACTGGTGGTGATGCGCAGGATGCGCGCGGGCATCTCGGCCGGCAGCGCCACGATGTCGACTACGCCGGCGGCGATGGCGCTGCGGGGCATGGAGTCGAAGGGTGCCGACTCGGGTGACTGCGCCAGGGTCAGGCCGCCGCGGGTGCGGATCGCCTGCAGGCCGAGGGTGCCGTCCGAGCCCATGCCCGACAGCACCACGCCGACCGCCCGCTCGCCCTGGTCGCGGGCCAGCGAGCCGAACAGCACGTCGATCGGCAGCCGCAGGCCGCGTGGCTGGGCGGGGTGGGCGAGGTGCAGCAGGTCGCCGGCCACGGTGAGTTCGGTGTTCGGCGGAATCACGTAGACCACGTCGGGCTCGACCCGCATCGCCTCGGTGGCCTCGCGCACCGGCATGGCGCAGCCGCGCTGCAGCAGCTCGGCGAGCATGGCCTTGTGCGTCGGATCGAGGTGCTGCACGACGATATACGCCAGCCCGCTGGCCACTGGGACGTGGGCCAGGAACTGCGCCAGGACCTCCAGTCCGCCTGCGGACGCACCGAGTCCGACGATGCGCGTGCGGCCTGGTTCGTTGGAACGGGGTGCGCTGGAGAGAGGCAGGGACATGGGCAGGGGATCGGGTCGGTGCGCCGGCACGGAGTGGAGCGCGGCCCATTACAACCCAGTCCGCTGCAGAGTGGTTGCCTTGACGCTGCGGATGTGCGGCAGCGCACGGACGATCCGGCGGCCAGGCCGGACCATCCGAGGCAAGGTGCCGGCAGTGGGCCAGAACCTGCGACTTGGAGATGCGATGCCTTCCGTCCGCTCATGACCAAGATCCGCACTGGACAAGCGCCGGCCCCGTTGACGCGCGCGCAGTTCCACGATCGCTTCAACCTGCGTTTCTACGACCCGGCTTTCGACGGCGAACGCGCAGCCATTGCTCGGCTCGAAGCCATTGCATGGGACGCCGTGCAAGACGGTCGCAAGGCGCCGATCACGCGGCCGGCCGGCCGCGGCTTTGCCGACCCCGGCCATGCACTGTCGGTGCAGTGGCTGGACACCCGAAAGCGCCTGAAAGCGGCTCAGACGCTCTGGGGCGACAGCACGGCGCCGTCACGCGTGCTGCTGGTCTGCGGCAGCGCACGCAACGACGGCACCTGTCCGGGCGAGGTGTCCAAGACCTGGCGCCTGACCGAGATGGCCCAGCGCGTCGTCGAGCGCGCTGGCATGCAGGCCGATGTGCTGGATCTGAGCCTCGTCACGTCGGAGTACGGCCGCAACATCCACCCGTGCAAGGGCTGCGTGTCCAGTGCCATGCCGCTGTGCCACTGGCCCTGCAGTTGCTACCCGAACCACGCGCTGAACCAGGCCGACGACTGGATGGCCGAGATCTACGAGCGCTGGGTGGCGGCCCACGCCGTGATCATCCTGGCGCCGACCTACTGGTACCAGTCGCCGAGTCCGCTGAAGCTGATGATCGACCGCATGGTCTGTGCCGATGGCGGCAACCCTGACCCGACGACGACCCACGGCAAGCACGTGGCCGAGGCGAAGGCCATCGAACAGCAGGGCTGGGACTATCCGAAACACCTGGCCGGCCGGGCCTATGGTGTCGTGGTGCATGGCGACGTGGCCGGCGTCGAGGTGCACCGGCGCAACCTGACCGACTGGCTGGAGTGGATGGGGCTGATCGACGCTGGCGCAGCGGCCAAGCTCGACCGCTACATCGGCTACTACGGGCCTTACTACAACAGCCATGACGCGCTCGACAAGGACAAGGCGGTGCAGGAAGAAGCAGGCAATGTCGCCCGGTCGGTGGTTCAGGCGGTGAAGTCGCTGCGCGCCGGGCAACTGAGTCAACCGGACAAGCAGGTCAAGTCGCCCCGCACGAAGTGAGCCGCCGTCGGCACCACACCGAATGGCCTCGCCCTGATCGAGTGACCTGATCCCTCTGCGGGTCAGAGCCAGTACTCCCACAGCCGCCCGAACCATTCCTGCACGTGCAATGCCGGGCTGCGGCGCTCCCACGCCGCGAGATCGATGGCATCCGACGCCGCCAGGTCGCGCTCGAACATGGTCTGCACCTGCTGTCCGAAGTCGGTGCCCAGCATGACAGCGTTGAGTTCGTGGTTGTGCAGGAAGCTGCGCCAGTCCAGGTTGGTCGATCCCACCGTGGCCCACACGCCGTCCACCAGTGCCGTCTTCGAATGCAGCACGACGCCGCGGCGTTCGTGGATCTTCACGCCGGCGCGCAGCAGGCGGGTGTAGTGGCTGCGCCCGGCGTGGAAGACCAGCCACGAATCGGTGCGGGCGGGCAGGATCAGCGTCACCTCGACCCCTCGCGCCGCGGCGGCCACCAAGGCTGCCAGCAATTGCGGGTCGGGCGCGAAGTAGGCGTTGGTGATGCGCACGCTGGTCTCGGCACTGCCGATGGCCGACAGCAGCGTGGCGTAGATCAGGCTGTAGGCCTCCTCGGGTGAGCTGCCGATGGCGCGCACGACCTGCGTTCCCA
>NZ_JANPAB010000093.1:0-3428 GCF_031429695.1 Sphaerotilus sp.
CCGCGCGAACCGCGCCGACAGCGCGTTCTGGTGTTCCGCCAGGATGTTGACCGTGAACGAAGGCTGATGCACCGTGCCCTGGAGCTGATGCTTCGTCGCACGGCAGTTGTCGCCGCTGTGGCTGCGCATTCGCGCCTTGACCTTGACGCTCACCTGTCCTCGGCCCCTCGAGACTGCGACTGGTTTGAGTGCAGCGAAGGCCTTTGCGAGCGTGGGTGCGGCAGTAGCGCGGGTCGTGTCGCCGGGTCGCTCCCGATCCAGATCAAGCGTGAACGCGGCACCCGCCGCCAGGTTGAAGGAGCCGTCGGCGGAGGTTCCGGCCTGCAGTTTCGATCGCTGCAGGTCGATGAGCACGCCAATGGGCCTGCCAAGATCGGCCTCGATCGATCGGGTCAATGGCCAGACGCTACCGGCAGTCTACATGTGTGCCGTGGTTGAAGGTCAATCGGAACAGGTGCGCACCGGCCCTCAAGAGAGCCTCGGCGTGGTAGCGCGGTCGGCGCTTGCAGAAATCACGGCAGGGACGCTCTTCGCGGTGCAGGGTAGGTCCGCTTTCAACTGACGGTGGCGCGCCCGTCGATCAAGATGGCGCGGAAGTCGTTCACGTTGGTCATTGTTGGACCGGTCACGACCGAGTCGCCCAGCGCCTCGAAGAAACAGTGCCCATCGTTGTGGTCGAGGCTCTCGCGTGGTTTTAGGCCCAGCGCCCGTGCGCGCGCCAACGTGTCGGGCGTGACGATGGCACCGGCGGTCTCCTCGGCCCCATCGACGCCATCGGTGTCGCAGGCGATGGCCTGCACTCCCGGCAGACCGTCGAGCGCAACCGCCAGCGATAGCAGGAACTCGACGTTGCGCCCGCCGCGGCCGCGGCCGCGCACCGTCACCGTCGTCTCGCCGCCCGACAGTAGCACGCATGGCGGGGCGAATGGCTGGCCGCGCAGCGCGACCTGGCGCGCAATTGCGGCCAGGGTCTTGCCCACGTCTCGCGCCTCGCCTTCCAGGCTGTCGCCCAGGATGTGGGCCGGCAGGCCAGCCTCGCGCGCCACCCTCGCAGCGGCCTCCAGTGCAATCTGCGGCGCGGTGACCATCCGCACCTCGTGCCGGTAAAGTTGTGGGTCCCCGGGCTTCGCGGTTTCGCCGGCGCCGCTGACCAGGAGCTCGCGTGCGGCCGCCGGCAGTGCGATGCCATAGCGCTCGACGACCGCCAGCGCGTCGGCACAGGTGCTGGGGTCGGCCACCGTGGGGCCGGAAGCGATGTCTACCGGTGCGTCGCCCGGCACATCCGACATCAGCAGGGTGACAACCTTTGCAGGGTGGCAGGCTGCGGCTAGCCGCCCACCCTTCAGCGCTGAGAGGTGACGGCGCACGCAATTCATCTCGGAGATGCTCGCACCGCTGCTGAGCAAGGCCGTGTTGACGGCCTGCTTGTCTGCCAACGTGAGCCCGGTCGCTGGGGCCACCAGCAGGGATGACCCGCCGCCGGAAATGAGCGCGACCACAAGATCGTCCGGCGTCAGGCCCGCCACCAATTCGCGGATGCGGCCTGCCGCGTCCAGCCCCTGCGCGTCGGGCACCGGGTGACTGGCTTCCACGATCTCGATGCGCCGGCACGCCACGCCGTAGCCGTGGCGCGTGACCACGAGGCCTTCGAGCGGGCTGGGCCAGTGATCCTCGAAGACGCGCGCCATCGCCGCAGAGGCCTTGCCAGCGCCGATGACAATGGTGCGGCCCTGGGGTGGCGGCGGCAGGTGCGGGGGCAGGCATCGCGCAGGCTGTGCCGCCGCCACCGCGGCGTCGAACATCGCGCGCAGCAGCGGCCGCAGGTCCGCTGGATTCACGCTGTGGCTACCGGATGATCTGCCATGAGCTCCAGCGCCCGCACGAGTGCCGAGTGGTCCAGATCAGCCATGCCGTTGGCCGCACACGCCTGCATCAGCTGCGCGGCGCCGGCGGTCTGGGGAAGCGCCACGCCCAGTTCTCGGGCGCCTTGCAGCGCCAGGTTCAGGTCCTTCTGGTGCAGCCGGATGCGGAATCCCGGCTCAAACGTGCGCTTGACCATCCGCTCGCCATGCACTTCCAGGATACGGCTGGATGCGAATCCGCCCATCAGCGCCTGCCTGACCTTGGCCGGGTCGGCCCCCGCCTTGCTGGCGAACAGCAGTGCCTCGCCGACCGCCGCAATGTTGAGCGCGACGATGATCTGGTTGGCAACCTTGGTTGTCTGGCCGTCGCCGTTGCCGCCCACCAGGGTGATGTTCTTGCCCATGAGTTCAAGCAGCGGCCTGACCTCGTCGAAGGTCGACTGGCTGCCGCCGCACATGATGGTGAGCGACGCAGCCTTGGCCCCGACCTCGCCACCCGAGACGGGGGCATCCAGGTACTCCGCCCCTGCATCGTTGATGCGCTTGGCAAACACCTTGGTCGCCATGGGCGAGATCGAGCTCATGTCGACCACGACCTTCTTGCGACTGCCGGCCAGCCCCGCCGCGACGCCCTGTTCGCCAAACAGCACAGTCTCGACGTCAGGTGTGTCGGGCACCATGATGAAGATGACGTCGGTGTTCTGCGCCACTTCAAGGCCGCTGGCGCAGACCGTGGCTTTGTCTGCCACTGCCTGGGGCACTTTGCCAACGGTGTTGACCCACAGCGTGTGACCCGCTTCGACGAGGTGAAGGGCCATTGGCGTCCCCATGATGCCAAGGCCGATGAATCCGAGGTTCATTGCAATACTCACTGGGATGTTGTTCAAGACGACTGCAAGTTGCGCGCTCCCGCAAAGGCCTGTGCGCGTCAGCCATGCACACCAAACAGCGCAGCCCCACGGCATGACCACGGGAGCTGCACGCCTGGCCAGCCTTAGAAGGCGACCATCACGCCGACGTCGACAGCCTTGGCTCTGGTCTTCGTCGGGTTGCTCGCCTTGCTGGTGGCCGCGTCGACATAGAGCTTGGTGCTGTAGGACTCCGTACCGGTCCGGACGCGCTTCAGAAAGTAGTGGTAGCCCACGCCGAACTTGGTCAGGTCCTGCGCATTGGGGCCAGATTGATTCACCTGTGCGACAAGCGCCTTGAGTTCACCTCCAAACAGCGGTGCTGTCATCCCCAAGGACGCGACATTGGAGTCGAGCACGCCGGTCGCGACACCGAGCTTTGCGCGCGTGATCGACAGGATGGGCTTCACCACACCGAAGTCGTACCAAGCGGTCGCGATTGCCAAGCGCTGCCCTTCTGACGCGTTTGCGCCCGACGGATTCGACGTGGTGTGATCAACGCCGATGCCGGCATACAAGGGCCCGCTGACGTAGTCCACGTAGCCGCTGTTCTGATAGCCAACGCCACTGACGCCGGTCTGTATGGCAGCGTTGTTCTCTGCGAGGCTGAAACCCCAGGACGCCTGCACACCGGACATGCGCTCGGAGCGAACCACCA
>NZ_JANPAB010000094.1:0-41785 GCF_031429695.1 Sphaerotilus sp.
GCCCAGGCCCTGCGACCGGATCATCTGCACGACCTGCAGCTTGAAGCTCGCGTCAAAGACTCTTCGTTTCGTGTTCGTCACGTTCGTTGCCCAGGTGATTTCCACCTATCGGTGTGTGCGAAATCATTAGATCAGGACACCTTGCAGTCCACGGTGTGCGGATACATCGGTGTTTATACACCGGGACAGCCGATCGGCCGAGTCTGCCCGGCTGCCGTGGCCCATGTACCGCGCCGCTATACTCCTGCCTCCTTTTTCAGCACCTCCCCACCCCCTCCCCGCCCTCCTCTTCCATGCGCATCGGCCCCCACTCGTTGCCGAATCGCCTGTTCGTCGCGCCCATGGCCGGCGTGACCGACCGGCCCTTCCGCCAGTTGTGCAAGCGACTGGGCGCGGGCTATGCCGTGAGCGAAATGGTGACCTCGCGCGCTGATCTGCGCGACAGCCTGAAGACCTCGCGCCGCCTGAACCACGACGGGGAGGTCGAGCCGATCGCCGTGCAGATCGCCGGCACCGATGGCGAGATGATGGCCGAGGCCACCCGCTACAACATCGACCGCGGCGCGCAGATCATCGACATCAACATGGGCTGCCCGGCCAAGAAGGTCTGCAACAAGTGGGCGGGCTCGGCGCTGATGCAGGACGAGACGCTGGCGCTGGACATCGTCGCCGCTGTGGTCGAGGCCGCCGCACCCCACGGCGTGCCAGTCACGCTGAAGATGCGCACCGGCTGGTGCAACGAACAGAAGAACGCGATGGCGATCGCCCTGGGCGCCGAGGCGCGTGGCGTGGCGATGGTCACCGTGCATGGCCGTACCCGCGAGCAAGGCTACAAGGGCGACGCCGAGTACGCCACGATCGCCGCGGTGAAGGCCGCGCTGCGCATCCCCGTGTGCGCGAACGGCGACATCACCAGCCCGCAGAAGGCACGCGCCGTGCTCGCAGCCACCGGCGCGGATGCGCTGATGATCGGCCGCGCCGCGCAGGGGCGGCCGTGGATCTTCCGCGAGATCGCGCACTTCCTCGACACCGGCGAGATCGCCGCCGCGCCGCCGACGCTGTTGGTGCGTGACTGGCTGATCGAGCATCTGCACGACCACTACAGCCTCTATGGCGAACGCGCGGGGGTCCGCACCGCGCGCAAGCACATCGGCTGGGCGGTGCACGACCTGCCCGGCGGACGCGACTTCCGCCAGCGCATGAACCTGATCGAGCGCACGGCCGCGCAGGCGCTGGCCGTGCAGGATTTTCTGGGCGCGCTGGCCGACGACCATCCGTCGTGGCCCCAGGCCGCTGCCCCCATGAACGACGACACCGCAGACGCAGAAGCACAGGCCGCATGAGCACCAGCCCCTCCGAACACAGTCCCATCGACCTGTCGATCCGCGAGATCCTGGCCGTCTATTTCCGCGACCTCGAAGGCACGGAGCCGCACGCGCTCTACGACATGGTCGTCAAGGCGGTGGAGCGTCCGCTGCTGGACGTGGTGATGTCGCAGGCCGAGGGCAACCAGAGCCGCGCCGCCGAGTGGCTGGGCATCAACCGCAACACGCTGCGCCGCAAGCTCGTCGAACACAAGCTGATCGACTGACGCTCCATAAAAGATCCACAAAACCGTCCGAATCCACCCATGACCACCGCCCTCCTTTCCGTTTCCGACAAGACCGGCATCGTCGCGTTCGCCCGCTCGCTGCACGCCCACGGCATCAAGCTGCTCTCGACCGGCGGCACCGCCAGGCTGCTGGCCGAATCGGGCCTGCCCGTCACCGAAGTCAGCGAGATCACCGGCTTCCCCGAGATGCTCGACGGCCGCGTGAAGACGCTGCACCCGCGGGTCCACGGCGGTCTGCTCGCCCGCCGCGACGTGCCGGCGCACATGGCTGCGCTGAAGGAACACGGCATCGACACGATCGATCTGCTGATCATCAACCTGTACCCCTTCGCGCAGGCCACGGCACGAGCCGACTGCACGCTGGAGGACGCGATCGAGAACATCGACATCGGCGGCCCGGCGATGCTGCGGGCGGCGGCCAAGAACTGGCAGGACGTGGGCGTCGTGATCGACCCGAGCGACTACCCGCAGGTGCTGGCCGAGCTGACCGCGTCAAAGGGCACAAGCCTGACGCGCGGCACCAAGTTCATGCTGGCCAAGAAGGTGTTCTCGCACACCGCCGCCTACGACGGGATGATCAGCAACTACCTGACCGCGCTGGAGGACGGCTCGGAAGAGACGACCGAAGCCGTGCCCGCCCGCGAGGCATACCCCGCCGTCTTCAACCTGCAGCTCCACAAGGTGCAGGGCATGCGCTACGGCGAGAACCCGCACCAGTCGGCCGCGTTCTACCGCGAAGCCGCACCGGCCGCCGGGCTGCTGTCGGGCTGGCAGCAGATCCAGGGCAAGGAGCTGAGCTTCAACAACATCGCCGACGCCGACGCTGCCTGGGAATGCGTGAAGGCGTTCGACGTGCCGGCCTGCGTGATCGTCAAGCACGCGAATCCGTGCGGCGTGGCCGTCGGTGCAACACCGCTGGAGGCGTACCAGAAGGCGCTGAAGACCGACCCGACCAGCGCGTTCGGCGGGATCATGGCCTTCAACTGCCCGGTGGACGCCGACGTGGTGAACGAGATCAACGCCAACAAGCAGTTCGTCGAAGTCGCCATCGCCCCGGCCTTCACGGCCGAAGCCCGCGCCGCCTACGCCAGCAAGACCAATGTGCGCCTGCTGGAGGTGCCGGTCGCCAAGGTCACGAACGCGCTGGACTTCAAGCGCGTCGGCGGCGGCATGCTGCTGCAGTCGGCGGACAACGTGGACATCGCGGGCGGTGAGGTCAAGGTCGTCACCAAGCTGCAGCCGAGCGCGCAGCAGATGAACGATCTGCGCTTCGCCTGGACCGTGGCGCGTTTCGTCAAGAGCAACGCCATCGTGTTCTGCAAGGACGGCATGACGATGGGCGTCGGCGCCGGCCAGATGAGCCGCCTCGACTCGGCGCGCATCGCCAGCATCAAGGCGGGCCACGCCGGTCTGACGCTCCAGGGCACCGCCGTGGCGAGCGATGCGTTTTTCCCATTCCGTGACGGGCTGGATGTCGTGGTGGACGCTGGCGCGACCTGTGTCATCCAGCCGGGCGGCTCGATGCGCGATGCCGAGGTCATCGCCGCCGCCGACGAGCGTGGCATCGTGATGGTGCTCACCGGCACGCGGCACTTCCGCCACTGACCGGCCACGCGACCAGGACAAGGCCCGGATGCGCATCCTCGGTATCGACCCGGGCCTGCAGGTCACCGGCTTCGGCGTCATCGACGCGGATGGCCCGCGCCTGAGCTACGTCGCCAGCGGCACGATCAAGACGGCCGAAGCGCCCCGCGGCGACCTGCCGCAGCGCATCCGCATCATCTTCGAGGGCGTGCGCGAGGTGGTCTCGACCTACCAGCCGGACACGGCCTCGGTCGAGATCGTCTTCGTCAACGTCAACCCCCAGAGCACGCTCTTGCTCGGGCAGGCGCGGGGTGCAGCACTGGCGGCGCTGGTGTCCTCCAGCAGCACGCTCAGCGTGTGCGAGTACACCGCGCTGCAGATGAAGAAGGCCATCGTCGGCCACGGCCATGCCAGCAAGGAGCAGGTGCAGGCGATGGTGCAGCGCCTGCTGCAACTGCCGGTACTGCCGGGCAAGGACGCCGCCGACGCGCTCGGGCTGGCGATCACGCACGCGCATGCGGGCAGTTCGTTCGCTGCATTGGCCCAGGGCGGCACGCTCAACCGCAAGGCCCACGCCCAGTACCGGGGCGGACGCAGCTACTGAGACGGCGCCATTGGGCCGTCCAGGTCCAGGCGCTCGAACACCTCTGGCGGCACAGCCGGGCTGAACAGGAAGCCCTGGTATTCATGCACGCCCCGCGCACGCAGCCATGCAAGCTGCTCGGCGGTCTCGACCCCTTCGGCCACCATGTGGACCTTCAGCACCTGGCACATGGTCACGATCATCTCGGTGAGCGCGGGCAAGGTGTCCAGCGCGCGGATGAACGAGCGGTCGATCTTGAGCGTATCGACGGGATAGCGGTGCAGGTAGGCCAGGTTGGAATAGCCGGTGCCAAAGTCGTCGATCGCGATGCCCAGCCCGAGTGCACTCAGCGCCTCCAGCGTGGCAACAGTGCGCCCGTCGTGGCCCAGCAGCACCGACTCGGTGATTTCCAGTTCGAGCGCACGCGGGTCACAGCCGGTGCGGTCGAGGATGTCACGCACGTCCTGAAGCAACGCGCTGTAGAAGAACTGGCGCGGCGAGAGATTGACGGAAATTTTCAGCACCCGGCCTTGCTGCGCCCAGTACACCTGCTGCCGTGCCGAGACTTCCAGCACCATCGCACCCAGCTCGCAGATCAGGCCACAGTCCTCGCAGACCGGGATGAAAACGTCCGGCGGAATCATGCCGCGCTGCGGGTGGAGCCAGCGAACCAGCGCCTCGGCGCCCATGACCTGCCCGGTCTCGACGTGGATGCGCGGCTGGAAGTACACCCGGATATCGCCATGCGCCAGCGCACGGCGCAGCTCCACCTCCAGGTCGAGCCGCGACTGTGCCGCCGCATTCATGGCCGGCTGGAACCAGGCCATGCCGTTGCGCCCGGCCGCCTTGGCGCTGTACATGGCCAGGTCGGCGTGGCGCATCAGGGTGTCGATGTCGGTGCCGTCCTGCGGGAACAGGCTCACGCCGACGGAAGGGGTGACGCGCAACTCCGTCTGTGAAATCTGCACCGGCTGCGCAATGAGTGCCACCAGCTCCTGCACGCGCCGGGAGGCCACCGCCGCCGCATCTGCGTGCGGCACCAGGAGCAGAAATTCATCGCCCCCCAACCGTGCCACCCGGTCCTGTGGCCCGAGCACGGCGCGCAAGCGCAGGGCCAGGTGCATGAGCAGCTCGTCGCCGACGCCGTGGCCGAGCGAGTCATTGACGCGTTTGAAGTGGTCAAGGTCGATGAAGATCAGTGCCGCCTGCAAGCCCCTGCGCCGGCAGTCTTCCAGCGCCTGCGGGTAGGCCTTGATGACGTGGTTGCGGTTAGGCAAGCCCGTCAGCAGGTCGTGATCGGCAAGGTACTGCGCCTGCGCCTGCGCCTGCTTGAGATCGCTGATGTCGATCTCGGTGACCAGCAGGGCCTGACGCCCCGTGGCGGCGTCCCGGCACAGCCGGGCCGAGAGATCGTGCCAGCGCGTCCCTGTGGCGGTCACGACGCGGGCAATGCGCTTGCAGTGGCCGCGTTCAACCAGCGCACGCACCAGCGCGCGGAGGTCGCTGCGCTCGACGAGGCGCTGCCGCAGAGACTCGCTGCCTTCGGCCACGCTGGCCCGCGCCGCCGGGTTGCGGTAGAGCGCACGGCCACCGCGGCTGTAGAGCGTGGTCATGACTTCGGTGTGCAGCAGCGCCTCGACGCTGCGCAGCGAGTCGGGCGGCATGGCCTCCTGCGGTCGGGCTTCGCAGAGCATGGCCATCCGGCCGTCCGGCAGGCGTACGCCACTGAAGCCGACCCACATCGTCGCGGGCCGCCCGCCGGGATAGAGCGTCCACTGCTCGGAGAAGCGGGCATCGCCGCACTCGAAATCCTGCTGGTACTGGCGCAGGCGGCAGGCGACGCTGTCGGACATGTCCTCCCCCATGTCGCGCAGGCGCAGTTCGGCCAGCGACCCGGCCTGCCAGAGCTGCAGCGCGGCGCTGTTGGCCCAGCGGACGCGGCTGTGGTCGATGTCGAAGATCCAGATTGGCTGATGGAGCGCCTCCAGCATCGGCGCCTCTGAGGGAAACCCCCTCTCCGCCGCAACAGGCCGGTCGACCACCGCGTGCGGGCTCATGCCGACAGGAGTTGTTCTACACCCAGGTAGTCCGGCTGCGCCTGCACCCGCACAACCCAGGCCCCGATCGCCGGCCAGTCGCCCAGATCGAATCCACCCTCTCCCGCCAGGTGGGTGTAGCCGTAGACGGCGATGTCGGCGACCGAGTAGCCATGGCCACAGAGGAAGGCGTGCTGGCGCAAGTGCGCATCCAGCACGGCCAGGCCGGCACAGCCGTCGCTGTGCCAGCGCGAGAAGTCTTGGGCGTGTTCGGCGGCGCGCTGCGGCACGATGTGCGAGAAGAAGCGCGCGGGCGAAATGTTCGGCTCCAGCGCGGTCTGCTCGAAAATCATCCACTGCAGCGCCTGCGCCCGGTGGAAAGGATCGGTCGGCATCAGGGCCGTGCCTTCACTCAGGAACCAGGCGATGGCATTGGATTCGCCCAGGCGCTGGCCATCGGCGGTCACCAGAAACGGCACTTGCCCACGTGGATTGACACGCAGGAATGCTGCGCCGCGGCTCTCGCCGGCCAGGACATCCACCGACCGGATGCGGACTTTCTCGCCGGGGCCGGCATCGCCCCGCTGTCGCAGCACCAGCATCGGCTTGAAGCTGTTGCCGGAGCCCGCGGTGATGTAGAGGGTGTGCGCGTCGCCCATGTCGAAGACTTCCTGCTCTCCGGGCGAGATCAGCGTGCCCGTTCCCGCAAACCGCCCCAGCGTGCAGATCAGTCCACAGGCCGGAACACCATTCTCAGGTGTTGTCGGATGGGACAGAAGGAAGTTGAGCACGGTGGCGCCAACTGGCACACGCACACCGCACCACTACAGGACGAGGGCCAGCCGTTCCAGCAACAGCACCGCGAAGAACGCCAGCCCTGCGATCACTGTCCAGCGGATGACGGCGATCGCCCGGCGACGCCAGATGACCTGCCCCGTCGCGAGGTAAAGCCCGAAGCTGAGCAGCCCTGCCACCAGCAGGAAAAAGACCAGGACACGGAAGACCATCATCGCCGCGTCTCCCGGCTCACCACGCGGGAGCGAGTTCGGCCATGCCCTGGGGCGCGAGCGTCTCGTCCGGGAAGGTCACGATCTCCCAGGCCGTCTCGTCGGCCAACAGTTTGCGCAGCAGCTTGTTGTTGAGCGCGTGGCCACTCTTGAAGGCGGTGTAGTCCGCCAGCAGCGGTTTGCCGCAGACGTGCAGATCGCCGATCGCGTCGAGGATCTTGTGCTTCACGAACTCGTCGTCGTAGCGCAAGCCGTCTGCATTCAGCACGCGGTAGTCGTCGATGACGATGGCGTTGTCCATGCTTCCACCCAGGCTCAGGCCACGCGAACGCATCATCTCCACGTCCTTCGTGAAGCCGAAGGTGCGGGCGCGGGCAATGTCCTGCTTGTAGCGACCCGTGGCGAAATCGAAGACAACGCGCTGGCCGGTGGCATCCACCGCCGGGTGGTCGAACTCGATCTCGAAGCCGAGGCGGTAGCCGTGGTGCGGTGCAAGCCGGGCCCACTTCAGCGTGCGGCCTTCGCCTTCGCGGATCTCGACTGCCTTCTTGACACGCAGGAACTTCTTCGGCGCGTCCTGCAGCGCGATGCCGGCACTTTGCAGCAGAAACACGAAGCTGGCCGCCGAGCCATCGAGGATGGGTACCTCGTCGGCCGTGATGTCGATGTAGAGGTTGTCGATGCCCAGACCGGCGATGGCAGACAGCAGGTGCTCGATGGTCTGGACCTTGGGGGCGCCCGGATCACCACCCGGTGAGATGGTCGTGGCCATGCGGGTGTCGCAGACCGACCCGGGTGTCACGGGGATGTCCACCGGGTGCGGCAGGTCGATGCGGCGAAAGACCAGCCCGGTGTCCGGCGCCGCGGGCCGCAACGTCAATTCGACCTTCTGGCCGCTGTGCAGACCGACTCCGACGGCACGGGTCAGCGACTGAAGGGTACGTTGTTGCAGCATGGACGCATTTTAGGCAGCGAAAAGCCCGGTGTCCTGAAGGACACCGGGCCGAGACGGGAGCGGCAGCAGCGGGCGAACGCGGATCAGTCGGCCTGCTTGCGCAGGAAAGCCGGGATCTCGATCTCGTCCATGCCGTTGGCAGCCAGCGCATCGACCTTGGCAGAGGCCTGGGTGCGGTTGGGCCGCCACACGCTCGGCGCATTGGCGTGGCTCGGCGCGATGAGCGGGTGCGTCAGCACGGGGATGTTGTCGGTGCCGGTGCGCTGGCCCATCGAGGGCTGCACGACCTGCATCGGCGCCACGCGCTGCTGCGGGACCTGCTGCTGTTGCTGCTTGCCGGCCGAGGCCAGGCCGGTGGCGATCACCGTCACGCGCAGGGCGTCGCCCAGGCTCTCGTCGTAGGCGGTGCCGTAGATGACGTGGGCTTCGTCGGCGGCGTAGCGGCGGATGGTGGTCATCGCGTTGCGGCTTTCGGCGAGCTTGAAGTTCTGCTTGCTCGCCGCGATCAGCACCAGCACGCCACGCGCGCCAGACAGGTCGACGCCTTCCAGCAGTGGGCAGGCCACCGCGGCTTCGGCCGCCTTGGTGGCGCGGTCCGGACCGCTGGCGGTGGCCGTGCCCATCATGGCCTTGCCGGGTTCGCTCATCACGGTCTTCACGTCCTCGAAGTCCACGTTGACGAGGCCGGGGATGTGGATGATGTCGCTGATGCCGCCGACCGCGTTGCGCAGCACGTCGTTGGCTTCGGCAAACGCCTCTTCCTGCGTCACGTCGTCGCCCAGCACTTCGAGCAGCTTCTCGTTGAGCACGACGATCAGCGAATCGACGTTGGCTTCGAGTTCGTTCAGACCGACATCGGCCTGCTTCGTGCGGCGCGGGCCTTCGAAGTCAAACGGCTTGGTGACGACGCCGACCGTCAGGATGCCCATGTCCTTGGCGAGGCGGGCGATGACCGGAGCCGCGCCGGTGCCGGTGCCGCCACCCATGCCGGCGGTGATGAACACCATGTGCGCGCCTTCGAGCGACGACTTGATGCGGTCCACCGCCTCTTCGGCGGAGGCTTTTCCAGCTTCGGGACGCGAACCAGCCCCCAAACCAGTGTGCCCCAATTGCAACAAAGTGTGTGCCTTGGAGCGATTCAGGGCCTGGGCATCCGTGTTGGCGCAGATGAACTCCACCCCTTGCACCCCAAGGTTGATCATGTGATCGACCGCATTGCCGCCGCCGCCGCCCACGCCGATCACCTTGATCTGCGTGCCCTGGTTGAACTCTTCAATCATCTCGATTCCCATGCCGCTCTCCTTGGATCTGAATTACATCAGAAACTCTTCAAGAACCAATCCCGTGCCTTGCCGAACAAACCCTGCGCCGTGCCGCCGGATGGATTCGACCTCAATCCCCGCATGCGCGCCAGGCGCGCTTCCTCCAGCAAGCCCATCGCCGTCGAGGCGCGGGGGCTGGCCACCATGTCATGTAGGGCTCCGCTGTACGTCGGAATCCCCATGCGCACGGGTTTGAGGAATATGTCTTCCGCCAATTCGATCATTCCCGGCATCACTGCCGAACCACCGGTCAGCACAATGCCAGAAGACAGCAGCTCCTCGTAGCCACTGTCCCGAATCACTTGCTGAACCAGCGAAAAAATCTCTTCTACCCGCGGTTCGATCACGCCGGCCAAGGCCTGCCGGCTCAGCACCCGAGGCACCCGGTCCCCCAGACCGGGCACCTCCAGCTGCTCGGATGGATCGGCCAGCAGCTGCTTGGCCACGCCGAACTCGATCTTGACGTCTTCAGCATCCTTGGTCGGCGTGCGCAGGGCCATCGCAATGTCGCTGGTGATCAGATCCCCGGCAATCGGTATCACTGCAGTATGACGGATTGCCCCGTCCGTGAATATCGCCACATCGGTGGTGCCCGCCCCGATATCCACAAGCACGACGCCGAGGTCCTTTTCATCCGGGGTCAATACCGACAGGCTCGACGCACTCGGATTCAGCACCAGCTGCTCGACCTCCAGCCCGCAGCGCCGCACGCACTTGACGATGTTTTCAGCGGCGCTGAAGGCGCCGGTGACGATATGCACCCGCACCTCCAGCCGCTCGCCGCTCATGCCCACCGGTTCGCGCACTTCCTGGCCGTCGATGACAAATTCCTGTGGCTCGACCAGCAAAAGCCGCTGGTCGTTGGGGATATTGATCGCCTTGGCCGTCTCGACCACGCGGGCCACGTCGATCGCTCCGACTTCCTTGTCCCGGACAATGACCATGCCAGTGGAGTTGCGGCCACGGACGTGGCTCCCGGAAATGCCGGTGTAGACGCGCCCGATCTTGCAATCGGCCATCATTTCGGCTTCTTTCAGGGCGTGCTGGATCGACTGCACGGTGGCGTCGATGTTGACCACGACCCCCCGCTTGAGCCCGTGCGAGGACGCCACACCGAGCCCGGCAAGACGCATCTCGCCGTCTGGCAGGATCTCAGCCACCACGGCCATGACCTTGGCGGTGCCGATATCGAGTCCGACGACCAGATCGTTGTATTCCTTGGCCATTCGTGTTCCTTGCATATCGCCTTCAATGACCCTTGCCTGCGCGGACGGCCACCGGCGTCGTGCCCATGCCGACCAGACGCAGGGCATAACTTTCACTGTGCCGCAGGTCCGCGTACTCGATGGCCCGGTGATCGAAGCGCGCGGTGATCTGTCCCACGGATTGGACAAACCGTTGGGTGCGAGCGACGATCTGGTCGGACTCGCCCCGCCCGAGTTCCAGCAGCGTGTCGCGGTCCAGGTGCACGCGCCAGGAACCGCGGTCGGTCAGCACCACCCGGTCGACGCGCTGGCGCAGTGGCGCGAGGACCGGTACCAGCGCCAGCCACATCGTCATCACCTGCAGCGAGGTCCCGGTCGGACCAGCCAGCGTGGGCAGGTTGTCGTCCTCGACATCGCCAAGGTTCACCTCGAACAGCTCGCCGTGCGTATTCACCAGCAGGTGGTCGGTGTCCTCGCGCGCCCAGTAGGCCACCGGACGGTGTTCCTCGATGCGCACGACCAGGTCGTGCGGCCAGATCCGCCGCACTTCAGCGCGACGCACCCAGGGAACCGACTCGAACGCCGTGCGGGCCTGACCCAGGTTCATCGTCAGATAGCTGCCCTGCAGCAGCGGCGTGACATGCCTGCGCACGGTTTCGGCGGTGTTGTGGGCCACCTCGCCCTCGACGTGGATCTCGCGCAGGTTGAACCACGGTGAGCGCGCCACCCGGGTCACCAGCACGGCCAGCCCGGCCAGCAGCACCAGCACCAGCAGCACATTGGCCCCGGAGCGCATCAACCGGACGTCGATCGGCACGGCCGTGGCGGTCGGGCGGGTAGCGGAAGTCGCGGAGTAGCTGCGCATGCTGTCCCGTCAAGCCGGCTGCGGCTGCGTCTGCAGCCGCGCGCTGTCCAGGCGTGCTGCAGCCAGCACCCGCAGACACAGTTGCGGATAGTCGATACCGGCCGCGCGTGCCGACATCGGCACCAGCGAGTGACTGGTCATGCCCGGCGAGGTGTTGATCTCCAGCAGGAAAGGCTGGCGGTCGCTGGCGCGGATCATCAGATCGGCCCGGCCCCAGCCTCGGCAACCGAGCGAGCGGTACGCGGCCAGCACGATGCGCTGGATCTCGTGCTCCTCGGCCTCGGGCAACCCGCTTGGGCACAGATAGCGCACATCGTCGGTGAAGTACTTGTTCTGGTAGTCGTAGCCTGCCTCGGGGGGCACGATGCGGATCACCGGCAGCGCGCGGGCACTGGCCCCCTCGCCCATCACCGGGCAGGTGACCTCGTCGCCCTGGATGAACTCCTCACCCAGCACATCCGGGTCGAAGCGCAGCGATTCGGCCACGGCGGCATGGATGTCCTCGGCGGCGTTCACCTTGGTCACGCCGATGGAGGAGCCTTCACGCGGCGCCTTGACGATCAGCGGCAGGCCAAGCTGCGCTGGCAGGGCGGCGATGGTGGCGGCGTCCTGCTGGTCAGGGGCCAGCCAGACGTGGCGCGGCGTCGGCAGCCCTTCGGCCAACCAGAGCCGCTTGGTCATGACCTTGTCCATCGCGATCGCCGAGGCCATCACGCCCGAACCGGTGTACGGAATGCCCATCATCTCCAGCGCGCCCTGGACGCAGCCGTCCTCGCCGTGGCGGCCGTGCAGCGCGATGAAACAGCGGTCGAAGCCCTGCGCCTTCAACTCGTGCAGGCCACGCTCGGCCGGATCGAAGGGATGCGCATCGACGCCCAGCGATTGCAGCGCCTGCAGCACGCCTGTGCCGCTCATCAGCGACACCTCGCGCTCGGCCGAGGTACCGCCCAGCAACACGGCGACCTTGCCCAGCTTGTTCACGTCCGTCCCGCTCATCACGCCCGCCCTCCGACCAGCTCCACCACCCGCGCCGGCACGCCGCCGATCGTGCCCGCGCCCATCACGATCACCACATCACCACCCTGCGCCTGCTCGGCAATGGTCTGGGGCAGCTCGGCGATGTCGTCCACGAACAGCGGATCGACCTTGCCCGCCACGCGCAGTGCGCGCACCAGTGCCCGCCCGTCGGCAGCGACGATCGGCGACTCTCCGGCCGAATACACCTCGGTCAGCAGCACGGCGTCTGCAGTGCCGAGCACCTTGACGAAGTCCTCGAAGCAGTCGCGGGTGCGGGTGTAGCGGTGCGGCTGGAACGCCAGCACGAGGCGCTGACCCGGGAACGCGCCCCGCGCCGCCGCGATCGTCGCCGCCATCTCGACCGGGTGGTGGCCGTAGTCGTCGATCAGCGTGAACTGGCCGCCGTCCTTGGCGGGGTGGTCACCCCAGTGCTGGAAGCGCCGCCCCACCCCGCTGAACTTCGCCAGCGCCGTGGCGATCGGCGCATCCGGCAGCTCCAGCTCGGTGGCGATGGCGATGGCGGCCAGCGCGTTGCGCACGTTGTGCTCGCCCGGCAGGTTCAGCGTGATGTGCAGATCGGCCAGCGCCACGCCGTTGCGGCGCTGGCAGGTGAAGCGCATCTGGCCGCCGGGCAGCGCCTGCACGTCCACCGCGCGCACCTGCGCGTCCTCGCCGAGACCGTAGGTGACCACTGGCCGGGAAATCATCGGCATGATCGAGCGCACACCGGGATCATCGCTGCACAGCACGGCCGCGCCATAGAACGGCATCTTGTGCAGGAAATCGACGAACGCCGCCTTCAGCCGAGCGAAGTCGTGGCCGTAGGTATCCATGTGGTCGGCGTCGATGTTGGTGACGACGGCCAGCACGGGCAGCAGGTTGAGGAAAGACGCGTCCGACTCGTCGGCTTCCACGACGATGTACTCGCCTGAACCGAGTGCGGAGTTCGCGCCCGCCGCGTTCAGCTTGCCGCCGATGACGAACGTGGGGTCGAGTCCGGCCTCGGCCAGTACGCTGGTGACGAGCGAGGTGGTGGTGGTCTTGCCGTGCGTGCCGGCGATGGCGATGCCCTGCTTCAGGCGCATCAGCTCGGCCAGCATCACCGCGCGCGGCACCACCGGGATGCGCTGGGCGCGGGCCGCGATCACTTCGGGGTTGTCGCCCTTGACCGCGGTCGAGGTGACCACGGCCTGCGCGCCAGCGATGTGCGCCGCTTCGTGGCCGATGTGGATGCGGATGCCGAGTTCGGCCAGGCGGCGGGTGACCGCGCCATCGGACTGGTCAGATCCCGAGACGACATAGCCCAGGTTGTGCAGGATCTCGGCGATGCCGCTCATGCCGGCGCCACCGACGCCGACGAAATGGATGTGCTTGACCGCGTGTTTCATGAAGGCTTGGTGGAGGTCCGGGTGGGAAGCTGGGTGAGTTGTTCGATCGCGTCGGCCACGCGCTGCGCGGCGTGCGGCAACGCCAGTGCGCGCGCCCGCTCCGCCATCCGCAGCAGACGGGGCCGGTCGAGATGGCGCAGCAAATCGGCCAGCCGCTCCGGCGTCAGCTCGGTCTGCGGCAGGTGGAGGCCGGCGTCGTGCTGCGCCATCCACTGCGCATTGTCGCGCTGGTGCGCCGTCGTGCTCACCACCAGCGGCACCAGCACCGACGGCACGCCCGCCGCGCACAGCTCGCTGACCGTCACCGCGCCCGCCCGGCAGACGATCAGATCACAGTCGGCGAGCCGACGCCCCATGTCGTCGATGAAGGGCACGACCTCGACGCCCGTGGAGCCATGCGCCAGATCGAGCAGCCCGGCCTGTGCATAGGCGGCGCGCACCTTCTCGTGGTGTGCCAGGCCGGTCTGGTGGGTGACCACCGGCCGCTCGGCCGCAGACAGCCGCGCCAGCGCACGCGGGACGGTGTCGTTGAGCACCTGCGCCCCCAGACTGCCGCCGACCACCAGCACACGCAGCGGCCCGGTGCGGCCGGCAAACCGCTGGGCAGGCGGCGCGATGGCCTCGATCTCGGTGCGCACCGGGTTGCCGGTGACGGTGCCCTGTGGCACGGCGCGTGCCGCCTCGCCGTCGAAACCGAACGCCACCCGGTCGGCAAACTTCAGCAGCGAGCGGTTCGACAGCAGCAGCTCCGCATCCGCGTTGACCAGCACCAGCGGGAGCCCGAGCCAGCGCGCCATCAGACCCCCGGGGAAGCAGACATACCCGCCCATGCCGAGCACGGCGTCGGCCTGGCGCCGCTTCAGGATGCTGCGGCAGGCGAACAGTGCCTTGAGCAACTGCACCCCGCCACGCAGCGCGCCGAACCTCCCCTTGCCACGCAGACCGGCGAAGTCGATCGTGTCCATCGGCAGACCCGACGGCGGAACCAACCGGTTTTCCATCCCGTGCGACGTGCCCAGCCAGCTCACCTGCCAGCCGCGCGCCTGCATCTCGCGCGCGACGGCCAGCCCCGGCATGATGTGGCCGCCCGTGCCGGCGGCCATCACCACCAGATGGTGGGCGCGGCGCGGCGTGGTCTGCGGCTCAGCGTTCACGGCTGCCTCCACCGCGCAGGATCTGGCGGTTTTCCATGTCCACGCGCAGCACCACCGCCAGGGCAATGCAGGTCAGGATGATGGCCGAGCCGCCATAGCTCAGCAGCGGCAGCGTCAGCCCCTTGGTCGGCAGCACCCCCAGGTTCACGCCCATGTTGATGAACGCCTGCCCGCCGATCCACAGCCCGATGCCCTGTGTGGTCAGCCCGGCAAACACGCGGTCGAGCGCGATGGCCTGCCGCCCGATGATGAAGGTGCGCCTCACCATCCAGAAGAACGCCAGGATCACCGCCAGCACGCCCATCAGGCCCAGTTCCTCGCCGATGATGGCGAGCAGGAAGTCGGTGTGGGCCTCGGGCAGGTAGTGCAGCTTCTCGACCGACTGGCCCAGCCCCTGACCGAACACCTCGCCGCGCCCGAAGGCGATCAGCGAGTGGGTGAGCTGGTAGGCCTTGCCCATCGCGTTGGCTTCGTCCCACGGATTCCAGAACGCCTTGATGCGCTCCCAGCGGATCGGCGACAGCCAGATGATCGACAACAACGCGCCCAGCAGCGTGGCCATCATGATCGTGAACACCTTGCCGTTCACCCCGCCCAGAAACAGGATACCCACCGCGATCAGCGCGATGACGATGAAGGCGCCCATGTCCGGCTCGGCCAGCAGCAGCAGCCCGATCACGCCGAGCGCGATCGCCATCGGCAGCACGGCACGGCTGAAGCTCTCCTTCACGTCCATCTTGCGCACCATGTAGTTGGCGGCGTACATGGCCATGGCGAGCTTGGCGAGTTCACTCGGCTGGAAATTCATCACCCCGAGCGGAATCCAGCGCCGCGACCGGTTCACCACGCGACCGATGCCCGGAATCAGCACCATGACCAGCAGCAGCAGCGCCACCACGAACAGCCATGGCGCCATCTTTTCCCAGCTGCGCATGGGAATGGCCAGTGTCGCGCACGCGGCCACGACGGCCAGCGTGATGGACAGGATGTGGCGCATCAGGAAGTAGTTCGACGTGTAGTTGACGTACTTCGGGTTGTCCGGGAGCTGTATCGAGGCCGAATACACCATCACCAGCCCGAGCGAGAGCAGCCCGGCGATGACCCAGGCCAGCGTCTCGTCGAAACCGACCCAGCGCGTGGGCGTGCCGGAGGAAATTGCGGTCCAGTTGCGCACCGGCACATCGGCCCGCGTGCGGCGGCCCCACCAGTCGCCGAGTCGGCTGATCGCGTTCATGCGCCCAGTTCCCCATGGTCATTGGCCAGCGCCTGCACGGTGTCGATGAAGACCTCGGCGCGGTGGGCGTAGTTGCGGAACATGTCGAGGCTGGCGCACGCAGGGCTGAGCAGCACGGCGTCGCCGGAGCGGGCCTGGGTGTAGCACCAGCGGGTCGCATCTTCGAGCGTGGCGAAGGTCTGCATCGGCACGGCCACGTCCTGCAGCACGCGGCCGATCGCCGCGGCGTCACGGCCGATCAGCGCGACAGCGCGGGCATGGCGCTCGACGGGCGCGACCAGCGGCGTGAAGTCCTGGCCCTTGCCGTCGCCACCGAGGATGACGACCAGCTTTGCCGGCGCCCGGTCCGCGCCGAGGCCGGTCAACGCGGCGACGGTAGCGCCGACATTGGTGCCCTTGCTGTCGTCGTAGGCGTCCACGCCGTCGATGGTGTTGATGTATTCGACGCGGTGCGGCTCGCCGCGGTATTCGCGCAGACCATGCAGCATCGGCGCCAGCGGCACGCCGACGGCGGTGGCCAGCGCCAGCGCCGCGAGCGCATTGGCGGCGTTGTGCCGACCGCGGATGCGCAGCGCATCCGCCGGCATCAGCCGCTGCAGCGTCGTCTCGACCGGTACCGCCACGGCGCCACGGCGCACGCGCACGGGCGTATCGTCCGCCGCCTGCGCGCGCACAAGCCAGGCGATGCCGTTGTCGATCACCAGGCCCCAGTCGCCCACGCGGCGCGGCGCATCCAGACCAAAACGGACGACATGGGTGCACGCGTCGCGTGCCGCCATGGCCTCGACCTGCGCATCGTCGGCGTTGAGCACCCGCACCGTGTCCGGCCCGAAGATGCGCGCCTTGGCCTCGGCGTAGGCAGCCATCGAGCCGTGCCAGTCGAGGTGGTCCTGCGTCACATTGAGGACGGTGGCGGCGGTCGGGTTGAAGCCGGTGACGCCGTCCAGCTGGAAGCTGGAGAGTTCCAGCACCCAGACGTCGGGCAACACCGCCGCGTCGAGCGCAGCGGTCAGCGTGTCCAGCAGCGTCGGGCCGATGTTGCCCGCCATCGCCACGCGCAGTCCGGCGCGTTCGGCCAGTTGCGCAGTCAGTGACGTGGTGGTGGTCTTGCCGTTGGTGCCGCTGATGGCGATGACCTTGGGCGCGTAGCCTTGCGCGACCTGCACATCCTTCAGCGCCAGCGCGAACAGCGACAGCTCGCCCTGCACCGCCGTGCCGCGCGCGCACGCCGCGTCCAGCAGCGGCGCGAGCGCCGGGTCCAGCGGCGACAGGCCGGGGCTCTTGAGCACCAGCGTCACGCCGTCGAGCAAGGACAGCGACAGCGGCCCGCCGTGGAACTCGGCTCCGGGCACCTCGGCGGCGAGCTCCGCCAGCTTCGGCGGCGCCTCGCGCGTGTCGGCCACCACGATGCGCGCCGCGCCGCAACGCCGTGCCCAGCGCGCCATCGCCAGTCCCGACTCCCCCAGGCCCAGGATCAGCAGCGACAAGTCCTTCAGTGCATTCATTGTCGTTTCCGTGCGCCAGTACAGCTCAGCGCAGCTTCAGGGTGGACAGGCCCACGAGGCACAGCAGCATCGTGATGATCCAGAAGCGGATCACCACCTGTGTCTCGATCCAGCCCTTCTTCTCGAAATGGTGGTGCAGCGGCGCCATCAGCAGGATGCGCTGGCCGGTGCCGGTGCGCTTCCTGGTGTACTTGAACCAGCCGACCTGGACCATGACCGACAGCGCCTCGACCACGAAGATGCCGCCCATGATGCCGAGCACGATCTCCTGGCGCACGATCACCGCGATCGTGCCCAGCGCGCCGCCCAGCGCCAGCGCACCGACATCGCCCATGAAGACCTGCGCCGGGTGGGCGTTGAACCAGAGGAAGGCAAGCCCCGCGCCGGCCATCGCCGCACAGAAGATCGCCAGCTCGCCCGCGCCGGGGATGTGCGGCAGGAACAGGTACTTCGAGAACACCGAACTGCCCGTCGCATAGGCGAACAGGCCCAGCGCCGAGCCGACCAGCACCACCGGCATGATCGCCAGCCCGTCCAGGCCGTCGGTCAGGTTCACGGCGTTGCTGGTGCCGACGATGACGAAGTAGGTCAGGAAGATGAAGCCGAACACGCCCAACGGGTAGCTCACCGTCTTGAAGAAGGGCACGATCAGGTCGGCCTTGGGCGGCAGGTCGTTCGAGAAGCCGGAGATGACCCAGCGCATGAAGAGTTCCAGCACGCGCATGTTCGAGGTCTCCGACACGCTGAACGCGAGGTAGAGCGCCGCGACCAGCCCGATCAGCGATTGCCACAGGTACTTCTCGCCGGACGGCATGCCCTCGGGGTTCTTCTGCACCACCTTGCGCCAGTCGTCGACCCAGCCGATGGCGCCGAAGCCCATCGTCACGGTCATCACGATCCAGACGAAGCGGTTGCTCCAGTCGAACCACAGCAGCGTCGAGATGGCGATCGCCAGCAGGATCAGCACGCCGCCCATCGTCGGCGTGCCACGCTTGACGATGTGCGCCTGCACGCCGTATTCGCGTATCGGCTGGCCGATCTTCAGCGCGGTCAGGCGGCGGATCACCCATGGCCCGAAGGCCAGCCCGATCAGCAGCGAGGTCACCGCCGCCATCACCGCCCGGAAGGTGATGTACTGGAAGACCCGCAGGAAGCCGAGGCTCTCGGGGTAAAGGCCCTGCAACCACTGTGCGAGGCTAATGAGCATGTTGTTCTCCTGGGCTGGCCGACCCGCCCTTGACCGCGGCGACCACCTGTTCCATCTTCATGAAGCGCGAGCCCTTGACCAGCACCGACTGCGCCTCGGGCAACGCAGCGCCCTCGGCCTGCATCGCCGCCACGAGGGCGGCCGCGTCGGCGTGGTGCTGCACCACGGTCGGCGGTGTGACGGCCTGCGCGGCGTGGGCCGCGAGTATGCCTGCGGTCCAGACGCTGTCGATGCCTTTTTCGGCGGCATAGCGCCCGACTTCGGCATGGAACTCCGGCCCCTGGTCACCCACCTCGCCCATGTCACCCAGCACCAGCCAGCGCGGCCCGGGCAACGCCGCCAGCACGTCGATGGCCGCCCGCACCGAGTCGGGATTGGCGTTGTAGCTGTCGTCGACCAAGGTGATCGTGCGACCGCGCCAGTCCAGGCGATGCACCTGCGAGCGGCCCTTGACCGGTTCGAACGCGGCCAGCCCGTCACGCACCGCCTCGGCCGGCACACCCGCGGCCAGCGCACAACCCGCCGCCGCCAGTGCGTTGCGCACGTTGTGCTGCCCGGCGACGGCCAGTGCCAGCGCCATCGCGCCGGCCGGGGTGTCCAGTCGGACGTCCCAGTGGTCGCCCTTCCAGTCGGCCTGCGCGGTCAACGTCGCGCCCGTGCCGGTGCCGAGCGCGAAGGTCGACACCGGTCGCACACCCGCCAGGGCACGCCACAGCGGCGTGTAGTCGTCGTCGGCCGGGAACACCGCCACGCCATCGGCCGGCAGCGAAGCGATCACCGCGCCGTTCTCGCGTGCGACCGCCTCCACCGTCTTCATGAATTCGAGGTGCTCGCGCTGCGCGTTGTTCACCAGCGCGACGGTCGGCTGGGCGATGCGCGCGAGTTCGGCGATCTCGCCGGGGTGGTTCATGCCGAGTTCGATCACCGCGATGCGGTGGTGCCGGCGCAGGCCCAGCACCGTCAGCGGCACGCCGATGTGGTTGTTCAGGTTGCCGGCGGTGGCGTGGGCCTTGTCGCCGTACGCCGTGCGCAGGATGGACGCGATCATCTGCGTCACCGTGGTCTTGCCGTTGCTGCCGGTCACTGCGATCAGCGGCAACGCCAGGCTGGCGCGCCAGCCTTCGGCCAGCACCTGCAGCGCGCGCAGCGTGTCGGGCACTTCCAGGCCGGCCAGCCCGGCCTCGGCCAGCCCGTGCTCGGCCACTGCGGCAACCGCACCCGCCGCACCGGCTTGCGGCAGGAAACTGTGGGCATCGAAGCGCTCGCCACGCAGCGCGACGAACAGGTCGCCCGGGCGCAGGCTGCGGGTGTCGGTGTGGACCCGCAGCAGCGCCGTGGCCGGGTCACCGACCAGCCGCGTGCCGGGCAGGCGCGCCGCCACCAGCGCGTGGGCCTCGCCCAGGGTCAGGAATGCAGGGGAGATCATCGCAAGGGCTCAGGGACGGTGGGACACACGGCGTTGTAGCGCAGCGGCCGCCTCACCCAGATCTGAAAAAAAGCGCTTCACGCCCGCCGTCTCCTGATAGTCCTCGTGGCCCTTGCCAGCGATGAGCACCACGTCGCGGGCATCGGCGTCGGCCAGCGCGGTGGCGATGGCCACCGCCCGGTCCTCGATGGTGCGCAGCAGCGGTGACCAGACACAGCCGGCAGCGATCTGGGCCAGGATGTCCGCGGGCGCCTCGTTGCGCGGGTTGTCGCTGGTGAGAACCACCTCGTCGGCCAGCGTCTGCGCGATGCGGCCCATCACCGGGCGCTTGGTCACGTCCCGGTTGCCGCCACAGCCGAACACGCACCACAGCCGCCCGCCCCGCGCCACCGCGAACGGCCGCAGCGCCTGCAGGGCCTTGTCGAGTGCATCGGGCGTGTGGGCGTAATCGACGACGACCTGCGGCAGCACGCCCGCGGCGATGGACTCCGGCAGCTCGACCCGCTGCATGCGCCCAGGCACCGGCATGAAGTCGGCCGCCAGCAGTGCGATCTCGGCCAGCGACAGGCCCAGCGCCCGCAGTCCGCCGAACACCGCCAGCACATTGGCGACGTTGTATTCACCGATCAACCCGGTGCGGACCGCAACGACGTCGGCGCCTTCGCGCACGCTGAAACACAGGCCGGCGGCTTCGTAGTGCAGCCCATCAGCCTGGAGACGGGCAGGCACCGTGCGCGGCTGGATCGCGTAGGTCCACACGTCCAGATCACCGCGGGCCACCAGCTCCTCGGCCAGCAGCGCACCCTGGGCATCGTCGAGGTTGACCGCTGCGGCACGCAGCCCCGGCCAATCGAACAGCGCGCGCTTGGCCAGCCAGTAGTCGGCCATGCTGCCGTGGTAGTCGAGGTGATCCGGCGTGAAGTTGGTGTACAGCGCCACGCCGATGCGCACCGCGTCCAGGCGGTGCTCGGCGATGCCGATCGACGAGGCCTCCATCACGCAGGCCGCGAAGCCCTGGTCCACGAAGGCGCGCAGGCTGCGGTGCAGCGTGACGGGATCGGGCGTGGTCAGGCCGGTGGCGATGACCTGCGCGTCGGGCGCGACGCGACTGGGTGGCTCGCCCACGCCGAGCGTGCCGATCACGCCGCAACGCCGCCCCGACAGGCTCAGCGCCTGTGCCGTCCACCAGGCGGTGGAGGTCTTGCCGTTGGTGCCGGTGGTGGCGATGACGGACAGCGCCGCACTCGGCTGTCCGTGCCAGGCATCGGCCAGACCGGCGGTCAGCGCCTTCAGGCCCGGCACGGCGGCGATCCGGGCATCGTCGAATGCAAACGCTTCCACCCCGTCGGCTTCGACCAGACAGGCCGCCGCGCCGGCCGCCAGCGCGGCGCCGACATGCACCCGGCCGTCCTGCGCATGGCCCGGCCACGCGATGAAGAGGTCACCGGGCTGCACCTGGCGGCTGTCGGTGCGCAGCAGTGCGCCCGGTGCGCGTTGCTGCAGCCAGCCGACGACGGCAGACAGACCGGCCAGCGTCTCGGGGTGCGCCATCAGAACGACTCCTCTTCGGCCTTGGCCGCCTGGGAACGGGCGATGATCTGCGGCTTGATCTCCAGATCCGGCGCCACGCCCATCACGCGCAGCGTCTGCTGCACCACCTGGCTGAACACCGGCGCGGCCACATCGCCGCCAAAGTAGATGCCGTTGCTCGGCTCGTCGACCATCACCGCGACGATGATGCGCGGCGCGTGGATCGGCGCCATGCCGACGAACCAGGCGCGGTACTTGTTGCTGACGTAGCTGCCGCCATCCTGCTTGTGGGCAGTGCCGGTCTTGCCGCCGACCGAGTAGCCAACCGCCTGCGCCTTGGGCGCCGTGCCGCCTTCGCCAGCGGCCATGTTCAGCATGGTGCGCACTTCACGCACTACCTCGGGCCGGAACACCGACTCCCCCGCCACCGGCCCGGCCTGCTTGAGCAGCGACACCGGCACCAGATCGCCGTCGCGGGCGAACACGCTGTAGGCACGCGCCAGCTGGAACAGCGAGGTGGACAGGCCGTAGCCGTAGCTCATGGTCGCCTGCTCGATCGGCCGCCAGCTCTTGTAGGGCCGCAGCTTGCCGGTGGCCAGTCCCGGAAAGGCCAGCGGCGGCTTCTGGCCGAAGCCGACCGCATGGAACACGTCCCACATCTCGCGCGGCTGCATCTGCATGGCCATCTTGACCGTGCCGACGTTGCTGGACTTCTGGATGATCTGCTGCACCGTGAGCGCGCCATGCGGGTGCGAATCGCGGATGGTCGAGCCGGTGATGGTGATGCTGCCCGGGGCGGTCTGGATGACAGTGCCCGGATTGACCCGGCCCGTCTGCATCGCCAGCGCGGTGATGAAGGGCTTCATGGTCGAGCCGGGCTCGAAGGTATCGGTCAGCGCCCGGTTGCGCAGGTTGGCGCCGGTGCGGGTCTGGCGGTCGCCGGGGGTGTAGCTCGGGTAGTTCGCCAGCGCCAGCACCTCACCGGTTTGCGCGTCGAGCACCACCACGCTGCCGGCCTTGGCCTTGTGCAGCGTCACGGCATCCCGCAGGCGCTGGTAAGCAACGAACTGGATCTTGGTGTCGATCGACAGCGCGATGTCGTGGCCGTCGGCCGGCTCGATCCGGTCGCCGATGTCCTCGATCACATTGCCCAGGCGGTCGCGCATGACGCTGCGACTGCCGTTGCGACCGTCCAGATCCTTCTGGAAGGCCAGCTCGATGCCCTCCTGGCCAGTCTGCTCGATGTTGGTGAAGCCCACCAGGTGCGCCACCGCCTCACCTTCCGGGTACTCGCGGCGGTACTCGCGCTGCTGGTGCACCCCCTTGAGCGCCAGCGCCTTGATCTGCGCGGCCACGCCGTCGTCCACCAGGCGGCGCAGCCAGACGAAGTTCTGGTTCTCCTTGAGCCGGCTGCCCAGCTCGCCCGCCGTCATGCCGAGCAGCCGGGCCAGCGCCTGCTGCTGGGCAGGCGTCGCATCGAAGTCCTTGGGGATGATCCAGATCGACTGCGCCGGCACGCTGGCGGCCAGCACCTGGCCGGTGCGGTCGGTGATGCGGCCGCGGCTCGCCTGCAGCTCGAAGGTGCGCTGGTAACGGCTCTCGCCCTGCTGCTGAAAGAAGTCGTGGTTGACGACCTGGATGTAGACCGCCCGCCCGATCAGCAGGCAGAAGGTCAACCCCACGCCCAGCACGAGAAATCGCGATCGCCAGATCGGCGTCTTGGCCGCAAGCAGCGGGCTGGAGGCGTACTTCGCGCCCTGGGGCGCCGGCTTGCGCGCGGCCAGACGCTCGCGCAGCGCATCCCTTCCGGGGAGCTTCATGGACGGCCTTTCGAAGCAGCGGCAGACGACGGCGCGGTGACAGGCAGCGAACCATCGGCCGTGAGGTACTGGGTCACCGCTGGCGTGGCAACCGTCATCTGCAGACGCTCGCGGGCCATTTGCTCGACGCGCAAGTGCGTGGCCTGGGTGCGCAGCAGCACCCGCAGCTTGTCCGCGTCCTGTTCGAGGCGCTGCGACTGGTTGCGCTCGCGCTCCAGCGCGATGAACTGGCGGCGGGTCTCGTAGGACACTTGAACCAGATACAGCGCGCTGGCGATGACGGCCAGCAGCAGCAGGATATTGAGACGGGTCATGGGCGCGTCCACACCGGTGGCAGCGCGACGTCGGTTCGTTCGGCCACCCGCAGCACCGCCGAGCGCGAGCGTCCATTGCCACTGACCTCCTCGTCGGAGGGCTTGATGCGCGCCAGCGCGTTCAGCAGCGCCGGCTTGGGTTCGGCAAACGGCGCGCGCCGGTCGAACTCTTCCCGGGAATGGCGGTTGATGAACGTCTTGACAATCCGGTCTTCGAGCGAATGGAAGCTGATCACCGCCAGCCGCCCACCCGGTTTGAGCGCCGCCAGCGAGGCCGCCAGCGCCTGCTCCAGCTCGTCCAGCTCGCCATTGACGAGGATGCGCAGCGCCTGGAAGGTGCGCGTGGCCGGATCCTGGCCGCGCTCGCGGGTGCGCACGACGCTGGCGAGCAGTTCCGCCAGCTCGCTGGTGCGCTGCAAGGGATGCCCGGACTCGCGGCGCGCGACCACGGCCCGCGCGATGGCCGGGGCAAAGCGTTCTTCGCCGTAATCGCGCACGACCTCGGCGATGCGCTCCTTCGGCGCGGTGGCGAGGAACTCCGCGGCGCTCTGGCCGCGGGTCGGGTCCATGCGCATGTCGAGCGGGCCATCGTGGCGGAAGCTGAAGCCGCGCGCGGGATCGTCGATCTGCGGTGACGACACGCCGATGTCGAGCAGCAGGCCGTCGAGCTGCGCCACGCCGTGGCGGGCCATCACGGCGGGATAGTCGGCAAAGCGGTTGTGGTCGATCGAGAAGCGCGGGTCGGCGATGCCCGCCTCGCCCTGGGTCGCATGGGCCACGGCTTCCGGGTCGCGGTCGATGGCCAGCAGTCGGCCTTCGGGTGACAAGCGCGACAGGACCAGGCGCGAATGACCGCCACGGCCGAAAGTGCCGTCCACATAGGTGCCATCCGGCCGGTGCACAAGGGCATCGACCGCTTCATGGAGCAACACCGTGCGGTGCTGTCGGGGTACTGCGTCGTCTAGGGCCATGGAGAGGGGGTCAGAAACTGAAGTCCTGCAGCAGCACCGGCATGGGTTGCTGCAGTAGAGCGGCCTCGGCCGCCGAGTGGCGTTGCACGTCCCAGAGTTCGAGGTGGTTGCCCATGCCGATGAGCAGCACCTGCCGGCCGAGCGCCGCGGCCGCGCGCAACTCCGGGGAAATCAGCACACGGGAGGCGCTGTCCATCTCGACATCCATGGCGCTGCCGAGCAGGAGGCGCTTCCAGCCGCTGGCCGACAGCGGCAGCGACTCGATGCGGGCACGGAACGTCTCCCACACCGTGCGCGGAAACACCATCAGGCACCCATCGGGATGCCGCGTGAGCGTCAGGCGGTCTTCCGGGATCGCGTGCAGCACCTCGCGCTGACGCGCAGGAACGCTCAGGCGGCCCTTGGCGTCCAGCGCAAGCGCTGAAGTTCCCTGGAAATGAAAACCGGCCACGAATACCCACAAATCAACACGATCTCCCACTGTAGCGGAGAAATTGTCAGGGGGTCAAGAAAGCCATATCGGAATAACCAATGAAATCAAGCACTTAGATCATTTCTACAGCCACTCTCACCGGATTGGCAAAAAAGCCATACAAAAGAAGCACTTAGGGATACCGATCTCCGCGCGGTCCAAGATCACCGACTGAGCCAGTGCCCACCGAACTGTGAAATATGACAAACCCTCGGGCCAGTCACGCCGCCAACGTCTGGTCCGATCCAAAGAGCAGGCAGAACAAGGTGTCACTTTTTCGCCATTCGGGCTCGGGTGGTTTTCACGGGGCGTCGACCCGTCGGGCGTCGTCCGAGTGAGGGGTTGAACCGTTGCAGGTGCATTCGCACTGCCCATGGAGTTTTCACATGCCCTTGCTGATCGCCGCCGTGCTGGTCATCGCCGCCTTGGCGACCACCGCTCCGCCAGCCTTGGCCCAGACCACCGCCTGGCACCAGGAAGACGGTGAACGCAGCGGCCGCATCGCCGATCTGGACGGCCGCCTGCGTGTGCAGCGCGCCAGCGGCGAGGTCGTCGAACTCGGCGACGGCCCGCGCGCACGCCAGATGGCGATCCGCGAAGGCGACCGGCTGCAGACCAGCTGGAACAGCCGCCTGGTGATCGACATTGGCCCGAACCGCCTGAAACTCGACGAAAAGAGCGAACTGCTCGTGCGCCGGCTCGACCGCGACGGCGTCGAGCTGGACCTCGAACGCGGCGGCGTGGTGCTGGAGCTGCGCCGCGGCGAGAGCGCCTGGCGCTGGCAGGTGGACACCGCCGCCGGCCGGCACCAGCCGCACGGCGCCGGCCTGTTCCGCATCGATGCGCCGGACCGGCGAGGCCCCGACGCAGGCAGCGCCACCGCCTGGCGCAGCGCACTGCGCATCGAAAACGAGGACGGCACGCTGCTGCTGCCGCCCGGTCGCCGGGCCGAGCGCGACCGCAACGGCCGTTGGCAGGTCGGAATCCCGCAGGCCGACGCCTTCGCCGCCTGGGCCATGGGGCCAGCCGAGAATGACCAGCCACCTCCTGACGACTGGACCGACCGTCGCCCCCGACACTGGCAAGCCGCGCCCGCTCCCTCCTGGGACACACAGCCCCCGCTGCCCGCACCCCCGCCGCGCGTGATCGTGGTGCCTGCGCCGATCGTGATCGAACCACCCCAGCGCCAGTGGCGCACCCCCATGCCGGAACCACGGGACCAGCGCCCACCACGCTGGGTGGCTCCTGCGCCGGCCCCCATGCCGACTCCGCCGCGAGACACCGCGGTCGCGCCGCCCCGGCCGGACCGACGCGCCCACGACGCTACGCCGCAGATGCTGCCGGCGCCCCCAGTCTCGGCCTCGGCGCCCTCCATGCCGCGCCAGGACGAACCACGCCGCTCGCAGCGCGCGCTCTGACCGGGTGGTTCAGCGGGTGAAGCGGCGCCGGGCATCCAGCCCCAGCCCGCTGGCGACGCTCGCCAACCGCTCGCCCTGCAGCGCCCTGGCCTGGGGAAACGCCGCTGCCAGTCGGTCGGTCAGCAGGTGCAGACCGGTCGAGCCTCCGGTGAAGTACAGCGCGTCGATCTGCTCGATCCGCAGTCCCGCCAGGCGCACCGTTTCCTGGGCTGCGTCGGCGATGCGGCCGATGTCATCGTCCAGCGCACGCTGTGCCTGGGCGGGGGTCATCGTCACCGACAGGCCGCGCTCCACCAGCCGCAGGTCGATGCGGGCCTCGTCACCCGCGGCCGACGCGATCTTCGCCATTTCGGCGCGGCCGAGCAGGTCGTGGCCGAGGTGGTCGTTGACCACCGTCATCAGCCGGGTGTGGTGGCGCAGGTCGGCGTAGTTGATCTTCATCGCGCGCAGCTCCTGCACGCGCTGCGGCCGGTAGACGCTGTTGATGAGGTGCCAGGTCGCCAGGTCGTAGTAGACGCGGCTGGGCACCTCGCGCGCCGGCTGTCCACCAATCGACGGCCCGAGCGCGCCGAACCCGAACTCGCTCAGGATGCTGCCCAATTCAATGCGCCGATCGAAATCGGTGCCTGCGATGTGGATGCCGTGGTGACCGAGCACGTCACTGTGCCGATCGACCCGATCCCGCCGGCTGGGGCCGACCTGCACGATCGAGAAGTCGGACGTGCCCCCGCCAATGTCGGCCACCAGCACGCGCTGGTCGGCGTCGATGCGCGACTCGTAGTCGAACGCGGCAGCCAGCGGCTCGAACTGGAACTGCACCTCCTCGAAGCCCGCGGCCCGCGCCGCCTCTTCCAGCGAGGCCTGCGCCTGCGCATCACGCACAGGGTCATCATCGACGAAGAACACCGGGCGGCCCATCACCACCGCGGTGAGCGCATGGCCCGCGTGGGCTTCGGCGCTGCGCTTGAGGTGGCGCAGGTAGCCGGCGATCACCTCGGCGAAACTCACGGAGCGGCCAGCGCCGATGTCGGTGTGCTGCGCCATCAGCGCTGAACCGAGCACGCTTTTCATCGAGCGCATCAACCGGCCTTCGGTGCCCTCGACATAGGACGCGATGGCCGCACGGCCGACGAGACGTGGCAGGTTCTGCAGGTCCGGCCCTTCGCCGAGGTAGAAGGTGGCGGTCGGCATCGTGGTGGCACCCTCTTCCAGGGGCACCAGCACCATCTCGCCGTTCCGGGGCACGGCCACCGCGGAATTCGAGGTGCCGAAATCAATCGCGCAGAAACGGGAAATGGCTGTCATGGGCGGACACGAGGCGGAGGTCGAGGGGGCGCGCATCATACGGTCCGCCCGCGCACGGCCGACGGGTGTGGCACGCGAGCGACGTCCTTCATGTTGCGATGCAGCATTGCGGGTTACGCTTGGCTCAAGTCGATGTCCGGCCTGCCCCATTCGCCACTTCAGGAGCCGCCGATGCCCCGCACCAACCTCTTCACGCCCGGCCTGCTGCTGGCCGCCACACTGTCCGGCTCGCCCGCGCAGGCCGCCGAGCCACTGCCCCACTTCCAGATCGACCGCAACGAACTCTCGGTCTCCGGCCTGTCGTCGGGTGCCTTCATGGCGGCGCAGCTGCAGGTGGCCTACTCCGCCACCTTCAAGGGCGCGGGCCTCATCGCCGGCGGTCCGTACTACTGCGCTGCCGGCAACATGGCCTACACCAGCATCTGCATGGGCCAGGTGCCGCTGGTCCACCCCAACGCCGCACTGATGGCCGGCGCCGCCCGGCAGTTCGAGTCCGCCGGCCAGATCGACAAGCTGAGCACCCTGAAGGGGCGTCGCCTCTACGTGTTCAGCGGCACGCGGGACACGGTCGTCAAGCAACCGGCCGTCAATGCCACGGTGTCGTTCTTCCAGCAGGTCGGTGTTCCCGCCAGTCAGCTGGTCTACGTCAACAAGGTACCTGCCGGGCACGCCGTGATCACCCCGACCCGCGGCAACGCCTGCGACGCCAACGCCACGCCCTACATCAGCCACTGCGAGGTCAATGGCCAGGGTTACGACCAGTCCGGTGCCTTGCTGGCCCATCTCCATGGCCCGCTGCAACCCAAGGCCAACAGCCTGGCTGGCCGCATGGTGACGTTCAACCAGCGCGCCTTCGCCCCTGCGGGCACGGGCATGGCCGAGGAGGCCTTCCTGTACGTGCCACGGTCCTGCGACGCTGGTCAGACCTGCAAGGTCCATGTCGCCCTCCACGGCTGCGCGCAATCGGCCGAGAAAATAGGCAAGAACTTCATCGCCGACACCGGCTACAACGAATGGGCCGAGAACAACCGCATGCTCGTGCTGTACCCGCAGGTCAACGCCTCGACCGTGCCGTTCAATCCGCAGGGCTGCTGGGACTGGTTCGGTTACACCGGGCCGACCTACGCCTGGAAGGCCGGGCCGCAGATGTCGGCCATCAAGGCGATGGTCGATGCGCTGGGTCAGCGACCTTGATCACGGCGTGACTCCCGCGCGACAATTGCACGACACAAACCAGTACCTTGCCCAGCCATGCGGATCGTCTGCCCCCATTGCCAGCACCGCGGCTTTTCTGCGCTGGACAAGCTCACTGCCAATCCGGCCTGGCCAGCCCGCTGCAAGTATTGCCACAGGCACTCGCACCCACGGCTGGCACTGACGGGCAGCGTATTCGCGCTGACGCTGGGTGAGTTCACATCGGCCACGGCAGCCTTGGTAGGGGATTTGCCTTGGTGGACGGTGGCGGTGGTCACCCTGCTGCTCGCAGGTGCCACCTTCTTGCTGCTTGTGCGCCCGAGCAGGACCACCAACCGCACCCTGACGCGGCGTACCCGTGTCAAGGTGCTGGTGCTGGCGGGTCTGATCGTGGTCGCAGCGTTCGGACTGCTGAGCGTCGTGCACCTGGGCAATTCGGGCCAGCCCGTCGCAGCACCTGCAGCCGAATGAGCGTTCAGTAGCCCTGCGGCGCCTGCTGGTGCCAGTCGGTGGCCTGCTGCAGGGCATGGCCAGCGTGCAGCAGCGCGCCTTCCTGCCAGTAATTGCCGATGAGCTGCAGGCCCACGGGCAGACCACCCGCACCGAACCCCGCCGGCACGCTGATGCCGGGCAAACCGGCCAGTGACGCCGGCAGCGTGAAGATGTCGGCGAGGTACTCGGCCACCGGGTCGGTCTGGCTGCCGATCGGGCGTGCCACGTTCGGCGACACCGGGCCGGCAATCAGATCGCACTGCATGAACGCCGCCTGGAAATCGTCGGCGATCATGCGACGCAGCTTCTGGGCCTGCAGGTAGTAGGCGTCGTAGTACCCGTGTGACAGCACATAGGCGCCGATCATGATCCGGCGCTTCACCTCGGTGCCGAAGCCTTCGCTGCGGCTCTTGCGGTACATGTCGTTCAGATCCTTGTACTGCGCCGCGCGGTGGCCGTAGCGCACGCCATCGAAGCGGCTCAGGTTCGAGCTGGCTTCGGCCGGGGCGATGATGTAGTACACGGGGATCGACAGCTCGGTGCGCGGCAGGCTGACCTCGACCAGCGTGGCGCCGAGCTTTTCCAGCTCCGCAAGTGCTGCCCGGGTCGCGGCCAGCACGTCGGCCGACACGCCCTCGCCGAAGAACTCTCTCGGCAGACCGATGCGCAGGCCGGCCAGCGGGCGGGAGGCGGTCGCGCCTTCGCGCAGCGCGGTGGTCGCTGCCACGAAGTCCGGGACGGGTTGCTCGGCGCTGGTGGCGTCGCGTGGATCGAAGCCGCTCATGGCCTGCAGCAGGTGCGCGCAGTCCAAGGCCGAACGCGCCATCGGCCCCGCCTGGTCCAGGCTCGACGCGAAGGCGATCATCCCGTAGCGTGAGCAGCGGCCATAGGTCGGTTTGATGCCGGTGATGCCCGTCAGTGAAGCGGGCTGGCGCACGGAGCCGCCGGTGTCGGTGCCGGTGGCTGCCGGGATCAGCCGAGCCGCCACCGCGACTGCACTGCCGCCGGACGAACCACCCGGAATGCGGTCGGTGTTCCACGGGTTGCGCGCCGGGGTGTAGGCCGAGTTCTCGTTCGAGCCGCCCATCGCGAACTCGTCGCAGTTGAGCTTGCCCAGCGTCACGGCGCCGGCCGACGCCAGCCGACTGACGACGGTGGCATCGAAGGGGCTGCGGTAACCCTCCAGCATCTTCGAACCGGCGGTGCTCGGGAAGTCGCGGGTGACGAAGATGTCCTTGTGCGCGATCGGCACACCCAGCAGCGTGTGGCCAGCGCCGGTCACGCCGCGCACGCGCCATGCATCGGCGGCGGTGGCCTGGGCCAGCGCGACGTCGGCATCGACCGCCAGGAAGGCACCGAGCGCGGCGTGGGTATTCACGCGGTCCAGCAGGTGGCGGGTCAGTTCGACGCTGGAGACCTGCTTCTGGTCGAGCAGTCGGGACAGTTCGGCCACGCCCAGGGCGTGCAAGGGGGAAGTCGACAAGGTCATGGCTGTTTCACTCGATCTCATTCGATCACGCGCGGCACCAGAAACAGCCCGCCTTCGACGGCCGGGGCGCTTTTCTGGTTGGCGGCACGGTTGTCGGACTCGGTCACCGCGTCCTCGCGCAGACGCAGGACCACGTCCTGCACCGCCGACAGCGGGGTGTACAGCGGGGCCACGCCGGTGGTGTCCACCGCACGCATGCGCTCGACGATGTCGAAGAAACCATTGAGATCGCCCAGCAGACTCGCCTGCTCGGCCTCGCTCAGTTCAAGCCGTGCCAGATTGGCGATGCGGCTCACATCCTGGGGCGTGAGTGCCATTTGTGTGAACTATGAAATGAAATGGGTGCGCGGGGCTCAGATAAGACCCCTACATGGGAGGCCATCAGACGCCGACATGGAGTGGCAGGCCCGGTGTGGACAAGATCACGCCGTAAGCCATGGGGTATTATCACCCGCCCTTTGTTCATGTACCCGTCGGTTCTGGATCAACTGATTGCTGCGTCGCACCACGACACACAATGGGTTGGCGGGCCCCGAATTTCCAGTCCAGTCACGCTCACCAGCAGTCCAAGTCGGCTGTCGGGATGCTTACGAGTTCACCATGTTCGGATCGTTGCGTCGATATTTCTCTACCGATCTTGCGATCGACCTCGGCACTGCCAACACCCTGATCTACGTTCGAGGCACGGGCATCGTGCTGAACGAGCCATCAGTGGTGGCGATACGCCATGAAGGCGGCCCGCACGGCAAGAAGACCATCCAGGCGGTCGGCGCCGAGGCGAAGGCCATGCTTGGCAAGGTGCCGGGCAACATCGAGGCCATCCGCCCGATGAAGGATGGCGTGATCGCCGACTTCACCGTGACCGAGCAGATGCTCAAGCAGTTCATCAAGATGGTGCATCCGCGCTCGCTGCTCAGGCCGAGTCCCCGCATCATCATCTGCGTGCCCTGCGGCTCGACCCAGGTGGAACGCCGCGCGATCCGCGAATCGGCGCTCGGTGCGGGCGCCAGCGAGGTCTACCTGATCGAGGAGCCGATGGCGGCGGCGATCGGTGCCGGCATGCCGGTCTCGGAAGCCTCGGGCTCGATGGTCGTTGACATCGGCGGTGGCACGACCGAGGTCGGCGTCATCTCGCTCGGCGGCATGGTCTACAAGGGCTCGGTGCGGGTTGGCGGCGACAAGTTCGACGAAGCCATCATCAACTACATCCGCCGCAACTACGGCATGCTGATCGGCGAGCCCACCGCCGAGGCCATCAAGAAGGAAATCGGTTCGGCCTTCCCCGGCTCCGAGATCAAGGAGATGGAAGTCAAGGGCCGCAACCTGAGCGAAGGCGTGCCGCGCAGCTTCACGGTCTCGTCCAACGAGATCCTGGAGGCGCTGACCGACCCGCTCAACCAGATCGTCTCCTCCGTCAAGAAGGCACTGGAGCAGACTCCGCCCGAACTCGGCGCCGACATCGCCGACCGTGGCATGATGCTGACCGGCGGCGGAGCCCTGCTGCGCGACCTCGATCGGCTGCTGGCCGAGGAAACCGGCCTGCCGGTGCTGATCGCCGAGGATCCGCTGACCTGCGTCGTGCGCGGCTGCGGCATGGCGCTGGAGCGCATGGAGCGCCTGGGCTCGATCTTCACCTCGGAGTGAGCGCGTGCCGTCCTCGGTGATTTCGGCGAAGGCAGGCGCCTGCTGACATGCCACTGGGCACCCTGGATCGATCTCCACCGCCGTTTTTTCGACAGGGCCCCTCGGCCCTGTCGCGGCTGCTGTTCTTCGCGTCGCTGTCGGTGCTGCTGATGGCCGCGGATACGCGGGTCGGGCTGACGACGCCGCTGCGCACGGCTGCGGCCGTGGTGCTCCATCCGATCGAACGGGCCTTGCTGGTGCCGGTGCGCGGTGCGGGCTCGATAAACGACTACCTCTCCGGTATCGCACAGGCCCAGCAGACCACCGAGCGCGCCCGCGCCGAATTGACCCGCCAGGCCGAACGTTCGCTGCAGGCCGAGCAACTGCTGCAGGAAAACGCCCGGCTGCGTGCGCTGCTGGAGCTGCGCACGCGGCTGTCTGTCCGTGCTCGGGCTGCGGAAGTGCTCTATGACGCGCCCGATCCGTACACGCGCAAGATCATCATCGACCGCGGCAGCAACCAGGGTGTCCAGCACGGATCGCCCGTGATCAACGAGCTGGGCGTGATCGGACAGGTCACGCGCGTCTACCCGATGACCTCCGAAATCACGCTGGTGGTCGACGAGAACGCGGCCATCCCCGTGCACAACATCCGCACCGGCCACCGCGGGGTGGCCTTTGGCGACCCGTCGGTCGACAGCATGGAGTTGCGCTTCGTCGCGGCCAATGCCGATGTGCAAGTGGGCGACATCCTGCAGACCTCCGGGCTGGACGGTGTGTACCCGCCTGGCCTGCCAGTGGCGAAGGTCAGTCGGCTCGACCGCCGCACGCAGTCCGACTTCGCCAAGATCGCGCTGATCCCGGCCACCCTGCCCGACAGCGTGCGGCATGTGCTGGTGCTCGAACCGGTGGGCACGCAGCAGCCGCCCAAGCCGACGCCGGCCGACGCCGGGCTGCCGGTCCACGCCAAGGACGCCCCGCCCGCCAAACCCGCCGCCAAGGGAGCACGCAAGCCATGATGCCCCGCTCCGCGGACCAGTTGCTGCTGCCGGTGAATCCGTGGTTCATGTGGACCACGCTGCTCATCGCGCTGGCCTTGAATCTGGTGCCGATCGGGCGCCAGCCGGCCATGCCCGACTTCATCGCGCTGGCCCTCGTGTTCTGGAACGTGCACCAGCCTCGCCGGGTCGGTGTCGGCACGGCGTTCATGTTCGGCCTGCTGATGGACGTGCACCAGGGCGGCCTGCTCGGCCAGCACGCCATGGCCTACACGCTGGTGAGCTACTTCGCCATCACCATCCACCGCCGCCTGCTGTGGTTCACGGCGCCGGCCCAGGCCGTGCACGTGCTGCCGCTGTTCGCGGCGGCGCACCTCACCTCGCTGCTGCTGCGCATGGCCTCTGGCGGTGACTTTCCCGGTTGGCCGGTGCTGCTGTCGCCGGTCGTCGAAAGCCTGCTGTGGCCGCTGGTGAGCCTGGCGCTGCTCGCGCCGCAGCGGCGTGCGCCGGATCCTGACAAGAACCGTCCGCTGTGAAGCGCTCGGGTCTGGGTGCGATGACTGAACTGCGCAACGTCGAACAGGAGATCGACCGCTTCCGCATCCGGCTGATCGTCGCGGCGCTGGTGGTGCTGTGCAGCTTCGGGCTGCTCGTGGCGCGGCTGTTCACGCTGCAGGTCATCAAGTTCGACGAGCTGACCACCAAGGCCGAGAACAACCGCATTGCCGTGGTGCCCATCGTGCCCAACCGCGGTCTGATCGTGGACCGCAACGGCGTCGTGCTGGCCGACAACTACTCGGCCTACACCCTGGAAATCACGCGCTCGCAGCTCGAAGACGAACTGGAGTCGGTGATCGACCAGCTCGGCGAGGTCGTGGAGGTCCAGCCGCGCGACCGCCGCCGCTTCAAGCGCCTGATGGGCGACTCCAAGAGCTTCGAGTCCATCCCGATCCGCACCAAGCTGAGCGACGAGGAAGTGGCCCGCTTCACGGCCCAGCGCTACCGCTTCCCCGGCGTCGAGATCAAGGCCCGGCTGTTCCGCAACTATCCCTACGGCGAGCTGGGCGGCCACGTGCTGGGCTACATCGGCCGCATCAACCAGCGCGAGAAGGACGACATGGCCGACTGGTCCGACGAGGACCAGGCCAACTACCGCGGCACCGACATCATCGGCAAGCTCGGCATCGAGCAGAGCTACGAGCGCGAACTGCACGGCTCCACCGGCTTCGAGGAGGTCGAGACCAGCGCTGGCGGCCACCCGGTCCGCAGACTGCGCTCCGAGCCGGCGACCCCGGGCAACACCGTGCGCCTGTCCATCGACATCAAGCTGCAAGGCCTGATCGAGGAACTGTTCGGCACCCGGCGCGGCGCGCTGGTGGCGATCGATCCGCGCAATGGCGAGGTACTCGCCTTCGTCAGCAAGCCTGGCTTCGATCCGAACCTGTTCGTCGGCGGCATCGACCAGGATTCGTGGAAAGAACTCAACGAGTCCCTCGACAAGCCCATGCTCAACCGGGCGCTGCGCGGCACCTACCCGCCCGGCTCGACCTACAAGCCCTTCATGGCCATGGCCGCGCTGGTCACCGGCAAGCGCACCGCCGGCCAGGTCATCTACGACAACGGTTTCTTCATGTTCGGCAACCACCGCTTCCGCAGCCACGGCGACGGTGGCCTGGGCGCCGTGGACATGACGCGCTCGATCGTGCAGTCGAGCAACGTCTACTACTACGGCCTGGCCAACGACATGGGCGTCGATCTGATCCACGACCAGATGGACCTCTACACCTTCGGGCGCAAGACGGGCATCGACCTGGAAGGCGAGTCCACCGGCGACCTGCCCTCGACCGAGTGGAAACGCAACAAGTACAAGCGCCCCGAGCAGAAGCGCTGGTACGCGGGCGAAACCATCTCGCTGGGCATCGGACAGGGCTACAACAACTTCACCATGCTGCAGCTGGCCACCGCCATGTCCACGCTGGTGTCCGGCGGTCTGCGCTTCGAGCCGCGGGTGGTGCACCAGATCGAGAACGTCGTCACCCGCGAGCGGCGCACGGTGTCCTCGCACGCCGTCCCTCCGCTGGACCTCAAGCCCGAGCATGTGGCCGTGATCCGCCGCGCGCTGTACGGCGTGACGCAGACGGGCACCTCGGCCAAGGTCTTCGTCGGCGCGCCCTACCAGAGCGGTGGCAAGACCGGGACGGCGCAGGCGGTCGGCGTGCGCCAGAACGAGAAGTACAACGCCTCCAAGCTCGCCGATTACCAGCGCGATCACTCGCTCTACACCGCCTTCGCGCCGCTGGACGAGCCGCGCATCGCGCTGGCCATCATCGTCGAGAACGCTGGTTTTGGTGCCGAAGCCGCTGCCCCGATCGCGCGTCGGGTACTCGACTACGTGATCTCCGGCGTCTACCCCACCCCGGAAGACCTCGCCATCGTCCAGAAGGGCCACGGCTCGGCGCCGATCGGACCAGGTCTGCCGGTGGCCTCCGTGCCACTGCCGCCGACCCGGGCAGCCGGCGTGGATGCGGAATCGGTGGCGACGTCCGCTGCCGCGAGTGCCCTGGCCTTTCCGGCGTCGGGCGCGCTGGCGGCCTCCGCTCCAGCCGCTGCCACATCCGTGCCGGGCATGGCGGCCGCCCCGTCCTCCAGGGTGATGCTTTCGCCACTCGCGCCGGAACGCCCGCTGAAGTGGGTGCCGCGCCGAACGCCGCCAACCGTGAGCACACCATGATCCTGCAGTCCTCGTTCGGGCAACCCACGCTGTGGCAGCGGATGCGCCCCTGGTTCAGCGGATTCGATCCGCTGCTGCTGCTGGCGATGCTGGCGCTCGCCTGCATCGGGCTGACAGCGATGTACTCCGCCGGCTTCGACAACGGCGCCCGTTTCACGCTGCAGATCCGCAACATGGTGCTGGCCGGCACCGTGTTCTTCCTGGTCGCGCAGGTGCCGCCGCAGCGGTTCATGGCGCTGGCCGTGCCGCTGTACACCGTGGGCATGGTCCTGCTGGTGCTGACGGCACTGTTCGGCATCGACCCGACCCACAAGGGCGCGCGCCGCTGGCTCAACGTCGGCATCGTCATCCAGCCCAGCGAAATCCTGAAGATCGCCACGCCCCTGATGGTGGCCTGGTGGTTCCAGCGCCGCGAGGGGCGCCCCCGCACCGGCGACATCGCACAGGCCTTCCTGCTCGTGCTCATGCCGTTCCTGCTGGTGGCGAAGCAACCCGACCTCGGCACCGGCATCCTGATCTTCTCGGCCGGTTTCTTCGTCATCTTCTTCGCCGGGCTGTCGTGGAAGGCCATCCTGCCGGTCGGCATCGTCGGCATCGCGGCCATCGTCGCGATGGTGCTGGCCGGGCCGACCCTCTGCGAGCCGGACGTGGACTGGCAGGTGCTGCACACCTACCAGAAGAACCGCATCTGCACCTTGCTCGACCCGACCCGCGACCCGCTGGGCAAGGGCTTCCACATCATCCAGGGCATGATCGCCATCGGCTCGGGCGGCGTCACCGGCAAGGGGTTCATGAAGGGCACCCAGACCCACCTGGAGTTCATTCCGGAGCGCACCTCGGACTTCATCTTCGCCGCCTTCTCGGAGGAGTTCGGCCTGATGGGTGATCTCGCGCTGATCACCTGCTACACCTTCCTGATCGTGCGTGGCCTGATGATCGCCTTCGAGGCGCCGACCACTTTCTCCCGGCTCATGGCCGGCGCGATCACGATGAGCGTGTTCGTCTACGCCATGGTCAACATGGGCATGGTCAGCGGCATCCTGCCCGTGGTGGGCGTGCCACTGCCGTTCATGAGCTACGGCGGAACCGCCCTGGTGACGCTGGGCCTGTCGCTGGGCATCCTGATGTCGATCGCGCGATCAAGGCGTCTGATGCAGAGCTGAGGGCAGCTCTGCATCAGACGCGGCGGCCGACGGTGCGTGGCGCAGGCGGATGGTGAACCGGGCGCCCGGCCCCTCGCCAGGCGGCACCTGGGCTGCAGCACGGGCATCGTCGAGCACCACCGTCGTCCCGTGCTGCTGGGCAATCTCCGCCACGATGGCCAGCCCCAGGCCCGATCCGTCGACGGTCGTGCCGAGCGCCCGGTAGAAGGGCTGAAACACCAGATCGCGCTCGCCGGCGGGAATGCCCGGCCCCGAATCCTCGATCTGCAGCACCACCACCTGCCCGAACGGATCCGGCACCACCCGCACCGTCACCGTGCCGCGCCGCGGCGTGTAATGCAACGCGTTGTCCACCAGGTTGGTGATCAGCTCGCGCAGCAGCATCGAGTGTCCCAGCACCCGCGTGTCACCCGGGCGGCGCAGTCCGCTGGGTACCTGCGTGTCCGGCCCCTCGAAGCCCAGGTCGATGCCAGCATCCAGCGACTGCGGCACGAAATCGCGCACCACGTCGGTGGCCAGTGCCTCCAGATCGACCTCGTCACGCGCTGCCGTACCGGCCTTGGCATCGGCGCGGGCCATCGACAGCAGCTGGTTGACCATGTGCGCCGCACGCTGCGAGGCATGCGCCATCTGGGCCAGCGAAGCCTTCATGACCTTCGGGTCACCGTGGCCGGCGTCGATCTCGCGCGTGGCCAGTTCCGCCTGCATGCGCAGGCCCGCCAGTGGCGTCTTGAGCTGGTGTGCAGCATCGGCGAGAAAGCGTTTCTGCGTCACCAGCGCGGTCTGCTGGCGCTCCAGCAGATCGTTGATCGACTGCACCAGTGGCGAGACCTCCTCCGGCACCTCGTGCACGTCGATGGGCGAGAGGTCGTCGCTGTCGCGCTCGCGGATGCGCTGCTGCAGCGCGTTCAGCGGCGCCAGCCCGCGCACCAGCGCCAGCCACACCAGCAGCACCGCCACCGGAAGAATCACGAACTGCGGCAGGATCACGCCCTTGATGATCTCGGTGGCCAGCCGCGAGCGCTTGGTCAGCGTCTCGGCCACCTGCACCAGCACCGCCCGCTCGCCCGCCCCGCCGTTGATCCACTGGTAGGCCACGCGCACGCTGTCGCCACGCACCTCATCGTCGCGCACGCGCATCTCGCCCAGTACCCGTGGATCGTCCTCGGCGGGAAGCATCAGGTCACGGTCGCCGCTGACGAACTCGCCCCGCGGCCCCAGCACCTGGTAGTAGACGTTGTCGACCTCGTCGGCCCGCAGCATGCGCGCGGTCTCGCGCGAGAGGTCGAAGTAGACACTGTCACCCCGCACCTCGACGCGCTGCGCCAGCGAACGCACCGACTCGATCAGCGCCCGGTCATAAGGGCGGCTGGCGATACCCTGCGCGGCCAGCCACGTCAGCGCCAGGCTCATCGGCCACAGCAGCAGCAACGGTGCGAGCATCCAGTCCAGGATCTCGCCGAACAGCGATCGCTGTTCGCGCCGACGCGGCGAGACTTCAGGCAGCGGCGATCTTCTCAAGGCAGTAGCCCAGCCCCCGGACCGTGGCAATGCGGATCGGCCCCTGCTCGATCTTCTTGCGCAACCGGTGGATATAGACCTCGATGGCGTTGTTGCTCACCTCCTCGCCCCACTCGCACAGGCGCTCGACGAGCTGGTCCTTGCTCACGAGGCGGCCGGCGCGCTGCAGCAGCACCTCCAGCAGGCTGAGTTCGCGCGCCGACAGGTCGATCATCTGCTCGTTGATGTAGGCCACGCGGCCAGTGGCGTCGAAGGTGAGCGGGCCGTGCTTGATCAGCGCGCTGGCGGATCCCAGACCACGCCGCGTCAGCGCCCGCACGCGGGCTTCGAGTTCCTGCAGCGAGAAGGGCTTGGCCATGTAGTCGTCTGCACCGAGGTCCAGGCCCTTGACGCGCTGCTCGATCGAGTCGGCCGCCGTCAGGATCAGCACCGGCACCGACGAGCCACGCGCACGCAACTTCTTCAGCACCTCCAGACCGTGCAATTTCGGCAGACCCAGGTCCAGGATCAGCATGTCGAACTCGTGGGCGGCCAGCGCCGCGTCGGCCTCCGAGCCGTTGCCCACATGGTCGACGGCGTATCCTGCAGAGCGCAGGCTGCGCAGCAAACCGTCGGCCAGAATCTGGTCATCTTCAGCGATGAGAATGCGCATGGGGTCTGTCTCCTCTTGTCCCCTGGGGACGGGGTCTGTCCGAGATTATCGCCCTCAAAAAACTGTACAAACATCCAGCATTTGACATAATGGCACATCCACCCAGGAGAACTTCGATGGACGCCCCGAGCAAATCCAACCCGAACGGCACCGCCCTCAGCACCGAAAAAGCCAAAGCCCTGCAGGCCGCACTGGCCCAGATCGAAAAGCAGTTCGGCAAAGGCTCGATCATGCGGCTCGGTGAAGGCGAGGTCGTCCCCGACATCCAGGTCTGCTCCACCGGCTCGCTCGGTCTGGACATCGCGCTCGGCGTCGGTGGCCTGCCCCGCGGCCGCGTCGTCGAGATCTACGGCCCGGAGTCGTCCGGCAAGACCACGCTCACGCTGCAGGTCATCGCCGAAATGCAGAAGCTTGCCGGCGTCTGCGCCTTCATCGATGCCGAACATGCGCTCGATGCCCAGTACGCCCAGAAACTCGGCGTCAACCTGCAGGATCTGCTGATCAGCCAGCCCGACACCGGCGAGCAGGCACTGGAAATCGTCGATGCGCTGGTGCGTTCCGGTTCGGTCGATCTGATCGTCATCGACTCGGTCGCGGCGCTGACCCCCAAGGCCGAACTCGAAGGCGAGATGGGCGATTCCCTGCCCGGCCTGCAAGCCCGCCTCATGAGCCAAGCCCTGCGCAAGCTCACCGCCACGATCAAGAAGACCAACTGCATGGTCATCTTCATCAACCAGATCCGCATGAAGATCGGCGTGATGTTCGGCAGCCCCGAGACCACCACCGGCGGCAACGCGCTGAAGTTCTACGCCTCCGTGCGCCTGGACATCCGCCGTGTCGGTTCGATCAAGAAGGGCGAGGAAGTCATCGGCAGCGAGACCCGCGTCAAGGTGGTGAAGAACAAGGTCGCACCGCCGTTCAAGACCGCTGATTTCGACATCCTCTACGGCGAAGGCATCAGCCGCGAGGGCGAAATCATCGACCTGGGTGTCACGGCCAAGATCGTGGACAAGTCCGGCGCCTGGTACGCCTACAAGGGCGAGAAGATCGGCCAGGGCAAGGACAACTCGCGCGAGTTCCTGCGCGAGAACCCTGCGCTGGCCTACGAAATCGAGAACCGCATCCGCGAGTCGCTCGACATCAGCCCGCTGCCCCCGATGGGCAGCGAGAAGGCCTGACCACCCGGACGGAGCCACGGTTGCAAGCCACGCTCAGTCTCAAGGGTCGGGCGCTGAAGTACCTTGCGGCGCGTGAGCATTCGCGCAGCGAACTGATGCGCAAGCTCGCCCCGCACGCCGAGGACCGGGCCGAGATCGAACGGGTGCTGGACGACCTGCAGAGCCGTGGCTTTCTGAGCGAAGAGCGTTTTGTCGCCTCGGTGGTCCACCGCCGTGCGGCCGGCCACGGCACCGCCCGCATCCGCCAGGAACTGAGCCTCAAGGGCATCACGGCCGACCAGATGCGCGCGCCGCTGGAAGAACTCCAGTCCAGCGAGCTGGCCCGCGCCCACGCTGTCTGGGCGCGCCGGTTTGGCAGCCCAGCCACCGAGCCACGCGAGCAAGCCCGGCAGATGCGTTTCCTGATGGCCCGGGGGTTTTCAGGCGACGTGGTGCGGCGGGTGCTCAAGGGCGAGTTGCCCGAGTCCTTCGACGACGCCGCGCCAGACACCGACGACCTGCCCTGACAGGTTGCACGCCCAGGTACACAGCGGTTACCACGCATGCGATTGCCGCAGTGCAGCATGCTAAAGTTCACGCGCTTCGGCATCGCCGCCGAACGAGGCGCCCACTGCTGCGCGCCACCTCTACGCCATGCAGCTCCGCATCGTTCCCAATCTCTCCAAGAGTTCAACCCGATGAAGATCCACGAATACCAAGGCAAGGAAGTTCTGCGCCAGTTCGACGTGCCGGTGCCGCGAGGCTATGCGGCGTTCACGGTGCAGGAGGCGGTGGAAGCCGCGCAGAAGCTGGGCGGGCCGGTGTGGGTCGTGAA
>NZ_JANPAB010000095.1:0-11870 GCF_031429695.1 Sphaerotilus sp.
TTCACGACCCACACCGGCCCGCCCAGCTTCTGCGCGGCTTCCACCGCCTCCTGCACCGTGAACGCCGCATAGCCTCGCGGCACCGGCACGTCGAACTGGCGCAGAACTTCCTTGCCTTGGTATTCGTGGATCTTCATCGGGGTTTGCTCCTCGGGGTGGCGGAGAGTTTCGGGGTGTTGAAACTGGTGTGCTGGGGATGCGGAGTGTGACGCGCGGGCGGACTCTGCGACTTCAAACTGACCTCAAGCTGAGACATGTCACACGGTTGTGCTGTCTCAGCTTGCAGCAGCGGCGAGGCCGTTGTCGAAATGGGCGCGCATGAGGCGGGTCGCCAACGCACCGTCGCGGCGCTCCAGCGCGTACATCATGGCGCGGTGCTCGTTCAGCGACTCTTCAGGGCGCCCCTGCTTGAACAGTGAATGGTGGCGGTTGAGCTTCATCACCTTGCGCAGGTCGGCCACGATTTGCTGGCGCCAGCGGTTGCCGGCGATGGTCATCAACTGGACGTGGAAGGCTTCGTTGGTGGCGAAGAAGAACTCGCGCTGGTGGACCTCGCGCTCCAGCCGGTCGTGCAGGGCGCGCAACTGGGCCAGTTCTTCGGGGGAGGCGTTGCGGGCCACGTCGCCAGCGGCGTCGCTCTCCAGCAGTGCGAGCAAGTGGTAGACCTGCTGCACGTCGTGGGTGGACATCTCCGTCACATACGCGCCGCGGCGCACCTTCATTGTCACCAGCCCCTCGACCGCCAGCACCTTCAGTGCCTCGCGCAGCGGTGTGCGGCTGATGCCGAGTTCGGCGGTGAGCTTCTGCTCGTCGATCCAGCTTCCTGGCTCCAGCTCGCGGTTGAAGATCCGCTCGCGCAGCCGCTCGGCCACCTCCTGGTAGAGGGCGCGTGGGGCCAGGGTGGTGTCGAGTGCGGGTGTGCTCACAGGGACTGTCAGGCAGAAGTCAACATTGAATTCATAATTATGCATCATGTATCATGCGGCGACTCAGCGCCAGGAACACAACACCATGTCGAACGAAGCCGCGAACCCGCCCGAATTCCAGCCCGTCTCGCTGGCCCAATGGCAGAAGGCCGCCGCCAAGTCCGCGCCCGGTGGTCAGGTCGACGCCCTCAACTGGGTCACGCCCGACGGCATCACGGTCAAGCCGCTCTACACCGCCGAGGACGTGCAGGGCCTGCAGAACACCAACACGCTGCCCGGCTTCGCGCCCTTCCTGCGCGGTCCGCAGGCGACGATGTACGCGGTGCGGCCGTGGACCATCCGCCAGTACGCCGGCTTCTCGACCGCCGAGGAATCGAACGCCTTCTACCGCAAGGCGCTGGCCGCCGGCGGGCAGGGCGTGTCGGTGGCGTTCGACCTGGCCACGCACCGCGGCTATGACACGGACCACCCGCGCGTGACCGGCGACGTGGGCAAGGCGGGTGTCGCGATCGACTCGGTCGAGGACATGAAGATCCTGTTCGACCAGATCCCGCTCGACAAGGTCTCGGTCTCGATGACGATGAACGGCGCCGTGCTGCCGGTGCTGGCGGGCTACATCGTGGCGGCGGAAGAGCAGGGCGTCTCGCAGGACCAGCTCAGCGGCACCATCCAGAACGACATCCTCAAGGAGTTCATGGTCCGCAACACCTACATCTACGGCCCCGAGCCGTCGATGCGGATCATTGGCGACATCATCGAGTACACCGCGGCCAACATGCCGAAGTTCAACTCGATCTCGATCTCCGGCTACCACATGCAGGAAGCGGGCGCGAACCAGGCGCTGGAACTCGCCTTCACGCTCGCCGACGGCAAGGAATACGTCAAGACCGCCATCGCCAAGGGCATGGACGTGGACGCCTTCGCGGGTCGCCTGTCGTTCTTCTGGGCGATCGGGATGAACTTCTATCTGGAGATCGCCAAGATGCGGGCGGCGCGCCTGCTGTGGTGCCGGATCATGAAGGGCTTCGACGCCAAGAACCCCAAGAGCCTGATGCTGCGCACGCACTGCCAGACCTCGGGCTGGTCGCTCACCGAGCAGGATCCGTACAACAACATCGTCCGCACGACGGTCGAGGCGATGGCGGCGGTCTTCGGCGGCACGCAGTCGCTGCACACCAATGCGCTGGACGAGGCGATCGCGCTGCCGACCGCGTTCTCCTCGCGCATCGCCCGCAACACGCAGCTCATCATCCAGGAAGAGACCCACATCACCAGCGTGGTCGATCCGTGGGCGGGCTCCTACATGATGGAGTCGCTGACGCAGGAGATGGTGGACAAGGCGTGGGCCATCATCGAGGAAGTCGAGGCGATGGGCGGCATGACCAAGGCGGTCGATTCCGGTTGGGCCAAGCTGAAGATCGAAGCGAGCGCCGCCGAGAAGCAGGCGCGCATCGACTCCGGCAAGGACGTGATCGTGGGCGTCAACAAGTACAAGCTCGCCAAGGAAGACCCGATCGACACCCTCGACGTGGACAACGTCATGGTGCGCGACGGCCAGGTCGCCCGGCTGCAGCAGATCCGCGCCACCCGCGACACGGTCGCCGTGCAGGCGGCGCTGGCCGCGATGACCGACGCCGCCCGCGCGGGCACCGGCAACCTGCTTGATCTGGCGATCCAGGCCGTGCGCCTGCGCGCCACGGTGGGCGAGGTGAGCGACGCGCTCGAAGCCGTGTATGGCCGCCATCGTGCGGACATCCAGAAGGTCACCGGTGTCTATGCCGCCGCTTACGACTCGGCCGAGGGCTGGGAAAAGCTGCAGACCGAGATCGCCGATTTCGCCGAGACCTACGGCCGCCGCCCCCGCGTGATGATCGCCAAGCTCGGCCAGGACGGGCACGACCGCGGCGCCAAGGTTGTTGCCACAGCCTACGCCGACCTTGGTTTCGACGTGGACATGGGGCCGCTGTTCCAGACGCCCGAGGAGTGTGCTCGGCAAGCCATCGAAAACGACGTGCACGCGGTGGGCGTCTCGACGTTGGCCGCCGGGCACAAGACGCTGGTGCCCGCCATCATCGCCGCGCTGAAGGCGCAGGGCGCGGACGACATCATCGTCTTCGTCGGGGGGGTTATCCCGCAACAGGATTACGATCTCTTGTTCGAAGCCGGCGTGAAGGGGATCTACGGTCCCGGCACGCCGATCCCGGCCTCGGCCAAGGATGTTCTGGAGCAGATACGCGCCCATGTGTCCGTGGCCTGAGGTTCTTCCTCAGACTCACCGGACACCATGACCACCACACCCGCTGCACGACCGACCTTGCGACTCACGCCGGCCGGTGAAGGTGATTTCGAAGCCCTGCTGGCCCTGCGCATGGCGGCGATGCGCGAAAGCCTGACACGGCTCGGCCGCTTCGATCCGCAGCGGGCGCGGGAGCGGCTGAGCCGGGGCTTCAACCCGGCGCACACCCGCCACATCCTGCGGGACGGTGATCTGGTGGGCTTCGTGGTGGTGATTCCCCGGCCGCATGACCTGCTGCTCGACCACCTCTACATCCACCCCAGCGCGCAGGGCGAAGGCATCGGCGGCTGGGTGATGCGGCAGGTGCTGGCGGAGGCGGACGTGGGGTCGATGCCGATGTCGGTCACGGCGCTCAAGCACAGCGACGCGACCCGTTTCTACCAGCGCCACGGCTTCATCCTGGAGGCCGAGGGCGAATGGGATCTGTATTTCCGCCGCCCGGCGCACCCGCCGAGCGACTCCGACTGAGGCTGACAGACATTGCATGGCGCCGACTGAAGAGACACACGCATTCGCGTTCTCCTGCCTGCCCGAGACCGAACGGGCCTTGGCTGCGGGCATCGTCGGCGAGTCGCCCGCTGTGCAGCGGCGCGCGATGGCCAAGGCGATCACGCTGCTCGAATCGACCCGGCTGGACCACCGCCTGCGCGCCGACGCGCTGCTGAACGCCCTGCTGCCGCACACCGGCCGCGCGTTCCGGCTCGGCATCTCGGGCGTGCCGGGCGTGGGCAAGTCCACCTTCATCGAGGCGCTGGGGCTGTTCCTGATCGCGCAGGGGCACCGGGTCGCGGTGCTGGCGGTCGATCCGTCGTCGAGCGTTTCGGGTGGCTCGATCCTGGGCGACAAGACGCGCATGGAACACCTCTCGGTCCACCCGAGCGCCTACATCCGCCCCAGTCCGGCGTCGGGCACGCTGGGCGGTGTGGCCGAGAAGACCCGCGAGGCGATGCTGATCGCCGAGGCTGCCGGCTACGACGTGGTCATCGTCGAGACGGTCGGCGTCGGCCAGAGCGAGACGGCGGTGTCGGGCATGACGGACCTGTTCTGCCTGCTGCAACTGCCCAACGCCGGCGACGACCTGCAGGCGATCAAGAAGGGCGTGATGGAGCTGGCCGACCTGGTGGTCATCAACAAGGCCGACCTCGATCCCAACGCCGCCACCCGCGCCCGCGCCCAGATCACCAGCGCGCTGCGCCTGCTCGGCATGCACCAGTACCACGGTGGCGGACATGGCGCCCACGGCGATCCGCATGGCCATGGCGGCGACCTGCTGTGGCAACCCCAGGTCATGCAGCTCAGCGCGCTCAAGGGTGCGGGTCTGCCTGAGTTCTGGGCGGCCGTCACCCGCTTTCGCGGGTTGCAGGCCGCCAGCGGCCGGCTCGACCAGCGCCGCCAGCAGCAGAGCCTGGCGTGGATGTGGGAACGCATCGAGGCCGGCCTGCGCACCCGCTTCCGCGCCCATCCCGGCGTGCGCGACCAGCTTGCCGACACGACCGCGCAGGTGCGCGACGGCCGGCTCGCTGCGTCGGTCGCGGCGCGGCGGCTGCTCGACCTGCTGAACTGATTTTTTTCTGAATCGACCCCCGAGGAGACCCTCCATGCATGACATCCAACAGATGCTCGAAGCCAAGCGCGCCAAGGCCCGCCTCGGCGGTGGGCAAAAGCGCATCGACGCCCAGCACCGCAAGGGCAAGCTGACCGCCCGCGAGCGGGTCGAGCTGCTGCTGGACGAGGGCACCTTCGAAGAATGGGACATGTTCGTCGAGCACCGCTGTGCCGACTTCGGCATGGCCGACAACAAGATCCCCGGCGATGGCGTGGTCACCGGCTACGGGATGATCAACGGCCGTCTGGTCTTCGTCTTCAGCCAGGACTTCACCGTCTTCGGCGGCGCGCTCTCCGAGGCCCACGCCGAGAAGATCTGCAAGGTGATGGACCAGGCGATGAAGGTCGGCGCCCCGGTGATCGGCTTGAACGACTCGGGCGGTGCGCGCATCCAGGAAGGCGTGGCGTCGCTCGGCGGCTACGCGGAAGTGTTCCAGCGCAACGTGATGGCCTCCGGCGTGGTGCCGCAGATCTCGATGATCATGGGGCCGTGCGCAGGCGGGGCGGTGTATTCGCCGTCGATGACCGACTTCATCTTCATGGTGAAGGACTCGTCGTACATGTTCGTCACCGGCCCGGAAGTCGTGAAGACCGTGACGCACGAGGAAGTCACCGCCGAAGAACTGGGTGGCGCGGTCACGCACACGACCCGCAGCGGCGTGGCCGATCTGGCGTTGGACAACGACGTGGAGGCGCTGCTGATGCTGCGCCGCTTCTTCAACTACCTGCCGCTGAACAACCGCGAGAAGCCGCCCGTGCGCCCGAGCGGCGACCCGGCCAACCGGCTCGACTACTCGCTCGACACGCTGGTGCCGGAGAACGCCAACAAGCCCTACGACATGAAGGAGCTGATCCTGAAGGTCGTGGACGACGGCGACTTCTTCGAGCTGCAGCCCGACTACGCCAGGAACATCGTCATCGGCTTCGCCCGCATGGAAGGCCAGACGATTGGCATCGTCGCCAACAACCCGCAGGTGCTGGCCGGCTGCCTGGACATCAAGTCGTCGATCAAGGCGGCGCGCTTCGTGCGGTTCTGCGATGCGTTCAACATCCCGGTGGTGACCTTCGTGGACGTGCCGGGCTTCATGCCGGGGACCAGCCAGGAGTGGAGCGGCATCATCAAGCACGGCGCCAAGCTGCTCTACGCCTATGCCGAATGCACGGTGCCGAAGGTGACGGTCATTACCCGCAAGGCGTATGGCGGCGCCTATGACGTGATGTCGTCCAAGCACCTGCGCGGCGACGTGAACTTCTCGTGGCCGAACGCCGAGATCGCGGTGATGGGGGCCAAGGGCGCGGTGGAGATCATCTTCCGCGAGGACAAGGGCGATCCCGAGAAGCTGGCCGCCAAGGAAGCCGAATACAAGGCCCGCTTCGCCAACCCGTTCGTCGCCGGCAGCCGCGGCTTCATCGACGACGTGATCCAGCCGCACGAGACCCGGAAGCGCATCTGCCGCTCGCTCGTGATGCTCAAGGACAAGAAGCTCGACAACCCGTGGCGCAAGCACGGGAACATCCCGCTGTGATCACCTCGCCGGCCCACCCCTGAACACCACCTACCCCACCACCCACCCTGCCATGGCACGCACCGTCTCAGCGCCGCAGGCCGAGCACCACGGCCAACGCCGCGTCCAGTGTCTCCTGCGCCTGTGTGTCCAGGCGGCCGATGTGACCGCGCAGGCGGGACTTGTCCACCGCCCGGATCTGCTCGGTGCGGGCGCGGGTGCGGGTGTTGAAGGTGGGCAGTTCCACCAGCAAGGGCCACTGGGGCGGGGATGGGGTGGTGGTCAGCGGCACGACCACCACGGTGCGCCGCACGGCGTTGAAGCGGCTGTCCGAGACGATCACCGCCGGGCGCGTCTTGGCGATCTCCGAACCCTGCACCGGATCGAAGGCCGCCCAATAGACCTCACCCCGTTCGATGGGCCGGTTCATGGCGTGGACGGGCGGGGTGTCGATCCGCTGGACAGCGCGGCTTGTGCCTCCGCGAAACCACGCTCGAACTCCTCGCGGTCGAAGTCCGGATCCCACACGTCCACCGGCTCCGTCAAGGGCGCATTCAGCCATTCGTCGGCCTCGCGGACCAGTTCCGGATGCCGGGCCTCCAGCTCGTTCATGTACTCGGCTGCACGCACCAGTTCCTGGTCTTCTTGTGCCTGTCGTTCGGCCAGCGCCTTGGCGACGAGGTCCACCAGGAACTTGTTGCGTTGCCGTGGCGGGATGGCATGGGCCAACTGGGCGGCCAGGTCGTCGGGCAAGCGCAGCAGCACTTGCTTGGGCGGGGGGGTGTGTGTGCGTGTGTTCAGCATGATTCAATGATATCAAGATAGCAATTCGTTGCCGAGGATTCTCACCATGTTCACCAAGATCCTGATTGCCAACCGCGGCGAGATTGCCTGCCGTGTCATCCAGACCGCTCGCAAGATGGGCATCCAGACGGTCGCCGTCTACTCCGAGGCCGACAAGGACGCCCGCCACGTCGAGCTGGCCGACGAGGCCGTGCTGATCGGCCCGGCGCCGTCGCGCGAGTCCTACCTCGTCGCCGACAAGATCATCGCCGCGTGCAAGGCCACGGGTGCGCAGGCCGTTCACCCCGGCTACGGCTTCCTGTCCGAGAACGCGGCGTTCGCGCAGCGGCTCGAAGAAGAGGGCATCGCCTTCATCGGTCCGAAGCACTATTCCATCGCGGCCATGGGCGACAAGATCGCCTCGAAGAAGCTCGCGCTGGACGCCCAGGTCAACACCATCCCCGGCTACAACCACGCCATCGACACACCCGAGCAGGCGGTCGAGATCGCCAAGGGCATCGGCTACCCGGTGATGATCAAGGCGTCGGCGGGCGGCGGCGGCAAGGGCCTGCGCGTCGCGTTCAACGACAAGGAAGCGTTCGAAGGTTTCAGCTCGTGCCGCAACGAAGCGCGCAACAGCTTCGGCGACGACCGTGTCTTCATCGAGAAGTACGTGCTGGAGCCGCGCCACATCGAGATCCAGGTGCTCGGCGACAGCCACGGCAACGTGCTGTACCTGAACGAGCGCGAGTGCTCGATCCAGCGCCGCCACCAGAAGGTGATCGAGGAAGCGCCGAGCCCCTTCATCAGCGACGCCACGCGCAAGGCGATGGGCGAACAGGCCGTGGCGCTGGCCAAGGCGGTGAACTACCAGTCCGCCGGCACGGTTGAGTTCGTCGTCGGCAAGGACCAGGACTTCTACTTCCTGGAGATGAACACCCGCCTGCAGGTGGAGCACCCCGTCACCGAGTGCATCACCGGGCTGGACCTGGTCGAGCAGATGATCCGCGTCGCCGCGGGCGAAGCGCTGACCTTCAAGCAGGAAGACGTCAAGCGCGAAGGCTGGGCGATCGAGTGCCGGATCAACGCGGAAGACCCGTTCCGCAACTTCCTGCCCTCGACGGGTCGGCTGGTGCGCTACGCGCCGCCAGCGGCCGATCTGGTGCAGGGCACCGAGACGCTGCAAGGCCCCGCCTACGAGGAGGGCCACTTCGGCGGCGTGCGCGTGGACACCGGTGTCTACGAGGGCGGCGAGATCCCGATGTTCTACGACTCGATGATCGCCAAGCTGATCGTCCACGGCCGTGACCGCAACGAGGCGATCGCCAAGATGCGCGAGGCGCTCAACGGTTTCGTGATCCGCGGCATCAGCTCGAACATCCCCTTCCAGGCCGCGCTGCTGGCGCACCCGAAGTTCGTCACGGGCGGGTTCAACACCGGCTTCATCGCCGAGCACTACAGCCACGGCTTCAAGGCCGAGGACGTGCCGCACGACGACCCGCTGTTCCTCGTGGCCCTCGCCGCCTTCGTGCGCCGCAAGGCCCGCGAGCGCGCAGCGGGCATCAGCGGCCAGTTGCCTGGCCACGGCGCCAAGACCGCGCCGGATCTGGTCGTGGCCGTCCTCGGTGCGCAGGGCCAGCACGTCTACCACGAGGTCCAGGTCAGCGGCTACGATGCACCCGCCGCCACCGCCAACGTGCTGATCGGCGACCGCACCTACGCGGTCCGCAGCCACACCAAGCTCGGTGACCTGCTGATGACCGGCGTGTGCAACGGCGTGCCGTTCACCGCGCAGGTGGAGCGAGGCTCGGCCAAGGCGCCACTCGCCATCCGCGTCGCCCACAACGGCACGCAGATCGACGCCCTGGTGCTCAACCCGCGGGCGGCGAAGCTGATGAAGCTGATGCCCTACAAGGCACCGCCCGACACCAGCAAGTCGCTGCTGTCGCCGATGCCGGGGCTGCTGGCCGATGTGCCGGTGGTGGTCGGTCAGAAGGTGCAGGCAGGCGAGAAGCTGGCGGTGATCGAGGCGATGAAGATGGAGAACATCCTCGTCGCGGTGCAGGACTGCGTGGTCGCCGAGGTGCTGGCAAAGAAGGGCGAGAGCCTGAGCGTGGACCAGCCGATTCTGCGGTTCGAGTGAAAGTCGCTGAAGTTGTCTGAAATTGAATTTGGGTGATAAGCTGAAATCGTCGTATTGAAGGAGTTTTGTATGACAACCGTCAGCGTGTCGCCCAAATTTCAGGTGGTCATCCCCAAGGATGTCCGCCGGGCATTGAATCTGCAGGCCGGACAGCGTGTGGACATCCGGGTCGTGGGAGGGCAGGCGATTCTGGAGCCGCAGGTGGACATTCGCAGCTTGCGCGGCTTCTTGCCTGGCATCTCGACCGATGTGCCCAATGATCCCGAAGGGGTCTGCTGGCCAGGCGGATGTGATCCTGCCCCTGAACCCTTCTGGCCTGCACCATGAACGTCGTGGATTCCTGTGGCTGGCTGGAATACTTCAGCGGGGGCGTCAACGCGTCATTTTTCGAGCCCATCCTGCATGACACGGGCCATTTGATCGTGCCCGCACTCACGCTGTTCGAGGTCTGTCGGCGTGTCCTCACGATGAGCGGTGAAGAGGCGGCCCGCGTGGTGTACGGCGCCATGACGGTGCCCCAGGTGGTCAGCCTGTCACCGGCTGATCACTTCGCGGCAGCGCAATCCGCCAGACGCTGGAAGCTCGCACTGGCCGACGCCATCATCTGGCAAACCGCGCAGGCCCATGGCGCTGCGCTCTACACCCAGGACGTGGACCTGCAAGGCTTGCCTGGTGTGGTCTATCGCCCCAAGCTTTCATCCTCCTCACCATGACGACCCCCAAACCCTTCAAGATCCTCGGCCTCCAGCAGATCGCCATCGGCGGCCCCGACAAGCAGCGTTTGAAATCCCTCTGGGTGGACATCTTCGGCCTGTCGGTCAAGAGCACCTTCGTGAGCGAGCGCGAGAACGTCGATGAGGACATCTGCGAGCTGGGCCGGGGCGCCACCGCCATCGAGGTGGACCTGATGCAGCCGCTGGACGCCGACAAAAAGCCGGCGGTGCATACCACGCCGCTCAACCATGTCGGCCTGTGGGTGGACGACTTGCAAAAGGCGGTCGATTGGATGACCGCGCAGGGTGTGCGCTTTGCGCCGGGCGGCATCCGCAAGGGCGCCGCCGGCCACGACATCTGCTTCATCCACCCCAAGGCCAATGAGGCGTTTCCGCTCAGTGGCGAGGGTGTGTTGATCGAGTTGGTGCAGGCGCCACCCGAGGTGGTGCTGGCGCTGAGCTAACAGCGCAGTTCGTCAGCCGCTGCGGCGCTGCGCGCCACCGCCGCTGGGCGGTGGGCCGCGGCGCTCGATGTGGCGGAAGGTGATGCGGCCCTTGCTCAAGTCATAGGCCGACAACTCCAGCGACACCGCGTCACCCTGCAAGATGCGGATGTGGTGCTTGCGCATCTTGCCCGAGGTGTAGGCGATCAACACATGGCCGTTGTCCAGCGTGACCCGGTAGCGCGAGTCGGGCAGCACTTCGGTGACCATGCCTTGCATCTCGATCAGTTCTTCCTTGGCCATGGCCGGATCTCCTGGAGGGGGTGAATGCGATTGCGTTGTGGATGAGGGGCGGTTTTGCGGACGCTCAGCTCAGGCATCGTGGCGCTGGCGCAGCCAGGTCATGCCTTGCTGGGTGGCGTGGGCCACGGCGTCGCCGTGATTGGCAAAGCGGGCGTCAAAGCGAAACACCCGGTCATGGGTGCTGCTGCCGCGTCCGCTGCGGATGGAGACCGAGGCCAGGTAGCCCCCGTCGTCGAGTAGCCGGGTCATGGGTGAGACAAGGTATTTGCCCACCGTGATGCGATTTGGAGTCAGGTTCAAGTTCAGATTCATGCACAGCCGTTTGACAGGCAAGAGCGCCTGCATTTGCGGCATCAAGTTCAAGGTAAGGGCCAGGCGATGCCGGCCTGGACAGCGACCGCGTTCAGGCTTTGGGGGTGCCTGGGTGATCGCGCGAGAGGGGCCTCTGCAGGTCGCAGGGTCTGCCACTTGCCATCCACTTTGGGTAGTGGGGGGAGGGCGGCGCGCCGGGATGCACGCGCATCCAGCCCGGCGCGCATGTTAACAGACGCCTGCCGGTGCCACGCGCAAGTAGCTCAGCAGCCGCCCCTTGTAGCCCACATCGAGCCCACTGGCGGCGCGATCCAGGCGCGACTCGGTGAGCACGAAGCCCAGATCGATCATGCGCGAGCTGAATCGGGCCCGATTGCCGCGATCGGGGTCAACGATTAGCACGCAAGACGTGCGGGCGGCATGGCGTTCGATGAAGCGCGGCAGGATGGCGTCGCGGTCACGCTCATAGAGCACATCGCTGCCAATAATCAGGTCGAACTCGCCGAACAGCGCGGGGCGATGTGCAAAGGCCACGGGTGAGGGTTTGCCGTCCCACGGCCCGTGTCGATAGGGCATGGCGCCCAGGTGATTCAGCCGCAAGTTCTCAATCAAAAACGCTTCGGTCAGTGGATGGCAATCGCTGGCGGTGATGTTGGCGCCGCGCCGATGGCACACCAGGCTGGCCAGAGCCAGGCCGCAGCCAATCTCGAGGATGCGCTCGCCGATCAGCAGCCGTCGCGCCGACATGAGGTTGGCCAATTCGTGGCCAGACGGCCAGAGTAAGCCGAACATGGGCCAGGCCGCCGAAGAGATGCCGATGGCCAGCGCCTCGCCTGCTGGA
>NZ_JANPAB010000096.1:0-13269 GCF_031429695.1 Sphaerotilus sp.
GCTGCTGCGGTGTTCCACGGCAGCCCGTCGCGCGCGCCCAGCACCTTGATCAGGGGCGCGCTCCGGGAGAAAAAATCTGCGTTCACCTCGATCACGGCCAGCACGATGGCGATCAGCCGATCCGGCAGCAGTCCCTCCAGTTCGGCCCGGCTCCAGCCCGTGGCCACGCTGACGATCTGCAGCACGTCATCGCCGCGGCGCGCCAGCAGGTCGATCGCCCAGGCGCCGATCAGCATGCGGTCCTGGTCCGTGCCCATGCCCCCAGCAGCGAAGGCCATCAGCACCGCGGGCGGTGCCGACGACAGCTCACCGATCAGGCTGCTGATGGTGCCGAGCAGGCGCAGTGCCTGGCCGACCCGCAGCGGGCTGATGGTGAGGGTGCCTGCGCCCAGTTCCTCGCCGGGAGCGATCGGCAGGACGATGTTCAGCGGCGCGACGAACTGGATGTCGGTCGGGGTCTTCATGCCGCTCATGCCTCGTAGATCGCGTAGTACTGGCCGCCGACATCCGTGGCCTGACGATTCGAATCCTTGAGCAGCGCGGCCGAGATCGTGTACTCGCCGTACTGCTCCATGATGAAGTCCTGCTCGCCCTCGAATCCGAATCGGGCGCGCCAGCAGCTCACCGACTTGGCGACCGAGTTGTAGGCGTTCACGCCGTTGAACACGAGCTGGTATTCGTCCGCCGTCGATCCGGCGAGCGCAGACATCACCTTGACCGCACCCGGCGTGTAGTCGACCTTGAGCGGCTGGGTGTACGGCGCGCCCGTGGTCAGATCGGTCGGGCGAATCGTCCCGCCGACAGCATCCAGGCTGTACTGCGCCGGAGGCAGCACCTTGCCCGCACTGTCCTTCACCACCACCGCCTGGACGTTGCGCGAGGGCAGCAGGATTACCTGACCCACCTCGACCACCGGCGCAGTCCAGCCGGTGACGGCAGCCGCCGCCGTCTGCTCGGACCATCCGCCGCGGTTCATCAACGCGGCGATGAATGGCGGGAGCGTCTTGCACTTGATCTCGACGTCGATCTTGCTGGTGCCAGGCATGCGAAACGCGACACCCCGATCGGTCGACCGAGAGGTGTTCATCTCGACTGGGCTGCCCGACCGCTTGATCTTGAACACGGTGGACTCACCGAAGTCGTAGCCTGCCGCGTCGATCAGGCCGGTGGTCGCATTGCGCTTGAATGCATTGACGACGCCGACACCGGAGTACGGCTCGAATTTCAGGTGGTTCAGGGCCATGGTCGGCTCCTCAAATGTCAGAGGTGGATGGGAACGGAAAAGGTGAGCGGGTACAGCGCGCTGTTGGTGCGGTACTGCGCCGCGCGGCCCTGCGCACGAGAGAACGGCCGGACACAGCCCTCGGGGCGGAATCCGGCCAGGGCGAAATGGATCTGGCTGAGCAGGCGCCCAGCGCTGGTGTTGCGTGCCGCGAGATCGACCTGGCTGGCGTTGCGCACGTAGAGCAGCGCTGACCAGAGCTGATGCACTTGCTGCACCGAGCTTTGCAGTGCCTTGGCATCATCCTCGGCTGGGAGCTTGTCGCCTTCCCAGAGGACGTAGATCAGCGGCGAGCGCGCCCCGCCGTCCGCCTGGCCGATTTCTTCGATCTGGACGACGTCGCCGGGCGGGATGCCCTGCACGCGCTCGCGCAGCCTGGCCAGGATGGGCTGGGCCACGAACAGGTAATCCGACTCGATCGCGCGGGCCATGGCTCAGCCCCAGAACCGGTGTGGCCCGTCGTCACAGCAGTCACCGCCGACGTCGCGCGCCATGACCTTGTTGCCGACGAAGAACGCCACGTCACCGACGCCCGGCATGGGCGGTGCGGCCGATGGCGCCACCAGCATCACCTTGCCGGCCGCCACGCGCTGCAGGTAATCCATCGCGGTCTTGTACGCCTCGACAGCCCGCGGATCCGGCTGCACGAACTGCAGCCGGTACCGGGTGATGTCGCAGCAGTACACCCGCAGCACCGCCGGCGGCGAGGGCATCGGCGCCGTGGCCACGCGCCCGATCAGGAACCCGTCGATCTCGGCGGAGGCATCGGCCAGCGCCGTCACCAGCACCTGCTCCGCCGGCACGCCGAGCCGCTGCACACCGAAGTCGGTGAGCTGCTGCGTCTCGACGGGGCCGAAGCGGTCGATGAAGTCCTGAGCGGTCGCGTACACGGCAGCGTCCGATCAGGCGGGGGCGGCGACCTGCGCCACTACGAGCATCGGCTCGCGCGCCAGCAGATCCCACTGCTTGGCAGTCAGCGCCGACTGCGCCAGGGTCACCCCTTGGTGCGTGAACTCGCGCCCCAGGCGGCGGAACGTGCCGGCCGGCGACACGCTGCGCACCTTGATCAGGACCGGTGCAGCCGGTGCGGGCACCGATGCTGCGGGGGCGGCGCCATCGGTGGCGGGAGTGGTGTTGGTCGTGGCCATCAGGGTCTCCGTGTGGCTGGGTGTCAGACGAGAAGCTCGGGCGCCACGACCAGTTCGAGGCGCTTCTTCATCGTGTTCGTCTCGCCACCTGCCAGCGTGTCCTTGTTCAGCAGGTCGTAGGCGACTTCAGCCTGCGCGGGCGACACGATCAGGTGCGTGCCCTTGACCTTCAGCGGTTTTCCGCTCTCGCCGATCTGCGAGGACATGGCTGTCAGCGTGGCCTTGAGCGACGCGATGTCCAGCGCCTGCTTGCTGGCGAACGCGAGCTGCCACCAGGGCGAGAACCCGGCAGCACCGCGGCCATCCACGCCCCAGATGTACTTCTTCTGGAAGAAGACGTTGGCGTCGTTCTCGTTGAACAGCTTGACCAGGTTGAACTTCTTGCGCGGCTGCCAGATCAGCGGTTTCATCACCATGGACGAATCCACGATGAACCATGCCTCGCCCGTGCCGCCCATGTGGTTCGAGACCACCGCACTGCGCACCGGGTGGTCGGTGTCGAAGAAGTACTGGCCGTCCGGCCCCAGCATCGTCAGGCCCGACTTCAGCGTCGAATAGACCAAGTCGCCCGGGAAATTCGCGGCGTTCTGCCCGGTCTGCTCGAAGATGTTCGCGTAGATGCCGTAGGAATCGTCCTCGATCGCTTCGCGGTCGATGCCGTGGGATTCCTCGAACGGCTTGTTGCGGATGACGAACTTGTCTTGCGACACGTTCTGGATCACGCGCTCACCCACCCATTCGCGGATATAGCCCAAGTCCTTGAAATAGGGGTAGAGGCTCTCGCCGCTGGTGCTGGGAATCTCCATGGCGACGGCGTTCCACGGGGTCGTGGCGCGCTGCATGCCGCGGTTGAAACGCATGTCGATGGCCTGGCTGAGGATGCTCAGGTTGCCCGCGTTGATGTCCATGTCTGTGGCTCCGAAAATGGGTTGGGTGGCTGGTGCTGGAATTGCTGCGCGGGAATCAGATCTCGACCCACACGCCAGCCGAATCGACGCCAAACACCGTGCCAGCCACCGGCCGGGCGCCGGTATTGCTCGTCTTGGCGACGGTCTGGTTGTCCACGACGTAACAGGGCGCGCCGAGGTCGGCGAGCGTGATCTGGTCTGCCGCGGCGGAATTGCCGAACGGGCCGAACACCCCCCGGTCCACCTGGACCATCTTTCCGCCAGCGATGCCGGCCGCATTGCTCGCGGGGTACTGGCTCATGCCCACACAGCGGTTGGCTGCGGTGGCGACGGCATTGACGGCCACGCCGGCGGCATTGACCTGGACGAGGACGCCAGCGGGGATGTTCTCGCCCGCAGCCATCGGCAGGACGCGGGTCCGGGAGCCCGTGGTGCGGGTATCGCGGTTGGTGGTGGTGGCGGCCATGGGCGGCTCCTGTTCGGTGGTTTCGGTGAGGGCGGTAGCAGTAGCGCAGCCGATTCGGCTTACTTCTTGGCGCTGTAGGTCTTGGCGTAGTCGGTACCCGACACACCCATGTTGTCCAGCACGGCCGATTGAGCCGCGCTGAGTGCAGCCGTGCTGCCCGCGTCACCTGGGTCGATGCCACCCGTCTGGCCACCGACGCCCGGCAGCAGCTTCGGTGCGACGGCCAGGAATGCCTTCAGCTCGGCGACGTTGCGCTTGCCGGTGTCGATCGCCCACTGGCGCTGGATCGGCAGCAGCTTGTGCTCGGACATGGCCGTGGCCACCAGTGCCTCGACCTCATCGCCATTGAGCTTGGTGGTCAGCGCAGCGAGCTGGCCTTGCAGTGCAGCGATCACCTGGGTGGACGAACTGGTGCCGCCCTTGAGCGTGGAGATGGCGGTCAGCGCGGTGGCCTCGTCGGCGGTCGGTGCCACGCCGAGGGCGGTGGCGATGGTGGCGCTGAGCGGCACAGGTGCAGCTTCGGCCTTGACCTTGAGCGAGGTGATGGCGCTGAGCACGGCGGCGGCGTCCGATCCGGTGGCCAGGCCCAGCAGGGCGATGAGTTGGGCGAGATCCATGCGGGACTCCGTGGGGTTGTGGTCAGGGGAAAACTGCGCCTGCAGGCGGGCCGACAGCTCAGCGCCGAGCGGGTCCATGCCGAGGAGCGCGGGGTAATTGGTGATGGCGGCCATGAGCACACCGGTCACGGCGCCAGCAGCGTCGAACGTGATCACGGGGCTGATGTAGGCGTACTGGCCAGACTCGATCCAGCCGCGGACCTGGTCGGTCCAGGTCGCGTCGAGCGCGTACAGGCCCTGACCGCGCCGCCATTCAAATCGGGTGGCCCATCCGGCGGCGGGCGCCGGCTGGCCATTGGTCTCAGCGCGGATCGTCTGGTGGTCGATGTCGAACAGGAAGCGCGTCAGGGCGGACTGGGCATTCAGCGCCACAGCGATCTGTTGGCCCTTTGCATCGGTCAGCGTCCATGTCTGGCCCGGCCCGGGGCGGCCGTCGCGGGCGGAGAACTTGCCAGCCGGCAGCAACTGCACCTCGGCTGCAGCGGTGAGGCTCAGCGAGGCAGCCAGCAGGGCAAGAAGGGGGCGGGCGCGAAGGCGGGAAGGCATGCCGGCATCGTGCCGGCGGGGCGCCTACAGTTCGATGGGAACCGATTCAGCGAATCTCACAGCACACCGGAGAGGTAATCCTCGATCTCGGCCAGCACGTCGGCCTCGTCCTCGGTGCCGAGTTGCCCGGTCTCGGGGTCCGCGGTCAGCAGCCCACGGCGGGGCATGCTCCTGGTGCCGAACTCGTGGAGCATCGGGATCTGCCACTTCCCGCCCGGCGTGGCCCGGCTCATGCCGATCTCGACGCTGAAGTCGGCTGGATTGTGCGCGAGGCTCTGGCGCATCAGGCGAGTGCGCTCCAGGAGACTGCCGGGCAGCTCAGCCTGCAGCTCTCCCTTGCGGAATGCGCCCCAGCGCTCCTTGCTCGGCTTGCCGGCGCCCGGGTCACCCGCACCGCCCAGCGCATAGAACTGCGAGGTCAGCGGGCTGATCGGCGCCCACGGCGCACCGCTCGGATCGGTCTTGGTCTCGAAGCGCAGGTTGATGTTCGCTTCGATTCGTGCGCCGATGGCCGCCATCATCGGCATCGGGTGCGACAGCGCGCTGATGACCTCGTCCAGGCGCCGGGCGATGTTGCCGTCGCCGTCGATGTTGATCGTCAGCGTTGCCATCTCGTCAGGCCCCGGTCGGGCGGACCTTGCCCGGGTTGTAGCCAAATCCCGGGTCCACGCCGCGCGGCACACGGCTCATCTCGCCGGTGCGCTTGTTCGTGAACTCGACCCAGTCGGTCGGCGGTGCCGTGGTCTTGATCGGCACGCCGGCCCGGCGAAGCTTGTCCAGGCCACGCTCGTCGGTGGCGAACGCCGTGCAGCGGCACCTCCAGCCACAGGGCGGGTAGTGCGTGTCCCACCACTCGTCATCCGCCGGCAGCGCCACGCCGTCCCACGGCCGGTGCGACACGCGCACGTGCTCGTCGTGCATGGTCCGGTAGACGACGAAGGGCAGCTTGTCCTTGCTGCGCTCGATGCGCTTCCAGCGGCCCGCGGCGTAGCTCTGCCTGGTGTTCACCTCGAAAATCAGTTGCAGCCGGCGTGGGTCGAACGTCGTGGCCACCTTCTCGCCGGTGGCGGTGTCGACGACCTCGCGGCGACCCCACCACCCAGCGCTCTCCAGCCGCGACTGGACGGTCTGCGCCCAGTCCTTGAAGTCGGTGCCGGCGCTGATCGCCGCGTCCAGCTCGTCGCGCACGAAGGCCAGCAGCGCCTCTTCTGCCAGCCGGGAGACGGTGAAGGCGCGGGTGTGCTCCTGCTGCCACATGTCCTGCCAGGAGAAGGTGGTCTCCAGCAGGCTGCGATCCTGAAAGGCCGCGATGGCATCGAGCGGCGGGACTGCGCCGAGGCGAAAGCCGGGCGGGATGCGGGTGGGCATGAGTCAGTACCTCCGGGGCAGCGTCAGCGCCGGCGCGTCGAAGCGCGGCACGCGCGGGGCCTCATCGCAGCTCACATCGGCCGATCCAGTCGTCAGGCCGTGCGACTCGATGCGCAGATGCCGGACAGCCTGGCAGCCGTCCATGGCGCGCTGCGCGACCTCGTGCAGCGCCGACGAGGCGCAGCCGCCGAGCGGGGCGGCGACGATGGCAATCAGGCAGAGCAGTTTCATGGCCACACCTCCTCGCGGCCGGACAGATCCAGATCCGCCTCACCGGCCAGGCGGGCGGCGAAGGTGGCGCGGGCGACGCGCTCGGTCAGCGCGGCGCTGTCCATCTGCTTGCCCAGCCCAGATAGCCTGGCGCGGAATGCCTGCATGGTTTCACCTGCTGCAAGCGCCTTGTCGATCTCGGCCAGCAGCGGCGACACCAGCCCGCCCATCACCGGCGCCCAGTCAGTCAGCGCCGAGTCCACCAGGTCGTCCAGTGCGTCACGCGGTGCGGGGGCAGCTGGCAGTTGGCCGGCCAGCGGTGCGGGCGGCGCCGGCGCTGCACCAGGTGCCGGCTTTACACCGGGTGGCGGGCCTGCTGGTGCTGGTGCTGGTGCTGGTGCTGGTGCTGGTGCTGGTGCTGGTGCTGGCGCCGGCGCTGCAGCATGCGCGCCCAGGATCTCCTCTCCCTCGTCCGCCATTTCGATGCGCAGCTTGCGGTGCAGATCCTTGACACCAATCCGCATCCCAGCCGCTGCCAGCTTCGGGAGCGCCTCCGCGTAGAGGGCGATGTCCTCCGGCTCCTGGACATCGAGCACGAAGCGCGGCAGCCGGCGCGGATCGGCGCCTGGCTTGTTGATCAGCACCATCGGTGCGATGAGCTGTGCCGTCAGCGTGGCGGCGATCCGCTTCGCATCGCTCTTCAGGATGTCGCGGCGCACCTCGTTGTGGACGTTGCCCAGCGCCTGCGTGCCGTTCTGGCCTTCGCTGCTTGTCAGGGTCTGGCCAAGGATGATCTTCGACTCGACGGCGTCCATGCCGGTCCACATCGTGCGGAACGGTCCCTCGGTTCCACTCGCGGCATCGAGCAGGTCCAGCGACATCGATTGAGGAATGATCCCGCCCGCGTTGTGCCCGATGCCCGCCACCGCCTGGAGCAGCTTGCGCTTTTCTGCATCGCTCGCACCGGACGGGTACTTGCCCAGTCGGATCGGCAGGCCGTAGATCTCCAGGAACTCGGCCAGGTCGCGCACAGCGTAGTGCTTGAACAGGTATGGCCAGCACAGCACCCGCGCCAGACTGCCGCGTGCCAGGTAGCCGTTTCGGCTGTTGTGGACGTGCAGCAGCCAGCCGTAGGGCTGCAGCGGCACGCCGTGCTGCGTGCTGCCGTCGCGCAGGCGCAGGCTGTTGCGGTCCTCGCCAAGGCACAGCCACCGCTGCGGCCGCGGGGCAAAGCGCGGCTGCAGCGTGTGCTGGTCCAGCGACCACCACATCTCGATGCCCTTGAACCCCTTGAGCACCGCGTCCATCAGCTCGATGAGCACCACCTCCTCGAACTGGTCGATCGACTGCACCCAGCCGCGCACCTCATCGGCCAGCGCCTGCTCCTCGGGCGAGGCATCGTCTGGCGGCTCGATGTCCCAGTCCAGCATCGCCACCGCGCCCTTGCGCTTCGCCAGCTCCGAAAAGATCTGGCCGTCGCGCTCCTCCATGTCGTCGGCGAGTTCAAGCTGCTGGATCAGGTCGCCCTGCTCGGCAGCGCGCAGGATCGCGTTCAGCCTGGCAGGCGTCAGGTTGCGCCCCGGGTGGTTGTCGAACTCGTTGCGCAGCGCGGCGATGTGCGCGCTGTCACTGGTCTCGGTCTGCGGCTCGCGCAGCGCGCCGGTGTCGATCGGGTTGCCCCAGCGGTCCAGGATCATGGTGTGGCCTCGAAAGTGGAATCAGCCCCGTGGGGCGCCTGGAGCTGCCATGCAGCCCCGATGTACCGTCTTGGTTCGCTCAAGCCCCTGCAAGGCTGTTCAGGAACGAAACTGAACACATCACCAGCCCGAACCGAACCCACCGGATGCGCCCATGCCTGTCGAAAGGTCGTCATCGTCATCGGATCCGCCCCAGTACGACGACTTGTCGGGCAGCGGCGTGTAGTCGATCTCGCCCGCCTCGCGGGTGAAGGCGTAGTGCGCCAGGAACAGCGCGATGGCGAAGTCGCCGTGCCGGCGGTCCTTGTTGCCGCCGTCGGCTGCTGCTGCCTTGGCTGCGGCGCTCTGGGTGTCAGCCGGCGGGATCTTGGGGATGCCCTTGACCACCTTGATGGCGCGCAGGTCATCGCTCAGTGCCGCATCTCTGGGGATGCCGACCAGCGTGGCCTCCTGCAGCGCGGACTTCAGCTTGGGCATGTGCGCTAGATAGAAGGCCTCGCTGAGCTTCACCTGCTCGATCATCTGCGTGCCGTACTGCTGCGCCGCGGCCTCGGCCAGCGCTGCGCCGTTGCCGGTCGCGTCGAGCGCGCCGCCGCGGAACCGGGGCAGTGCGTCTGCGATGGCGAACAGGATCTGTTCCTGGCTCTTGAACGGGCAGTTTCCCAGCTCGATCACCAGCCGCACACGCTCGACCAGGTCAATGCCTTGTTCCAGCACCACGATCACGCTGCGGTCCACCGACCGCGCGAAGTCTTGCCCGAAGCCGTGGCGCCGGTCGGGGTGCAGACGCGCCAGGTGCGGCCGCAGTTGTTCGGCGACCCAGCCGACGATGGCGAAGCGGCGCACGTCCTCGGGCAGGTAGGCGAACCCGTCATCCCAGCGGCCGCGCACCAGCGCCGGGCCGTCCGGGTGCTCCGGCGACCAGGCAGGCACCATGCGCTCGCTGATCAGCGCCAGGCTGAGATACGCCCCCGTGCTCTGGCTCGGGATGACGTCCAACTCCTCGGCCGCATCGTCACCGTACATGGCACGGGCCTCGGCGACCCACTTGTCCTGGCTCTCCTGTGTCCACTGGATGCCCTTGCGCAGGCACACCCGCCGGTACAGCCCCTGTGAGACGGAATCGTCGAAGGTGATGCGATGCACCGTGGCCGCACCACGCTTGCCAGCGCGGATCTGCTGGATCAGCTCGTTGAACGGGTTCTCGGCACCATCGTGCGTGGACCAGATGCGGACCTTGTTGCCCCACAGCAGCATGGCCATCGCCGCCTTGAGCAGCCCTGGCAGCTCTGGCGCGAACGCCGCTTCGTCGATGCCGATGTTGCCCTGCTTGCCGCGCAGGTTCGTCGGGCGCGAGCTGAGGGCCAGCACGCGGCGGCCATTGGGGAACGAGACCTCGAAGGTCTTGATGAAGCGGCGCCCGGCTTCCGGGTCCACATCGTCTTCCCAGATGCCTTCGCCGATGGTGCTTGCTGCGAAGCTGAAGGCCTTGGCCCACATCGCCACGGCTTCGATGAACTCGCGGGCCATGTCCTGGGCCGCGCTGATATAGAAGTAGTTCGAGCCGCCCTCCGCGACTGCGCCGAGCACGGCGTCAGCCGCCTCGGCCCAGGTCGCGCCAACGCGGCGGCTCTTTTCCCAGACCTTGAGCTGCGCCTGGTCGGCGATCCACGCCTGCTGGTAAGCCAGCAGCACCGGCGGCGGGGCCTCAGGTGCTGCGTCGCTGGTCAGCAGCGGCGGGGATCGACGGGACGGCGCACGCATCACCCACTCACTCGGTCTGCGCAGGGCTGCGGGCCGATTCAGCGGCTGCGGCCGCCGCGACCATGGCGCGGTGGGTCAGCACGGCCTCGGTGATCGCGCGGGCCTTCGCCGGCATGACCACCTCGTCGCACGTCGCCGACATCACCACGACCCGTCCGGACAGCGGCATCACGGCCGCCTCCAGCTCGGTCTCGCCAGGGTCACGGCCACCGAAAATTCTTTTCAGCCACTGAATCATGTGCAGCTCCTGCGCAGCTCAGACGATCACAGCGGGAGCTGCGTCACGATCGGCTCTTCGGTGGGCGCCGGATCAGCTGGCGTGGCCGGCTCTTCGGTCACCACCGGATCAGCGGGCGCGGCCGGCTCTTCGGTCACCACCGGATCAGCAGGCGTAGCCGGCTCTTCGGTCACCACCGGATCAGCGGGCGCAGCCGGCTCTTCGGTCACCACCGGATCGGCTGGCACCGGGTCCGGGGTCGGAGCAGGGGCCGGAGCCGACGGCGGGTTGACGGCCGCATCGACGTTGATGCTCACGGGAGCCATGGCACGCAGACGGCCCGTCAGATCCACCAGGATGTTGATGGCGCTGACGATTTCGTAGCGGACCATGCGCAGCGTGGTCTTGAACGAAGCGAACGACTTCTCGCGCCGCAGCAAGCGCGCCGAGAAGAATGCCGGCACGCCCGCGAAATCGACGCAGTCGAAAGTGCCGGTGTAGTCGTTGCCCACCTGCGAGCCCTGGAACGTGAACAGCGCGGTGCGGCCATCCACCAAGGTCAGCTTGGCGCCGGTCAGCATGCCGGTCTCGGGGTGCTTGAGGATTTCCCACCCCAGCGAGTCGATGTTGCTCGCATAGGCGAATGCCTCGATCGAGCTGGCGAGCTGGTAGTCGGAGCCCGACAGGGTCACACCCAGCGCGGCCATGAGCAGACGCACGGTCGCATCGTTGACCAGGCGCTCCAGGATCTCCTTGAGCTGATCCTTCTCGTACTGCTCGATCTTGTCGGCCGCCACAGCGACACGCTCCAGGATCTCCCGCACTGCGATGAACTCGTTGTTGACGTTGGACTCCAGCGTCAGGTGTGCGTCTTCGACGGCCTTGAGCATGTCACCAGCGAACTGCACCTGCTCATCGAAGTTGAGCTGGCGTTCGAGGGCGATCACCGGCAGGTCGGTGTTGATGGTCTTGGAGATGACGGGGGACATGGCAACCTCGGGGGCGTGGCGGTGTTTGGAAGCCTGTCCTGCAGCACGACCGCCGGCATGCTGCAGGAGGCATTCGGTCAGCGGGGGATGCCCAGGATCTGGGCGCGGATCTCGGCGACCTGGTCGGGCTGGAGCCCACCGGTGCGGGCAATCTTTGCGACGGCATCGGCTGCAGCCGTGACACGGGACTCGACCTCGACACGCCACTTGGCCTGTCGCACCCGTGCCTGGCTCAGTCGGCTGAGCGCCAGTGCCGACTCGCTCATCAGCCCCAGGCGGACCACGGGGTCTTCGATGGTCTCGGCCTCGCGGACCTGGAGGAGCAGCTCGAATACCTCGGACTGGACTAACGCCATGGCCGCCTCGCCGCGCGCATCTGCATCGTCGCGGCTGCTGTCGGCGATCAGGCGAGCCGCTTCGGTCGTGGCGCGGATCGACTCGGCGGCCCGCTTGAGCTTGAGCGACTCGGCACCCACGGCGCTCTTGCCGATGTACATGGCCACGCCCGCCTGGCGCAGCATCTCCTGCAGCTCCTCGGTCACGCTGACGATGTCACCGAAGGCGCGCTGCACGAGCGTCTCGTGCAGCCAGCGCCGGATTTCCTCAGGCAGCTTGGCGATCTTGGGGACGGGCGGCATGGTCAGAAACCCGGCTGCGGACGGGCGACACCCGGCACGCGGGTGTTGCCCAGCGCCACATCGAGGCCGCGGTCGGTGAGCGTCACGACACTGAGGCCCTCCAGGTCGCGCACCATCACGAGGGACTGCTCGCGAAGCCAGGCGATGTCCTGCGCCATGCGGTCGGCGCTGACACGGTGCCCGACGGCGGTGCAGTAGCGCCCGAGCAGGATGCTGTTGGCCTGGTAGCCGTCGGCGTTTTCCAGGGCGCGCAGCAGCACAAGGCGCCGGTCCTGGGTCTGGAACAGCTCGAAGTCCATGGCGGGGCCGGTCATGTCAGTAGTTGGTGTTGGAGTTGTGGCGCCGGGCGGAATCGAGCAGGAAGTTCTCGACGCGATGCAGCGAGTGCTGGATCGTCAGGAGCTGCTGGTTCTGGCCCTCCATCTGCACTCGAATCGTCTTGACCTCGCCCTCCAGCTCAGCCAGCTCAATGCGCGAGGGCACCTGCTTGCTGTGGTGCTCAAGCTGGACGATGCGGTTGGTCAGCTCACGCGAGACGACGGAGAGCTGGGCGCGCACCTTCTTGGACTCGGCTGCTGCGTCCTCGCCGGGACGGCGCAGCCAGAGCACCACCGAGACGACGCCCATGAACACCCACTGGGCGAGGTCGAGGAGGAACTTGGGTTCGGTGATGGAAGGTGGCATGCCGGCATGGTGCCGGCGGGGGTGCTATCGGGACAGGGGAACTGATTCAGCGATCGTTGACCCGAGGAGAGACACATCGCTGTCGGAGCGCCCTAGGGTCAATACTCACCACCATATGGTGAGCTGCTGTAGCCAATCTGATAGAATCTACTAAATTTCTTGAGAGGTAATTATGAAATGTGCAATCGATGGCGGAAAGCTAAATGTATTTTCAAAATATGTATTTGCATCAAAGGATTTTAAGAATATTTACAGAGGGCGCTATATCTACAAGTGCAGTTTGTGCGGCCTAAAGCAGATTGATCGCACGCAGCTTGATGAAACAAAGCTGTCTGACTACTACAGAAGCGCTTACCGTAATGTAGCCAAAATTGGGAGAGCTGACACTCAGGCGCAGATTGACAAGTACCGTGCCAGAGCAAATGCGATTGCCGACCTGATACCACCTGAAATCACTGTCAAAAAAGTGTTTGAGCTTGGGTCGGGTCACGGATTCAACCTATCCGAGATAAAAAACAGATTCCCAGAGTGTAGATTGTTTACGGATGAGCCGGACGGGACGGTAATGCCTGGTGTCGCTATCTCCAAGTCCGAACGGCTTTGTTGCATAACCCAGCCGAGGCTGAGTTTCCCCTGACCCCAGACGGAGTTACGCCACAGCCCGCGTCACCGGGGTGCCCAAGTGGGTGAAGCGGTTGAGCACTGCGGCCCGCACCTGCAACTCCACCACCTGCC
>NZ_JANPAB010000097.1:0-21407 GCF_031429695.1 Sphaerotilus sp.
CGATTTTTTTGCTTCTGCACTACAGCAGACTCAATCCGCCGCAGGCACCCGCCGCGCCCCCAACGCCAGCAGCGCCGTCCCGATGACCACCACCGACATCGCCGCCGTCAGCGACACCGACTGCGCGATGAACCCGATCAGCGGCGGCCCGACCAGGAAGCCCGAGTAGCCGATCGACGACACCGACGCGATCGCCGCCGCCCGGCTGACGCCCGGCACCCTTGTCGCGGCGTTGAACAGGATCGGCACCACCGGCGCCAGCCCCGCCCCGACAAACGCATAGCCGATCAGCGACACGACCGGGTGCCCGCTGAGCAGCACGATCGCCATCGCCACCGCCGACAGCGAAGCACTCGCTCCCAGCAACAGCCGCTCCGAGTAACGCGCCCGCAGCGCATCCCCGCCGAACCGCGCCAGCGCCATCGCGCCACAGAAGCTCGCATAGCCCAGCGCCGCCCGGTCCTGCGACATGCCGACCTCCTGCTTCAGGTAGAGCACACACCAGTCGTACATCACCCCTTCGGCCGTCATGCCGGTGAAGATCAGCAGCCCGATCACCAGCAGCAGGCCACGCGGCCACGCAAAGTGCGCCTTCTCGCCGTCGTCACCCGCCTCGCGCGGATGCGTGTCGAGCAGCCCGCCGGAGGTCCACATCGCCAGCGCCGACGTGCCCAGCCCGATGCCCGCAAGTTGCCACCCTGGCGTGATCTCCAGCCGCAGCAGCCCCGAACACAGCGCAGCCCCCGCCATCGCGCCCAGGCTGAAGGTGCCATGCAGGTTGCTCATCACGGTGCGTCCGCTCAGGCTTTCCAGCGCCGTGCCTTCGGCGTTGATGGACACGTCGTAGCAGCTCATCAGCGCCCCGAACAGCACCATCGCCGGCAGCACCGCCCACAGCCCCGGCCAGTGCAGCACCAGCGCCAGCCCCACGCCCATGACACACGCCCCGAGCCGCACCACACCGCGCACGCCCAGCCGCTCGACCACCCGCCCTGCGAAGAACAGCGACGACACCGCGCCAAGTGCCGCGGAAAGCAGCACCAGCGACAGCGTGCCTTCGGTCAGCCCGTACTGCGCCTTCACCGACGGAATGTGCGCGCCCCACGCACCGCTGAGAAACCCCAGCGCGCCGAACTGCCAGCGCACCGCCTTGCGCGCCCGCGACAGCCGGGCGGCGTCGGGCAGCACCTCGCCGGGTGCCGCGGCGTCGATCACGGCGGCGCTCACAGCTTCACCGGTGCGCCGCTGCGCGCACTCTCGTAGATTGCATCGAGCAGTTCCATCACGATCAGCCCTTCCTCACCCGGCGCAGGATGCGGCCGGTCATTCAGGATCGCCTCGGCGTAGTCGTGCATCGCCGAGGGTGCGCTGGGTTTCGTGGCGGTGACGGCGTGGGCCGGCTGGGGGTGCAGGTGCAGATCGAAGGGCACGCCGTTCAGCTCGGTGAAGATGTGCGCGTCGAAGGTGTAGCCCTCGTTCAGGTTGCGCTGCAGCAGCCCCGCCTTGGTGCCGAGCAGGCGGGTTTCCATCAGCTCGGCTTCGGCGATGTTGGCCGCCCACGAGGCTTCGAGCGCCAGCGTCGCGCCGTTCTCGAAGCGGATGAAGGCGGCGGCCAGATCCTCGACATCGAAGGTCTTGCCCGCCTTCTGCGCCGCCTCGCGGGCGATCGGGTCGTAGGTCGCGCCCATCACCCAGGTCGGCTTCGGGTAGCCCATCAGCCACAGCGCCAGGTCCAGCCGATGCACGCCCAGGTCGATCAGCGGCCCGCCGCCGGCCAGCGCCTTGGTGCCGAACCAGCCGCCGAAACCCGGCATGCCCCGCCGGCGGTGCCAGACGCTGCGGCCGAAGTAGAACTCGCCGAACACGCCGCCATCCACCTGCGCCTTCAGGGCACGCGACTGCGCCGTGAAGCGGAACGAGAAGTTGATCATCAGCCGCCGCCCTGCCCGCTCGGCGGCGGCCAGCATCTCGCGGCCCTCGTCGGCGTTCATCGCCATCGGCTTCTCGCACAGGACGTGGCAGCCGGCAGCCAGCGCCATCAGCGTCAAGTCCTTGTGGAACTTGTTCGGGGTGCAGACGCTCACCACGTCCAGCGCCTCGGCCGCCAGCATCGCCTCGGCGCTGGTGTAGCGCCCGGTGATGCCGTACTGATCGCCCACGGCCGCCAGCCGCAGCGCATCCGGGTCCGCGATGGCGACGACCTCGACCTGCGGATGCTGCTTCCAGCCCTCGATGTGCGCACGGCCCATGCCCAGACCGATCACCCCCACGCGCAGACGACGCACGCTCGTTTCCCCACTCATGCAATGTCTCCGCGGTTCTGCAGCACGCCGACCTTGCCGAAGTTCAGCGCCTTCGGGCTGAGTACCTCCAGCGGCGGGCTCATCGGGCAGACATCGACGATGTTGACGCGCGGCGCGGCCCATTGCACGGCGTTGGTCATCACGCGCTGCACGTTGGCGTCGTAGTAGGTCGGATACGCCTCATGGCCGGGGCGGAAATAGAACACACGCCCATGCCCGCGCTCCCAGCAGCAGCCCGAGCGGAACACCTCGCCGCCCTCGAACCACGACAGGAACACGAGGCTGTCGGGCTTCGGAATGTCGAAGCGCTCGCCGTACATCTCCTCATGCGGCAGCTCGAAATACTCGCCCAGCCCCGCCGCGATCGGGTGCGACGGCTCGACCACCCACAGCCGCTCCTTCTCGTCCGCCTCGCGCCACTTCAGCGAGCAGTTCGTGCCCATCAGGCGGCGGAAGATCTTCGAGAAATGCCCCGAGTGCAGCACGATCAGGCCCATGCCTTCGAGCACGCGGCGCTGCACGCGCTCGACGATGGCGTCGTCCACCTGGTCATGCGCCCGGTGGCCCCACCAGATCAGCACGTCGCAGCCGGCCAGCCGCTCTTCGCTCAGGCCATGTTCGGGCTGGTCGAGCGTGGCGGTCGAGACCTCCAGCGGCAGCGCGCCGGGATTGAGCGCCGGCGTGTCGCGCAGCGCCTGGGCAATGACCGCGTGCAGGCCATCTGGATAGATCGCCTGCACGGCGGGGTTTTGGCGTTCGTGCTGGAATTCGTTCCAGACAATGACAGAAATCTTGGTCTTCACGGCGGGCATCCGAAGCAGGGTTGGAAGCGTGGGTGGGCAGGTTGCAGGCCCACAGCGTAAGGACATCAGCGCGCCGATCCAAGTTCAAGCACTAGCAGAATTCCGACAATGATGCGAAAAAACCTGGAGTCCGCACTGACCACCGCCCTGGCCGCTGCGCAGGCCGGCCAGCTCGTCGTCCACCGCCCGCAGCACCTGGGCGAACCGCAGTCCCGCGGCGACGGGCATTTCCACCTGACGCCCGAGCTGTTCGTCCAGGTCGAGGGCTGGACCGACTTCCGCTTCCCGCACGGCGGCTGTCGGCTGGCGGCGGGCGAGGTGCTCATCGTGCCGCCGCAGTTGCGCCACGACGAGCATGTGGGCGCGGCGCGTGGGGCGGCGTTCCGCAACGTGGTGGTGAACACGGCAGGCCCGGCGCTGATGTGCCACCTCGCGCACGAACACAGCCCGGGCAGCCCCGGCATCGCCCACCTCGAAACCCGCCACCACGCGCAGGCCGCCCGCATCCACGACTGGCTGTTCCATGCCACGCAAAGCCCGTCCGACCCGGCGCAGCCCTGGGCCGACACGCAGGCGCGGGCGCTGGTGGCGGCGGCGCTGGCGGGGGTGCTGCTGGCGCTGAACGCCGCGGAGGGGGAGGCCAGCCGCGAGCCGCCGCTGATCGCCCGGCTGCGCGTGCGAATCCAGAACCAGCTCGGCGACCACACGCTCAGCGTCCGGCAACTCGCGGCACAGTCCGGCTGCACGGCGGACTACCTCTCGCACCTGTTCCGCGAAGTCACGGGCGAGGCGCTGATCGGCTGCATCAACCGGCTGCGCATGGAGCGCGCCAGCCGGCTGCTGCGCGAGACGACGCTGGCGGTGAAGGAGGTGGCGTGGGCCTGCGGCTTCGCGGCGCCGAGTTACTTCATCCGCAGCTTCCGCGCCCACCACGGCGTGACGCCGAAGCAATGGCGCGACGGCCTGACCGCGGCACCCGCGGGGGTCAACCTGCCGGGGTGAACAGCGTCTGGTGCGCGTCACGCAGCAGGTTCTTCTGCACCTTGCCCATCGCGTTGCGCGGCAGGTCGGCGACGACGAAGGCACGCTTGGGCACCTTGAAGTTGGCGATCTTCGACTTGAGCGCGGCCACCAGTGCCTCCGCTTCCAGCGCCGCCCCCGCCTTCGGCACGACCATCGCCACCACGGCCTCGCCGAAGTCCGGGTGCGGCACACCGATCACCGCCGACTCTGCCACGCCGGCCATGTCGTTCAGGTAGCCCTCGATCTCGGCCGGGTAGACGTTGTAGCCGCCGGTGATGATGAGGTCCTTGCTGCGGCCGACGATGGTGAGATAGCCGCGGCCACCGGCGTCGAAGCGGCCAACATCGCCGGTCTTGAACCACGCATCGGCCGTGAACTCCTCGGCGGTCTTCTCCGGCATGCGCCAGTAGCCGCCGAACACGTTGGGGCCGCGCACCTGCACGTTGCCGATCTCGCCCGCCGGCAGTGCCCCGCCCGCGTCATCCACCACGCGCACGCCGACGCCGGGCAGCGCCGGGCCGACCGTGCCGCCGACGCGCTCGCCGTCCTCGGCGCGGCAGGGGTTCGACGTGAGCATCACCGTCTCGCTCATGCCATAGCGTTCGAGGATGGTGTGGCCGGTGCGGGTTTGCCAGTCGCGGAAGGTCTCGATCAGCAAGGGGGCCGAGCCGGAGATGAACAGCCGCATGTGCGCGCAGGCTTCGCGCGTCAGTCCCGCCTCCTGCAGCAGCCGCACGTACAGCGTCGGCACGCCCATGAAGACGGTGGCCCGCGGCAGCCGCTCGACCACCGCCTTCGGGTCGAACTTCGACAGCCACAGCATCTTCGAGCCGTTGAGCAGCGCGCCGTGGCTGGCGACGAACAGGCCGTGGACGTGGAAGATCGGCAGCGCGTGGATCAGCACGTCGCCGGGCTGCCAGTCCCAGTGGGTCTTCAGCACCTGCGCGTTGGACAGCAGGTTGCCGTGGCTGAGCATCGCGCCCTTGCTGCGGCCGGTGGTGCCGCTGGTGTAGAGGATCGCGGCGAGGTCGTTGGCCGATTTCACTGCCGGCACGTGCTCGTCGCTGAAATGCGAAGCGCGTTCCAGCAGCGAGCCGGTGCGGTCGTCGTCGAGCGTGAAGACATGGGCCACGCCCTTCTGGAACGCCAGCTTGCTGATCCAGGGGAAGTTCCTGCTCGCGCAGACGAACACCGCCGGTTCGGCATTGCCGATGAAGTAGTCGAGTTCGGCTTCCTGGTACGCCGTGTTCAGCGGCAGATAGACGAAGCCGGCCCGCAACGTGGCGAGGTAGAGCACCAGCGCCTCGACCGACTTCTCTGTGTGGACCGCCACGCGGCTGCCAGCGGGGATCTCCAGCGACTGCAGCAGGTTCGCCAGCATCGCCGTCGAGCGTTCCAGGTCACGCCACGCGTAAACGAGGCCGCTGTCGGTCTCGATCGCCGCCGCGTCGAGGTCGGCGGGAAAGGCGCTGCGCAGCGCGGCAAACAGGTTGTCGTTGGACATGGTCATGCAGGGTGGTCAGGCAATCAGGAGCCGGTGAAGTTCGGCTTGCGCTTCTCGATGAAGGCGGTGATACCTTCGCGGTGGTCGGGGCCGGTGGCGTAGGCGGCGAATTCGGCGCGCTGCGCTTCGGTGAAATGGAACTGCGGTGCGACGAGGCGCAGGGCGCGCTTGTTCAACCGTGCGGCACGGGGCGCCCCGGCGGCGATGCGCTGTGCCGTCGCCTCGGCTTCGGCGGCCACTTCGTCGTCGTAGACCACGCGGTGGACCAGCCCGCGGCGCAAGGCGGTCTCGGCATCCAGCAAGCGCGCTTCCAGCAGGATCTCGGCGGCCGTCGCCAGCCCCGCCACCCGCGCCACGCCGGCCAGTTCGTCACACGCCATCGGGAAGCCCAGCCGCGCGATCGGCGCGCCGAACCGGCTCGACTGCCCCGCGATGCGCAGGTCGCACTGGCAGGCAATCTCCAGCCCGCCGCCGACACAGGCCCGCTCGATCTGCGCCACCAGCGGGATGTCGCAGCGGTACATCGCGTCCAGCGCCGGGGCAACGATGTTCTCGTGGAAATGGCGCAGCCGCGCCTCGTCGAAGCGGAAGGCGGGGAACTCCTCGATGTCCCCGCCGGAGACGAAGCTGCCGCCCTCCCCGCGCACGATCACGCAGCGCAGCAGCGGCTCACGCTCGGCCAGCCCGTCGAAGAGGCCGCGCAGGGCTTGCCACATCGCGACGTTGACGGCGTTGAGCTTGCCTGGGTTGGACAGGGTGACGACGGCCACGTCGGACAGGGTCGCGTGGCGTTCGCAGCGGACTTCAGCGGTCATGGGACGGATTCCTTCTGGAGCTGCACTGATTATCGCCACGCATCCCACAGCAACTTCAACCCCGACAGCACCATCCCTGCCATCACCAGTTGGTAGAACAGCGTCGGCTTGACCCGCGTGGCCAGCCGCACGCCTGCCCAGACCCCGAACAGCACCACCGGCCCCAGCGCCAGCGAGGTGCCGAGGTTGGTCAGGTCGATCAGGCCGAGCTGCCAGTACGGAATCCACTTCGACAAGTTCACGATGGTGAAGAACACGGCCATCGTCCCGCTGAAGCGCAGCGGCTCCAGCTTGAGCGGCATCACGTAGAAGCTGATCGGCGGCGCACCCGCATGCGCGATGAAGCTGGTGTAGCCCGAGGCCGTGCCCAGCAGCCAGCCCAGGCCGCGGTGTGGTGCCGGTACATCGACCTTGGGCGGAAAGAACAGCCGCAGCGCCACGAACAGCAGCGTCACCGCCCCCACGATCCCCGCCACCGCCTTCACTGGCAGCATCCCGAACGACGCCCAGCCGATCAGGCTGCCCAGCAACCCCGCCGGGAGCAGGAAGCGCAGCAACCGCCAATCGGCATGGCGCACCAGCGCCGCCAGGCCGGAAAAATCGGCCATGCACAGCAGCGGCAGCATGATCGCCGCCGCTTGTGGCACCGGGATCGACAGCGCCATCAGCGGCACCGCCAGCGCGCCAAAGCCGGCGCCGAAGCCGCTTTTGGACAGCCCCATCAGGAAGACCGCGGGCACCGCAGCGGCGTAGAACATCGGGTCAGTGATCACAGGGCAGGCCTCACGGCGTCGCGGAACTTCGCGGACGGGCCACAATTGTGGAATGTTTGCACCCAGCCAGAACGATGTCCGGACCTTCTTTTGCACCGCGTGGCGCAAGCACCTCGCCGGTGAACCGCTGTCCGCGATGGACACGCTCGCCGCGCAATGGACCGAGCGCCACCCCGAATACCACGCCGACCTGTCCGACCTGGAGGCCGCGCTCGCCGCCGTCTACACCGTCGACGAGGGCCGCACCAACCCCTTCCTGCACCTGTCGATGCACCTGAGCATCAGCGAGCAGGTCTCGATCGACCAGCCGCGCGGCATCCGCCAGGCGGTCGAGCTGCTGGCCGCGAAGCGCGGCGATCTGCATGCCGCGCAGCACGAGGTGATGGACTGCCTGGGCGAGATGCTCTGGGAGTCCCAGCGCAGCGGCCGGCCCCCGGACCCGCACGCCTATCTCGACCGCGTCCGCCGCCGCGCCACCGCATGACGGCGCCGACCCGGCGGCCCTCCGCCCTGATCGCCGCCGTCGCGCTGGCCCTGCTGCTCGGCCTGCAACCGGTGACGACCGACCTCTACCTGCCGGCGCTGCCCGCCATCCAGGCCGAGCTGCACGCCTCGATGCACGCCACGCAGCTCACGATGGCCGCGCTGCTGCTGGCCTTCGGCTTCGGGCAGCTGGTGGCCGGGCCGGTGGCGGATCGGTTCGGGCGGCGGCCGGTGCTGCTGTCCACGCTGTCGGTCTACGTGGTCGCCAGCCTCGGGGCGGTGCTGGCGACCACCATCGAGGCGCTGATCCTGGTGCGCATCGTGCAGGGCGCGGTGATGGCCGGCGTGGTGGTCGTCGCACGGGCCATGGTGCGTGACCTCTACGAGCCGCATGAAGGCGCGCGGATCATGTCGCTCGGTCTGTCCGGGCTGGGCGTCATCGCCATCACCAGTCCTCTGCTGGGCGGCTGGCTGGCCGGGCATCTGAGCTGGCACATGGCCTTCGCCGCTGCAGGGGTGATCGCGCTCGCGACCCTGGTCTTCGTCGCCACGCAACTGCCCGAGACCCTCCCCCAGAAGAACCCGCAGGCGCTGCACCCCGGGCCGCTGCTGGCCTCGTGGCGCACTGTGCTGCGCCATCCGACCTTCCTCGCCTGGGCTGGGCTGTCGGCAGCGACCTACGGCGGGCTGTTCGTGTTCCTCGCCGGATCGTCGTTTGTCTACATGCAGGTGCTCGGGCTGAGCGCGGCGCAGTACGGCCTGGCGCTCAGCACCAGTTCGGTCTCCTACCTCGCCGGCACCTTCGTCTGCCGGCGCTGGCTGGTGCGGCATGGCATGACCGGCGCCGTCCGGCGTGCTGCGTGGTTCACGCTGGTCGGCGGGCTGTCGATGGCGGCATTGGCCGCGGCGGGCGTGCAGACGGTATGGGCGATCCTGGTGCCGCAGCTCTTCTTCGCCTTCGGGCATGGCACGCACCAGGCTTGCGGGCAGACCGGCGCGGTCGGGCCGTTCCCGCAGCAGGCCGGCGTGGCCGCGGCACTGGCGGGCTTCGTGCTGGCCGTAGTGGCGTTCTGCATCGGGCAGTGGCTCGGCGTCGCGCTGGACGGCACGACACGGCCGCTGGCCTACGGCATCGCTGTCGCCTCGGGGGTCACGGCGCTGATCGCCTGGACCACCGTGCAGCGCCACGGAGGTGAACATTGAACGCTGCCACCCCGACCACCTTCGCACTGGCCGGCCCGACCGCCAGCGGCAAGACCGCAGCCGCCCTGGCCATCGCCCGCGCCTGCCGGGAGCGGGGCCTGCCACCCATCGAAATCATCAGCGTCGATTCCGCACTGGTCTACCGCGGCATGGACATCGGCACCGCCAAGCCCTCGGCCGCCGAACGCGCCGAGGTGCCACACCATCTGATCGACGTGATCGAGCCCACCGCGTCCTGCTCGGCCGCCGGGTTCATCACGGACACGCGCCGGCTGATCGGCGAGATCCACGCCCGTGGCGGGCGCGCGCTGCTGGTGGGCGGAACGATGCTGTACTTCAAGGCGCTGTTCGATGGCATCGACGCACTGCCGGTGGCCGACCCCGCCGTGCGCGCCGCGCTGGACGAACGCGCCCGCGCCATCGGCTGGCCGGCGATGCACACGCAGCTGGCCACGGTCGATCCGGTCACCGCGGCCCGGCTCTCGCCCAACGACGCACAGCGGATCCAGCGGGCGCTGGAGGTGTGGCAGGTGAGTGGCCAGCCGCTGTCGAGTTTCCACACCGGCCGCTTCGACCGCTCTGCCGCAACGGACGCAGCCAACATGTCGCCCGAATTCCCGCTCCTCTCGCTGGAGCCAACCGACCGCGCCTGGCTGCACGCCCGCATCGCACAACGCTTCGAGGCCATGCTGGCAGGCGGTCTTCTGGTTGATGAGGTGCAGCGGCTGCGTGCCCGCGGTGACCTGCACCCCGATCTCCCGTCGATGCGCTGCGTCGGCTACCGGCAGACCTGGGAGATGCTCGACGGCCTGTGGCCCGCGGCACAACTGCCGGACAAAGGCATCGCCGCCACGCGGCAACTCGCCAAGCGCCAGATCACCTGGTTGCGCGGCATGGCGCAACGCGAGGTGATCGCCTGCGATGCGGGCGATCCGGTCGGCGCCGTGCTGGCGCGGGTGCTGCCGGTGCTGGAGCAACAAGCCCGATGACCACCCCGCTGCTGCGCCTGACCCGCCTGGGCAAGCACTACGGCGAGACCGCGGTGTTCCAGGAGGTCAGCCTGACGATGCAGCAGGGCGAGGTCGTCGCGCTGGTCGGGGAATCCGGGGTGGGCAAGTCCACCCTGCTGAACTGCATCGCCGGACTGGACCGGGCGGACACTGGTGTGGTCGAGATCGCCGGTCGCACAGTCGGCCGCCTGACGGAGCGCGAGGCGGCGCTGCTGCGGCGAGCGTCGCTGGGCTTCGTGTTCCAGGCCTTCCATGTGCTACCCCACCTGAGCGTCGCCGACAATGTGGGCCTGCCGCTGATGCTGCAGGGCTGGCGCGACCGGGACGCCATCGCAGCCCGCGTGGGCAGCGTGCTCGACGAGGTCGGATTGGGTGCGCTCGGAGCAAGGCGGCCGCGCGAACTCTCCGGCGGCCAGTTGCAGCGGGTGGCGATCGCGCGGGCGCTGGTCCACCGGCCGGCGCTGATCCTGGCCGACGAGCCCACCGGCAACCTCGACCCGGTGACGGCACAGCGCGTGCTGGATCTGCTGTGTACCCAGGCCCGGCAGCATGGGGCCGGCTGTCTGATCGTCACCCATTCGCAGGCCGCCGCCGCCCAGGCCGACCGCACGCTGCGGCTGCGCGCCGACGGTGTGCAAGCGCCGTGACGCGCCCCGGCCGCTCAGGCGCCGATCGGTGCCGGCATGGTGTGGACCCGGTCGCGGCCGGCGCGCTTGGCGTCGTAGAGCGCCTGGTCGGCGGCCTGGATCAGGGTGTCCAGCGTTGGCGTGCTGCGGCTGAGGGCCACTGCACCGAGGCTGATCGTCACGGCCCCGGGCCGCGGGTGGTCCGGCAGGCGCAGGTCGGCAGACACCGCATGGCGCATGCGCTCGGCCAGCCGCACCGCCTCGCGCTGACCGGTTTCTGGCAGCAGCACGACAAACTCCTCGCCGCCGAAGCGCGCCAGCAGATCGGTCTTGCGCAGCGTGCTCTGACAGGCCTGGGCGATCTCGATCAGCGCCTGGTCGCCGCACTGGTGGCCGTGGCGGTCGTTGATGCCCTTGAAGTGGTCCACGTCGATCAGCACCACGGCCATCGGCCGGGCGTGGCGCGTGGCGCGCTCGAACTCCAGCGAGGCGGCCTGCATGAAACAGCGCCGGTTGCGCAGACCGGTCAGCGAGTCCGTCATCGCCAGCTCTTCCAGCCGAAGCATCGCCTGGTCCAGCGCCACGATCAGCTTGAGCGTGAAGCCCGCGCACAGCGAGGCAATCGGCACCGGCACCAGCGCCGCCATGATCAGCCCCTGGCTTTGGAGCGACCAGCCCGCCACCAGATGCCAGACCAGCGTGAGCGCCTCCGATGCCAGCACGCTCAATCCAACCGCCACCACCGTGGCCCGCTGCACCCCGACGCGCCGCACCCAGCATGCAACCGTCTGCAGCAGCGGGCTGATCTCGGGCAGGGCGGTGGCGGCATCGGTACTGGGTGTCATGGCGCGGAGAATTGTGCCCGCGCAGGAGACACTATTTGGTACCACTGCCGGCATTTAAACCCACATTCCTGCACAGCCACTGACCGATTGACCCCGTCCCATGCACCTGCGCGACACGCTGTACCTGATCGTCCGTGAAGCACGCCACCACCCGGGCCGGGCCGGCGTGGCCTTGCTGGCGATCGCGCTGGGCGTGGCGCTGGCGTTTGCGGTACACCTGATCAATGCCTCGGCGCTGGCTGAATTCGGGCAAGCCGTGCGCTCGGTCAATGGCCAGCCGGACGTGGAGTTGCGCCCGGTCGGCCGCAGCGGACTGGACGAGACGCTCTACGCCCGTGTCGCCGCACACGCCGGTGTTGCGCTGGCCAGCCCGGTGATCGAGATCGAGACCTACGCGCTGGATGCCCAGGGCCGCAAGCGCGGGCTGAAGCTGATCGGGCAGGATGCACTGGTGGCGGCGGCACTCGCACCGGCGCTGCTGCCGCGGCCAGACCCCGCGCTGCGCGACGCCCCCCGGCTGGCGCTGCTCGACCCGGACCGCGTGTTCCTCAATCCGGCAGCACAACGGCTGTTCGGCGTGAAGCCCGGTGCGCAAATGCGGGTCCAGTCCGGCAACCGGCTGGTGGCGCTGACGGTGGGTGGCACGGTCAGCGCGGACACCGGCCCGCTGGCGGTGATCGACCTGGCCGGCGCCCAGGCGCACTTCGACCGGCTCGGCCAGCTCAGCCGGATGGATCTGCGCCTGCAGCCGGGCGCCGACCGCGACACGGTGCTGCGCACGCTGGCGCTGCCCGCCTCGGTGCGGGCCGCGGCGCCCGATGAAACGGCGCAGCGCGTGTCCAATTTCTCGCGTGCCTACCGCGTGAACCTCACCGTGCTGGCGCTGGTGGCGCTGTTCACGGGGGCATTTCTGGTGTTCTCGGTGCAGTCGCTGGCCGTCGCCAAGCGGGTGCCGCAACTGGCGCTGCTCGGCGTGCTGGGCATGCACGCCCGCGAGCGGCTGGTGCTGGTGCTGGTCGAGTCGGCGCTGCTGGGCATTGTCGGCGCGGGGCTGGGGCTGGCCTTGGGGACGGGGCTGGCGGCGCTCGCGCTGCGGGTGCTGGGCGGGGATCTGGGCAGCGGGCTGCTGGGGGGCGCGGCGCCGGCCTTGCAGTGGTCGAGCGGCGCGGCCTTGGTCTACGGTGGACTGGGACTCGCTGCGGCGCTGGCCGGCGGCTGGCAGCCGGCGCGCATGGCCGCTGCCTTGTCGCCCGCGCAGAGCCTCAAGGGTCTCGGCGGCGAGGACCAGACGCTGCGCCAGCCGTGGCGTGGGCCGGCGCTGATGGTGGCCGGGGTCGCGCTGGCGTTCGTGCCGCCGCTGGGCGAGTTGCCGCTGGCGGCGTATGGGTCGGTGGCGCTGCTGCTGCTGGGCGGGATCATGGCCGTGCCGCTGCTGGTCGGCGTGCTGCTGGGACGGATCACGCCGCCGCGGCACCCGATCGCGCTGCTGGCCGTCGAGCGTGCCCGAGACCAGCGGGCCAGCGCGACGATCACGGTCGCGGGCGTGGTCGCGAGTCTGGCGCTGTCGGTGGCGCTGACCGTGATGGTGGCGAGCTTCCGCGACTCGGTGACGCACTGGCTGGACGAGGTGCTGCCCGCCGATCTCTACGCCCGCACCGCCACGTCCACCGCGCAGGCCGACAGCGCCTACCTCGATCCCGCCTTCGTGCAGGCCGCGGCGGCGCTGCCCGGCGTGGCGCGGGTGCAGGCGCAGCGGGTGGTGGCCGTCTCGCTCGATCCGGCACGGGCGGCGGTGGCGCTGATCGCCCGCGAGGTCGGCGACGCAGCGCAGACCCTGCCGCTGGTCGGCACGCTGCAGCCGCCCTCACCTGCGGGACAGCCCGACGTGTACGCCAGTGAAGCCGTGCTCGCGCTCTATGGCGTGCAGGCCGGACAGACGCTGCGCCTGCCGCTGCCGAACGGACGCACCGCCGACGCGCACATCCGCGGTGTCTGGCGCGACTACGCCCGCCAGCAAGGCTCGCTCGTCATCGACCGCCGCGACTGGCAACGGCTCACCGGCGACGACAAGGTGAACGACCTCGCGCTGTGGCTCGCGCCGGGTGCAGCGGTGTCGGCGGTGCAAGCCGGGCTGCGGGCGCTGGCGGCCGATCCGGCGCTGCTGGAGATCGCCACACCGGCCGAGATCCGCGCCGTGTCGCTGGCGATCTTCGACCGCAGCTTCGCCGTCACCTACTGGCTGCAGGCGGTGGCCATTGCCATCGGGCTGTTCGGCATCGCGGCGAGCTTCTCGGCGCAGGTGCTGGCGCGGCGGCGCGAGTTCGGCGCGCTGCAGCACCTCGGCACGACGCGGGCACAGGTGCTCACCCTCGTCTGCGCGGAAGGCGCGCTGTGGACGGCGGTGGGCGCGCTGCTCGGGCTGGCACTGGGGCTGGCGGTGAGCGTGGTGCTGGTGAAGGTGGTGAATCCGCAAAGCTTCCACTGGACGATGGAGCTGGCGCTGCCCTGGTGGCGGCTGGGTGCGCTGGTGCTGGCGGTGCTGGTGGCGGGTGCGGTGACGGCGTGGGGGTCCGGGCGCGCAGCGGCGTCCCATGACATGGCCTTGGCAGTGAAGGAGGATTGGTAGTGGTCCTGATGCACCGACGGCACTTGATGGAGCTGATGGCCGGATCGCTGCTGCCGCTGACGGTGACGGCGCAGGGGGTGCGTCGGCGTGCGCTGGCGTTCCCTGACGACTTCGGCAGCCACCCCGACACGCAGACCGAGTGGTGGTACGCCACAGGCTGGCTCGCCCCGGTCACGACCAGCGAACGCCCCGCCGACCCGACCCACGGCTTCCAGCTCACCTTTTTCCGCACACGCACCGAGGTGGCCGCCGACCACCCGAGCGCGTTCGCGGCGAAACAACTGGTCTTTGCCCATGCGGCCCTGACCGATCTGGCCGAACGCCGCCAGCACCACGACCAGCGCATCGCCCGCACCGGCTTCGGGCGCGCTGGCAGCGCGATCGGCGACACGCACATGAACCTGGGCGACTGGACCCTGCGTCGCCGTGGTGACGCCACGGCCAGTCGCTACGACGCGACGATCGCCAGCCCGGCCCTCGGCGGCACGCTCGCGCTGGCCATGCAGACCACCCAGCCGCTGCTGCTGCAAGGCGACGCCGGCTACTCCCGCAAAGGCCCCCGCCCGGCACAGGCCAGCCATTACTACAGCCAGCCGCAACTCGCCGTCACCGCCACGCTCACCCCGAACGGCCAGCCAGCACGCACCCTGCGCGGCACCGCCTGGCTCGACCACGAATGGAGCGACTCCGTGCTCGACCGCGACGCGGTGGGCTGGGACTGGATCGGCATCAACCTCGCCGATGGCAGCGCGCTGACCGCGTTCCGGCTGCGGCGGGCGGATGGCTCGGCGCTGTGGGCAGGTGGGTCGTGGCGGACGCCAGGCGGTGCGGCGCGTGCATTCGGCTCGGCCGAGGTGCAGTTCACACCGCAGCGGGTGTGGGCGAGTCCGGCCACTGGCGGGCGCTACCCGGTGCAATGGCTCGTCGAGACGCCCGCCGGGCGCTGGACGGTGCGTGCACTGCTGGATGCGCAGGAACTCGACAGCCGCGGCAGCACGGGAACGGTCTACTGGGAGGGCTTGAGCGAGTTGCTCGACACGCAAGGGACGCGGGTCGGGCTGGGGTATCTGGAGATGACGGGCTACGTGGGGCGGCTGGTGCTGTGAAGTAGGCGGTAGATGCAGTATGTACAATGATCTGCACATGTTCATTCCATTGCCACGGAGTCCTCTCATGCGTGCCATCACCTACACCGAAGCCCGCAACAACCTCGCCAGCGAACTCGATCGCGTCCACAACGACTGTGACGTGACCATCATCACCCGACAAAAAGCCGAGCCGGGCGTACTGATGTCACTGCGGGAATACGAATCGCTGATGGAGACCGCGCACCTGCTGCGGCATCCGAAAAACGCGATGCGGCTGATGAAATCGATCGAAAACATCGAGGCTAGGCGTCACCTCGTTCGCCGCGAGCTGATCGAAGAATGATCACTTTTGAAGACGCTGCATGGAGTGATTACCTCTACTGGCAGCAGACCGACAAGGCCATGCTGCGCCGGGTCAACGCGCTGATCCGCGACATCCAGCGCGACCCGTTCGACGGCATCGGCAAGCCGGAACCACTGAAATTCAACTTCAGCGGCTACTGGTCACGCCGCATCGACGACGAGCACCGGGTGGTCTACAAGGTGGTGGACGACGAGGTGATCCTGGCGCAGTTGCGGGGGCACTACGGCTGACGACAGGCGCGCCTACACTCGCGGCCATGCCTGCTGCCACCACCGACCGTCCCCGCGCCGCCACGCCGCGCTCCCTGTCCGGCCTGAAGCCCTTCCTCTGGCCCTACCGGCTGCAAATCGCGCTGGCGGGCCTGTTCCTCGTGCTGGCCGCGGTGAGCACGCTGGTGTTGCCGATGGCACTGCGCTCGCTGATCGACCAGGGCCTCGTCGCCAGCGATCCCGGCGAGCGGGTGATGGCGCTGCGCGAGCATTTCCTCGCGCTGTTCGCGGTCGGTGCCGCCCTGGGCGTCTTTTCGGCCTCGCGCTTCTACATGGTGAGCTGGCTCGGCGAGCGTGTCACCGCCGACCTGCGCAACGCGGTCTATGCCCATGTCGTGCACCAGAGCCCCGAATTCTTCGAGACGACGCAGACCGGCGAGGTGCTGTCGCGGCTGACCACCGACACGACGCTGGTGCAGAGCGTCGTCGGCTCCAGCCTGTCGATGGGCCTGCGCAACACGGTGATGGGGCTGGGTGCGATGGTGATGCTGGTCGTCACCAATCCCTATGTGATGGCGCAGGTGCTGGGCATCCTGGTGCTGGTCGTGCTGCCGTCGCTGTACTTCGGCCGCCGCGTGCGCAAGCTCAGCCGCGCCAGCCAGGACCGCGTGGCTGACACCAGCGCCATCGCGGCCGAGGTGCTCAATGCCATTCCGGTGGTGCAGAGCTACACGCAGGAAGGCCGTGAAGCGACGCGCTTCGACGCGGCCACCGAAGAGGCCTTCGAGACCGCCCGCAAGCGCACCCGCGTGCGGGCCTACCTCGTCGCGTTCATCATCACCGCCACCTTCGGCGCGCTGCTGTGGGGCCTGTACCAAGGGACCGAAGCGGTGATGGAAGGCCGCATCAGCGCCGGCCACCTCGGACAGACCGTCGTCTACGTGATCATCCTGGTGAGCAGCGTGGCGGTGCTGTCGGAGGTGTACGGCGACCTGCTGCGCGCCGCCGGTGCCACCGAACGGCTGATGGAACTGCTGGCGACCCGCTCGCCGGTGGTGGATCCCGCGCAGCCATTGGCCCTGCCCATGGCACAAGGTGGCTCGGCGGTGCAGTTCTCGGCGGTGAATTTCCACTACCCGTCGCGCCCGTCGCAGCCCGCGTTGCAGAACTTCAGCCTGACGCTGCGCCCGGGCGAAACCGTCGCACTGGTCGGCCCCAGCGGCGCAGGCAAGAGCACGGTGCTGCAGTTGCTGCTGCGTTTCTACGACGCGCAGTCCGGCGCGATCACGCTGGACGGCGTGGACGTGACGCGGCTGTCGCTGGCCGACCTGCGCGGGCGCGTGGGCATCGTGCCGCAGGACAGCACGATCTTCTCCGCCAACGCCATCGAGAACATCCGCTACGGCTGCCCGGACGCCAGCGACGCCGAGGTCATCGCCGCCGCCAGGGCCGCGCACGCACACGAATTCCTGACCGCCCTGCCCGAGGGCTACCAGACTTTCCTCGGCGAGCGCGGCGTGCGCCTGTCCGGCGGTCAGCGCCAGCGCATCAGCATCGCGCGCGCCATGCTCAAGAATCCGCCCCTGCTGCTGCTGGACGAGGCCACCAGCGCGCTCGACGCCGAGAGCGAGCGGCTGGTGCAGGCCGCGCTGGAAGCGGCGATGAAAAACCGCACCACTCTGGTGATTGCCCACCGGCTGGCCACCGTCCAGCAGGCTGACCGCATCGTCGTCCTCGATCACGGCAGGATTGCCGAGGAAGGCACCCATTCCGAACTCGTTCAGCGCGGCGGTTTATATGCGAAGCTAGCCGCAATGCAATTCAATTTGACGACATGATGGCCACCACTCTGGAGCGCGGATCGATCGACGGCCGCAGGGAACCCCGCTTCACCGTCACCTGGCGCGGACGGCTGACACTGCCCGACGGGCAGGTGCATGAGGTGCGTGTGCGCGATATCTCCGAGAAGGGTGTCGGCCTGCTGTCCGACTACCCTCTGCCGAGCAACACAGTGATGCTGCTGGTCCTGGGGGTGCCGGACCTGAAGGATCTGTCGCGCATCATGGCCGTGCCTGTGCGCATCAACACGGCATACGTGGTGATGCAGAGCCACGACTTCCGCATCGGCGGCACCTGGGTCGATCTGAGCGAGTCCGTGCGCACCCTGCTGCAGGGCTGGACCCGCAAGCTCACGTACAAGCTCTGAAAAGCCGCTCCCTATAATCGCTGTTTGCCTGTCTGCTGCCCATGGATGACGCCCCTGTCGACGCTTTGACCCCGCCGCCCGCGCGCACGGCCCGCACACAGTACGAAGACCTGATGCGCCACGTGCACCAGCACGGTGTCCTCAAGAACGACCGCACCGGCACCGGCACCCGCAGCGTGTTCGGCCACCAGATGCGCTTCGACCTGCGCGAAGGCTTCCCGCTCGTCACCACCAAGAAGGTCCATCTGCGCGCCATCATCCTGGAGCTGCTGTGGTTCCTGCGCGGTGAATCCAACGTGCAGTGGCTGCAGGACCGCGGCGTGACGATCTGGGACGAATGGGCGCGCGACGACGGCGACCTCGGCCCGGTCTACGGCGTGCAGTGGCGCTCCTGGCCGACCCCCGGCGGCGGCCACATCGACCAGATCGCCGAGGTCGTGCAGCAGCTCAAGACCAACCCGGACTCGCGCCGCATCCTCGTCAGCGCCTGGAATGTGGCCGACCTGGGCCGCATGGCGCTGATGCCCTGCCACGCGCTGTTCCAGTTCTATGTGGCCGACGGGCGCCTGAGCTGCCAGCTCTACCAGCGCAGCGCGGACATCTTCCTGGGCGTGCCGTTCAACATCGCCAGCTATGCACTGCTGACACACATGCTGGCGCAGCAATGCGACCTGGACGTGGGCGACTTCATCTGGACCGGCGGCGACTGCCACCTCTACAGCAACCACACCGAGCAGGTCGAGACCCAGCTCGCCCGCACGCCCTACCCTTACCCGACCCTGCACCTCAAGCGCCGGCCCGATTCCATCTTCGACTACCAGTTCGAGGACTTCGAGGTGCTGGATTACCTGCACCACCCGGCGATCAAGGCGCCGGTAGCCGTCTGATGGCGCCGCTCTGCCTGATCGCGGCGGTGGCCCGCAACGGGGTGATCGGCCACGGCAACGGCCTGGTCTGGCACGACCCGCTGGACGCGAAGCATTTCCGCACCACGACAATGGGCTGCCCGGTCATCATGGGCCGCAAGACTTGGGACTCGCTGCCGGCCAGGTTCCGGCCGCTGCCGGGTCGGCGCAATCTGGTGGTGACACGCCAGCCACACTGGGCCGACACGGCGGCCGCCCGAGGCGCCGAAGCGGTGTCCAGTCTGGACGCCGCGCTCGCGGCGGTGGCTGGCACCACCGCACCACGGGTGTGCGTGATAGGCGGCGGCGAACTGTACGCACTGGCGCTGCCCCACGCCAAGGTGCTGGAGCTGACCGAGATCGATGCGGACCTCGACGGCGATATCCGCTTTCCGGATTGGCCGCGCACGGCGTTCGAGGAGGTGGCCCGAACAACGCATCCGGGCTTCGCCTTCGTGACCTACCGCCGGCGCTGACGCTGGTCCGCGGCAATCAGCCGAACGGCCGCACGCCGATCAACGGTCCGTGCAGCCACAGCGCGAAGATGATCCACGCGAAGATGCCGACAAATGCGGTGATCACGTCACGCCCGGAGTGGAGCGACAGCGGCGGGTTCCCCGCGGCCCGGTCCCGCTGACGCGCCGCACGAAACGACAGCACCGCCCAGAGCAGAAAGCTGCCGAACAGCACGACATCGGCCAGACGCCCGTTGGCCAGCAGGTGCGCCAGCGCCCAGACCTTGACACCCAGCACCATCGGATGGCGCACCTTGGCCTTCAGGCGCGAACCGGGCACATAGGTGGCCGTGAGCAGCACGAAGGACAGCAGCATCAGCAAGGCCGCGACATGGCGGGTCGCGGCCGGTGGCGTCCACAAATCCACCGGATTGGCCCGCGCCACACCGTATCCCCACACCACCAGCACCAGGCCCAGCGCGGACACCAAGGCGTAGACCGCTTTCCAGCGCAAGGCCCCGTGCTGCCGAATTCGGGCCGAGCGCCAGTCATCGGCAAAAATCCTGAGCGAGTGGACCCCAAGGAACAGCATCAAACCCAGTAGCAGGACGGTCACGGTGTCTTTCCTTCCATGTTGAGCAACAGCGCGCGAGTATCGCCCAGCCCCGATGCCCGTCCGACCAGCGATCGACCCGCACCCAAGCTGCGGCATCATCACGCCATGAAACTCGCCACCTGGAACGTCAACTCCCTCGCCGTGCGGCTGCCGCAGGTGCTCGACTGGCTCGCGCAGGAGCAGCCCGACGTGCTGGTCCTGCAGGAAACCAAGCTCACCGACGACAAGTTCCCGGCCGATGCGCTCGCTGAAGCCGGCTACCGAAGCGCCTGGTTCGGGCAGAAGACCTACAACGGCGTGGCCCTGCTGTCCCGCCACGCCTTCACCGACGTGGTGCACAACATCCCCGGTTTCGAGGATCCGCAGGCGCGGGTCATCGCGGCCACGGTCGAGGGGGTGCGGGTGATCGGCGCGTACTTCCCCAACGGACAGGCCCCGGACAGCGACAAGTTCGTCTACAAGATGGCGTGGCTGGAGGCGCTGGAGCGCTGGATCGGCATCGAGTTGCAGAACCACCCGGCGCTGGCGTTGCTCGGCGACTACAACATCGCGCCGGAAGACCGTGACGTGCACGACCCGGTGGCCTGGGCCGGCCAGATCCACTGCACGCCGCAGGAGCGCGGCCACTTCCAGGCGCTGCAGGCAATCGGGCTGCAGGACGCTTTCCGGCTGTTCGAGCAGGCCCCGCGCAGCTGGAGCTGGTGGGACTACCGCAATCTGGCGTTTCGCAAGAACCAGGGGCTGCGCATCGACCACATCCTGGTGAGCGCCGCACTGGCCACACGCGCCACTGGGTGCCGCATCGACAAGGCGCCCCGCAAGAACGAGCGACCCAGCGACCACGCCCCGGTGCTGGTCGAACTGGCCATGTCGACAACGGGCAACCTGACCCGCTGAACGAATGAAAAAAGCGCCTCGTGGAGGCGCTCCGTCAATGCATGCAAAGGGGAATGGATCGGCACCATGCAGTGCCGAGGGATCAGGCGCGCGGCTTCAGGCGGCAGCGGCGTCGTGCCAAAGTACAGTTTGTAGTTGTAGGTCCTGGTCAGTGCGAAGGTGGCCGTGTACTGCGTCGTTGCCATGTTCTGCACGAAGGCCTGGGCAACCGTGGTGGCGGTGTCGATGTTGAACACCGTGAAGTAGCCGTCGACCATCGTGTCGAAGGTCAGGTTGTAGGTGCCGGCCGGCGAGGCAGCGAAGCTCGTCCAGATCCCATCACCCCCGACGACTTGCGCCTGAGCGCCCAGGGCCAGCAGCAGAGCGGCAGCGGTAGAGACCAGAGACTTGCGCATGGAAACTCCGTAACGGAGGATGAATTGTGTAATCTATTCACTGGAATCGATATCCGATCACTTTGAACCAGTTTAGGTCGTTGGCCCAGACCGCAGTAAAAGATTAGCTCGCTACTCCCCAGGGCAATTGCATCACCGTATCAGTCGGTAACGGCTGCCTGCTGAGCCAGTGAAAACGTCTGCTGAGTGCGCGGCGTGATGCTACAACGGCCTCCCGAAAACGCAGCAAATCAGAGTCAGCAGGATGCAGGCGAGCAC
>NZ_JANPAB010000098.1:0-47697 GCF_031429695.1 Sphaerotilus sp.
GCGACCCCCTGGCTCTCAGCGCCTTCGTGTAGGGCGACCAGTTCTTCGTCGTGTACTTCTTCTTCGCCGGCTTGCTCATCCCGTCAGCCTACCTCACCGCTCGACCACCGGCCGGCTGGGTGGGTTGTGCAACAAAGCCGGGCGCTCCGGCCAGCGTGGCCGCGACCATGCGCCTGGAAATCACATAATCCAGCGAGGTCGTGAACAACAGCGGCAGCAGGAAACGCCAGTCCCAGCAGCTATAAAAAAAACAACTGGCGGCCACCAGAAAAACATTCTGTGCCCGATGCGATAGAAAATAATAGACTGCCAGCACGGCAGGCAAGAACATCAGCAGAAATTCCGCCGAATTGAATAGCATGAAAACCTCCCCCCTTGATCTTGATCCGGTCAAACAGGGAAAACCTGCATCACCCGAATTGGCAAATCATAGGTTGACTGAAGTGGGTTTTCAGCGCGCGATCCCGCGAACGGAGGGGGGCAAGGAACTGGCTTGTGCGCCTAGTGTGACATTTGGTAGCCACACTGGCGCAGGAGGGAGATCAACCGGCGGAAACCACGGCCCCAGGGATGCACTTGAACGCCGCAGGCTGGCGCACCGGCGCGTCGGACACCCAGACCTCGACCCGACGATCCCGCGCCGCATCGTCCGCACCCACCACCGGCGCCGGCGCGAAACGGCCGACACCGCGCACGACACGGACCTGCACGCCCTGCGCCGTCAGCGCCTCGGCCACCGCAGCGGCGCGCTTGTCCGACAGCGAACGGTTGATGCAGAAGCCACCCGGGTCGTTGGCGACGCCCAGCACCATCACCGACACCGGTTTGCTCGACGCCAGTTCCTTGAGCTGGCGCGCCAGGCGGTCGACATCGACATGGGCCACCGCATCGAGTTCTGCCGATTCGACACCAAAGCCAACGCGCCCGGTCATCAGCTGTGCACCGCGGGTCAACGCAACGTAGTCCTTGGGCAGTTTCACGGCCGCGCCCGCCGACAACGGTCCGGTGGCCACCTGGTCGATCAGCACCGGCGATGCGCTGGCCAGCCCGCTGCTGCGCAGCTTCATCTGGGCGCCCGGCCCGGCCAGGAACTGCGCATAGCGCAACGCCACCGGCGACGACGACATGGGCATCTGCACCACCAGCCGGTGGGTCAGCGGATAGCGTTCGGTGGCGACCGCTTCGGGCGTAGGCTTCCAGACCGAGCCGAGCGAGTCGACGACCGCCAGCACCTTCGCATCCCCCACCGCCGACAGCGGGACCACGCCCAGGGCATGCGCGTCGGCGACAACCGCCTGCGAGAGCGCCGCATCGGACTCATGGCGCTGCAGGTCCGCGCCCGCGCTGGCCGAGCCGAGCACCTGGTGCCAGACCAGCGTCCAGCTGTCGGAGGGCTCGTTGCGCACGTTCACCCGGACCGGGCCGGCCGTGCCGCCCAGGCGCGCACCGTCGATCACGCGGCCCGACAGCAGGTCGCGCAGTTGCGCCAGACTGATGCGGTCCATCGGATTGTCCGGATGCACGACCACGGCGAGCGCATCCATGCCGACCAGCACCTGGTTGTCCTTCAGGTCGGCGCCGGACGTGGACGAAACCCGGCGCAGGCTGGCGTCATTCGGGGCGGTTGATCCACCGTCGAAGTCCAGCCGGATGTCCTGGCGCAGGCCACCGGGCCGGCGGGCAGACACCAGCACGGCGCCATGTGGATCGGGCGGACTGCGGTGGACCTCCACATGGCCCTCCTGCGTCAGGAAGGCCTCCACCAGTTCGGCGCCGAGCCGGGGGCCGAGGGCGTCCATGCCGTGCAGGGCAAAGACGTTGGGAGTGCCGACACCGGGTGGCTCGCTTTCGAGTGCCGACGCGGCCTGCGCCACCGCCAGCACGGCGGGGGACACGGGCACCCCCTTCGCGGCCTGTGCGGCGCTGTCCGAAGCGGCCTCGGACGACCACCAGTTCCAGCCGGCACCCAAGACCAGTGCCACGGCCAGCGACGAGGCCGCCCAGCGCACCGCGCCCTCGCCCTTGCCCATCGGGGCCCCATCGCCGACGGGCAGCAGCGCCGCGCCGCAGGTGGGACAGCGGGCGTCCTGGTCGGGACACGGCAGCACGGCCCGGGCAGCCGCCTGGCTGCAGGCAGCGGGAAGATTGGTACAGACGCCTCGACTCATTGCACGGTTTCCTGTCTGGCCAGTTTCATGGCGGCACGGGCCGCGTCGTTCCATTCGCGGCTGATGGTGTCGCGCTGCTCAGGCTGGGCCTGGCTGCGCAGCAGCTCGATGCGCTGGCGCATCGCGTCGCGTAACTCGGTCTGTGCACGGGACTGCTGCATGTCACGCGTCCGCAGGATGGCAGTGACCGCGTCATGGAGGTCGTGCAGCACGCGCTCTCGCGCTTCTTCCACTGCCTCGGCGGGGCCGCGGCCCAGGCAGACCCGGTCCAGCTCGAAACCATCCTCGTCCAGTCGTACGTGCAGCAGCACCGGCTCGTTGCTGACGGGGTCGGTGTCCTCGCGCAGCAGCCCGAAGGCCTCGGCCAGCAGCACCACCGTGCGGGCACGGGCCTTCTGCGCCTGCGCATCGGCGGCCAGCAACTCGGGCAGCGCGGCGTGGTCGTCGAGCTGCAGCCACAGTGCGGCACGCCCAGCCTGCAGGCGGTGGGCCTCGTGGCGCAGGTGCAGCTCCTGGACGCGCGGCAGCGCCTGCAACGGCAGACCACGCACCACACGCAGCAACACCAGCTCGCCCTGCCCCTCCGGCAGCTCCTGCACCTGCATCTGCGTGCGGCTGATGCGGTGGATCAGTTCGGCAACACCCGGCAGCGCCAGCACCACGCGCGGTGCCGGCCGTTCGATCACGATCTGCTCCCCGTCGCCGTCGGCAGCAGCATCCAGGGCAGGGGTGTCAGCCTCTTCCGCCAGGGCTTCCGGTCGCGGCGGTGCTGGCACACGCAACAGGTCACTCTTCGCCACGGTGCCCGCCACTGCCGGCAACCAGGCCAGCCCGGCGCTTGCGCGTGTCAGCAGCGTGGAGAGATCGCGTGCCGCAGCGTCCGATTCGCCGTGCAGGCGCATCACCCAGGCGTCCCAGGCCGCGGACACGACCGGCTGGAGCGCCGAGGGAGGCAACCGCCTGGCACAGGCGCCCAGCAACGCGTCGCAGGTCTCCTGTTCACCGATGCGCTGCGCGAAGACGCGGAAGTTGGCGTGTTCGCCCAGCTGCGTGAACAGGCCGGCGCGCAGCACACGCAGGTGCTCGCGCTGCACGGATTCGCGCGTGACGAGCTGGGTGCGCCAGTGCGCCAGCAGCTCGCGGGTGTCGAGCCGGCCGTCGGCATCGGCAGCGTTGAGCGGCGGCAGCGCTGCAGTGGCGGCAACATCGGTTTCCTCGGCCAGCGTGGCCACGGCCATCTCGCCGGCATCGACCATGCCCTGCAGCGTGGTGAGCTGCGACTGCACTTCGGCCAGCAGCCGCAGGCTCAGCATGATCGCGCTGGAACGGGTGCGGGCCAGCGCGTATTCACGCAGCAGCGCGGTCGCCTCGGACAGATCACGCTCGCGCGCACCGCGCAGCAGGCCCAGCGCCTGCAGCGGCCCGGTCGCAGCCTGCTCCAGCGTGTCGAGCTGGCGGTTCAGCACGGTGGCCTGCGTCTCCAGGCCGCGCTGCTCCTGGCGCAGCGGCTCGATGCGGTCGGCCAGATCGGCCAGCACGGCGGCCAGCAGTTGCCCGCACTCGTGCAACGCCCGCCGGCCCTGGCGCCAGTCGTCCCACAGGCTGTTCTCGACCCGCTGGCGCACCACCACCGCGCGGCGGCGCAGCGTGTGGTCCGGCTGGTCGAACACGGACTCGATGCCTTGGCCGCGGAAGCGCTCGGCCAGACCCTGGTCGAACAAGCGGCGCAGCTCGTTGATGCGGCGCGCAGGCGCCACCAGCGCGATCAGGCTGACGAAGTGGACCTCCAGCATCTTCCATTCCTGCTCGATCGACAGGGTGGGCAGCGTGTCGCCATCGATTTCCGGCAGCGGCACGGCGAGCTGGACATGCGCGTCGCTCAGGCCCCAGGCGTTCAGCAGATCACCCAGCGCCTCCGAACCGGTGGCGCGCGGGTGGGTGACAAAACCGAGGCCGGCACGCCAGTGGTTGTAGCGCAGTTGCGCCAGCAGCCGCAGCATCAGCTCGTGGCTGAGATGGGCACGCACGGCGTGGCGTTCTGCGCTGCGCTCGGCCACTCCGAAAGCGGCGAATTCGCCGACCCGGGCACCCACCACTGCCGCCGGCGTGCGCGCCGGCACCGACAGAAGATCCTTCGCCTCGCCGACTCGGTGAAACAGCCAGTCGGCCAGGCGCTGCTCGCGTCCAGCGGCATCGAAGGGCTGCAGACCCCGCTCGTCGGTCATCGCGCCCAGGAAACACAGCGAGAACCAGCCCGACTGTGCAGCTGCCTGCAGTTCGCGCAGCGCGGCATAGGCCTGGACCTCGGCCAGCGGCACCGGCTGTGCGCCGGCGGTGTCGTGGTCGGGCATTTCGACATGGACCTGCACGACGCAGCGCTGTGCGGGCGGATACCGCTGCAGCAGCGCGAGCACGTCCAGCAGCAGGCCGGCGCCGGTCGTGCCGCCAAGGTGGGCGACGACATGCACGGTGAGCGCCGGGTCGGACGTGCGCGCCTGCAGCGCCTGCACGGCCGCGTCCACCGCGCAGCGCACCCGCGCCTGGTGCAGCGCCAGCAGCAGCCGGCCCAGCCGCCGGGTCGGCCAGCCCGGCAGGCGCTCACCGACCTGCGACAGCGGCGCATCGAACGCGCCCAGCTGCTGCAGGCGAGCCGCCCAGCCCTGGCCGTCCGGCGCCACGGTCGAGCGCAAGTCGGTACGCGCCTGCAGCAGACTGGTCAGTACGTCACTGTCCGCGGTGAGCAGCACCCGCTGCGCAGCGGGTGGCAGCATGCGCACGCCCAGCACGCGCCAGCCGGGTGCGTTGTCGGCCAGCGCGCGTGCGTCGGTGTCCAGCAGGACCGCTTCGACCGCCGGCCGGCGGCTGACCGGCGGACCTTCCGCGCGGGACTGCAGGCGCTGCTGCAACGCTTGCCAGACCCGGACGCCGGCTCCCCCGAGCCCGAGAATCAGATGGTTCATGTAATGGTCGTACCTTGGATTCAAGCAGTCCTGGTCGCCGCGGTTCGAGGTCCGCGACGACAGGCAAATATGGTGTGGGCAAACAGGCCGTCAACTTACCCTGCGCGCGCTGTGAGCGCACCGCAAACAGAGGGCAAACGCGCCGCCATTTTGCGATATTCTCAATTCCAGACAGGTGCCGGAAGTGGCACTTTGCGACACATCCGGCACATCCGATGCGTCTGACCCATGCGGCGGTGCGGCTGCCTACAATTCGCCGATGAACTTTGTCCACCTGCGCACCCATTCCGAGTACTCCGTCGTCGATGGCACCCTGCGGATCGATGACGCGGTCAAGGCCGCAGCCCGGGACGGCCAGGCCGCCATGGCCATCACCGACCTGTCCAACCTGTTCGGGGCCATCAAGTTCTACAACGCCGCCCGCAAGAAGGGCGTGCAGCCGCTGATCGGCGCAGATGTCTGGCTCGAACCCGAAGGCCCGGCCGCTTCCGGCGATGCGCGGCCCCCGTCGCGGCTGCTGCTGCTGGTGCAGAACCGGCAGGGTTACCTGAACCTGTGCGAGCTGCTGTCGCGGGCCTGGATCACCAATGTGCAGCGCAACAACCAAGCCTGGGTGAAGTGGGCGTGGCTGGAGGAACTGGGCGGCGGCCTGATCGTGCTCTCCGGGGGCGTGATGGGCTGCGTCGGGCAGGCACTGGCCGCAGGTGATCAGGCCAAGGCGCGGGATCTGGCGCGGCGCCTGGCGGCGATCTTCCCGACGCGGTTCTACCTGGAGGTGCAGCGGGCGCAGTTGGCCGGCCACGAAGCGAACGTGCGTGCCACCGTGCCGCTGGCCGCGAAGCTCAAGCTGCCGGTGGTCGCCACGCACCCGGTGCAGTTCCTCGAAGCCGACGATTTCGACGCCCATGAGGCACGTGTCTGCGTGGCCGAAGGCGACACGCTCGGCAACCCGAAGCGCGTCAAGCGCTTCAGCCGCGACCAGCATTTCAAGACGCAGGCGGAGATGGCCGCCCTCTTCGCCGATCTGCCCGGCGCGCTGGCCAACTCGGTCGAGATTGCCCGGCGCTGCAGCCTGACCCTGGTGCTCGGCAAGCCGCAGCTGCCCGACTTTCCGACCCCCGAACTCGCCGACGGCAGCCGCATGCCGATGGCCGACTACTTCCGCGCGCTGTCGTTCGAGGGCCTGGAGCAGCGTCTCGCCATGCTCTACCCGAAGGTCGAGCGGCGCGACAAGGAACGCCCGCGCTACGTCGAGCGGCTCGAATTCGAGATCGGCACGATCCTGAAGATGGGCTTCCCCGGCTACTTCCTGATCGTGTCGGACTTCATCCGCTGGGCCAAGGCCAACGGCTGCCCGGTCGGGCCGGGGCGGGGTTCCGGCGCCGGCTCGCTGGTGGCCTACGCGCTGTCGATCACCGACCTCGACCCGCTGCAATACAACCTGCTGTTCGAGCGTTTCCTGAACCCCGAGCGCGTGTCGATGCCCGACTTCGACATCGATTTCTGCCAAGGCAACCGCGACCGCGTCATCGACTACGTCAAGGACCGCTACGGCCGCGCCGCCGTGAGCCAGATCGCCACCTTCGGCACGATGGCCGCCAAGGCCGCGCTGCGCGACATCGGGCGTGTGCTCGGCATGGGCTACGGCCATGTGGACTCGATCGCCAAGCTGATCCCCGCCCCGCCGGGCAAGTCGGTGACGCTGGCCCGCGTGCCGGCCGAACCGGACAGCGGCGTCATCTACGCCCGCAAGGAGGCGCCCGAGCTGGAGGTGCGCGAGCAGAACGAGGAGGAGGTGGCCGAGCTGCTGAGCCTCGCCATGCGCGTCGAGGGCATGGTGCGCAACATCGGCATGCACGCGGGCGGCGTGCTGATCGCGCCCGGCAAGATCACCGACTTCTGTCCGCAGTACCAGCAGCCCGGCAGCGACTCGGCGGTGAGCCAGTACGACAAGGATGACGTGGAGGCGATCGGGCTGGTGAAGTTTGACTTCCTGGGGCTGGCGACGCTGACCATCCTCGAACTCGCCAAGGACTTCATCATTGCGCGCCACGCGCACCGCAAGGACTTCGCGTTCGAGACGATTCCACTCGACGACCCGGCCGTCTACCGGCTGTTCTCGGACGGGCTGACCGAGGCGGTGTTCCAGTTCGAATCGGGCGGGATGCAGCGCATGCTGCGCGACGCCAAGCCGAGCCGGCTCGAAGACCTGATCGCGCTGAACGCCCTGTATCGCCCCGGCCCGATGGACCTGATCCCGAGCTTCGTGGCGCGCAAGCACGGCCGCGAGGTGGTCGAGTACCCGCACCCGCTGGTGGAGCAGGTGCTCGCCGAGACCTACGGGATCATGGTCTACCAGGAACAGGTGATGCAGACCGCGCAGGTGCTCGGCGGCTACAGCCTGGGCGGCGCGGACATGCTGCGCCGCGCGATGGGCAAGAAGAAGGCCGACGAGATGGCCGAGCACCGCGCCATCTTCCGCAAGGGCGCGGCTGCGAAGGACATCAGCGAGGCCAAGGCCGACGAGGTCTTCGACCTGATGGAGAAGTTCGCGGGCTACGGCTTCAACAAGTCGCACGCCGCTGCGTACTCGCTGCTGGCCTACCACACGGCCTGGATCAAGGTCCACCACGGCGCCGAGTTCTTCGCCGCCAACATGACGATCGAGCTGGACGACACCGACAAGCTCAAGGTCTTGCGCGACGATGCGGCCAAGTTCGGCATCACCTTCGACGCGCCGGACGTGAACGTCGGCGTCTACCGCTTCGAACCGGCGCCGGGCAAGGCCGGCGACAAGCGCATCCGCTACGGCCTGGGCGCCATCAAGGGCACCGGCCAGGGCGCCATCGAGGCCATCATCCGGGCGCGCACCGAGGGCGGGCCGTTCCGCTCGCTGTTCGACTTTGCGGCGCGTGTGGACCGCAAGAGCCTCAACAAGCGGGTCGTCGAAGCGCTGATCAAGGCCGGCGGTTTCGACAAGCTGCACCCGCTGGCGCTGGACGGCCGCGCCCAGCTGCTCGCCAGCGTCGGCCTCGCGCTGGAATACGCCGATTCACAGGCCGCACACGCCGACCAGTGCGGCCTGTTCGACTTCGGCGGCGACGACCACGGCAGCTCGACCCGCGAGCCGGATTACCCCGTCGCCGAGACCTGGGACGTGAAGACCCGGCTCACGCACGAGAAGGTGGCGCTGGGTTACTACTTCTCGGGCCACCTGTTCGACCAGGTGGAAGCCGAGGTGCGCCAGTTCGCCCGCCGCTGCATCGGCGACGCGCAGGACAGCCGCGAACCGCAGACGCTGGCCGGCATCGTCGCCGACCTGCGCATCGTCAACGGCCAGCGCGGCAAGGCCGCGATCTTCAAGTTCGACGACAAGACCGGCGCGATCGAATCGGTGGTGGCCGAAGAGCTGCTCAACGCCCATCTGGCGCAGCTCAAGGACGACGAGCTGCTCATCCTCACCGGCAAGGTGCAGAACGACCGTTTCAGCGGCGGCCTGCGCTTCACCGTGCAGCAGATCACCGACCTCGCCACGGCGCGCAGCCAGCGGGCGCGGCACCTGCTGGTGCCCGTGACGGACACGCTGCCGGCGTTCGAGCAGTTACTGGCCGATCACCCCGCCAAGCCCGGCGCGCCGTCCGAATACGGCGAGGAGAGCCGGCCACAAGGGGTGTCGATCCGCCTGCGCGTCCAGCGCGAGACGGCGGTGGGCGATGTGGACCTGGGGCCGGCCGTGCGCTTCTTCCCGAGTGACGCCGCCCTGTTGTGGTGGAAGACGCAGACGGGTGGCGCGGCGCGGATGGTTTACGGCGACGAGACGGCCTGAGCGGCGGCGGGTGCGGCCCACCAGTCCAGCGCGCCCTGCCCCGCCACGCGCCCACTGGCGAAACAGGCGCTCAGCAGGTAACCGCCAGTCGGCGCTTCCCAGTCCATCATCTCGCCCGCGCAGAACACGCCGGGCAGCGCCGACAGCATCAGCCCCGCGTCCATCGCCTCCAGCCGCACGCCGCCCGCGCTGCTGATCGCCTCGTCGATCGGGCGCGGCGCGTTCAGTCGCAGCGGCAGTGCCTTGATGCGCGCGGCGAGCACGGCTGGGTCGGCGCACAGCGCGGTCCACTGCGCCGCGTCCAGCCCTTCCCGCAACAGCGCAGCCTTCACGCCGGTGAGCCCCGCTTGTTCTTTCAGGTGGTTCGGCATCGAGCGGGCACCGCGGCCCTTCGCCAGCGCGGTCGTCAGCGTCGGCAAATCCTTGGCGGGCAACAGGTCGAGGTGCAGGTCGGCGTGGCCGCTCGCCGCGATCTCGTCGCGCAGCAGCGCCGAGGCCGCGTAGACGAGGTTGCCCTCGATGCCGTTGGCGCTGACGACCGCCTCACCGAGCCGGCTGAAGTGGTGGCCCAGCCGGTTGGTGAACGTCAGCCGCACGCCCTTGAGCGGCGCGCCGGCCTGCTTGTCGCGCAGGTGCTGGCTCCAGGCGATGTCGAAGCCGCAGTTGGACGGCACCAGCGGGCGCACGTCCACGCCCTGCCCCGCCAGCCACGGCTGCCACGCGCCGTCCGAGCCAAGCCGCGCCCAGCTCGCACCACCGAGAGCGAGCACCACGGCATCGGCGTGGACCGTCTTCACCCCGGTGGGCGCGTCGAACTGCAAGGCCCAGCGGCCTGCATCAACCGCATCGGCGGGCGCAGCAGTCAGCGCGCCGTTCCAGCGGTGGCGCATGTGCAGCGTCAGACCCGCGGCGCGCAGCCGATGCAGCCACGCGCGCAGCAGCGGCGCGGCCTTCATCTCGGCGGGGAAGACCTTGCCGGAGCTGCCGACGAAAGTGCTGATGCCCAGCTCGCCCGCCCAGCGGCGCAGGCCGTCGGCGTCGAGCTGGTCAAGCCAGGCGGAGACCTCCGGCTGGCGCTCGGCGTAGCGGGCGCGGAAGGTGACGGTCGGCTCGGCGTGGGTGAGGTTCAGGCCGCCCTTGCCGGCGAGCAGGAACTTGCGGCCGACCGAAGGCATCGCGTCGAACAGTGTGACGCGGGCGCCTCCAGCGAGGAGGATTTCGGCGGCCATGAGGCCGGCGGGGCCGCCGCCGATGACGGCGACGTGGAGGGAGACGGAGGGGGCAGACATCCGGAGGAGTCTAGCCGGGCCTCCGCCCGCCAGACCACCCAGCTGCGGACAAGGATCAGTTCGCCAGTTCGTGACAAATGACCGCCACACCGGCGCTGCACGCCGCCTGAACGCCCGACATCCACTGCCTTGAGGATGCCGCCACCCACCTCGGGGGCTACAAGCAGTCTCGATCCACCGATCAAACTCTCAGGAGCAGACCATGGCTTACCTCTTCCGCGGTCGCCTGTGTGGCGCCCTTTGCGACGACTGTTTCGAGCCGCTGGCGAATGTCCAGATCCGGCTCTACCGCCTGCGCAGCGACCAGGACGCTACCCGGCTGGCCGTCGCCGAGACCAAGGACACCTTCGCCGTGCTCACCGACGAGCAGATCCGGGCCAAGGCCGGCGCCCTCCTCGCCGAGTGCATGACCGACGAGGCCGGCAACTTCACGGCCAGGCTGGGCGAGGACCAGAAGTACGCGGGCGAAGCGTTCGAGATCGACGTGTACTGCGGCACCGTGCCGCACCGCCGCCCCGAACCCCCGCCCAAAGGCCCCGTGCAGTTCAGCATCACCACGGTGCAACCCCAGTGGCGCCAGCGCGAGAACGACCAGATCGCCGCCTGGGACCACTGCCTGGCCCGGCGCTTCTGGTGCTTCATCCGCGCCCTGTTCGACGCCTGGGTACTCTGCGGCCGGGTCACCGTCTGCAGCACCGGTCTGGCCGCCGAAGGGCTGACCGTGTACGCCTTCGACCGCGACTGGCTCGCCGACGACCCGATCGGCTCGGGCGTGACCGACGCCGCCGGCAAGTTCCGCATCGACTATGTCGGCGCCGATTTCCGCCGCGGCACCTGGCTCAACATCGAGCTGGTCGGCGGCCCCGATGTCTACTTCCGCATCGACGGCCCGTCCGGCACGCCGCTGCTGACCGAAGCCCCCAGCCAGGGCCGCGCACCCGGGCGCGAGAATGTCGGCCCGTGCTGCTGCGTCGCGCTGTGCGTGAAGGAGGCGCCGCCCGTCGAATACGCCTGGTTCACCCGCGTCGGCGACTTCAACCTCTACAGCGACATCGACAGCACCACCGGCCTGACCACCACCGCCCAGCCCGCCGGCTTCCCCAACCAGCACGGCGGCCCCGGCTTCGGCTTCTGGCAGAGCCCCCGCCTCGTCGGCGACTGCCCGACCCGCCACCCCGCCACCAGCCAGCCGCTGCGCTACCGCTTCCTGTGGCGCCCGAGCAGCAGCCTCGCCACGCCGTCGCCGATCACCGGGCCGGCGATGGTCGTCGCGCAGAAGGTCGGCACGCGGCCGGTGACGTGGAACTACGGCCTGCCTGGTGATCCGGGCACGCACCCGCAGGATGTCTGGATCACGCCCACCGGCGGCTACACCGGCCCGATGCCGGCGCCCTTCCCCGCCGCGCCCCCCGGATCGCCGCCCGGATCGTGGGGCGCGATGCCGCCGCTGATGCTGCAGCCGGACGCCGATGGCTGGGTCACGATGCCGCCGGACGCCACCAACCAGGGCTTCTCCGGGCCGCTGATGCGCGTGGACACCAACGCGCTGGTGCCGGGCGGGGTGGCACCGGGCACCGGAGCCGGCAACCCGATCCCGGTCGCCGGCCAGCGCAACGGTGTGGACATCTCGATCCTGTTCGAGGCTGCGCCTGTCTCCGGACCGGGCGCAACGCTCGGCAACCAGATCGACCGGCTGCACGTCAACAACTGGATCGAGGTCGCCGAGTTCAACCTCGACCAGTTCACCGCGCCGGGCGCGACACCTTGTGAGGGCATCACCAACATGGTCGACCTGCGCTACACGGTGGACCACGAGCTGGTGAGTTCGTGGGCGCTGGGCATCTCGACTTCCGCCGCGATCCCTGGCGGGACACCGACGCTGCCGGGTCTGGGGATACCGCCCGTGCCACCGGACCAGTTCAGCTCGGTGCGTGGCGGCAACGGCCAAGTGCATCTGAACACCAGCGGCTGGCCGCAGTGCGCCTACATGGTGACGTTCACGCGGAGCCTGAAACTCACCGATGGCGAGAATGACGACTCGGGGCGCGGCGGCGTGGTGGCCGTGTTCTGCAAGCGTTGACGGTCAGGTTGGGGCATATCAAAGCCACCTTGAATTGCGTCGAATCAAATTAAAGAATGGTTTAATTTGGTTTCCACAATCCAGGTGTGCTTTCAATGCCCCACCCCACTGGTACCTACGCGATTTCGACGACTCTCGGGGAGTCCGTGCGGGCGTTCGTGCCCCACCCCTTGCCGCCGAGGGCTCCAGCCCTGGAGCCTGCGGTCTTCGCCGCCCTCCATCGCCAGGCAGAGCTTGCACTTGCGCGCCTGGCGGGCGTGTCGGGACTGGTTCCGTCGGTGGACTGGCTGCTGTACAGCGCCATCCGCAAGGAAGCCCTGCTCACCTCGCAGATCGAGGGCACGCAGGCCACGCTGACCGACCTGTTCGACGAAGAAGCCGGCTTCAAGGTCAGCAACACCGACGATGTGGAGGAGGTCACCAACTACCTCCGCGCATTCCGCTGGGTTCAAGCGCAATTGCGTGATCCCAAAGGACTGCCCATCAGCGTGCGGCTGCTGTGCGATGCCCACCGCTTGCTGCTGGACGGTGCGCGCGGCGCGGGCAAGCAGCCCGGAGAGCTGCGCCGATCGCAGAACTGGATCGGCGGCACGCGGCCAGGCAATGCAGTCTTCGTGCCACCACCGCCAGAGCGGGTGCCGGAGCTGCTGGCCGACATGGAGCGGTTCATCCACACACCCGCGACGGATTTGCCGCCCATGGTCAAGGTGGCACTCCTCCACGCGCAGTTCGAAACCATCCACCCCTTCCTGGACGGCAACGGGCGCATCGGCCGCCTGCTGATCGCGGCACTGTTCGAGCACTGGGGATTGCTGTCGGAACCCTTGATGTACCTGAGCGGCTACCTGAAGCAACACCAGGCCGAGTACTACCGCCGCCTGTCCGCCATCCGCACCGACGGCGACTGGGTGTCCTGGGTGGCGTTCTTTCTGGAGGGGGTGGCGACCGCTGCGGGCGATGCGGAACAGAACATCATCGCTGTCGCCAGTCTGGTGGCCACTGACCGCAGATCCCTGTTGCAATCACCCAAGGCCGGCCCGGCGAGCTATCGGCTGTTCGAGCGGCTGCCGATGATGCCGCGCTTCACCATCGAGCACGTTCGTCAGCAACTCGACACCAGCTTCCCCACGGCCACGGCGGCTGTGCAGGTGCTGGAGAACCTCGGCATCGTGACGGAGATGACGGGGCAGAAAAAGAACCGCAGCTACAGCTACCAGGCCTACGTGGAGCTGCTCTCGCGTTGACAAAGATGCTGACCGAACGAAGCGCCGCGCCTCACTTCGTCCCGAAGATCCGATCCCCCGCATCCCCCAGCCCCGGCACGATGTAGCCGTGGTCGTTGAGGTGGCTGTCGAGCGCCGCCAGCGTCAGCGGCACGTCCGGGTGGGCTTCGGTGAGCGTCTTCACCCCCTCGGGCGCGCCGATCATGCAGACCATCTTCAGGCTGGTCGCGCCCGCCTCCTTCAGCCGGTGCAGCGCCGCCACCGCCGAGTGGCCGGTGGCGAGCATCGGGTCCACGACGATCACGGTGCGCTCCTGGATGTCCTCGGGCAGCTTCAGGTAGTACTCGACCGGCTGCAGCGTCGCCGGGTCGCGGTACAGCCCGATATGACCGACGCGGGCGCCGGGCAGCAGGTCGATCATGCCGTCCAGCATCCCGTTGCCCGCCCGCAGGATCGACACCAGGCACAGCTTCTTGCCGCTGATGACCGGCGAGCGCGTGGCCGCCACGGGGGTCTGGATGTCGATCAGTTCGGTCGGCAGATCCCGCGTGACCTCGTAGGCCAGCATCGCGGCGATCTCGCGCACCAGCCGGCGGAAGTTGTCGGTGGTGGTGTCCTGGCTGCGCACGTAGGTGAGCTTGTGCTGCAGCAGGGGGTGGTTCACGACGTGGACAGCGGCGGACATCGGCGGACTCCTGAGTTTCAGTACGTGATCGTGCGGACACCCGACGCCGTGCCCAGCAGGCAGACCCGCGCCTTGTGCTTCGCGAAAATGCCGACCGTGACGACGCCGGGCCACTGATTGACCTCGGTCTCCATCGCCAGCGGGTCGGTGATCTGCAGGCCGCGCACGTCGAGGATGTGGTTGCCGTTGTCGGTGACGACGCCAGCGCGCAGCGTGGCGTCACCGCCGTAGGCTGCCTGGAATCGCCGCGCCACCTGTGCCGCCGCCATCGGGATCACCTCGACCGGCAGCGGGAAGCGGCCCATCACGTCCACCAGCTTGCTCTCGTCAGCGATGCAGATGAAGCGTTCGGCGAGGTCGGCAACGATCTTTTCGCGGGTCAGCGCGGCGCCGCCGCCCTTGACCATGTTCCCGGCCGCGTCGATCTCGTCGGCGCCATCGATGTAGACGGGGATCGAAGCCACGTCGGCGGCGTCGAACACGGGGATGCCGTGCGCCTGCAAGCGCGCCGTGCTGGCCAGCGAGCTGGAGACGGCGCCGCGGATCGTGTCCTTGACCGTGGCGAGGGCGTCGATGAACTTGTTCACCGTGGAGCCGGTGCCGACGCCGACGACGGAGCCGGGTTGCACGTACTGGAGAGCGGCCTGGCCGACGAGGGCCTTGAGTTCGTCTTGAGTCATGGTGGGGCGTGAAGTGCAATGCATTGAATCAGGGACAATCGCACGATTATGGCCCTCGTTCCCTACGCCCTCACCCGCCCTTTCCTGTTCGGACTCGACCCGGAAGCCGCCCACGAACTCACGCTCGACTCGATCGCGCGCCTGCAGAACACGCCGCTGCAATGCCTCTGGGCACACCGCCGCGTGAGCGATCCAGTGACGGTGGCCGGGCTGAAGTTCCCGAACCGCATCGGGCTGGCGGCGGGGCTGGACAAGAACGGCCGCTGCATCGACGGCCTGGGCGCGATGGGCTTCGGCTTCATCGAGGTCGGCACCGTGACGCCGAAGGGCCAGCCCGGCAACCCGAAGCCGCGCATGTTCCGCCTGCCCGAAGCCAACGCGCTGATCAACCGGCTGGGCTTCAACAACGAGGGGCTGGACAGCTTCCTCGCCAACGTGAAGCGGGCGACGAGCTTCCGGCGTGCCGGCGGCATCCTCGGGCTGAACATCGGCAAGAACGCCGTGACGCCGATCGAGCACGCGGTCGATGACTACCTGATCGGGCTGGCGGGCGTCTATCCGCACGCCGACTACGTGACCGTCAACATCTCCAGCCCGAACACCAAGAACCTGCGGGCGCTGCAGAGCGACGAGGCGCTGGACGCGCTGCTGTCGGCCTTGCAGGCGCGCAAGCTGCAGCTCGCCAAGGAACACGGCCGCACGGTGCCGATGTTCGTGAAGATCGCGCCCGACCTCGACGAAGCGCAGATCAAGGTGATCGCCGCGACGCTGAAGAACAACGGCATCGACGGCGTGGTCGCCACCAACACCACCATCGGCCGCGACGCCGTGAAGGGCATGAAGCACGCGGAGGAAGCGGGTGGCTTGTCCGGCGCGCCCGTGTTCGAGGCGAGCAACGCGGTGATCCGGCAGTTGCGGGCCGAGCTGGGTGGCGCGTATCCGATCATCGGCGTGGGTGGCGTGCTCAGCGGCGCAGATGCCAAGGCCAAGCGGGCAGCGGGCGCGGATCTGGTGCAGGTCTACACCGGGCTGATCTACCGCGGTCCGGCGCTGGCCGGCGAGTGCGCCCGCGCCCTGCGCCGCTGAAACGGCCGCTGGCTCGCCGGCTCAGATCCGGCGCTCTTCCACCGCGTGACACGCCACGCGCACGCCATCCACCTCGACCAGTGCCGGCCGCTCTGCCCGACAGCGCGCATTGGCGTGCGGACAGCGCGGGTTGAACGCACAGCCGGCCGGCGGGTTCAGCGCGTCCGGCACCTCGCCCTGCACTGGCGTTCGGGCGCGGCCGGTCATGTGGATGTCCGGGATCGCGTCCAGCAGCATCCGCGTGTACGGATGGCGTGGCCGTGCAAACAGCGTCCGCTTGTCCGCCACCTCGACCAACCGCCCGAGGTACATCACGCCCACCCGGTCACTGACGTGCCGCACCACCGCGAGGTTGTGCGAGATGAAGAGGTAGGTCAGCCCGCGCTCGCGCTGCAGATCCTTCATCAGGTTGAGCACCTGCGCCTGCACCGACACGTCGAGCGCCGAGGTCGGTTCATCGCACACCAGGAACTCGGGACTCGTCGCCAGCGCACGGGCGATCGAGACCCGCTGGCGCTGACCACCGGAGAACTGGTGCGGGAAGCGGTCGAGGTCGGCGCCGGCCAATCCCACCTGCGTCAGCAACTCGGCGGCCCGCTCACGCAGCGCGGCGCGGTCGGTCAGCAAACCATGCTCCAGCAGCGGCTCGCCCACGATGTCCGCCACGGTCCAGCGCGGGTTCAGGCTGGCATACGGATCCTGAAAAATCATCTGCAGCCGCCGCCGCAGCGCCTGTCCCTGCGGCGTGGCGAGCGTGGCGTGCAGCGGCTGGCCGTCGAGCCGCACTTCGCCGCGTGTCGGCGCGTGCAGGCCGACCAGCAGCCGCGCCACCGTGCTCTTGCCGCAACCGGATTCGCCCACCAGCGCCAGCGTCTGCCCCTTCGGAATCTCGAAACTCACGCCATCGACTGCGTGGACCCACTGCTTCGGCCGGCGCTCGATCACCCGGTTCAGCCACGGCGCCGAGACATCGAAGGTCTTCGCCAGATCGCGAACTTCCACGAGCGGCGCCGTCATGCCACCTCCTGCGCAGGGGACACCCGCCAGCAGGCGGCGCGGGTCTCGCCCGTCGTCGCCATCAGCTCGGGCCGTTCGCTGCGGCAGCGGTCGATCACGCGCTCGCAGCGGGGATGGAACGCGCAGCCGCTCGGCATCGCGTTCAGCCGCGGCATCGCGCCGTCGATCTGCAGCAGCCGCTCGCGGTCCTCGTCCATCGACGGAATCGCGCCCATCAGGCCGACGCTGTACGGGTGCGCCGGCCGGTGGATCAGCGCGCCGACCGGCCCGATCTCGGCGATGCGCCCGGCGTACATCACCGCCACGCGGTCACAGGTCTCGGCGATCACGCCCATGTCATGCGTGATCAGCACCACCGCCGCGCCACGCTCCCGGCAGACGCGCTTCAGCAACGCGATGATCTGCGCCTGGATCGACACGTCGAGCGCCGTCGTCGGCTCGTCCGCGATGACCAGCCGCGGCTCGGCGGCCAGCGCCAGCGCGATCACCACCCGCTGGCGCATCCCGCCGGAGAACTGGTGCGGGTAGTGCTCCAGCCGCAGCTCGGGGGCGGGAATGCCTGTGTCGGCCAGCAGTTGCACGGCACGCGCCCGCGCCGCCTGGCGGTCGAAACCGAGGTGCGCCTGGATGGTTTCGACGAGTTGCTGCCCGACCGTGAACAGCGGGTTCAGCGAGGTCAGCGGATCCTGGAACACCATGCCGATCTGCCGGCCACGAATCTTGCGCATCTCGTCGGGCGGCAGGTGGTCGATGCGGCGGCCATCGAGGCGGATTTCTCCTGCGGCGATGCGGCCGGGCGGATCGAGCAGGCCGATGATGGCCGCGCCGGTCAGTGACTTGCCCGCGCCGGACTCGCCGACCACCCCCAGGATCTCGCCCGCCGCGAGGCTGAACGACACGTCATCCAGGGCACGCAGCGCGCCGTGGCGGTGGGCAAACTCCACCCGCAGGTGGTCCACTTCAAGCAAAGGAGCAGTCATCGCAAGCGGGGGTTGAGGACATCGCGCAGCCAGTCGCCCAGCAGGTTCACGCTCAGCGCGATCAGCACCAGCATCGCGCCCGGAAACACCGTGATCCACCACTCGCCGGAGAAGAGGAAGTCGTTGCCCGTGCGGATCAGCGTGCCCAGGCTCGGCGAGGTCGGCGGCACGCCCACGCCAAGGAAGGACAGCGTCGCCTCGGTGATGATGGCGGTAGCCACCTGCACGGTGGCCAGCACCAGCACCGGTCCGAGCACGTTCGGCAGCACATGCCGGCGCATGATCCGCAGCGGCGTGACGCCGATCACCCGCGCCGCCTGCACGTAGTCCTTCTGCCGCTCCACCAGCGTCGAGCCGCGCACCGTGCGGGCGTACTGCACCCAGCCGGTCAGCGAGATCGCCAGCACCAGCACCGAAAACGCCAGCAGGTCGTGCGCGTTCGGCCACAGCGCCTTGCCCACGCCGTCGATCAGCAGCGCCACCAGGATCGACGGGAACGACAGCATCACGTCGCAGACGCGCATGATCAGCGCATCCGTGCGCCCGCCGACAAAGCCCGCCAGCAGCCCCAGCCCGACCCCGACCACCATCGACAGCAGCACCGACGCCATCCCGACCAGCAGCGAGATGCGGGCGCCATACATCACCGCGGAGAGGATGTCGCGGCCCTGGTCGTCCGTGCCGAGCGGGTACAGCGGCTGCCCTTCGGCCGACCATGCGGGTGGCAGGCGGGAGGACATCAGGTCCAGACTGGCGAGGTCGAAGGGGTTGTGCGGCGCAATCCAGGGCGCCCCGAACGCCGCGATCAAGCAGCCCGCGAACACGACCGCCGCCCCCATCGCTGCAGGAGAACCCGTGAAGCTGTGCCAGACCTCGCTGTCGCGCCAGCCGTCGCGGCGTGCCGTCGCCACCGTCATGGTTTCACGGTCACCCACTTGAAGAACATCATGTTGTCGGCGAGCTGCGTCAGTGCCACCGACTTCTTCATGCCCCAAGCGAGGGCCTGCTGGTGCAGCGGCAGGTGACCGACATCATCGGTGTGCAACTTGAAGGCTTCAGCGATCATTGCGTCGCGTTTGACCTGATCGGTCTCGCTCTGGATCTTGAGCGTCAGCTCGTCCACCTTCGGGTTGCTGTAGCTGCCAAGGTTGAACTGGCCTTGGCCCTTGTCGTTGGGCGTTGCCATCAGCGAGGTCAGCGGGTTGTGGGCATCGTAGGTGCCCGGCGTCCAGCCCAGCAGGTAGAAGCTGGTGTTGCGGCTGAGGATCTTCTGGAAGTAGGTGGCCTTGCTCTCGGCCTGCAGGTTGATCTTCACCCCCACCTTGGCGAGGCTCGACGCCACCGCCTGGCAGATCTCGCCGTCGTTCACGTAGCGGTCGTTGGGGCAGTTCATCGTCAGTTCGAAACCCGATGGATAACCCGCCTCGGCCAGCAGCTTCTTGGACGCCTCGGGATCGAAGGGCAGGCGCTTGTTCATCTCCGGCATGAAACCCTTGATGCCCGGTCCGACCATCAGCGCCGTCGGCGTGGCCGCCCCGCGCATCACGCGGCTGCGGATCGCCTCGATGTCGATCGCCTGGTAGAAGGCCCGGCGCACGCGCACGTCCTTGAACGGGTTCTTGCCCTTCACGCTGGAGAAGAGCAGCTCGTCGCGCTTCTGGTCCATGCCGAGGAAGATCGTGCGCAACTCGGGGCCTTGCAGCACGGTGAGCGCCGGATTGCCGTTCAGCCGCGCCACGTCCTGCAGCGGAACGGGCTCCATCACGTCGATCTCACCCGACATCAGTGCCGCGACACGGGTGGCGTCGTTGCCGATCGGGGTGAAAACGACCTCCTCGACATTGCCCTCGACCCGGTCCCAATACTGGAAGTTGCGCGCCAGCACCGTGCGCGCGCCGGGCTGGCGTTCCTTGACACGGAACGGGCCGGTGCCATTGGCCTTGAACGACGCCAGATTCTCGATCCCCTTGCGGCGATCGACCGGGAGCGTGGCCTTGTTCGTCTCGCACCAGGCGCGGTTCATCATGTAGACCAGCGTCAGCACGTCCGGCAGGATCGGGAACGGTGTCACCGTTTCGATCTCCACCACCAGGTCGCTGACCTTGCGCACCTCCTTGATGCTGGAGGTGTAGCTCTTCATGTCCGAGCCTTCGCCCGCCACGCGCTTGAAGCTGAACACCACGTCATCGGCCGTGAACGGCGCGCCGTCGTGGAATTTCACGCCCGGCCGCAGTTCGAAGCGCCACACCGTCGGCGCCGTCTGTTTCCACGATTTGGCCAGCCCCGGAACAAGGCCAAGCGACTTGTCGCGGGCGATCAGCGGCTCGTAGACATTGCCGGTGAAGCTGAGTTGCAGCGATTCGTTGAGGGAGTGCGGGTCCATCGACACGGCGTCGCCCTGGTTGGCGACCTTGAGCGTCACGGCCTGGGCCGGCGATGCTCCGGCCAGCAGCAGGCTGGCCAGCAAGACCGAGGAGAAAGAAAACGCAGGAAACCCCATCGAAGCAGCCATGCAGAAACCCCTTTCAGTGACCTGCCGGTGACGCAGCCACCCGCAAGCGTGGATCGACTGCCACATACAGCAGATCGACCACCATGTTGATCAACACAAAGATCAAGGCGATCAGACACAGGTACGCGGCCATCACCGGGATGTCGGCGAACTGCACGGCCTGGATGAACAGCAGCCCCATGCCGGGCCACTGGAACACGGTCTCGGTGATGATCGCGAAGGCAATCAGCGAGCCGAGTTGCAGGCCGGTGATGGTGATGACCGGCACCAAGGTGTTGCGTAGAGCGTGGCGAAAATGCACCACCCGGTCGCTCAAGCCGCGGGCACGGGCGAAGCGGATGTAGTCGGTGCGCAACACCTCCAGCATCTCCGCGCGCACGAGCCGCAGGATCAGCGTGAGCTGGAAAATGGACAGCGTGATGGCGGGCAACAGCAGGTGGCGCCAGCCATCGAGCGTGAGCAAGCCAGTCTGCCAGCCACCTAGCGCCACGAGTTCGCCGCGGCCGAAGCTGGGCAGCCAGTTCAGCCAGACCGCGAACACCAGAATGAGCAGGATGCCGATGAGGAAGGTCGGCAGTGACACTCCGAGCAGCGAAAACAGCATCACCGCCTGCGCCGACCAGCGTCCGCGCCGCAGGGCAGCGAACACCCCCATCGGAATCCCCACCAGCAGCGCCAGCACGGCGGCGACCAGCGCCAGCTCCAGCGTGGCCGGCAGCCGCTCGATGATCAGCGATGACACCTTGCGGCCCTGGCGCAGGCTCAGGCCGAAGTCGCCCTGTGCGGCCTGGGTGACGAAGCGAGCGAATTGCAGGGGGAAGGGGCGGTCGAGTCCGAGATCGGCGCGGAGCTGGGCGCGCTGCTCGGGGGTGGCGTCCTGGCCGACCATGGAGACGACCGGATCACCCACGTAGCGAAACAGCATGAAGGCGATCAAGGCCACGGAAAGCATCACCAAAGCGCCTTGGGCCAGTCGGCGAAGCAGAAAGACGGTCATCGGCGCAGCGTGCCAGCGCGATCACGGAATTGCAAGCAATGAAATCCCGCGAAAAAACGTACCGGAACCCGCTCAGCGCACCATCGCCGGGCCATAGCAGGCTTCGACCTGGGTTTGGGTGTTGTCGGCATCGGTCATGAAGGCCATGCCGATCAGCGCGCCCGGCGCTTCCCCAAAGGCGGCCAGGAAATCGGCCTGCGCATCCCGCTCATAGTGCCGCCAATGGCGCAGGCGCGTGGAACCGGATTCGACGACGATCTTGCGGATGCGGTCGGAGCGGCCGTTGGTGATGATGGTGCCGATGGGGGCGCTCGCATCCCAGACGTACATCAGGGTGGCATAGGGCGGTGGTTCACCGGTGAGCGTGTGGGCCAGCTCGAACAGCATCTGGTTGCGCGCTGACAAGCGCGAGGCGTCGCCATCGAAGGCCAGCACCAGGCGAGCGGCGGCGTCGTCCCGGTCGGTGTCGGCCACCGTCGCTTCGGGACTGAGCGTATCGACCCACCAGGAGAACTGGAGCTGGTGCCATGCGGCGGGCTCCAGCCGCAAGATCCGGCGCCAGAGGCTGGCCGAGCGGTTGGCCTTGGCCTGCGTACACCGCTGACCTGCGCGGGTGGCGGGGGTGTATTCGGTGGTGCGCTTGCCGGGCAGGTGTTGCGCCGACCAGGATTCAGCCGCCGGGGTAGTCGGGCCGGGTTCAACCGGCGGCGCAGTGGAGCAGCCCGTCAGCAACGCCGAAGCCAAACTGATCACAGCCACGCAAGCGATGGGGTTCACCAGACAGCCAGAGGAGGACATGCGTTGCCTGCCGGTAGAAAAGAGGTTGCGTGTTGGGGGTTTCCATAAAAAAAGCCACCTGAAGGTGGCTTTTTGAACTTGAGATCAAAACACCTGCTTGCGCAGGCATCGGGATCAGAAGGCGTGGATCACGCCGAAGTCGTAGGCGTTCTTTTCCGTGCCAGACGCGGTCGTGTTGACGCGGCTGAAGTCGGTGTACAGCTGGGTGCGCTTCGACAGGTCGTGGCGATAGCCAACCGATGCCTTCTTGACAGCAGCACCGGTACCGACCTTTTCCTGGGCATAGCCAGCCAGGAAGCTGCCAGCAGCGCCGACCTTGACCGTTGCGCCGATCAGAGCCTGCTTGACCTTGGCATTGGCAGTGTTGGTGCCGTCGCCGATGGCCAGAGCCAACTTGGCCGGACCGAAGGCGTAGGACACGCCGGCGGTGATCAGCTTGTCGTTGACGTTGCCCGGATTTTCGTAGCTGGCAGCCACCAGCAGGGGGCCGGCAGCGTACTGCGCAGCGACCGTGTAGGGACGCGCGGCGCTGGTCAGTTGCTCTTCAACGTCAGCAGCAATCTTCAGGCCACCGAAGGTGCCGTCGTAGCGGATCGAATCACCGCCACCACCGCCCAGACCAGCGGCAGCGCCGGTGGTCAGGGTGCCACGGCGAGCGCCGGTGCGCAGCGTGGCGACCGAGCCGGTCAAGCTGTTGTTGCGCAGGCCGCCAACGGAGTCACCGCCGAACGGGTCGAACGCGTTTTGCACCAGCGAGAAGGCTGCGGTGTACTGGCGACCCAGGTTGACGGTACCGAAAGCGCCACCCAGACCAACGGTCGAGTAGCCATTCCACATGCGGTCGCCAGCTTGGATGCCGGTGTCAGGGCTGAAGCGGTGTTCGAAACCGAACAGGGCCTTCATGCCACCGCCCAGATCTTCCACACCACGCAGGCCGACACGGCTGCCCGAACCGTCCATGACTTGCTTGTCGGTGGAGCCGGCGGTCTTGCCGACACCCAGGTCAACCTTGCCGTACAGCGTGACCGACGATTGAGCCGAAGCGGCACCAGCGAATGCGCCCAGAACGGCGAGAGCGAGCAGAGACTTCTTCATGCAAATATCTCCTAGGTTGAACTAGAGGGTCCTGCAGCGCGAGGTGTCGTCTCACGACACTGCCCGGACAGGCCGACCTCCTCAGCGGAAGCTGCCACTATTGCACCAGACCGGTTCGACCATTGCCAAGCGGGACTTCGTGAATAGGCACATTGCGTTGTCAGGGTGCAACAAGGCGTCGGATCTCCGGTCCAATCTGACACATCGATGTCGCTGGCCAGGCCACAGCGACTGCGACGGGGTTGATCTGGCTCGGCGTGCAGCGGCACGGCGAGCGCCTAAACTGCTTCACCATGAGAACGTTCACGCCGATTGATCGCCTGCTGTCCGTGGCCGACCAGAGCCTGCGCACCATCTGGGGGCACCACCACGCCCAGCGCCCGGTCCCGCGCCCCGAGTCTCCCGCGGGCGATCCGCTGCCCGAACTCGACGAGGCGGAGAAGCGCCTGTCAGGTGCGCTGATCCGGGTGGACCATGTCGGTGAGGTCTGCGCGCAGGCGCTGTACACGGCACAGGCCCTGGCCACCCGGGACGAGCCATTGCGTGCCCACCTCGAAGCCGCCTCGCAGGAGGAAACCGACCACCTGGCCTGGACCGAACAGCGCCTGCGCGAACTCGGCGCCCGGCCGTCGCTGCTCAATCCGCTCTGGTATGCCGGTGCCTTCGCCATCGGTACCATCGCTGCGAGACTGGGAGACCGCGCGAGTCTCGGCTTTGTCATCGAAACGGAGCGTCAGGTGGAGGAACACCTCGACAGCCACCTGGCGCGTCTGCCCGCTGGCGACCTCGCCTCACGCGCCATCGTCACGCAGATGCGTGACGACGAGATCCGGCACGCCGAAGCCGCCCAGCAGGCCGGCGGCGTTCGCCCGCCGCTGCCGGTGCGCTGGCTGATGCGCGCGGTCGCCAGGGTCATGACGACCACGGCACACCGGATCTGAGCCGACTCTCCCCGTTCAGACGGCCGTATCCACCACCTCGACCTGCAACTCGATTTCGGCCGTCTTCGCCAGCATCGCCGTGGCGGAGCAGTACTTGTCATACGACATCTGCACCGCGCGGCGCACAGCTGGCTCGGACAGCTTCATACCGCTGACGATGAACTGCATCACGATGCGGGTGAACACCTTTGGCTCGGTCTCTGCTCGGTCGGCATGGACCTTGACCTGGCAGCCCTGCACCTTGTGGCGCCCGCGCTGCAGGATCAGCACCACGTCGTACGCCGTGCAGGCGCCGGCCCCCGCGAGCAGCGTTTCCATCGGCCTCGGGGCAAGATTGCGGCCGCCACCCTCGGGCGCGCCGTCCATCATCAGCAGGTGCCCGCTCCCGGTTTCAGCCGAAAACGCCATGCCGGAAGCCGGCATCCAATTGATTGTGCAATCCATGATGCGTCGGAATCAGAAGAACAAGCCGGGATTGTGACTTGCTGACACCGAATTGACCCCAGCGCCTTCGTTGCGTCGCAGCATTCGGTTTGGTACACTTTCCAACAAGCAATTGGGACTGCCCCCTAGAACTTTTCCAACATCAGGCACTCCCAAGCAACGGTTGTCTCCTCCACCCTCCTCCATAGGTGGATTGAGCCCGAGGTGAAAACCTCGGGCTTTTTTTCGTCGCCACGACCGTCTTCAGCCCTGAAAACCACGATGTCCTCCGAGCGCCAGACCCTGCTGACCAGCTACCTCCAACGCATCCTGACCGCCAAGGTCTACGACGTGGCGCGCGAGACCGAGCTGGACCCCGCCCGCAGCCTCTCGGCGCGCCTGGGCAACCAGGTCCTGCTCAAGCGCGAGGACAACCAGCCCGTGTTCAGCTTCAAGCTGCGCGGGGCCTACAACAAGATGGCGCACCTGACTGCGGAGCAGCTCGCCCGCGGCGTCATCTGCGCCTCCGCTGGCAACCATGCGCAAGGTGTGGCGTTGAGCAGCAAGCGCCTGGGCTGCCGTGCAGTGATCGTGATGCCGGAAACCACGCCACAGGTGAAGGTGGATGCCGTGCGGGCGCTCGGCGGCGAGGTGGTGCTGGTCGGCGAGAGCTACAACGACGCCTATGACCACGCCATGAAGCTCGGTGCAGCCGAGGGCCTGACCTTCGTCCACCCGTTCGATGACCCGCATGTCATCGCCGGCCAGGGCACGATCGGCATGGAGATCCTGCGCCAGCACCAGGGGCCGATCGACGCGGTGTTCGTCGCCATCGGCGGTGGTGGGCTGATTTCGGGTGTGGCCGCCTACCTCAAGGCCGTGCGGCCAGAGATCAAGGTCATTGGCGTGCAGACGGTCGATTCGGACGCGATGCTGCAATCCGTGCGGGCCGGCCACCGGGTGCGCCTGAACGATGTCGGGCTGTTCGCCGATGGAACGGCCGTGAAGTTCGTCGGCGAAGAAACTTTCCGCATCGCCCGCGAACTGGTGGACGAGTTCATCGTGGTGGACACCGACGCGGTCTGTGCCGCGATGAAGGACGTGTTCCAGGACACCCGAGCGATCCTGGAACCGTCGGGCGCGCTGTCGGTCGCGGCGGTGAAGCAGTACGTGGCCCGGGAAGGCTGCACGGGCAAGACCTTCATCGCGATCACCTGCGGTGCCAACATGAACTTCGACCGCCTGCGTTTCGTCGCCGAACGGGCTGACGTAGGCGAGGAACGCGAGGCACTGTTCGCCGTGACGATCCCGGAGGAGCGTGGCTCGTTCAAGCGTTTCTGCGCGCTGATCGGCCCGCGCAGCGTCACCGAGTTCAACTACCGCATCAGCGGTGAGCGGCACGCCCACATCTTCGTGGGACTCAGCACGCGCACGCGTGGCGAATCGACCGAGATCGGCGCGCTGTTCGCCACCCAGGGCTTCGCCGCGCTCGACCTGACCCACGACGAGCTGGCCGGAGCCCACCTGCGGCACCTCGTCGGCGGTCGCTCGGACCTGGCGGTGAACGAGCGGCTGTTCCGCTTCGTCTTCCCCGAGCGGCCGGGCGCGCTGATGCGTTTCCTGTCGAGCATGCACCCGGACTGGAACATCAGCCTGTTCCACTACCGCAACCAGGGCGCCGACTTCGGCCGCATCCTCGTGGGCATCCAGGTGCCCGATTCGGACGAAGCGGCGTTCCAGCAGTTCCTGGACACGCTGGCCTATCCCTGCGTCGAAGAAACGGACAACCCGGTCTACCGGCTCTTCCTGCGCTGAAACGGCCGCCGGTGTGCCGGGCTTGTGCGCCGGATTTCACTGAATCCCCGCCAAGCCGTCCCGGTCGCGCGAGAGGGTACGCGCACAATCTCCGGCCATGCGCCCTGACTCCACGCCCCTGATCCCTTCGACGGCCCACCCCGCCTTGCAGGAGGCACTGCAGTTCAAGCTGCGGCGCCGGGTCAGCACGGCGGGGCACCTGGGCGAGCTGCTGCCACTGGCGATGCGCATCGGTCTGCTGCAGAACGCACTGCGCCCGCGCCTGCGCCAGCCCCAGCTGCTGCTCTTTGTCGGGGACCACGGCATCGCGGTCGATCTCAATCCGCCGCAGCACCTCAGCACCACCTCGCAGGTCCACGACGTGCTGGAGAACCGGGTGCCCTTGCCGCTGTTCGCCCACCAGCAGGGTCTGAGCGTGAGCGTGGTCGATGCCGGTCTGGCAACGCCTTTGCCGGTCGGCCCAGGGGTAATCTCCCGCAAGATCGCCCATGGCACACGCAACTGCCGCCTGACCGCCGCGATGTCGCTCGACCAGGTGAACTCCGCCATCCGCGCCGGCATGGAGATCGCACAGGCGCTGCCGGGCAATGTACTGGGCTGCGCCGGGCTTGGGGTGGGTGCGCGCGAGTCAGCCGCACTGGTCATCGCGCGGGTCACCGGGCGTCCGCTGCGTGACCTCGTCTACGCTGGCCCGCAGATGGACCGCGAAGAGCTGGAGCACACCATGGCCGTGCTGCAGACGGCCCTGAACCGGCACGGCCTGATCGAGGATCCCGTGCAGGCGCTGGCCACCTTCGGTGGTTTCGAGATGGCGATGATGGTCGGCGCCATGCTCAAGGCAGCCGAGCAGCGGCATCTGATCCTCGTGGATGGCCTGCCCGCGTGCGCGGCCTTGCTCATTGCGACCCACATCGCCGGGCCGGTGATCGACTACTGCCTGTTCTGCCGCAGTACGGACCACCATGGGCTCGACACCGTGCTGGCCGGTTTCGAGAGCACCGCATTGCTCGCACTCGGGCTGGAGAGCCTGGACGGCACGGGCATTGCGCTGAGCTGGCCCCTGGTGCGGGCTGCCGCTGCGTTGCTGACGGATGTGGTCGATCCTGTGGAGCCACTGCCGCCAAACAGCGAACCCGAGCAGACCACGCCGTCCGACGACATCGGCCGCGAGTTCATCCACATGCCGTGACGTTGGTGTGTCAGCGGGCCTGGTTCGGATCGACCACGCCGCCGGTGACGCTGCCAGCCTGGTCAGCGACCGGGTCCTGCTGGAGAGGGGGTTGCATCGGCGGCGGCATCTGGACCTGCCCGGACGGCGCCGGCAGTCCTGTCCCCGGTGGCCGCACACCGCCCCCGACCGCAGCGCCCGGCAACGTGCCAGTGGCGGGCGGTGGCAATTGAGGCAGCTCCAGCGTGAGCAGTGCGGCAGCGCCTGCCGGACCGAGGCTCACGCCCTTGGCGGTCACGCCCTGCAGCACCCATTGCCCATCCACGGACGCACCCAGCCGCACGACACGGGCAGGCTGGTCATCGACCGAAAGTACCGCCCAGCTAGGGCCCGCTCCCGTGGAGGCCACAGCGCCGACGAGCTTGAAACGCGCCGCGGCCGCAGGCGGCGGTGCCACGGCATCCCCCACAGGCGCCACGGCCCCCAGCAGGCGCAGCACATCGCCCCGCACCGCCTGGTCGATCGCCACGGTCTGCACCTGGGTCGGCACCGCGCCGGGGCGCGCGAACAGGCGCAAGCCCCAGAACACCAGACTGCCCGCGAGAGCCGCCCACACCAACCATGCTGTCCAACGTGCTGCCATGGGGGCGGATTATGATCGACGGCCCCGCTGCTCTCAGTGCCCTTCGGATCCCACATTCATGAAATCCTTGCGACACGCCGCCCAGCGCGGCTTCACCTTGATCGAGCTGATGGTGGTGCTGGTGATCATCGGCGTGCTGGCGTCCCTGATCGTGCCGAGCGTGCTCGACCGGGTGGACGAGGCCAAGGTCACTGCCGCCCGCACCGATGTCAACAGCCTGATGGAAGCCCTGAAACGCTACCGGCTCGACAACCAGCGTTACCCGACCAGCGAACAAGGTCTGCAGGCACTGGTCGCCAAGCCGGCCACCGGCCCGATCCCGCCGAACTGGAAACCCACGCTGGACAAGCTGCCCAATGACCCCTGGGGACGTGCGTACCAGTTTGCCAATCCTGGCGTGAAAGGCCCGATCGACGTGTTCAGCTACGGCGCAGACGGACAGGCCGGCGGCGAGGGCAAGGACGCGGACGTCGGATCCTGGCAGTGATCCGGTGAACCAACCGGTGCTGCGCGCCCGCGGATTCACCCTGCTGGAGCTGATGGTGGTGGTCGCCATCATCGCGCTGGCCAGTGCGGCTGTGACGCTGGCCCTGCCGGACACGGCCAGCACGCGGCTGGAACGCGAGGCCACCCGCTTGATCGCCATCCTCGAAACCGCGCGGGTCCAGGCGCGCTCGCTCGGCACCCCCGTCCGCTGGATCCCCGGCCGGCCCCGCCAGACCGCCAGCGACAGCCCCGACCAGCCCGCCCCGGACTTCCACTTCACCGGCCTGCCCGAGGGCCACGGCCTGCCCGAACGCTGGTCCGACACCGAACTGGCCGGCAAGATCGGCGTGGTGCTGCCGGCGGGACAGAACGGCCTGGTGCTCGGCCCCGAGCCGGTGATTCCGCCGCAGACCCTGACCCTGCAGCTCGACGACAAGCGCCTGCGCCTGTCCACCGATGGTTTGAGCGCCTTCGCGGTGATTGCCGATGCCCCCGCACCGCAGTGACACGGGCCAGCGGGGCCTGACGCTGATCGAGGTGCTGGTCGCGCTGGCGATCGTCGCCATCACGCTGGCGGCCGGCATCAAGGCCGCCGGTGCGCTGACGGGCAACACCCAGCGGCTGGCCGACACGCTGGCTGGTCAATGGTGTGCCGACAACTACCTCACCCGGCTGCGGCTGGAGCGGCAGTTGCCACCGGTCGGTGACAGCGAATTCAGCTGCGAACAGGTCGGCCAGACCTACCTGGGCCGCGTGGCGGTCCGCCCGACACCGAACCCGCTCTTCCGCCGCATCGACGTCCACATGCTCGACCTCGAAGGCCAGCACCTGCTGCTCTACACCACCGTGATGTCCCGTCTCTGAGTCGCCCAGCTTCGATGCGCATGCCCCAGTCCGTCACTCCCTCCCGCCCCGCCCGCTTCGGAGGCTTCACCCTGATCGAGGTGATGGTGGCGCTGTTCATCCTGGCGCTGATGTCGGCCATGGCGTGGCAGGGCGTGGACGCCATCGCCCGCAGCCGCGAATCCACCCAGTTGCGCATGGACCGGCTGCTGCGCCTGCAGACGGTGCTCGCCCAGTGGGAAGCCGACGTGCACGAGGTGATCGACACCCAGGTGGTGCCGGGGCTGAACTTTGACGGCGCGACGCTGCGCCTCACGCGCCGCCAGCCCGAGGGCGTGCAGGTGGTGGCCTGGACCCTGCGCAGCGGCACCCTCTACCGCTGGAGCGCCCCCACCTCGAACGCACTCGACACGCTGCAGGATGGCTGGATGCGCAGCTACCAGCTGCTCGGCAACGAACCCGGCACGCTGGCCATGCTGGAGAACATCGCGCAGTGGCAGCTCTTCGTCTTCCTGACCAGCAGCAACGGCTGGAGCAATGCCCAGTCCAGCGGCGACGTCGCCCAGGCGCCACCCGCGCCGGTCGATCCGCCGCCGCCGGAGCCGGGTGCGTCCGGCCCTGGCAACGACAACGGCAACGGTGTGGTCAGCGTCGCGCCGCCGGTCGCGGTCAACCACGATGCATTGCCCGATGGGCTGCGCATGGTGATCGGCTTCGCGCCAGGCGGGGCGGCCGACGGCACGCTGACCCGCGAGGTGAGGCTGATCCACCCATGACGCGGCCTGCAACCTCACGGCGCCAGCGCGGCGCCGCCCTGCTCACCGCGATGCTCATCGTCACCGTCGTGGCGACGCTCGCCTCCGGCATGGTCTGGCAACAGTGGCGCGCGTTGCAGGTAGAAGCGGCCGAGCGGGCGCAGACCCAGTCGCAATGGGTGCTGCAGGGCGCGCTCGACTGGACCCGCATGATCCTGCGCGAGGACGCCCGCGAAGGCGGCGCCGACCACCTCGGCGAGCCGTGGGCCGCCCCGCTGGCCGAGGCCCGGCTGTCCACCTTCCTCGCCGCCGACACATCGATGGCCGGGGACGCACCGGACGCTTTCCTGTCCGGCCGCATCGAGGACGCCCAGTCGCGCTACAACCTGCGCAACCTCATCCAGCAGGGCAAGGTCAGCCGCAGCGAGCTGCAGACGCTGGAGCGGCTGTGCGGCTTCCTCGGCCTGAACGGCGACGTGGCACCGCGGCTGGCCGAGGCGCTGCGCCGCGCCACGCCGGGCAGCGCCACCGAAGCCGCCCCGGACTCCGGCGCCAGCATCGGCACCGCGACCCTGCCGCTCATGCCCACCTCGGTCGAGGACCTCGGCTGGCTGGGGCTGGACGCCGCCACGGTCCTGCGCCTCAAACCCTACGTCGTGCTGCTGCCACGCGAAACGCCCGTCAACCTGAACACGGCGCCCAAGGAGGTCATCGCCGCCGTGCTGCCAGGCATCGACCTGGCCAGCGCCGAACGGCTGGTGCAATCGCGGCTGCGCGAGCATCTGAAAAGCCCGGCGGACGCCAAGGCCGTGCTGGGCGAACGTGCGTTGACCGACGCGCGGCGGGTGAGCGTCAACACCAATTACTTCATCGTCTATGGCGCGTTGCGGCTGGACCAGGTGACCGTCGCCCAGCGTTCGCTGCTGGAGCGCAACGGGCGCGAGGTGCGCACCCTGTCCACCCAGCGCATGCGCGACCTGAGCGAGCTGGAAAGTGTGCTGCAGCGATGAGCGCAGTCCGCGGGATCGGCCACCTCTCACGGTTCGTCCACCGACCCGCACCTACAATCGGCCAGACACGTCACCCCCATCCATGAGCCTGCTCGTCCTCCAATTGCCCACCCGCACCCGGCTGCATCCGCAGGCCCGTGTGTCCGCGCAGGCACCGGGTGTCCGGGCCGAGCTGGCCTTCGTGCTCAGCCCGGACGGGCAGTCGATCCAGTCCGAAGGGCAGTGCGCCCCGCCGCTGCTGCCCAAGGCCACCGCCGTGGTGGCGGTACTGGGTCCGGCCGATGTCGCCTTCCACCGCCTGACGTGCCCGAAAGCCCCGGCCACCCGCCTGCGCGCGGCGCTCGCCGGGATGCTGGAAGAGCAGGTGCTCGACGAGGTGGACCAGCTCCACCTGAGCCTGGCACCGGATGCCCGCCCCGGCGAGGACACCTGGGTCGCCGCGATCGACCGGGCCTGGCTGACGGGCGAACTGGCGGCGCTGGAGAGCGCCGGCGTGGTGGTGGACCGGGTGGTGCCTGGGTTGTGGCCCGACGCGCAGGCACACGGGCATTTCCATGTGCCCCTCGATGACGACAAACCCAAGACGCTGCTGACCTGGGCCGATGCGCAGGGCGTGAGCACCTGGCCGCTGCAGGGCAGCCTGTCACGCGGCCTGCTGCCTGAACCACTGGCCGACAACACGCTGTGGACCGCCGATCCGGCCGCCGCTGCACCGGCCGAACGCTGGCTGGGCCAGCCAGTGCAAGTGCTCAGCGCCGCCGCGCGCCTGCTGGCTTCGGCACAGAGTGGCTGGAACCTGCGCCAGTTCGAGCTGGCCGCGCGCCACCGCGGGCTGGCGCTGCTGCGCGACGCCGGCAAGCAGTTCCTCACGCCAGGCTGGCGGCCAGTCCGCCTCGGGCTGATCGGGCTGGCACTGGCGCATCTGGTCGGCCTCAACGCCTGGGCCTGGATGCAGCGCAGCGAACTGCAGACGCGCCGCACCGCAGTCGCCAACCTCCTGCGCACCACGCACCCGCAGGTGCGCGCCGTGCTGGACGCGCCACTGCAGATGGCCCGCGAGAACGAATTGCTGCGCGCCAGCGCCGGCCGCCCCGGCGACACCGACCTGGAGCCGCTGCTGCAGGCCGCTGCCAGCGTCTGGCCCGACGGCCGCCCGCCCCAGGTGCTGCGCTACGAAAACGGTCGCCTCTCGCTGGGCGCGCCGGGCGTGGGTGCGGCCGAGCTGGCGCAGATACGCGCCACGCTGGAGCCGGCTGGCTGGATGGTCGAGAACGCCGACAACCAGATCACCCTGAGCCGCCCGACCGCCGCTGGAGCCACCCGATGAAGCCCGCCCTGTCGCGCTCCGCCGCACTGCAACAGCAACTCGCCCCCCTGCAACAGCGTTGGCAAACCTTGGCGCCACGCGAGCAGCTCGGCGCCACGCTGGGGCTGGGGCTGCTGCTGGTGTTCCTGGTCTGGAGCTTCGGCGTGCAGCCTGCCCTCAAGACCCTGCGTACCGCGCCTGCGCAGCAGGCCACGCTCGACGCCCAGTTCGTCCAGATGCAACGCCTGGCCACCGAGGCCGGCGAGTTGCGCGCCTTGCCGCCCGTCGATCCCGCCCAGGCGGACGCCGCACTGCAATCGGCCACCGAACGCCTGGGCGCCGCGGCCCGCCTGCAACGCAGCGGCGAGCGCGTGAACGTCACCTTCACCAGCGTCGAGCCGGCCGCGATGATGGCGTGGCTGGCCGAAGTGCGCGCTGCCGCACGGGTCCGCGTGCTCGAAGCCCAGCTCGGCCGCACGGGCAAGGGCTACAGCGGCAGTCTCGTGCTGACGCTGCCGCCCCCTGCGCCGACACCGCGCTAACAGGAGCCGAGTCCCCATGGCCCTCCCCGGCATTCCCTGGCGCCCGACCTACCAGCCCTCGGCCCATCCGTCGATCTTCGGCAGCACCAGCCGCAAGGCCGCCAGCCACGGCTGGGTGGCGCAAGCGCGCGCCAGCCGGCGCTGGGCCGTGGTCGGCGCCATCGTCGGCGCGCTGATCGCCCTCGTCGTCTTCGCCCCCGCGCACTGGCTGGCCCAGGCTGTCGCCACCGCCACGCAACAGCGTGTGCTGCTGGCCAACGCACAAGGCACGGTCTGGTCTGGCGACGCAGTGCTGATTCTCGGCGCCGGTGCCGGCAGCCGCGACGCCCGTGCCCTGCCCGGCCGCATCCGCTGGACACTGCGCCCGACTGGCACCGCCGTGCGTCTGGCGCTGCAGCACGACTGCTGCCTCAACGGCGAACAGTTGCTGCTGGTGCGCCCTGGCCTCGGGCAGGTGCAGGTGGCGGTACAACCCAGTCGGGCCGACCAGGGCGACTGGGTCGGGCAGTGGCCAGCGGCGTGGCTGGTCGGCCTCGGCACACCGTGGAACACCCTGCGCCCCGGTGGCGCGCTGCGGCTGACCACGCAGGCCCTGTCGCTGCGCTGGGCACAAGGCCGCTTCGCGATGGCCGGCAGCGCGGGGCTGGAGCTACGCGACTTCTCTTCCCGCCTGACCACGCTGCCCCGTCTGGGCAGCTACCGGGTCACGCTCAGCGGCGACCCTGCCCAGGCCGGCACCGCCATGGTGACGCTGGACACGCTCGACGGTGCCCTGCGGCTCAGTGGCACCGGCAGCTGGAGCCAGGGCGGACTGCGCCTGCGCGGCGAGGCCACCGCCACCGACGCCGACCGCCCCGCCCTGAACAACCTGCTCAACATCATCGGACGGCGCCAAGGCGCGCGCTCCCTGCTCACGATCGGATGACCATGACGCTGTGCCCACGTCCCTCCGCCCCGCGCCGCGTGCTCGCCGCGGCGCTGGCCGGCACCCTGGCCCTCGGCCACCTCGCGCCGCTGCAGGCGCAGCAGTCACGCCGCGCCACAGCACCCGCCACGGCCAAGGTGACGGTGAACTTCGTCAACGCCGACATCGAAGCGGTGTCGCGGGCCATGGCGGCCATCGTCAAGCGCCAGATCCTGGTCGACCCGCGGGTGCGCGGCCAGATGACGCTCTACAGCGAACAGCCGCTGACCGAGCGCGAAGCGTTCCTGAATTACCTTTCCGTGCTGCGCGGACTGGGCTTCACGGTGGTGGACGTGGCCGGACTGCTCAAGGTCGTGCCCGAGGCCGAGGCCAAGCTGCAGACGGGCACCGTCTCGGTCGGCAACGTCATGCGCTCCGGCGACCAGATCCTCACGCAGGTCTTCCCGCTCAAGCACGAGAACGTCAACAACCTCGTGACCGTGCTGCGCCCGCTGATCACGCCCAACAACACCATCAACGCCAACCCCGGCAACAACACGCTGGTCATCACCGACTACGCCGACAACCTGCAGCGCCTGGCCCGCATCATCGCCGCGCTGGACACACCGGCAGCCACCGACGTCGAGGTCATCCCGATCAAGAACGGCTCGGCGTCCGACCTTGCACCGATGGTCCAGCGTTTCGCCGACTCTTCGTCCGGCGGCACACCCGGCGCCCCGGCGGCGATGGCCGGCGGCGTGTCGATCATCGCGGACCCGCGCACCAACTCGCTGCTGGTGCGGGCGCCCAACGCGGCGCGGCTGGCCGTCGTGCGCGGCGTGATCGACAAGCTCGACCGGCCTGGTCCGACGGGCGGCCCCGCCGGCAACATCTACGTCGTCTACCTGAAGAACGCTGACGCGACCCGGCTCGCCGCCGTGCTGCGCGCCGCCTATGGCGCGGGTGGCAGCGGCACGTCGGGCGGCAGCACTGGCGGTGCCAGCACGGGCCTGGGCGCGACATCCGCCAACAGCGGCGGTGGCATGGCTGCAGCCATCGGCGGCCAGGGCGGCTCCGGCGCTTCGGCGCAATCGACCACGCCGGTCAGCGCCTCGGCCAGCCCATCCACGGGTGGTTTCGTGCAGGCCGATCCGGCCACCAACGCACTGATCATCACCGCCCCCGAGCCGATCTACCGCCAGCTCCGCGCCGTCATCGACCAGCTCGACGCCCGCCGTGCGCAGGTCTATGTCGAGTCGATGATCGTCAAGATGGACGCCAGCCAGGCGGCCGAGTTCGGCTTCCAGTGGCAGGGGCTGCTGGGCAAGAGCGGCGACAAGTACGGCGTGATCGCCGGCACCAACTACAGCTCGACCAGCGGCGCCGGCTCCAACCTCGTCACGCTGTCGCAATCGACCACCAGCACCGGCGTCAATCTGGGTGCTGGCCTGAACGTCGGCCTGATCCAGGCGCTCAACGGCATCTACACGCTCGGCGCGCTGGCGCGTTTCCTGGAAAGCAGCACCGGCGCCAACATCCTCTCGACCCCGAATCTGGTCGCCCTCGACAACGAGGAAGCCAAGATCGTCATCGGCCAGAACGTGCCCTTCATCACCGGCAGCTTCACCAACACCGGCACGGGCAATGGCTCGGCCAACCCCTTCCAGACCATCGAACGCAAGGACGTGGGCCTGACGCTGCGCATCAAGCCGCAGATCGGCGAGAACGGCACCGTGCGGATGCAGATCTACCAGGAGAACTCCAGCGTCATCGCCGGCACGACTTCGTCCAGCGCTGGTCCTTCGACCGAGAAGAGTTCGATCGAGACTTCGGTGGTGGTCGATGACGGCCAGATCATGGTGCTGGGCGGGCTGCTGAAGGATGAATACGCCGACGGCGAAGACCGTGTGCCGGGGCTGGCCAGCATCCCGCTGCTGGGCAACCTGTTCAAGGCGCAGAACCGCAAGCGCATCAAGACCAACCTGCTGGTCTTCCTGCGCCCGGTGGTGATGCGCACGCAGGAGGATGCCAACGCGCTGACCTTCGACCGCTACGAGTTGATCCGCGCCCGCCAGCAGGACGGCCAGCCCAAGCCCTCGGCGGTGCTCGGCATCAACGAGGCACCGGTGTTGCCCGAACTGCGCCGCGGCGAACGGGCCACGCCGACCGCGCCCTCTGCCTCGACTCCGGGCCGCTGAACGTGCGCCATCCCCTGCCCTACGCCTGGGCCAAGGCCCAGCGCCTGCTGCTCGAAGACGATGGCGACCGCCTGGTGCTGTGGGCCGACGCCGAGGCCCCGCGTGCTGCGCTGGCCGAGGTGCTGCGCCTGCACGCGGTGGACGCCATCGAGCGCGAAGCCCCCGAACGCCTCGCCCAGCGCATCGCCCAAGCCTATGCCGGCGGTGAATCCAGTGCCGCAGCGGTGGTCGGCGAGGTGGAAAGCGCCGTCGACCTGAGCCGGATGATGCAGGACCTGCCCGCCGTGGAAGACCTGCTCGAAGCCGCCAACGACGCGCCGATCATCCGCATGCTCAACGCGCTGCTGACGCAGGCAGCCAAGGACGGCGCGAGCGACATCCACATCGAGCCGTATGAACGCTCATCGGCGGTGCGCTTCCGCGTGGACGGCACGCTGCGCGAGGTGGTGCAGCCGAACAAGGCGCTGCACGCGGCGCTGATCAGCCGGCTGAAGATCATGGCCGAGCTGGACATCGCCGAGAAGCGCCTGCCGCAGGACGGCCGCATCTCCTTGCGCATCGGTGGCCGCGCCATCGACGTGCGGGTCTCGACGCTGCCGAGCGTGCATGGCGAGCGGGCCGTGCTGCGCCTGCTGGACAAGGGCGAGGCGAAATTCTCGCTGCCGGGTCTGGGGATGCAGGGCGACACCTACACGCGCTTCTCCGCCCGCATCCAGCAGCCGCACGGCATCGTGCTGGTCACTGGCCCGACCGGCTCGGGCAAGACCACCACGCTCTACGCTGCGCTTGGCCAGGTGGACACCAGCACCACCAACGTGCTGACCGTGGAAGACCCGGTGGAGTACGAACTCGCGGGCATCGGGCAAACGCAGGTCAACGCCAAGATTGATCTGACCTTTGCGAAGGCGCTGCGGGCGATCCTGCGGCAAGACCCGGACGTGATCATGATCGGCGAGATCCGCGACCACGAGACGGCGCAGATCGCCGTGCAGGCCTCGCTGACCGGCCACCTCGTGCTCGCCACGCTGCACACCAACGACGCGCCGAGTGCGGTCACGCGGCTGACGGACATGGGGATCGAACCGTTCCTGCTGAGTTCGTCGCTGCTGGGCGTGCTTGCGCAGCGGCTGGTGCGCAAGCTCTGCACGACCTGCAAGCGCCCGGGCGAGGACGGCCGCTGGCACCCGGTCGGTTGCGACGCCTGCGGCCACAGCGGCTACAAGGGCCGCACGGGGGTTTATGAGCTGATGGTGGTCGATGACGCCGTGCGTGCCCTGATCCACAGCCGTGCCAGCGAGGCCGAACTCATCGCCGCGGCCCGTGCCGGCGGCCTGCGCTCGATGCGCGAGGACGGCGAGCGGCTGGTGGCGACCGGCATCACATCGCTGGAAGAGCTGATGCGCGTGACCCGCGACTGACCCCGACACACCGCACCCATGCCCGCCTACCGATACGAAGCCCTCGACGCCGCTGGCAAGACCCAGACCGGGTTGCTTGACGGCGACAACGCCAAGGCGGTGCGCTCGCAACTGCGGGCGCGGGCGCTGGTGCCGCTGGACGTGCAGCCGGTCGCCTCGGAAGCGGCGGCCACGGCGGCGGCGGGCGGCTCGATGATGCGGCGGCGGGTGTTTTCGGCGACGACGCTGGCGATCTGGACCCGCCAGCTCGCCGGGCTGGTCGGCGCCGGCCTGCCGCTGGAGCGGGCCTTGACCGCACTCGCCGACGAAGCCGAAGACCCCCGCCAGCGCGACCTGCTCGCCCACCTGCGCGCCGAGGTCAACGGCGGCGCGCCCTTCGCCCAGTCACTGGGCAGTGCTCCGCGTGAATTCGACGATGTCTACCGCGCCGTCGTGGCCGCGGGCGAACAGAGTGGCCAGCTCGGCCGGGTGCTGGAGAAGCTCGCCGACGATCTGGAGGAACGCCAGACGCTCAAGTCGCGGCTGGTCGGTGCGACGCTCTACCCGGCCATCGTGTCGGTGGTGGCGATCGTCATCGTCATCTTCCTCGTCACCTACGTCGTGCCGCAGGTCGCGCAGGTGTTCGCGGGCAGCAAGAAAGCACTGCCCTTTCTCACCAGCGCGATGCTGGCGCTGAGCGCGTTTCTGCGCCACTGGGGCTGGGCGCTGCTGCTGGCGCTGATCGGCGCAGGCGGGCTGCTGGTGGTCGCCAGGCGCAATGAAGCCACCCGCGAGCGGCTCGACGCGATGGTGCTGACACTGCCGATCGTCGGCCGGCTGGCGCGCAGCTACAACGCCGCGCGCTTCGCCGGCACGCTGGCGATGCTGGCGGGCTCGGGCGTGCCGATCCTGAAAGCCTTGCAGGCGGCGGCCGAAACGCTGTCCAACCGCGCCATGCGGGCCGACGCGCTGGCCGCGCTGGTGCAGGTGCGGGAAGGCGCGCCGCTGGCCTCGGCGCTGTCGTCGAAGAAACGTTTCCCCGGGCTGCTGTCGATGTTCGCCCGCCTGGGCGAGCAGACCGGCGAGCTGCCGGTGATGCTGCAGCGCGCCGCCACCCAGCTCGGCGCCGAGGTCCAGCGCCGCGCCATGCAGATGGCCACCATCCTGGAGCCACTGCTGATCGTGGTGATGGGCGCGATGGTGATGGTGATCGTGCTGGCGGTGCTGCTGCCGATCATCCAGCTCAATACCTTCGTCAAGTAGTCCGGAAAGCCCCTCCATGCCCCAGAAAGAAACCCGTCTGTTGCGCGTCGGCGTGCTGGGTTGCGGACCGATCGCCCAGGCCGCGCATTTCGAGAGCTGCACCAAGGCCCGCAACGCCGAGCTGTACGCCCTCTGCGACGTGGCCGACGACCTGCGCGAGCGCATGGCCTGGACCCACCAGCCACGGCGCAGCTACGCCGACTACGACGCCATGCTGGCCGACCCGGAGCTGGAGGCGGTGATCGTCGCCACCTCGGACGCCTTCCACGTCCCGGCGTCGATCAAGGCCCTGCAGGCCGGCAAGCACGTGCTGTCCGAGAAGCCGCTGGGCGTGACGGTCGAGGAAACCGAGGCGCTGCAACGCGCCGTGGCCCAGAGCGGCAAGGTGCTGCAGGTCGGCCACATGAAGCGTTTCGACGCCGGCCTGCAGGCCGCAAAGTCCTTCATCGACACCGAGATGGGCGAGATGCTGGCGATCAAGGTCTGGTACTGCGACTCCACCCACCGCTACCCGATGACCGACGCGGTGCAGCCGCTGATGGTCACCAGCGCCGCGCGCAGGAAGCCGGCCGTGGACCCCAAGGCCGACATGCGCCGCTACCTGATGCTGGCGCACGGCTGCCACCTGGTGGACACCGCGCGTTATCTGGCCGGCGACATCGTGTCGGTGCGGGCGCGCCTGTCCGAGCGGTTTGGCGCCCGCTGCTGGTTCGTCGAGACCGAGTTCGCCAACGGCACCCTCGGCCACCTCGACCTGACCGTCGCCGTGCGCATGGACTGGCACGAGGGCTTCCAGATCTACGGCCAGCACGGCAGCGTGCTTGGCAAGACCTGGAACCCCTGGTACTACAAGAGCAGCGACGTAGATGTCTTCCACGAGCGCGACGGCACCACGCGCCGCGTGCTCGGCGCGGATGGGCACTTCTATCGCCGCCAGCTCGAAGGCTTCGCCGATGTGGTGCTGCACGGCGCGCCGATGACCGGGGCCGACGTGAACGACGGCATCGCGTCGGTGCGGGCGATGGTGGCGATTGCCCGCAGCGCCGAGAGCGGGCAGTCGGTGCGACTGGCCGATGTGGACGGCGGACTGTGAGGCCGGTGGTGCAGCTCGGCATCTTTTCGAAGACGTTCGACGGCCAGGATCCGGCCACGGTGCTGGACGCCGTGCGGCGCGCGGGGTTCTCTGCGGCGCAATACAACCTGGCCTGCTCCGGCCTGCCGGCGATGCCCGAGGCCATCGCGCCGGGTGTGGCGCTCGCTGTCGCGGCAGCGGCGCAGGCCCGGGGCGTGGCCATCGCCGCGGCCTCGGGCACCTACAACATGGTTCACCCGGACGCGGCCGTGCGGCAGGCCGGCCATGCGAGGCTGGACGTGCTGGCCAGCGCCTGCGCAGGGCTGGGCACGCGGCTGATCACGCTGTGCACCGGCACCCGCGACGCCCAGGACCAGTGGCGCGAACACCCCGACAACCACACCCCCGAGGCGTGGCGCGATCTGCTGCAGTCGATGGAAACGGCCATCGCGATCGCCGACCGACACGACGTGCTGCTCGGCATCGAGCCGGAACTCGCCAATGTCGTCAACTCGGCCCGGCGTGCGCGGGATCTGATCGACCAGCTCGGCAGCCCGCGCCTGCGCATCGTGCTCGACCCCGCCAATCTGTTCGAGGTGGCGACGCCCGCCGAGCAGCGCGACACCGTGTCGGCCGCGATCGACCTGCTGGCCGACCGGATCTGCATGGGCCACGCCAAGGACCGCCACGCCGACGGCCGCTTCGCCACCGCCGGCCAGGGCGTGCTCGACTACCCGCATTACCTCGCCACGCTGAAGACGGTCGGGTTCAGCGGCCCGCTGATCACGCACGGCCTCACCGCCGCCGAGGCGCCGGCCGTGGCCGTGTTCCTGCGGCGGGTGATGGGCGAGGCGGGCATCGAGGCCACTGCATGAACTCCGGCCGTGCCCGTGTGCCGGTGGTGTTCCAGCACGGCCTGTGCGGCAGCGCAGCACAGGCCACCGAGGCATTCCCAGACGACGCCGACCTGCACCTGTGGACACTGGAATGCCGGGGCCACGGCCGCACGGCCGCCGGCCCGATCGCGGACCTCTCGATCGCCAGCTTTGCCGACGACGTGGTCGCGCTGATCGAGTGCGAGGGGCTGGCGCCGATCGTCCTGGGCGGGATCTCGATGGGCGCGGCGATGGCCCTGCGCATCGCGGTACGCCGGCCGGCGCTGGTGCGGGCGCTCATCCTGGTCCGCCCGGCCTGGGTCACCGAGTCCGCGCCGGCCAACATGCAGCCCAATGCCGAGGTGGGCGAGTGGCTGGCCCGCTGCACGCCGGAGCAGGCCCGCGCCCGCTTCGCGCAAGGTGCCACAGCGCAGCGCCTGGCCGCCGAGTCCCCCGACAACCTGGCCTCGCTGATGGGCTTCTTCGACAGGCAGCCCCAGGCGGTCACGGCCGCACTCCTGCAGCGCATCGCGGCGGATGGTCCCGGGGTCAGTCCGGACGAAGTGCGGGCAGTCACCGTGCCCGCCCTCGTGATCGGCCACGAAGCCGACGCCATCCACCCCATGGACCACGCCCGCCGGCTGGCCGCCCTGCTGCCACAGGCCGAGCTGGTGGAGATCACCCCCAAGTCCGTCAGCCGCGACGCCTACGTCCACGACCTGCACACCGCCATCCGGCGGTTCACCCGGAACCTGCCCCCATGAACAGACCCCCCGAAGGCTGGTTCGACCGGCTGCCCACCGCCCGCCCGATCGCCGAGTTCTCCGTCTGGTCCGCCGACCTGCTGCGCATCGGCGCGGACCTGGACCGCATCCAGCCCCATGCCGACCTGCTGCACATCGACGTGGCCGACGGGCATTTCGCGCCAGCCTTCCTGTTCTTTCCCGACCTGCTCGCGCGGGTGCGGGCGGCCAGCGCGGCGCCGATCCACGTGCATCTGATGGTGTCGGACGCCATCCTGGCGTCGCAGATCCACCAGTTCGCCGACGCTGGCGCGGACGTGATCACCGTCCACGCCGAATGCCCGAGCGTGGCCGCCGGTGCGCTCGACCTGATCCGCAGCCGCGGCTGCATGCCGGGTCTGGTGCTGCAGGTCGAGACGCCGGTCACCGCCTTGGTGCCCTACCTCCAGGACGTCCAGTTCATCACCCTGCTCGGCACCTCGATCGGCGTCAAGGGCAAGGGCCTGCACGACGACGCACTCGATCGCCTGCGGGAAGTCCGGGCGCTGGTGCGTCAGGCCGCTCCGGGACACCGCGTGGTGGTGGTGGCCGACGGCGGCATCCGGCACGAAACGGTGCCCCGGCTGCGCGCCGCAGGGGCCGATGCGGTCGTGCTGGGCTCGCTCGCCTTTGGTGACCCGGATCTGGCGGCACGCATGGCGTGGCTGGCGGCGCAATGAATCCGCTGGCGATCGGCATCGACCTCGGTGGCACGCAGGTGCGCGCCGCGCTGGTCGGCGCGGATGGCACCCTGCTGGCACGCGCCGCGACACGCACGGACGCAGCGGGCGGACCGCGCGCCGTGGTGCAGCAGATCGGGCAACTGGTGGCCGAGGTCACCGCAGGCGTTGACCCGGACGCGCTCGCCGGGGTCGGCGTCTGCTCGCCGGGTCCGCTGGATGGCTCGGCCGGGGTCGTGCTGGGCATCCCCACGCTGCCGGGCTGGGTCGATGTGCCGATCGTGGCCTGGCTGACCGAGGCGCTGCGGCTGCCGGTGGTGCTGGAGAACGACGGGGTCGGCGCCGCCATCGGCGAATGGCGGTTCGGCGCGGGCCACGGGCTGAGCGACTTCGTCTACGTCACGGTCAGCACCGGCATCGGCGGCGGGGTGATCGCCGACGGCCGAGTGCTGCGCGGCCGGCGTCAACTGGCGGGCCACATCGGCCACATGACCACCGCACCACAGGGCGAGACCTGCAGTTGCGGCAACCGGGGTTGCTGGGAGGCGCAGGCATCCGGCACCGCACTGGGCACCTTGGCACGCCGGCGCGCAGCCCGGACACCGAGCAGCACCCTGGCGGCGCACGGTGCTGCGCTGGAAGCACCGCAGGTATTCGCTGCAGCCCGAGCCGGGGACACAGTCGCCCTGGATCTCGTCGCACACGAAGCGGCCGAACTGGGCGTGGGCATCGTCAATCTGCTGCACCTGTACAGCCCCGAGCGGGTCGTGCTCGGCGGGGGCGTGTCGAGCGGCTTCGATCTGCTGCATCCCGACATCAAGAGACACATCCGGTCGTGGGCACTGCCCCCCTTTCGGGACGTGCCAGTGGTGGCAGCGGCGCTGGGCCAGAACTCGGGAGTTGTCGGGGCAGCGTGTCTGGTCCTGCCCGGCTAGACGCGCCCGAGAAGGCCGCTGGAGCTGGAATCAGCCGCCGCTCAAGGCCAGGACGAAGTTGATCTGCTCGGTCGGTGGCAGCGGCGCGGTGATGTCGAACATCGGCCGCCCGTTGACAAAGACACGCAGATGCAGGCGGATGCGGTCCTGTTCATCGACGATGCGAAACCGCAGCCCTGGAAAACGCCCGTCGAGGTCACACAGCACCGCGTCCAGCGTGTCGCCCGTCCCATCGACCAGCGCGCTGCCGGTGTAGGACTGCAGCGCCGACGGGATCAGCACCTTCATGCCCTTCACCGCAGGTCCACCACGTCGAGCGCGTAGATCTCCGGCAGGTGCTGCATCAGCGGCGCCCAGTCGGCCCCCTCGTCGCGGCTGAGCCAGAGTTCGCCGCTGGTGGTGCCCAGGTACAGCCCCACCGGATCTCCCGCGTCGGCGCACATCGCCTGGCGCTTGATGGTCCACCACGCCTGGCTGCGCGGAAATCCAGCGTCCTGCCGCTGCCAGGTGCGGCCGGCGTTGCGGGTGACATAGGCGGCCGGTTTGCCTTGCGGGCTGACACGCGGCCAGACATCGGAGCCGTCCATCGGGAACACCCACGCGGTGTCGGCGTCGCGCGGATGCACGACCATCGGGAAGCCGATCGCGCCCACCTTGGCCGGCATGCCTCCGCCGATCGAGACCCAGTCGGCGTCCGGCCGGTCCTGGCGGTAGATGCCGCAGTGGTTCTGCTGGTAGAGCCGGTCCGGCCGGGTCGGACAGCGCCGCACGCAATGTGGATCGTGGAACGTGATGTCCGCTGGATCGAAGCCCCCGACCACCGCCATGCCGCGCACGCGGGGCGTCCAGGTCTGGCCCGCATCGACCGACTCGTGGACCCCTCCGCCCGACATCGCGATGTGCAGGTGCTTCGGGTCGCGCGGATCGACGAGGATGGAGTGCAGCTTGGGGCCGTCGGGCGTGCCGTCCTGCACCGTGCCCATCCACTTGCGGAACTGCGGGTCGTCGTTGAGCGTGGAGAACGGCGCCCAGGTCACGCCGCCGTTCTCGGAGCGGAACAGCCCCTGCGGCGAGGTGCCGGCGTACCAGACCCCCGGCTCGCTGGCCACGCTCGGGGCGAGCCAGAAGGTGTGATCGACAGCACGGCCGGTTTCACCCGCGGCGGCCTTGGCAAACGCGGGCGGGCGCGTGGACTCGGTCCAGGTGCGGCCCAGGTCGGTCGAGCGGAAGATCGTCGGGCCGAGGTGCCCGGTGCGCACCGCCGCAAGCAGGGTCTGGCGGTCGCGCGGGTCCAGCACGAGGTGGCTGACGACATGGCCCAGGAAGTGCGGACCGTCGATGCGCCAGGACTGGCGTCTGGCATCGCCGTGGAGGATCCACGCACCCTTGCGCGTGGCCACCAGCAGGACGACAGGTCCGACGCGTCGAGACCGGGAAGACACCGTGTGCAGCAGATCGCTCATGAGAACTCCTTCGAACCGGGCGGGCAAAGTATGTCGCGGCTGGCACGCCACGTCCACCCGGGTTCAACCGCAGTACTCAAGGCGGCGGACCTGGCCCTTGCCGGACTGCTTGCCCAGGTACATCGCCTGGTCGGCACGCCGCAGCAGCGTGGCCATCTCGCTGCCGTCGATCGGGGCCAGGGCGTAGCCGATCGTTGCCCCAACCTCGCAGGACACCTCGCGCACCTGCATCGGCGCCACCAGCGCCCGCAGCAGGTCAGCACCGATGCGCTGGGCTGCGGCGGCGTCGGGCAGATCACCCACCAGCACGACGAATTCGTCGCCTCCGGTGCGTGACACCAGATCGCCGTCGCGGACCTGGGTGCGCAGCCGCACGCCGACTTCGATCAGCACCTCGTCGCCCACGTCGTGCCCCTGGCGATCGTTGATCTGCTTGAACCCGTCGAGGTCGATCAGATAGAACGCCACCAGCCGAGCCGGGCGCTGCCGAGCCATCAGCGGAGCGACGGCGGCCTGCAGCCCGCGCCGGTTGAGCAGCCCGGTCAGCGCGTCCGTTTCGGACAGGCGGCGCAGGCGCTCGCCATCGCGGGTAGCGAGTTCGGCCTGGCCACGCAACTGCTCGACCCGCATGCCCAGCACCACCAGCCACAGGGCCATCTCGACCAGCGAGCCGGCCTGCAGCGCATGCAGTGTCACGAACGTGGCCGCCACCTGACCCGTCACCAGCAGACCCATCGTCACCCCGCTGACGGCATACAGCGCCCAGCCGAGGAAGACATAGGCAGCCGCCCGATCCCCCTGGCGCCAGCGTGTCCAGGCAAACGGCAGGGCCAGGAACATCGGCAACTGGCCCAGGACCTTGGACACCTGCTGCGCCTCGCGGTAGCCGAAGAGGTCGGTCAGCAGCAGTGCGATCGAGGTCAAGGCGATCGCCGCGCCCAGGTGCATCACCCGGGACATGCGCGGCGACAGGCTCTGGATGTCCAGCACGCGGTCGATGAAGAGGAAGGCCCCGGCCGAGCTGAGCAGCACGCAGGCGGGCGACAGCACCTCCGACACGCGCACGTGCTCGCCCCAGAGGTGCTGCAGCCCCAGCCCGTTGAAGGAGAAAAGGAACAAGCCGATGCCCGAGATGCTGAGGCTGTAGTACGCGAACATCCGGTCGCGCAGACTGACCCACTGTGCCAGGCTGTACAGCAGCAGGCACAGCATCACCCCCGACGAGATGCCCTGGAGCAATTGCACGCGGGCGTCGTGCTGGTGGTACTGCTCGGGTGTCACCAGGTGCAGCGGCGTGATGAGGCTGCCGGTGGTGGCCACGCGCAGCAGCAGCGTGTAGCGCCCAGGTGCCAGGTCCAGCGGCAGCAGGTGCGTGCGGGCAGGCAGTGTGCGCCAGGACATCGGCCGGGTGTCCCCGGCACGCTGGTAGGCCTCGTGCAGCGGCTTGCCATCGCGCAACACGTGCAGATCCACCTCGTCCAGCGCCGGATACGCCACGTCCAGCAGCCACGCCCCGGTGGCGGACGGCGCCAGCTCCACCTCCCAGATCAGCCAGACCGCCTCCCGGCGCTCGCCGAAGTTCGATTCCGGCACGTCGGGACGCCAGCGCTGGGGCAAGCGCAGGCGGACCTCGTCCAGCGTCCACGATCCCTTCGGGTCGAGCAGCACCGACACGGCCGGCCAGACCTCGACCGTCTGGCGCCGGTCCGTCAGCACGATCAGCCCGCGGGCAGCCGGATCGACGGCCGCTGCCCGCGCCGGGGCAGCGCCCAGCCACAGCACCGCCAGCAGACTCCACAGCAGGCAAGGCAGTGCACGCATCGACAGCGCATGCAAAAGTCGGCGCCAGACCATGACCTCAGAGCCTTCCAGGAACAAGGAACGTCCACGGCTTTCGGCAGGCGCACGCAAAGCTGAAGCCTGCAGGCACCGCCAGAACCGCGGCCCCCGATCAGTCCGTGGAACTGCCCACGATTGGGGGTGCTTCCCCGCTGTGCCGCGAACCTGGCTTGCGGCATGCTAGTCACGACGGGTGTCATCACCCCTGACGTGTCTTCCGGAGGTTTCCTTGAGCCAACGCTGCACCGATCTCGTCTGCACCATCCCCATTGCGCGGATGCGTCACCTCTACCGGCTCGACGATGTCGAGCGCCGGCTGACCAAGCTGGCCCCCAAGGACCACGAACAACTGCGCTCCACCTACGAGCGCATGCTCGAAAAAGGCCCGGAGCGGTTCCAGGTCAAGCCCTCCGGCCTGCCGGTGATGGACCACCTCTACGACGAGCTGCCCAACTTCCACCCGGTGCTCGACGACGTGCGCCGCCAGTTGGCCTTGTGCGAGGACAGCGGCGACGCGCTGGAGATCACGCCGATGCTGCTGCTCGGCCCGCCCGGCGTGGGCAAGACGCACTTTGCCCGCGAGCTGTCGCACCTGCTTGGCACGGGCATGGGCTTCGTCTCGATGAGTTCGCTGACCGCCGGCTGGGTGCTGTCGTGCGCGTCAAGCCAGTGGAAAGGGGCGCGACCGGGCAAGGTGTTCGAGACGCTGGTGGATGGCGCCTACGCGAATCCGCTCATCGTCGTGGACGAGATCGACAAGGCGGGCGGCGAACACGCCTACGACCCGCTCGGCGCGCTCTACAGCCTGCTGGAGCACGACACTGTCCTGGTCAAGTTATTTCGCACAGCCCGATAGGTTGTGTGATTGCCGATTGCTGCTCGAAGGCATTGGGAGGCAAGTTGCCCAGTGTGGAGTGCAGACGCACGCTGTTGTAGAAGCTGACGATGTAGTCGGCGATGT